>BTVV01000061.1:0-34495 GCA_045863855.1 Planctomycetota bacterium | reverse complement strand
ACGAAGCGGGCGCGCGGTCCGGAAAGCCGTGGGAAAGCAAGTCACGCGACGAAGCGGGCGCGCGGTCCGGAAAGCCGTGGGAAAGCAAGTCACGCGACGAAGCCGGCGCGCGGTCCGGAAAGCCATGGGAACGCAAGGGGCCCAAAGACCGTCCACGGGGTGGCGAAAGCGCTTCGAACGACCGAAGCGGCGAGCGCACGCGTAAGTGGCAAGACGGAACCGGGACCAAGCGGCCGCAAGGCGGCGCCAAACGGGAGTCACGCTTCGGAAATCAACCTCGGCCCGAGAAGAACCCACGCCGCAGCATCAAGTTCGCGCCGCCGCAGGTCGAACTCGACGGCAGCTCGGGCGAAACCCCAAACCCGGCCTTTAAGCGCGGCAAACAGCGCGGGCAACGCAGCCGGTACGACGAACGCCAGGGCTTCCAACAACGCAACAAGCACAAGAAGCGCCCCGACGATCAGGCCTGATCGCCTCCTTTTAACAGCCGGCGGGGCTCCATTTTGTGACCGGTACACCCTTGAGGTGGTGCCCAAGAGCAGCGAGAATAATGCGATGCGTGGTCGAACCTCAATCTCCGCCCTAGGATGGCCCCAACGCCTGCTGGCGTGCGCCTTGAGCGCGTGCTTGGCGGCGGCCTGCCCGTTTCCGGCATGGGCAGACGTTCAGGTCAACTACCGCAAAGACAAGGTGATCCTCGAAGACGGTTCGGAAGTGCCGTGCATCGTGGTGATGCAAACCCCGCGCGGCGTTCTCATTATCGTAGCCAACCCTAAAGACCCGGATGGGAAGCCGATCCAAAAAATCATTCCGGCCGAGAAGGTCAAAGAGGTTCTACGCGGCCCGGACGAAGGCAAAGTGAAGGGTTTCCAAACTACCTCGGAGCAGGCACAGAAGGTCGTACAGGGCAGCGGTTTCAGAGAGACCGAGCGCAAGCCTGTGGTCGATGCTCCGGTCATTCCCCAAGGTAAGATCGGCAAACTGGATACTTCGGACATCACCATGCTCCCCGGCGAAACGACGGCCCCTCAGCCTAAACTGGTGAGCAACACGAAGTTGGATTCGAAGGAGGTCGCCGACGCGTACCTCGCGCGATTCCCCCAGTTGGGCGAGATTGCGGGGCTTTTTATGGGCAATCGCTCCCAGGTGCAGACGGAATTCAAGCGCGCCATGGAAGGCGATGCACAAGCGCGCCGCGAACTGGAAAGCTACCTGAACCTCTTTTTGCCCACGGACACGCCGGTGGCGGCGCCGGTTCTGGCCCGCCCCCAACCCACGTCCCCGACAGGACCTAAGAAGGTTCCCGTCCAGGCGCCGCCCAAGCCCTGATTTTTTGACTGCTCAAAGTGAAAACTTTTGCCAGTACCCGCCTTCGCCTCCGTTAATCACTAGAGGTGCAGCATTGCACCTTGACCCCCTTTGGATTTGTGGGTATCACACATTAAGTCGATCAAGCCAGCGGGCTTGGAACAAAGCAGCAAGGAGTGCTCAGCATGGCGCAGCGTGGAAGCGGTCGCCAATCGGCTCGAGGCAGCGCGCGGGCATCGGCGCGAGGCGTGGCGCCGGCGACCGGATCGGCGCGGGCTTCGGCTCGCGGATCGGCCAAGGGATCCCAGCGCGGACCGGCCGGAACGGAAGATCCGGGCCGCGGCAAGCCGAAGAAGCGCGCCGCCGGCGGCGGCGGGATGGAACTGGTCATTCTGCTGGCCGTCCTGGGCCTGCTCCTGGTGGTTTGTGGCGTGCTGTACAGCATGAAGTCCTCCGAGCAGGAGAACTACCAGCGCGAAGTGCGCGCCGAGAAGGCCGCCAAGGAAAAGAACGACGAGCTGGCGTATGCGGCGTTTCAGAAGGCGCTGAGCGCGGGCGCGGGCTTCGTCAAAGGCGAAAGCGAAAAGGCCACCAACGATGAACTTTTCGCGTCCTTCCGCAGCGATCCGACGATCTACAACGTGATCTTCAACCGCCAGTACAAGGATAAGCGCAACAAGGACCAGTACGACCAGCGCTCGATGTATCCCGAACGGCTGCGCGTCGAACAGTACAGCGGCGGGAGCGTCAAGGACGGCGTATCGATCACGCGCGGCATGGCGGAGAACAAGACGCTGCCGATCATGATCGCGAAGAAGATGCTCAACGGCCCCGAAGGCGACAAAGCGAACCTCGGCGGCGAGATTCTGGTGATGGTCCGGGCGGTCAAAGCGGAGTAAGCATGCTGCGTCCTTCCGCCACGGCCCGACTGAATGGCGCCGCGGCCCTGCTGCTGGCTCTGGGCCTGATTCCGGCGGCCCATGCGGACATCGTAGTTCTCAAAAACGGCAAACAGCTCGAAGGCCGCGTCGTCGAAAAGGACGACTCGGTGGTCGTGCATCTGGGCTACGGCTCGATCGTGGTCAAGCGCGACCAGATCGAGAAGATCGTCAAAAAGGCGACACCGCTCGATACGTACCACGACCGCGCAAGCGAGTTGGCCAAGGTGCATGGCGGCGAAGCCCCCAACCGGCCGGCGGCGGCGAGCGCGTGGTTCGAACTGGCCGGGTGGTGCGGGCAGCAGAATCTTCCGCGGCAGCGCGAAGAGGCGTTGGCTCGGGTGCTGAACTTCGATTCCGACCACGAGGCCGCGCGCCAGGCGCTGGGCTATTTAAAGGTGGGCGAACGCTGGGTGACCGGGGACGAACGGCACGAAGCACTGGGGCTGGTGAAGCACCAAGGCCAGTGGATCACGCCCGAAGCGCGCGACGAGGCGGTGCGCAAGGCCGAGAGCGCGCGCCAGGACGACCTCGACCGCAAGCTCCAGGAAGCCGATCTGCGGCTCAAGCAGGCGCAGACCGAAAAGGCGGAGACCGAACGCGCGCTGCTGGAATCGCAGGGCCGGCAGCAGGATTTCGAACGCCGCCGCCTCGACGAAGAGTGGGCGGCGTTGGAGCGGGAGCGCTGGAGGCATTCGTACGGGCGCTACGGTTACCCTCCCTATTACTACAACGCGCCGATCATCGTAGTGCCCGGCAAGCCCAAGCCGCCGGCCACGCCGCCCGCACCCGAAACGCCGGAGAAACCCGCCAAGCCTCCGTTTCCGCCGGTCGGAAAGCGCTCGGCCGAGGAAGCGACGCAGGCGCCCAAAACCATCGAAATGAAGTTCGATAACCCCTACTGATACCGGCGTGACGCATGACCCGTCATTTTGGTTCTTGGCGCTTGGCGTTCGCTGCACTACGCTCGAATTCTTCCCACAACTAGAATCCTACGGCAGCCAAGGAGCGGTACATGGCCAAACAAACGTCCAAGCGAGCTTCCAAGGAATCCGCGCGCACCCCTTCCTCGCGCAAAGCCTCCTCAACGGCGAAGGGCGCAAAGGTCACGCGCGTGCTCTGCGCAATGGATCTCACCGCCACTTCCCACCTGGTTCTGGCCGAAGCCGCGGAGCTGGCCCAGGTGTACGACGCGCACCTGGATGTCGTGCATGTCGTCGAACAATGGGATAAGCGCTACGACTTCCTGGTTGACGATTTGACCAAGTCGCTGACCAAGGAAGCCAAAGAAAAAGTCCAGGCCGAACTGGCTCGTCTGAGCAAAACCAACCCGGTGCCGGTGAACGTGATCGTCAAGCAGGGCTCCGCGGTGGACGAGATCGCCAAGGCCATGAAAGAGCGAAAGCCGGATATGCTGGTGATCGGCGCGTACGGCGGAGAACCGGACTCCAAGGAACCGCTGGGCACGGTGGCCGAACGGCTGCTGGCGCTCGCACCGTGTTCGGTCCTGGTTTACCGTCCCTGCCCGTCGACGGATATCGAGCGGATTTTGTGCGCCACCGACGGCTCTCCCACCGCGCGCATAGCGCTCGACTGGGCCCTCGACCTCGCCGCGCGCGAAGGGTTGAAGAGCATCGATCTCGTCAATGCGTACCAGGTGCCCACAGGCTACATCGAGGCCGGGATGACGTACGAGACGGCGCGCGCGAAAATGAAGAAACTGCACGACGAGGACGTGGCGAAAATCCTGAGCAAGGTCAAGGATTTTCCGATGGCGATCCTTCCGGTCGTCGACGACGGTCCGGCCGCCGAGGTGGTCTGCCAGAACGCCGAGGCCCGGCGCGCGGACCTGATCGTGATCGGCAGCCGCGGACGCTCGGTCTTCGCGCGCTTCTTGCTGGGGAGCGTGACGACGAAGGTCGTACGCAACGCGCGCACGCCGGTGCTGGTGGTCAAGGACGAGACGCACAAAGTCGGCTTCATCGAAGCGCTGCTGGCGTTGTAGGGAATTTCGACGTTGGATTCGGCGCAAGCGTGAGTTTGCACGCTTGCGAAGCAGGATGTCGGGACAGGTCATGCGTAAAGCGTATTAAGTAACGAGTAGCGAGCGCTCAGAAGCAGCTATGGGGACCGCGCAGGCGCGGATCCAAAGTCACTTCCACATCCTGCCCAGCACGTAATCGAAGAGCCGCGGACTGATCCATTGCAGCAGCACGCCGGCTTTCCCCGGCAGCGTGAGGTAGGCGTTCCGGCGCGGGCGGCGCACGGCGCGGAAGATGACCTCGGCGACTTCCGCGGAACTCATGCCGGCCTTGGCCGTCACGAAGCCGGCGGGGCGCTGCCCCTCGGCCACCGCGAAGAAATCGGTCTGCGTGACGCCGGGGTTGACGATCGAAACCGAAATGCAATCGTCGCGCAGTTCGACGCGCAGGCTTTCGGCGAGCCCTTCCAGCGCGAATTTACTGGCGCAGTAAGCTCCGGCGCCGGGAAACGCGCGCACGCCGACGATGGAACTGACCATCACCACCGCCGCGCCGTTACGCGTGCGCGCTTCGGCCGCGGCGCTCTTCAGCAGCGGCAGCGCCGCTTTCGTGCAGCGCAACACGCCGAAAAAGTTCGTCTCCATGCAGGCGCGAAAGGCATCGATCGAAAGGCCTTCGACGGTGCCGTAGTGTCCGAAGCCGGCGTTGTTGACGAGCGCGTCGAGCCGCCCGAAACGTTCGCCGATGCGCCGGAAGGCTTCGGCCACCGAGGCGTCCGAATCCACGTCGCAAGCGAGCGGGAGGACTTCGACGAGCGGGTGCGCGACGCCGACTTCGGCAGCCAGGGCTTCCAGGCGATCGAGGCGCCGCGCGCCAGCGGCGACGCGCCAACCTGCGGCCGCAAAACGGCGCACGCACGCCGCGCCAATCCCGGCGCTCGCGCCCGTGACGAAGACGGTCTTCTTGAGCAGTTCGGCCATGGCGCGGCGAGGTTACCGGAGGGGACGGCGGGAGCTACGGTGAAAATTCGGAAGGCCGGGTCTTGACCACGCTGCGCCCGATCAGGCGGCTATCGCGGTAGACCAGGCGCAGAGCTTCGCCTTCGACCGCGCCTTGAATGAGGTAGTAGTGGACTTCGTCGGTTCCGTCGCGCTGGATGGCATCCGGTGGGCGTTTCATCGCCGCTTCGGCGATTTCCGGGGCGGAGTAATCGGGAATCAGCATCACCCGCCGCCGTTCTGCCGCGACCACGTCCGAACGCTCAACGCCTTCCTTGGTATCGCGCGGCACGGAGCGGCAGCCGGAGCTGAAGCAAAGAACAGCTAAAACGAGTAAACCCATGACCGCGCGCATGATGAAATCAGCCTCCAGGAACAACCCATCCCAATGCTAGAAACCGCAAGCATGCTACCAGAATACCCCAAACCTGCGAACGTTTGAAACGAACCCCCACCGTCCGCAAGATTACTTCCCCACCCCCGGCTCCACGCGCGGTTCGCGGTCCAGCTTGATCGCGTACTCGCGGTCGCGCGCGGGAAGCTCCAACTCAAGCCGACCGCTTTTCACTTCGACCTGTGCACGGCCGGAGGTCTTCCCTTCTTCGGCGTCCCAATACTCGACGCGATAGGCACCATCGAGCAACCCTTGAAGCGGGAGCGCCGCGGCCGCCTCCAACATGCGCGCTTTGCGCGCTTCGGGGTTCGTGACCGCTTCAGGGCGGTAGACATAGAAGCGGCCGCCTTGCGCGTCCAGGATGCCGCGGACTTCCAGCCCCGGCGCGGCGGCAATGCGGGCTTGCAGCGGTTCCCCGTAGCGCGCGCGGCGCTCGTCGTCTTTCAAAAAGCGCGCGACCGCCGCGAAGCGCGGGTAGAGCCCGTGCGCTTCGATCTGCGTATCCCACCACCACGGCAGCGCGCATCCGGCGGCGGGCGCGCAGGCGGTGAGCCAGAGCGCCGCTTGCAGGCGCCGGCCATCGCGGTCCTGCGCATCGTCGGCCGCCTGCCAGCCGCCGCCGTATTCGGCCAGCAGGAAGGGCTTGAAACGCCAGCGCTGGGGGCCGAGTTGGCTATCGAGCGCCGCGGCGGCGTCGAAACCGTACGCATGCCCGCTGACGAAGTCGGTGCGCGGATCGTCCCAGAGGCGCGGCGCGAAGTCGGCGCGCGTGGTGCTGACGGTGACCAGGTGCCCGTGCGGATCGTTCGCCTTCAAATGCCCGGCCATCTCGAGCGCCCAGGCTGCGACATCCTCGGGCGCGTCGTACTTCGCCAGGTCGGCCTCGTTCATGGTCTCCCACGCCAAAAGCGCCGGGGAGTAACTCCAGCGCGCGATGGCGTAATCGAGGAGTTGCTTGAACTGCGCCTTCGCCTTCGCGTCTGTGAAGAAATCTTCGCCGCGTGCGCAGGGGCCGCCGTTGAGCCGGTTGTAGGGCGACTCGTGCCAGAAATCCCCGTTCGCGCCGTGAAAGGTGAAGCAGAAGACGATGCGCACGCCGCCGGCTTCGGCCATGCGGAAGAGTTCGTCGATGCGCCGCGCGACGCCCAGATCGTAGACGCCCGGCTCGGTGGCGCGTTCGAGCTTCAAGCCCCATGGGCAGAGCCAGATCCGGCAGGTGTTGCCGCCGTACGCGGCGATCTTCTCGAGGTAGGGCTTCCAGTCGGTGGTCCAGCAGACGTTCTGGCCGAGCACGAAAAACGGCGCGCCGTCGTCGAGTTCCAGTCTGCGCGGGTCGCGCCGGCTGATCCTGACAAAGCCGCCGCGCAAGCCCGGCGCGGCGCGTTCGCGTTCCTGCGGCACCACCAGGAATTCCTGCTCGATGCTGCGCGCTTCGCCGGCGCGGTTGCGCACGCTCCATTGGACGCGGTAGCGACCGCTCTCGCGGGGGGTGAAGCGCGCGCGCCAGACCGGCCACTCGGTCCCCGTTTCGGCCGGTGCGGCGTCCTGGGCGGCGCGGTCCTTCGGAGGCCACGGACCCCACGGCGGCGGGACGGCTCCGGACGGATCGGGCGGTTCCTGAGCCGCGGGCAGCAGGCCCGAGAAAAAGCCCGGGATTTCGAACACGCGCCCGCCGGGCGGATCGACGCGCAGCGTGACGCTCAGATCGCCGCGGTCGAAGAAATCGCGGTAGCTGGCGCGGAAGATCACGGCGGGCTCGACAGGCCGGAATTGTTCGCCCGCGCGCAGATCGCTCAGCCGCAGAATCTCCGGCCGCCACGCGCGCTGCGCGGCTTCGGCCGAGCCGGAAACGCGCAGGTTATCGAGCGCGAACGCGCCTTCGGCCTGGCCCCCGGTGTACAGCACCACCATCATGCGCGTGACCTTGGCAAGATTCACCGGCGCGCCGGTGAGTTGCCAGTTCGTCTCGGCGTGTTTCCAGTCGGGCGCGGCCAGCGCGAAACGCAGATCGCGGTTGAGCCCCTTCTTCAAATCGATGGTGCGCGACTCCTGATACACGTCGCCGGGATCGGCCTTGAAGGCCAGCGCCGCCTGCATCCCGTCGGCCGGGCTGTCGACATCCAGCATCAGCGCCGCGGCCTTGGACAGGTCCCACGCGACTTCGCGGCGCAGCAGGAATTTGCCTTTCGCGCCTTTTCCGCGCAGCGCCACGCGCAAGGCGCGCTCGCCCTGCGTCGCGCGTTCGGGGGAGTAGCTCGCGTCGCCCTCGTCGTCGGCGGAGTCGAATGCCCAGACGGTGTGCGCGGGGCCTTCGAATCCGTCGAGCAATTCGGCGCTGGAAGCCACCGGAACGCTGCTCGCCACGGCCGGAGCATGCGCCGGGGCCTCGGGGCGGCGGGATTCGCAGCCGGCCAAGAGGAGCAAGGCCAAGAGAGCCAAAAGAATGCGCATACGCTGCGCATATTACGCGCGGCGCGGAGGATGCTCAAGCGGCACGTGCGGCGGCGCGGCGCATGGTTTAACGTAAGCAGCAACCGCTTCTCGAGGATAGCGCATGGCTCGACCGAACCTCGTCTTCGTTTTCGCCGATCAGATGCGCTTCAACGCCGCGGGCTTCGCCGGCACGCCCGGGATGCGCACACCGCATCTCGACCGGCTCGCTTCGCAAAGCGTAAACTGCACGAACGCCGTTGCCGGCGTGCCCGTCTGCACCCCGTGGCGCGCGTGCATGCTCACCGGACAGTACCCGCTGACACACGGTCTGTTCATGAACGACGTCCGCCTGCCGACCGACCGCCCGACCTTCGGGACCGTATTGCAGGAAGCCGGTTACCGCACGGGGTACGTGGGCAAGTGGCACCTCGACGGGCGCAACCGCGGTGGCTGGACGCCGCCCGGACCGCGCCGCCAAGGCTTCGATTTCTGGGCGGTGGGAAATTGCTCGCACGACTACCTGAAATCGCTGTACTACCGCGACGATCCGACGCCGCTGTATTGGGAAGGCTACGACGCGATCGCGCAAACCGATCTGTTTCTCGAGTTTCTGAAAGATGCGGGCCCGGCGCCCTTCGCCGGATTCCTTTCCTGGGGCCCGCCGCACAATCCGTACGGCGCGGTACCGGACCGCTACAAGGCGCTGTACGATCCGGCGACGCTTTACGTTCCGCCAAACTGCCCGAATCCGAACCGCGAAGATATCCGCGGCTATTACGCGCACGTCTCGGCGTTGGACGAGCAAGTGGGGCGCATCCTGGCGGCGCTTGAAGCGCAGGGCAAGCTCGACGAGACCGTCTTCGTCTTCACCAGCGATCACGGCGACATGCTGGGCAGCCAAGGCGAACAGCGCAAACAGCGCCCGTGGGAGGAAAGCATTCACGTGCCCCTGCTGATCCGCACGCCCGGCGGCCAAGGCCGCAAGGAACCGTGCCTGATCAACGCGTGGGACCTGATGCCGACGCTGCTGAGCTTCCTGGGCCTGAGCGTGCCCGGAACCTGCCAAGGACTGGACCTCAGCGCCGCGCTGCACAGCGCTTCTTACGCGCGGCCGACGGCAACGCTGGCCGCATGTTTGGTGGCGTTCAGCGAGTTCCGCGGCCCGGAGTGGCGCGCCGCGCGGACCGAGACGCATACGTATGCGCGTTCGCGCCAAGGTCCGTGGCTGCTGTACGACAACCAGCGCGATCCGTTCCAGCAGACCAATCTGGTTAATCGCCCCGAAGCGGCCGATGTGCAGCGCCGGCTCGACGCGGAACTGGACGACCTGCTCGCCCGCTTCGGCGACCGCTTCGAAGATCCCGACGAGCTTTGCGCGCGCTTTGGATACACGCGCGACCCGAAGGGTGGGCATCTGGGGTACATCCATCAGCCGGGTGTGGAAGCCTGATATTTAAGGTAGAGGCATTGAAGAACGGCGTGCATCCTATCGTCGTCCTAGCACCGGCAGGAGCAGGACGTAGTGGAGCCACTGAGCCAAAAGGCTTGCACGATGCGCGCAGAATCGCGGGCGCGCGACAGGCCAAGCCAAAGTCATTCGTGTAACATGAATTCAGTATTTGAGTTGCATGAAGAATGGAAAATGGCTTGGCAAGGGTAAGGCTCTTTGGTAGGGTGCAAAGCATCCTACGAACTAGACACGAAGACGCTAATCACAATAGGGGAGCGCGCGCCATGGTACGAAAGGCCATTTCGCATTGGAAGTCCCTCGCGGTGGTTGCCGCGGTGGTGCTGGTGGTGGGTTTGACGATGTCCGGAAACCTGGGGCTGACCGGGCTTTCCAACGAGGCTTTCGCGGATCCTCAGGGGATCAAGTACACGGGCGCGGGCTCGTGCGCGGCGGCGGCGTGTCACGGTTCGGCGACCGAGAAGGACGGCGGCGCGACGCGGCATAACGAAAACCACATTTGGTCGAACAACGACGCCCACGCCAAGGCGTACACGCAGCTCCTGGAAGATACGTCCAAGGCGATGGCGAAGAACCTCAAGATCGAAGACGCGTCCAAGTCCGAGCGCTGCTTGAACTGCCACGGTCTTTCGGGCTTCACGAAGCACGACAACACGGTGCATCGCATCGTGTTGAAGCCGGAGCAGATCAACGCGGAGAAGTACAGCGTCGAGGACGGCGTGAGCTGCGACGCGTGCCACGGTCCGGCCGACAAGTACTTGAAGCCGCACACGGAAAAGGGCTGGACGGCGAAGCTGCGCACGGATTTGGGCAGCGAGAAGCTCTTCAACGAGTGGGGCCTGTACGACACGAAGAATCTCAAGTTCCGCGCGGACGTCTGCTTGAGCTGCCATCTGCGCATCGAAGCGGACCTGGTGGCCGCGGGACATCCGGAGTTGCCGTTCGAGCTTTCGATCATGAGCAGCGACGAGAGCTGGATTCACTGGCGCGATCACGGCGAGTGGTTCGGCGCGAAGGCGTGGGCGATGGGCCAGGCGGTTTCGTTGCGCGAATCGGCGATGCAGACGGCGGAGCGCACGAAGGCCGGTGCCGACGAGAAGCTGATCAAGGCCAGCTACGACCGGATGCTGGGGCATGCGATCCTGACTCGGCAGGCCGCGGAAGCGGTGGACGCCGAAGGCCGGGCGGCGCTGGATAAGCTGCTGGGCGACGTAAAGGCGAACTGGGCCGACGCGGCGAAGCGCGAGGCGGCGCTGAAGGAAGTCGCCAAGGCCGTGGACGCGTGGTCCGACAAGCTCAACGGCATCGCGTTCGACAAGGCGAAGACGGAGAAGGTCCTGGCCGGCATCGCCAGCGAAGGCGAAGCGATCGCGCCGTACGGCTACCGCGCGGGCGAAGCGTACGTGATGAGCATGCTGGCGGTTTCGGGCAGCTACAACAAGGACGCCAAGCCGGCCGACGGCGAAGCCAAGGCCGAGAAGGTCGCCGCGCTGTACGACGTGCTGGGCGACGCGGAGACCTACGACGCGGCCAAGTTCGCGGCCGGCGCCAAGGCCATGGCCGAACTGTACGCGGGCGGCAAGAGCCTCCCGTTGCCGTAAGCATTGGACGATCCGTACCGCACTTCAGACCCCCTCCCGCACGGGAGGGGGTTTTTTTATGGCCGGATGGCGCGGCGGAAACTGGACCGATTTTCCGGCGGCGCTGGGGCGGACGCGGCGCGCTTTCCGAATTTTATGCAAGCCGGCGCGTGTACTAAATAGGAATGACACGGGAGGACGCCAGTCGATGCGTGGAACGATAGCCGGGGTGCTGCTGGGACTGTGCATGGCCTGCTCGGGCGGAGAAACCCTCGATGCGCATCTGCCGCCGGGGGGCTTCGCGCTGCCGGCGTGGACCGATCCGCATGCCGGGCGCTGGGCGCAGGTGGACGTGACGACGCGCGGCGTGACGCCGGGCGGCGGCGACATCACCGCGGCGCTGCAGAAGCTGATCCAGGCAGCCCAGGGGCCGACGGTGCTGGTCTTCCCGGCCGGGGAGTACGGTCTGCGCAAAATCACCATCGGGCGCAGCGATCTGGTCTTGAAAGGCGCCGGCGCGGACAAGACGGTCTTCAAGATGCTCGAAAACGGGACCGCGTTTCTGTGGCAGGGCGCGGGCGGGAAATGGGACTACGGCTACCTGAGCAAGGAATACCAGCCGCGCGCGGTGACGGCCGACGTGGCGCCGGGCGCGAAGGAGATTCCGCTGGCCGATACTTCGGGGCTCGCCGCCGGGGATCTGGTGCTGATCGAGGCCGACCTGGACGAATGGAGCTACGAGGCGGCGAAGCGCTGCCGCGGCGCGGTGGCGCTGGTCGAGAAGGTGAACGCGGCCTCGATCGCGGTGAACGTGCCGCTCGCGCTGGGGCTGAAGCAAGTGGCCGCGGACCAGAAGAACGCGATCGTCGCGAAGCTCAAGCCCGTCCGCAACGTGGGCCTGGAAGGCGTGCGGGTGGTCTGCCCCGACGGGCAGGGCGGGAAGGGCAGCCTCTTCCACTTCAAGCGCGCCTGCCACGCGTGGCTGCGCGACGTCGAGAGCTACAACCCGCCGGTGCATCACGCCGAGATCGCGTACTCGCACGCGGTGACGGTGGAGCGCTGCTTCTTCGACGAAGCGAAGAGCAAGGGCGGCGGCGGAACGGGGTACGGCGTGAACTTGCGGGATCTGTCCACCTTCGCCCGGATCGAACACAACATCTTGAAGGATCTGCGCCACGCGATGGCGACCGAGACGGGGGCGAGCTACTCGGTCTTCGGCTACAACCTGGTGGTCGACCGCCTGCGCGACCGCTGCCACGCCCCCGACGCGCCGGCCGGCTGCGCGAGCGAGAAATGGATCAACAACGGCGCGGAGAACGGGATCACGACGGGCTTCATCACCAGCGACGTCTGCGCGCACGGGAACTTCCCGCATCACGTGCTCTTCGAAGGCAATATTTTCTACAACGGCGTCGTGGACCGCTCGCACAAGACGAACGGTCCGCATCTGTTCTTCCGCAACCGCCCGCTCGGGCAGCCCAAACGCTACGGCGGCTGGCAGCAGGGCGCGGGGCTGGTGGTGATGGGGACGAACGACGGGCAAGTGCTGGTCGGGAACGTGCTGCTCAACGATTCGGATATTCTGCTTCAGAAGCATACCGACCCGCGGACCTCCCAGGGCACGCTCGTTGGAGCCAACGTAGTGAAAGGGCAAGTGGACTGGGGCGCGCTGGCGCCGAACACCAAGTTGCCGCCGTCGCTGTACCTGACCGCCAAACCCGCCGACTGGCCCGCGAACTTGGCTTGGCCGCCGTTCGGCCCGGACGTGAAGGATGCGGCGACGAATAAGATTCCGGCGCTGGTACGGTGGGAAGAGCGGTTGAAGAAGTAAGCGCAGGCCGCACAACGCGGGGCTGCAAGCGGAAAACTACCAACGGCAAGAACCAGACAAACTTCAACGGGCAGACCTTCCCCACGATAAGCTGCTCGCTTACTTTCGGCCTGCGCGTGCGCCCATCGATTCAGGACTTCTTCGGCTGCAGGTAGCGGTTGGGGACGTTCTCCAGTGCCGGGATCGGGCGGCCGGCGGCTTCAAGCAGCAGGCGGATGTTGGCGTAAATCTCGGGCTCCTTGCGGTGCACTTGCGGAAAGAGCCCCGCTTGCGCGTAGGAGACCGGGGTGACGTCGAAGAAGATCGTCTCCCACGGATAGCCCTTGCCCCATTCGAGGCCCGCGAGGCGAATGTCGGTTCGTGCGCCGGCCTCCAACAGCAGGCGCATGATCGGCTCGGATCGGTTGCGGCTCGAGTTCACGGTGTGAAAGATCGGCGTGTGCCCGTTGAGGCCGTGAGCGGTGGTGGCCGCGGCGGCATTGACATCGGCGCCGGCCTCGACGAGCGCGCGCGCGGCGTTCAGGTGTCCGTACTCGGCGGCGACGTGCAGGAGCGTGACGCCGGTGAGCGAGGTGAATGAAGACACCAGGCTCGTGCGGTGGTGGAGCAACGCCTTGTTCTTCGAGACGGCATCGCGGATCGCGGCGGGGTCGTCGAGGAGTACCGGAACCAGCGCGGGATCGTCCAACAAGGCTCCGCGTTCGAAGAGCAGGCGCAGGCATTCGGGGAGGCGGTCCGAACGCGTGTATTCTTCGAGCAGCCAGTAGACGGGCCGCTTGCCGCGTACGGGCGCGCACGGATCGGCGCCGGCCGTCAACGCGGTGCGAATGGCTTCGAGGTCGTGGCCGTCGAAGGCGGAGAGGAGGTCTTCTTCGGGTGTGGGCACGTGGATGTCCTCGCAATCGGGATTCGCGGCACAATTGTTCGAACAAAGTCGAAGGCTCCGTTGAACCTTCGTGGCGGGTGAGCTTGCGACATGAGGCGACCGGGTCGCTCGCCCGCAGAACCTTAATAGCCGCCAAGTCCAGACGGCCGCTGTTTGTCGTAATTATCCAGGAGATTTCTAAAACCGGATGCCTTATTAGGCCTGAAATCACAGCGTATCGAAACCCTTGGGCCTTCTGCTTTAATTTCGGCGCAACCGAAGCAGAAAAGTACCACGTATTTGCCCGATGGCGCGGTCCATTCGGCGGCGTAATCCGGATGAAAGCCGCCGCACTTCTTCTCCCCTCTAAAGGGCGCAAAATTAGACTCGTCCAACATTAATGCCGTGAGTGCATCCGCATCCTCAGCGGTAGCAGCCATAATCTCCGCATAAAAGGGATAGCTCATCCGTGTGATCGTGCTCTTAGCGGCTCGCTCACTTTCAAAGATTTCGTATTCGTTTTCTTGATGCGGAAGACCTTCCAGTATTCGAACCTCCTTCGCTTCCGCGATTGCAGTTCGTAAGCGGTCCAGGTCACCGAATCGATCTTCGGGTATCGAGGCGGCGCCGTATTCCCATCCCGCAAGAGCGCATGCAACAAGGGCGATGACGACCAGTCCTGCTCCGATACGCTTTTTCATGCTCCGCCTCCCGCGCCCCAATAAAAACGGCGGGCCTTGCGGCCCGCCTTACGCACGACTTCGACGCCGTTCACTCGCCTAGCGGCCCATGTCCAGCGTGTGGTACTTCAGGCAGGCGTAGTAAATCATATTGGCTTCGGTCTGGCGGTCTTCGACCGCGCGGTTGTTCGGCTCCTTCTCCAGAATTTCGGAGTACAGGTCCACCGCTTTGCCCAAGTGTTCTTTGGCGTTGTCCAACATCGTATTGTTGTTGCCCTTGGTCCCCTGCTTGTATTGCTTGTAGAACTTCATGCCTTCCTCGAACGCCTTGTTGGCTTCGGCCAGTTTCCCGGCGCTGGCGCCCTGGGCTTTCAGGCCGCTGGAATCGACGAGGATCTCTTCGCCGCCGCCCATGCCGGCGGCTTCGGTGGCCAGTTCCTTCGCGGTCTTTTTGGGCTCTTCGACCTTCGCCTGCGCCGTCGGCTGCGGCGCGGGCTCCTTCTTGGCTACGAGCGTGATGGTGGACTTGAAGTCCTGCTTGATCTTGTCGAGGACCTGGAGCTTGAAGACGTCCACTTCGTCCTGCGCCACGGCGTAGCCGGGGAGCGAGCGGAGCAGGCGGTTAAGTTCGTCGGTCGCGAGGTGCTTGCGGCCGGCGGCGGCCAGAAGCGCGGCGCGTTCGAGCGCGCGGTCGACAACCAGTTTGCGGAAGGCGTCGCCCAGCCGCCCGTCGGGCGCGCGCGAGGCGGCTTTGTCGAGGTATTCGACGAGTTCCGGCCCCAGCGCCAGGCGCTTGGCCAGGAAGACGATGTCGTACAGATCGCGCGGATCGGTCCCGTTCAGATCCACGCCGCTCTCGACCTGCGAGAGCAACTGGCGGAACTGCGACTGCCGTTCGGCCAGCGGCACGCCGGTCACTTCGGCGATTTCGCCCTTGGGGATCGGGATCTTCATCTTGCCCTGCGTCGCGGGATTGTCCGGCGGGATCGTCTGGAGCTTCAGGAAGTCGTTGTTCTCTTCGATCTTGAGCCCGCGCAGGGTATTGCCGTTGGTGAGCGTCACGACGTACGTCGTCGGAACCGTCGCGAACTCGGTGACCGGAATGTGCGCCGTGGCGAGCTTGAACTCGTTGGCTTTCTTCGCGCCGTCGACGGCCAGCTTATGCGTCTCGGGGCTGGCTTTGAGCTGCGCGGCTTCTTCGTAACGCTTCTTGGCGCCGTCGAAGTCGAAGTCCGGCCATTCCAGCCCGCCCTGCTTGACCGTGATCAACCGGCTGAGACTCTCGCGCGCCTGCTTGAGCAGTTCCTTGGCTTTGGCGTCCTCGGCCTGGTTCCATTCGGGCGGGGGCGGCGTCGGCGCTTTCGGAGCCTCGGGCGGCGGAGCCGGCGCCTTGGGGGCTTCCGGCGGGGGCGCGGCCTTTGGCGCGGCCGGCACTTCCACCGGCGGCGGAGGCACCGGCGCCTTGGGTTCGACCCGCGTCGTCTGGACCGGCGGATTCAGCCAGGCCATGATCTTGTTCTTGTAGACGATGCCCAACCCGGTCAACGCGCCGAGCACCACCACGAACAGCAAAAGCTTGATGGTGCCGAAAAGGCGCTCCCGGCCCATCCGCTTGCGCCAATCCACGGTGCTCTTCTTGTCGTTATCGTCGGAACCGTTCCGCTTGCTGCGAGGCGATGCCATGGCTGCTATGACCCTCCAACCGTCCGGAAACGACTTCGTCCCGGGCGTAAGGCTGACGAATGGACGAGACCTCGCGCTGCATCCTTATATGAGGCTCGTTTTAGCTACCCTAATTTATGCCAAATTTGATCCAAACCCCATTTTAGCGCGGCAAGCACCGGTGCAACAATGGGTGAAATGAACCCTCTAACGCTCTTGAACGCTCCTGGTCCAAAGAGGGTTCGAGAAAAATAATGCCCACTTGCCCGGCGCCGTCCCCCCAACAGCTTGCCCAAGAAAAACCGCGCATGTGGTATGAAGCCTTGTTCCATCGAAGGAGTGGGACTTGAGCGATTGGTTCGAACAGCCGGCGGTGTTGCTGGCGGGGCTGCCCTTGGCGGCGGCGCTGGCTTGGTGGTACCGCGATCAAGCGCGCGGGCGGGCCGACCGGCGCTTGCGCTGGCGGCTGGTTTGGCGCGTGGCGGGCTTGGCGTGCTTGGTGCTGGCGCTGGCGGGCCTGCGGCTGCCGGGCGAAGTCCGGGCGCTGCGCGTCGTCGCGGCGGTGGACGTGAGCGCCAGCATCTACGATCCGGCCGCGCAGCAGACGGAACTCGAGACGCTCGCCCGCGAACTGCACGGTCCAAACGTGGAACTGGGGGTCGTTGTTTTCGGGCGCACGGCGGGGCTGGAACGCGCGGTGACGCCGTTGCCGATGCGCGTAGCGCCCGGCGCCGAACGCGGCGCGCTTCCGACGGCCGGCCCACTGCCTTTGCCGGACGTGACGCGCCCGCAGGCGGCGGTGGAGCGCGAAGGTACGGACCTCGCGCGCGCGCTGCGCTTGGCGCGCGCACAGCTTGGCGAGGCCCAAGATGCGGCGCGGGCGATCGTGCTGCTGAGCGACGGGCTCGATACGGCCGGCGGCGCCGAGGAGGCCGCGGCGGCGTTGGCCGGTTCGGGCATCGATCTGCTCGCGCGCCCCGCGGCGATGGAAGCGCACGGCGACGTGCATGTGGCGGCGCTGCGGCATCCCGAACGCGGCCGCGTGGGCCTGGGGCTCCCGCTGGACGTGACGGTCGCCGGGCAACAGGCGGCGCGGGTGCGCGTGCGGGTACGCCGCCATGCCGGCGGAGGCGTCGTGGAGATCGGCGCGCGGATCGTGGAGCTGCAGGGCCGCGGGGACGCTCGGCGCAAGGATTTCCGCGCGACGGCAACGCTGATCGACCGCCCGGCGCTGCCGGGCCTCGCGCGCTACGAAGCCGTCGTCGATGCGCCCGAAGGCGGCGCGCTGCCGGGCGACTTCACGCCCAACAATACGCTCTGGGCGGCGCTGCCGATCGATGCGCCGGCGAAGTGGGCGGTGCTGGCGCGGGAGCGTTCGCCGCTGGCGCTGTGGGCGCGCGACGGCGCTCGCCCGCTGGGCGTGGACGCGGCGCTCTTCACGCCCGAACGCCTGCCTAGGCGCGCGCAGGATTTCGCGGGCTTCACCGGGGCGCTGGTGGACGGCCTGGACGCGAACGAACTGCCCGAGGGCGAAGCGCTGCAGGCGCTGACGGCGGCGGTGGAACAGGGCCTGAGCCTCGTGGCGGTGGGCGGCGAAACCGCCTTCGGCGCGGGGCGGCACGCGGAAGGCGGCGCGTGGGAGCGCCTGCTGCCCGCGACGCTGCGCCCCGAAGACGACCGGCGCCGCAGCATCCTGTTCGTGATGGATATCTCGGCCTCGATGAATATTTCCGTGCAACCGCACGGAGACTTGAACGTAAAGAAACTCTATTTCGCTCGCGCACAGTTGGGCGAAGCGGTGGGCAAGCTGCGCGCCACCGACCGCGTGGGGCTGATCGTCTTTTCGCGCGAGGCGCAGCTTCTGGCGGCGCTGGACGCCGATCCCAGCCGCACCGGGATGGTGACGGCGCTAAACGGGCTCAAGGAAGGGATGCTGGGCCAGGAGACGAACTTCGCGGGCGCGCTATTGGAGGCGAAGCGCGTGCTGGAATCGGACGACGCCGAGGAGCGGCTGGTGGTGCTGCTCAGCGACGGGGAGCCGACGCCGCCGGTGCCCGACGCGGAGCTGGAAGCGGCGGTGCAGGCGCTCTGCCCGCCGCCCGCGGAAGCCGGGGCGCGCTGGCGCACGCGGCTGTTCGCGTTCGGGATCGGCACGCACTCGACGGAGAACGCCACGCCGGGCGAAGCGCGCTTGAAGCGCATGGCGCAAGCCGGCGGCGGTCAGTTCTTTCCCGAATTCCTGCACCTGGCCAAGCGGCTGCAGGAAGTCTTCGACGAACGGCGCGAAGATCTGTACACGCGGCACGGGCCGTTCGGCGTGCAAACGCGCGGCGCGGCGCACGAGATCGTCGCGGCGGCGGGCGAACCGTGGCCGGTGCTCCCGTTCCGCAACCGCGTCAAACCGCGGCCGGAGAGCGAGACGCTGCTGTGGAGCGCGCCGCTGGCCGAGCACGCGCACGCGGCGGGCTCGAAGAAGCCCGATCCGCTCCTGTTACTGGGGCATCGCGGCGGGGCGCGCACGGCGCTGCTGAGTATGAGCCTGGAGGGCGCAGCGGGGCAGGCGTTCTTGCAGCCGAAGGACGGCTGGCGCGGCGGGCGCGCGCTGCTGGCGGCGGCGATGAGCTGGTGCGAAGGCGAGCGCTCGGCCTCCCGCGCGGGCTGGCGGCTGGAGGCCGAGCCGCTGTCCGACGATCGGCTGGAGTTGACGCTGCATGCGCGCGCGGTGGGCTCGCAAGCGGCGCAGAACGACGGCCATTATTCCGCGCGGCTGCGGCCGCTGGACGAATCGCGCGCGATGGCGCCCGGCGATTTGCCGCTGCGCCCGGTCGCGCCCGGAACGTTCCGCGCCGAAGCGGCGCTTCCGCCGCCGGGCGTTTATCGAATGGAAGTGCGCGACGCGGCAGGCGGCGCGGCGCTGGCCGAGCGGCTGGTGGCGATTTCCTACCCGCAGGAGTTTCGGCGCTTCGGAACTGACCGCTTGGCGCTGGAAGCGCTGGTGGACCGTGCGGGGGGGCACTCGCGGATGATCCACTTGCCCGCGCAGGATCTGGCGGCGTGGCGCGAAGCGAGCGGCCCGCAGCGCGCATTCGTGCCGGTGCGCGGTTGGCTGTTGGTACTCGCGGCGGCGTGCGTGCTGGCCGAAGTCGCCGCACGCGGATTGCGCGCGAAGCGAACTATCTAGCGCGCCGCGGCCAGGGCCGGCACGCCGGCGTCGACGTCCACCCACTTCCCGCCTTCGAAGGCCGAACGGTACATCGCGTCGAGGATCGCCTGCGAGCGGCGGCCTTCGATTCCCGGACAGACCAGCGCCGCGCGCTCGCGGATCGCCGCGGCCATGTTGTCCGCCGCGCAGGCCCACGGCGCGGAGACGGGTTCGGGCGCAAGGTCCGACCACGCGCCGGCGGTGTAGTACAGGCGCTCGCCGCGCGACGGCCCGCCGTGATGTTCGACGAACGCGCCGGCAGTGCCGTGGAGTTCGAGGCGCTGGTACCAGGCGTCGTGCGGAAGCGTGCTGGTCGCGACGAGGTTCACGACCAAGCCGTTCTCGTAGCGCCACAGCGCGCTGCCGAAGTCTTCGGCCTCGATCGGCTGCGCCTGCGTGAAGATGTCGCAGCGGACCTGCTTGGGCAGGCCGAGGACGAAGTGGAGCAGGTCGATCACGTGGATGCACTGATTGGAGAGGACGCCGCCGCCGTCGAGCCGGCGCGTGCCGCGCCAGCCGCCGCTGGCTTTGAAATACGCTTCGGTACGGCGGATTTTTAGCGCCGCCGTGGCGCTGAGCAGCTTGCCGAACGCGCCGCTCTCGACCGCTCGCTTCAGCTCCAGCGTTTCGCGCTGGAAGCGCAGGTCGAAGTCCACGGCGAGCAGCCGCTCCTTGCGCTCGGCGGCTTCGATCAGGCGGTCGCAGGCTTCGAGCGAAGCCTCCATCGGCTTGGTGGTGAGCACGTGCTTGCCCGCTTCGAGCGCGGGGAGCCCGACGGCCGAGTGCAGTCCGGTGGGCGTCATCACGTAGACGACATCCACTTCGGGTTTGGCGAGCCACGGTTCGAGTTCGGAGGTAAACGGCACGCCGAACTCGTCGGCGCTGCGCTTGGCGCGCGCCTCGTCGCGATCGACGACACCCAGCAGCTTGCAGCCGCTGGTGCGGTGCAGCAGCTTCGCGCGGCTGTGGCCCATGCCTAAGCCCACGACGACAAAGCCAACGGGGCGCACGGTGTAGGCGCGGTTCCACGCCGCCGGCCTGCGCGCGGCTTCTTCGACGCTCAGTTTGGACGGCTTCGGCCACGCGCGCTGGATCGCGACCGTGGTGCGCCGGCAGGCTTCCTGCGCGGTCAGCCCGCTACCGGACGGATTGTGCGTCTCGATGCTCACCGGACCTTGCATTCCCGCGGCCTGCGCGGCGGCGAGTAAGCGATCCCAAGGCAACGGGTTTGCCGTCAGCGCCGGGAGCGTGCCGCAGGCTTTGACGTGGAGCATTTTCGAGCGCGTGACGTGGCGGACGATGTAAGCGACCTCGTCGCGCTTGCGCGCTTCGTCGTCCCAGTGGTTCGTGCAGTCCCAGGCCAGCCCGAAGTTCGGCGCATTCAGCGCATCGAGCACGCCGTGGACTTCGTCGGGCGTAACCCCGCAGTTTTCGAACGCAAGCGTCAACCCGGCTTGTTGCGCGCGCCGAGCGATCGGCGCAAACGCATCGAGGACGCGCTGCATCTGGTCGGGCTGTTCGGCGAGCTTCCCGCGCAGTTCAGCCGGCGGCTGCCAGTAGTGGAAGGCGCGGACGAGGCGGCAATCCAGCGCGTCGGCGGCACGGATCACGCCTTCCAGCTTCGCCTCTTCGGCCTTGAGGCGTTCGGGCGCGGGCAGATGCACCTTCGCCAGTGACGACTGCAGCGCTCCGATCTTGAGGCCGTGCGCGTCCAGCTGCTTGCGGACTTCCTTCAGCTCGTCAGGCGTGAGCGCCTCGAACGCTTTGCCGAAGACTCGGCCGCGCAGGTCCACGTGCGTCAGCCCCCAACTCTTTAGAATCGGGAGCGCCTCGGGCAGATCGAGGGCCAGTTCGTCGGTGAAGAAAGAAAGCAGCATGGTTGATCTCCGCGGGAGTATGCGGAAACCATACCTACTTAAGGAACCGCCGCGCTATCGGCAGGCGTGCAAGCTTTTGCGGAAAACGATCATCGAGCCGGTTCACCTTGTGTGATCGGTTCAAGGCCCCCATGCGCGGCCGCCGCGGCGGCGGTAGTCGGACGGCGTGTTGCCGACCTCGCGCAGAAAGAGCTGGCTGAAGTGGCTGAGCGACGAAAAGCCCACTTCGCGCGCGATTTGAGTAATCGAGAGCGAGCTTCCGACGAGGCGCTCCTTGGCTTGCGTGAGGCGCATTTCGGTAAGACTGCGGTTAAGGGTCTGTCCCGTGGCCGCGCGGAAAACGCGCGCCAAGTGCGGTGCCGAGAGATGCACCGCCGCGGCGACTTCCTCCCGGCCGATCTCGCGGTGCAGGTTCCGGCGCATGAAAGCCTGTGCGCGCAGCACCGTCTCGCGGCGGCTCAATGCGCCCACCGGCGAGAGCGCCGCCGGCGCGCTCCGCGCTTCTTCGCGCGCATGCCGAGCCAAGCCCACTAGCAACCGCACCAGGAGCGCCTGGGTCAGTTCGTCGGTGTTCGCGCCGCGCGGTTTGCGCAGTTCGGCCGCCAGCGCCTGTAAGTCGGGGCGCAGCGGTTCGGGGGTTGTCAGCTTGCGGCCGGCCACGTCATCAAGATCCAGCCGCACGTTGTCGAAGACCGCCCAAAGGTACGCCGGCGGCCGTCCGCCGCAGCGCGGCGAACGCGAAGCCAGCGGCGGAATCAGCACCGACTCTTCGGGACGCAGGCGGATGGTCGCTTCGCCCAGCACCAGATCCACGCGGCCGTGGAGCACCCCGTACCACTGGAAGCTGCGGTTTACATGCGGATTAACAAGGTAGTTCCGCCCGGCCTCCTTATAAGCGGCGGCAACCAGCCGGATCGGAAAAGCAAGCGGGCGATCGTCCATGCGTGGCCGGCGGCTCCCAGAGGACTACGCATGAATCTACCTCCAAATCCGCCGTTCGAAAACCCACCTCGTGCGCTCCGGTTTTCGCTTTACAGCGCCCGCACAACGGCGAGACTACGGCCTGACAATCGATTCGTGCAGGGGCGCTAGGGGTGGTCCGCTCGAAAGAGCGGCGCCTGAGATAACACCCTAGAACCTGATCCAGGTAATCCTGGCGGAGGAAAGTGCCCACGACCGTGCGCAGGCGGCTTGCCTGCGAAATCGCGGTCCCCTTTCCTCCCGGCCTGTTTGAATCGTTCGCTTGGCGCGCTTCGGCGTTAGCCGTGTTTACGTTTTCTACAAGGATGATCGCCATGATTCAGCCCGGCAACCTTTCCCCCGGCAAGCGCAAAGACCGCGTCCCCGCGGAAGAAGTCCTGAAGCGGAGCATGGGTCCGCTGCCGGCGTCGAAGAAGATCTTCGTGAAGGGCGAGCGCCACGCGGATGTGCGCGTACCGATGCGCGAAATCGAGCAGTCCCCGACGCGCAGCCCGCTGCCGAATCAACCCGAAGAAGCCAATCCGCCCATCGTGCTTTACGACACGAGCGGGCCGTACAGCGATCCGGCGGTGCAGATCGACGTGCTGGCGGGCTTGGCGCCGGTGCGCGAGGAATGGATCGAAGCGCGCGGCGACACGGTGAAGCTGGACCGCTTGAGCAGTGCGTACGGCCAGCGCCGGTTGGAAGACCAGAAGCTCGACGCGCTGCGCTTCGGCCATCTGCGCACGCCGCGCCGCGCGAAGGCCGGCGCCAACGTCACGCAGCTTCACTATGCGCGCAAGGGGCAGATCACACCCGAGATGGAATACGTCGCCATCCGCGAAAATCTGCTGCGCGTGCAGCGCCCGGAACTGCTCAAGCAACTCTGGCGGCGCGGCAAAGGCGCGGTGCATAAGGGCGAAAGCTTCGGCGCGCGCATCCCCGGCGAAGTCACGCCGGAGTTTGTGCGCGAAGAGATCGCCGCCGGACGCGCGATCATCCCCGCCAACATCAACCACCCCGAGATCGAGCCGATGATCATCGGGCGCAACTTCCTGGTTAAGATCAACGCCAACATCGGGAACAGCGCGGTCACGAGCACCATCGAGGAAGAAGTCGAGAAGATGGTCTGGTCGATTCGCTGGGGCGCGGACACGGTGATGGACCTCAGCACCGGCCAGAACATCCACGAGACGCGCGAATGGATCGTGCGCAACAGCCCCGTGCCCATCGGAACCGTCCCGATCTACCAAGCGCTCGAAAAAGTGGACGGGAAGGCCGAGGAACTGACTTGGGAATTGTACCGCGACACGCTGATCGAACAGGCCGAGCAGGGCGTCGATTACTTCACGATCCACGCCGGCGTGCTGCTGCGCTACATCCCGCTCACCGCACGGCGCGTGACGGGGATCGTCAGCCGCGGCGGGAGCATCCTGGCCAAGTGGTGCCTCTCGCACCACAAAGAGAACTTCCTCTACACGAAGTTCGACGAGATCTGCGAGATCATGAAGGCGTACGACGTGAGCTTCTCGCTGGGCGACGGGCTGCGCCCGGGCAGCATCGCCGATGCCAACGACGCCGCGCAGTTCGGCGAACTCGCCACGCTGGGCGAACTGACCCAGCGCGCGTGGGCGCACGACTGCCAAGTGATGATCGAAGGCCCCGGCCACGTTCCGCTGCAGCTCATCAAAGAGAACATGGACAAGCAGCTCGCCGAGACGTTCGAGGCGCCCTTCTACACACTGGGGCCGCTGACGACGGACATCGCGCCGGGCTACGACCACATCACCAGCGCCATCGGCGCGGCGAACATCGGCTGGTACGGCACCGCGATGCTCTGCTACGTGACGCCGAAGGAACACCTGGGCCTGCCCGACCGCGAGGACGTCAAGGAAGGCGTGATCGCGTACAAGATTGCCGCGCACGCCGCGGATCTGGCCAAGGGTTTCCCCGGCGCGCAGCTTCGCGACGACGCGCTGAGCAAGGCGCGCTTCGAGTTCCGCTGGGAAGACCAGTTCAACCTCTCGCTGGACCCCGAGACCGCGCGCGCCTATCACGACGCGACGCTGCCGCAGGACGGCGCCAAGACCGCGCACTTCTGCAGCATGTGCGGCCCGAACTTCTGCAGCATGAAGATCACCGAGGACGTGCGCGCGTACGCGAAGGAACTGGGCATCGGCGAAGAGGACGCGCTGGCGAAGGGGCTGGAGGCGAAGTCGAAGGAGTTCCGCGAGAAGGGCGCGGAGATTTATCAGGCGCAGCCGGCGGACTGAGCATACATGCGATATGGCTGACTACTCCACTCGGCAAGCCGTCGAGGCTTCTATCGAGAGTGAACTTCGATCCGGGAAACCCCCGAACGAATTAGTCACTATCTTGGTTGATAACGGGTGGTCTTTTGAAGACGCAAGGGTCCTGGTAGTCCGCATTTACGAGCGTGTGCATCCAGGCGTACTTAACTCAGCTTGCAAACAGGCCGTACGAAGTGACGGCATAGCAGCCATCAAATGGGGGAGTCTGCTAACGGTATGCGGATTGGGATTAACCCTAATGACCTACATGCAAGCTAGGCAGTCGGGTGGCGACCTTTACCTGATTTTTCCCGGCTTGATTGTCGTAGGGTTGATCGCATTGGCAGGGGGCTTGTATCGATGGGTATCAGGCCGTGAACCTGGCTAAGAGTTAAAATTTCCGATTCAGCGATTCTGCACTCGCTGGGATTTCATAGGAATTTGCCGTGCCAAGTTGGAAGGTGGGGCACTGACCAAGCCCATTAGAACTCAGTTCGAAGCACGCGACCCAGCATAGCGCCTCTTCTGGCCCCCTCCTCCTTCCGCGTTACACTTTCGGCATGCTTCATGCCTTCGAGAACCTCGAGATCCACGTCGCACACGCCTGCAATCTGGCGTGCGAATCCTGCACCCACTATTCCAATCAAGGCCACAAGGGTCTCGTCTCGCTCGAAGAAGGCGAAAGCTGGATGCGCCCCTGGAGCGCCCGGCTGAAACCCAAGTTCTTTTCGCTCGTCGGCGGCGAGCCCACGATTCATCCCAAGCTGTGCGACTGGGTGCGCCTCGCGCGCGCACAGTTTCCGGCTTCCACGCTGCGCCTCGTCACCAACGGATTCTTCCTCGACCGCCACCCCGACTTGGGCTCCACGCTCGCCGATGTCGGCCGCGCCCAACTCTACATTTCCATTCACCACAATTCGCCTGCCTACCGCCAGCACGTCATGCCGAATCTGAAGCTGGCCGAACGCTGGCATGCCGTCTACGGCGTGACGGTCGCGCTGTACCCTTCCTATACGTATTGGCAGCGCACGTACCACGGCAGCGGCACGTCGATGGAACCGTTCCGCGACGCCAACCCGCGTTCGAGCTGGGAGCGTTGTCTTTCGCGCGAGGCGCGGCAGCTTTACGATGGGCTGCTTTGGAAGTGCAGCCCGTTGGCGTATCTGCCGCTGCAGCATAAGCATCACCCGCTATCGGCCGCGTGGGATCCGTACCTCGCCTACCGGCCGCTCGCGCCCGATTGCGCGGACGAGGCAATCGCGGAGTTCCTCGCCCGCGAAGAAGAACCGACTTGCGCCATGTGTCCGGCAAAGCCGGAACGAATCGAATTGCCGTTGCCTTTGCGAAGCGCCCCTTGAAGGAGTACCCCGGCATGCGCATGACCCACGTCGCCGTCGCGCCGATCCCGATGAAGCTCGTCACGCTCGCCCAGCGCCAGGCGCAGGTCCGGAAATCGATCCGTTCGGCGGCCGCGGCCGGCGCGAAGCTGGTCTGTTTTCCCGAATACGTGGACGTGCAGCGCACGCACGAAGCGGTAACCCTGCCCGACCGTCCGCACAAACGCCTCGCGGCACGCTTTCCGGAAGGCGCCTTCGCCGATTTGATTCGCGCCGAAGCCGCACGCGGCCGGATCGGTGTGCTGTACGGTCAGTGCGCGTGGTCGGGCAAGAAACTCTTGAATCTCACCGTCTCCGTCGATTCGCGCGGCAAGGTGCTGGGCACATACGCCAAGACGCATCTGGCGCCGGACGAAGGCCCCGAAGGCGGGATCGCGGCCGGCGGCCGGATCGCTCCCCTGCCCACCGAACTGGGCCTGGCGGGGGTGATTACCTGCTACGAGGTTCACTTTCCCGAACTGGCGCGCACGCAGGTCGCGCGCGGCGCGCGGTTTCTGGTCGTGCCCACCGCGGGCAATTCGGACGCTTTCTTCACGCTGGCGCGCGCGCGGGCGATCGAAAATCACGCGCCGCTGATCTTCTCGAGCTACACCTTCGAACGCGGGAGCAAAAGCACCGGTTGCGGCGCGGGTATCGTGGACGGGTTTGGCCGCGTGCTCGCCAAGACCGCCTACGGCGCCAAGGTGCTGAGCGCCGAGATCGATCTCGATCCGCCGGTTCGTTCGCCGGTCTGGCACGGCCGCTGGCCGAAGGTGAACCTCCGCGCATTTACCTGGAAGCGCCGTCGCCCGGCGCTTTACGCACGCTGAAGACGCACCTGTGCGACCGCTATTTCCCCGATGCCGGGGATTGTGATATATTTCAAGCATGTGACTGGACGTGGCGTCTCTTCACGGAGACGTGCGGACGCGTAACGAAAGGTTTGAGCCCTTGATCATGCATATCACGGTCGCCTTGCCGGCCGATTTCGAAGAATATCGCGGCAAGACGCTGGATGTACACGGTGAAGGCCAGACGTACTACGGTACGAAGTTCCCGTGGGTCGTTCATTTTCCGGGTGCGGCCATCGAGTCGCTCGACGCGCCGCCCGCGCCGAATTTAGTGCCCAAATTCAAGCCTGTCCGCTTCACCATCAACCGCCGCTACAAAGCGCTGTATGCGAACGTGAGCCCCACCAAGATCGAGTACACGAAGGAAAAGGCGCCGGCGAACAACGAATTCAAGATTGAAATTCAGAACAAATTAACCGAACTCGAGCAGATGATTTTCGAGATCGGACGGCTCTAGCCACGCCGGCTTTTCATGTTCCGCCGTCCCCTTTTCGCTCTATAAACCGCACTTCGCCGACGCGCGCCTTGACCGTTCAAGTCTTCCGTCTCGCCCGCATTGCATGAGTGCATTGCACGCGTGATTTCAATTCATGTTCGGTTGCACCGTGCAATTGATTTATTGTCTCCGGCATTTATCGTCGATTTCGATATTTTCCATATCACATGCCTTTCCTTCGCGGCGTGCATTTGATATGTTGAGCCCGTGGTCAACGACCTTACTTTACTTTCAGACAAGCGCGCGAGCATGGCCAAAGAGAGCCCACCGCCCGTACACCGTTATGTAGGCCGCGTGATCCATTTGCTCCGCAAGGAGCGGGGCATGCGCCAATCGGAACTCGCCTCCCTGACGGGACTCAAACAGCCCAACCTTTCGCGCATCGAAAACGGTCTCGTGGTTCCGCGGCGCTCGACGCTCGAGAAGGTCGCCATGGCATTGGATCTCGAGCTGCGCGATCTGCTCAGCGAGACCAAGGTCCGCGAAGCGGAAGCGAAGTGGGGCGCGGCAATGACGCCGCGTAACGCCGGGCAGCTTTTTTCGGGCAAGCTCACCGCCATCCCGCTGTTCCAGCTTGAAGATGGCGAGCGCCTCGAATTCGACGCCTCCGGCTTTCCGATCGGCAAGGCAAACCTCACGCTCCAGTTGCTGCCCGTCGAGGGCCGCGCTTTCGGGCTGCGGATGAACGATGCGAGTATGGCGGGCGGACGCGCCGGCTTTCGCGAAGGCGAGGTGCTGATCTTCGCGGACGAACCCGAAGTGGCTTCGGGCGATTTCGCACTGATTCAGACCGATACGATGCAAGTCTTTCGCCAGGTCCACTTCGACCGCGGGGACGCGCCCTTGCGGCTCGCCGCGGCCGATCCGGACAGCCCCGAGAAGCGTATCCCCCGCGAACAGGTCCGCGTCATGCACCGCTTGGTCCGCCGCGTGCAGGAATATTGATCTGGCTAGCGCCTGCCCGCGCTGGCAAGTCGCACGCAATTCCACGATACTTTAAGCAGCACGGCCGGAGCGCTTCCGCGTGGAAGATTATTCGCGACACGTATTCATCTGCACCAGCACCACCTGCGCCGAAGGCGATCCCTTCGCGCTGCGGCTGAAGCTGCATCAACTGCTCCGGGATAAGCTCGGCGACGAGTACGAGAAGAAAGTGAAACTCACCAAGACCCTGTGCCTCGCGCAATGCGGCTTGGGTCCCAACATGGTCGTGTATCCGGAAGGCGTCTGGTACTACGGTGTGAAGTTGCGCGATATTCCCGAGATCGTCGAACAGCACCTGCTGGGCGGAAAGCCCGTCGAGCGCCTGATTCTGCATCACTTGGGCAAAGGCCCGCGCAAGCCCGCCGAATCGGCCTGATGCGCGCTACACGGGACTTGCACGGCGTATAAAAAAAACCCCGCTTGCGCGGGGCTGGATGGCATTTCTCGCGTCCGGTGAGGCGCTTACTTCTTTTCCGGCGCCGCCGGCGCGGCGGTCTTTTCTACCTTCTCGGCCATCGGACCGTACAGCGCGCGCTTTTCGCGGAAGCTGAGCAGGCGGTTGTCGGCCGTCACCGCGAAGATGCGCATCTGCTGGTCGTCACGGCGCCACGCATTGTGGAACTCGATGTAGAACCGCGCACCTTCCTTCTTGGCCGACTCGGTCTCCCACAGCACCTTGCCGGAGGCCTTGTCCACGGCGACGAGCGTGGTGTAGCCGGCGAAATCCTTGGTCGGATTCTTGCCCAAGTAAACGACCTTTTCGCTGGCGCTGACGACCCCGTGCGTGCCCGGCGCCTTCCAGGCCAACTGGTACGACTCGGGGGTGACGAGGCTGCTCTGCCCACCGCCCGTGGCGCGCTGAACGCTGAGCGCGTGGATCCCGTCGGCCACGGTCGGCACGTACACGAAGCTCTCCTTAACCGGCTCGTCGGCGTAAATGTTTCCCTGCATCAGGCCGCCGGAGGGGTAGGCCCACTTCTTCTGGAGCGTCAGGCGATCCAACGCGTAGAAGTAGTAATCGCGCGCTCCGACGTACACGTTCAGCGAGTCGACGGCGAGGTTCGTGCAGGGCGCCCCCTGGAGCTTGTAGGGCGTGCGCACTTCTCCGTCGCGAGTCACGGCGTAAACCTGCGAGTCGTCGGCGGAGTAGTAGATGGCATCGTCGTACAGCTTGAGCGGCGTGGAGATGATGCCGCGGGTCACGTGCGTCTTGTGCCAGTTGTAGTAGATATCGAACTGCGGCGCGGCGAGCGACGGGCTGTACTGTTCCAGCCGGCCCCGTACGGACATGCCGTGAATGCGGCCTTCCCACGCGCCCGTGTAAACGCTTTCCATGTTCTGCCATTCGCGCGTGTATTCGGCTTTGTACGCCGGCGGATCGAAGACCAGCGGCGGCGTGCTCATGACGAACTTCGGCAGCAGGCGCCAACGCACTTCACCCGTGCGTTTCTCGACGGCCACGAGGAAGTTGTTGACGTTGACGATGACGTTGTTGCGCGTGACTTCGGGCTGATAGCGCAGCGGCTGCTCCAGCACCAGGCGCCAGTTTTCGGTGCCGTCTTTGCGGTTCACGCAGATCAGGTTCAGCTTGTCGGTCTCGAGCAGGACGAACTCTTCGTCCACCCAGCCGCGGACGATCAGGCCGGCCTTCGAGGCGTCGACGACGGGGCTGTACCATTCGAGTTCGAGCGCCAAGCCCGGTGGCAGCACCACTTTGCGTCCTTCGATCTCCGAGGAAACCAGAAGCTGCTCTTCGCGCTGCGCGAACGCCGCCGGCGCGGCGCAAGCGATCAGCACCCCCAGCAACGCGAGGATCCCGCCCATTCCGTGCTTCCCTTGCCGTCGCATGCCGGTCATCGTTCTTGCTCCTCTCGCAACCCGCGGCGCAAGCCGCGCGTGGAACTCATTTCGAAGATTTCAATCGTTCGGCCAAGTTCACGCCATGCAGCCGTTCGTACGCGCGCATTTTCTCGATCGCCGCGATGTCCCGCGCTATCGTCTGTCCCAGCTTGTAGATGTACGGCTGACCGTCCAGCCGCGCGCGCAGGTCCGCGAGAATCCGGTCCCACGAACCTTCGTAAAGCTGTTCCTTCAGGTCCAGCAGCACCCGCTCGAACGGCTCCAGGTGCTTCAGGAACGCTTCAGGCGCCGCGTCCAACGACGCATCCCCGCGCGCGGGCGCGTCGTCCCCACGGTCGCTCAACGCAACTCTCCTACGCTTTGGCTAAGACAAGTACAGGAGTGTATTTAACGCTTCAATTTCTGTCAACCCGTGGAAGCCGACGATTCCAAGACGCGGGGCGCCGGGCGGGTGACCACCAGAATCGCCATAAAGACCAGCGCACCACCGATAAACAGGTTCGGACGCGGGTCGTCGGTCTGTAACAGCAGCGAAAAGAGCGTCGCGAAGACGGGTTCGAGCCCGTAGAGCACCCCGGCCAACGAGGCCGGGAGGCGCGGCTGGTGCGTGTTCATCAGGTGGAAGGCCAAGCCGGAGCTGAAGATAACCACCGAGAGGAAGGTCCACTGGACGGTCCGATCGGCGGCGATTTCGGCCAGCCCGGAGGGCTGGAAGAGCGCACCCCCGCCGGCGCTCAGGAGGCCGATCAGCAGCCCCGCCAGCGCGGTAACTCCAAACATGATCGAGCTTAAGCGCGCCGGGTGGGCCGCTTTGCCGAAGCGGTCCAGGCACAGTATCTGCCCCGTGAAGGCCAGCGAACCCAGTACGGTGAGCGTCTCGCCGAAGAGCGGCCAGGGCGGCTCGATGCGCGAAGTGAGGGCGCTTTCGCCGCTCCAACTGAGCACCGCCATTCCACTTAGCGCCAGACCGATGCCCGGCCAGATCCCGGGCGGCAGCGCTTGGCGGAACACAAAGCGCTGCGCCAGCGGGACTAAGATGACCACGAGCGCGGTCAGAAAGCCCGAAACGGACGGCGGCGTGAAGCGCAGGCCGACCAGTTGCAAGAACAGGCCCAGCGTAAAGCACAATCCCGTGCTGCAACCGCCGAAGACATCGGCCTTTGTGAAGCCGTGCTGGTGGCGGATGCTGAAGAGCGCGTACAAGACCGCCGCGGCCAGAAAGCGCCAGCCGATGAATGCTCCGGCCACGGCAAGCGCGCCGCCAAGCGAATCGCGTTGCGCATCGGGCAGGTGTTCGGTCAGCGCGGTTTGGGCCAACTGCATCGCGGGGAAGGACCAGCCCCAAAAGAGGTTACAGGCGACGAGCCCGAAGATGGCCGTGCGGCGGCGCTGCGCATCGAGTTCCGCCTGCAGCGGATGGTTCGGGTTCACGAGTTCAGCTCCGCGGCTCGACGGACTTCAGCCGGGCGATGACGGGCAGATGGTCGCTGAGGAACTTCTTCTTTCCGCTGGGATCGGCAAGTCGTTCGGCCGGCAGCACTTCGTAGCTAGCGAGCGCGGGGGCGAGTTTACGGTCGAGCCAGATGTAATCGATGCGCCGATTCCGGCCGGCGGCGTTGGTGCCGATGGCTCCGGCGCCGCTGGGCAGGGCTGCGTCGATATAGCCGAGGCTGGACATCAGTTCGTGCGCCGAGCCTCCGGGCGGTTCGTTGAAGTCTCCCGTAACCACGTCGGGGCGCGGGAGATGCGAAACCAGCGCGGTCAGTTCGTCGAGGCGCCGGCGGCGCGCTTCGTCGGGCGTCGTCTGGCGCCCGGAAGGCAAGTGCGCGTTCGCCACGATCAAGCCATCCCAAGCGCCGGCCGTGAGTTCGATCTTCATCCAGAAGCGCTCGGCGGCGATGGCGGTCTGGACGGACTGCGCGACAAAGCGGCCGTGGCGAAAGAGGATCGCGCCGCCGTAGGCGCGGTGCGCGTTCCCGGCGCAGTAAAAGCCGTCGCGTTCCAGCGCGTTTGCGAACTGGCTAAACGCCGACTCGGATTGAAGTTCCTGTACGCAGACCACATCGGGCTCCAAGGGACGGTAGCACTCGGCCAAGGCGGCCAGGATCTCGGGGTGCGCGGCGCCGGGATCGGTGCCTTCGAAGGGCGCGCCTTGGAGCCAGAAGAGGTTATGCGTGACGATCGTCAGCGGCATGGCCTAAGCATGCCGCCTGAAACGCGAAACTTCCAGCGTGGCTATTGAACCTTATAGACATGCGGTTTGTCCGTGGCGTCCACTCCGAAGGTCAGATTCTCCCAGCGGTTAGCGGAGAATTCGATCTGCGAGGCGAGGAAGCTTCCGCAGCCCATGCGGACGGGTTTGAACTCGCGGGTGCAGTCGGCGGGGCGGATGACCGTGTTCTCGAAGATCTTGGTATTCGAAGCCGGGCCGTAGCTGCTGGCGATCCAGAAGGCGGGTACGTTGGTGCTGACGCGGTTCTTGTAAATCTCGCCGCCGTTGTCGCTTCCACCGATGAAGAAGGCGTACGCTTCGGCATGGGTCGAATCGGGCGCTTCGTGAACGACGGTGATCTCGTTCTCGTACACTTTGTTGGTTCCGCCGCCGACGGAGATGAAGAATCCGTAGGCGCGGGGCTGGTAGTTTTTCATCCAGGCCGAGGTTCGCGCCTGCGGGTAATCGCGGCCGGTGATCCGTATCTTGTTCTTGTAGACCGAGTTATCGGCGCAAACTCCTTTGCCGCTGCCGGGCTTGGCGTTGTAGTCGCTCAAGCGGACGGCGCTGACGCTGTAGTCGGTATGCGCGTATTCGCAAATAGGCGGCGAAGCAACGATTTTGAACTCGTTCTCGAAAACCTCTACATTTTTTGAGCGCCCGATGTAGATGCCCGCGCCCATTTGGGGCTCGAACAGGTTGTGATGAATCCGGTGCCCGTTGCCTCCGGGACCGATGCAGTAATGGTTGGTCACCGTTTGTTTTATACGGAAGATGCTGTCCTTGATCTCGGCGTTGGAACCGCTGATCGAGAGCCCGCCCTGCCCGCCGACCCATTCGCAACCTTGAATGATGGAGCCTTTAGCGTTGGAGATATGGACCGGATAGTCCTGCTGGCGGTGGCGATCGATAATAAAAGGCGTATCGATCTCGAAGCGGCAATTGGTCAAATCGGCATCGGGGACGTCGATGGCGTTCGTATTAATCCCTTGAGCTATGAATTTTACGTTCTCGATTTTGAACTTTACGTCCTTGGCGGTGGACTGGAGACCCCAGGTCCGAATAGCCTTAAAACCAGCCTTTATGATCCCATTCTTGATTGAGATAACGCCTGGGCCTGTGACGTTGGGCAGCTCTTTTTCGCGCCCGTAGCAGTCGAAAAAAGCGGTGCTGTCGCCGTCGAGGATGCACTTATAGTACGCCCAGGGCAGGACTTGCTCGACGACGGCCACCCCGGCGTCGAGCGCGGGTCGGATATCGGCTTCATCGATCAGGCAATCGTTCTCGGCCTTTATTTTTAGCCGGTACTTGCCCGCAGGCAGGCCGTGAAGATGCGCGAAGACGAAGCCGCCACCGAGTTTAGGCGAACGGTTCGGCTCGGGGCAGCTCTGCCGCTCGTTTGCCCCAAATTTGAAGATGCAGCGAACGGGCTGACCTTTCTCGTCGTCAACGGCGACGCTGACGCGCATTTCCTGCTTGGCCAGCGCCACCATGGCGTAGTAACTCCTGTTTGCCACGGGGATTGTAATGTAGGGCGAGACGAGTTCGGAGCCACCGGGGAGGCTGCAGAGGTGTTCGCCGACTAACGGAAGCGTCTCGGCGGTTTTGAGCACTTTGGCGTTCGGGGCTTTGGAGACGTCCCAGCCCTTCAACCCGTCCTCGAAGCCGTGGTTGGGGATGTGCTCGTAAGGTCCGGCACAGTAAGTGATTGTGTGTCCGTTCAGGTCGAGGACGATATCCTTGCCGAGGAAAAAAACGGTGCCGGGTGCTTGGATATCCTGGGTCAGGACGTAGGTCGTGCCGGGCTTGTCGAGTTTGCCGGGCTCGCGAACGGGCGTCTCGGTTGCTGTAAGTGAGGTCCTGGGTTGAGTTTCGCTCCATGCGGCGTGGACGCCGGCGGCGCAGGTGGCCAGGGCGAAGAGGAGAGCGATCCGGGCGTCGGCGCAGTTCATGGCGGCTCCTTTGGAGGCCTCGAGCCGGCCCGGCGGCGTGGGCCGGACTCGACTTTCGAGGTGCATCACGAAACAGTGTACACCGATGCACGAGGGGCAAAAAATCGTTCCTGCTATATTTGTGCTATAAATCGAGACGCATTGCGTATCAAATTCACGCAAGGTGCATCAAAAAAATCGCGCTATGCACTCCGGGGCGCACGGTAGCGAAATCGAAAAAAAGTGCGCGGAGCGAGGTGGGGCGGGCGGCGGGGGGGGGGGGGGGGGGGGGGGGGGGGGGGGGGGGGGGGGGTGG
>BTVV01000060.1:0-35047 GCA_045863855.1 Planctomycetota bacterium | reverse complement strand
CTCGCGTCTTGCAGGCAATCCATCAGCTTTAGCGCCGAAGACGGCAGCGTCGGCAAGTCGAACTGCGGCGATTGAATCAAGTTCTCGCAATCGTCCACCAACGTCCCGACCCGCTGCGCCAAGCGTTCTTCATGAGCATTGACCGGGCCCGGTATGGGCGGGCAACTGCGCCTCAGTACACGGTTGGGCGAAGCTTCTGCATCGAGCGTTTGGGACGCCGAAGCGGCATCTTCCGGCTTGGCCTTGGCGAACAGATTGAACATCGTTTCAAGCTCTCCAGGTGAACGGACCCAGTGGCAGATTGCATCCCGAAATGAGGCTTCGAGTCCCGATTTCCAGAACGCAGTATCGAGTTTCGAAGAACGGAGCCCGTCTTCGAACCTCTTTGCCTCATACTTGCAAGAGCGGTGCCACGATCACCCAAGTGCTTTAGGATCGCTCGGCCTCAGAATCAACAACCACGGAACTGCTATAACATTCTTTTGTTACAGAACTTATGTATGTGAGACATTCGCAGCAGACGGTGCGCGCCCACTCTTCAATGCACGGTGCATCGGTAGAATTTTCCGAATGGCCCTTTGGCATACCGGTTGCCCAACCTCTTCGGGTGAACGCTTGATTTTGGGAGGGAGCCATCATGGTGACGCACGCGAACCAACTGCCCGAAATGGAATCGACCTCGCGCCCCCGCACGCGGGTCATCAAAGGCGGCAAGGTGGTGTACAGCCACGAACCGAGGCAGCTTCTGTTGCCCGGCACCAATTGCGATCCGCGGCTGACCGTGGAAAAGGAGAATGGGATCGTCAAGAGCTTCCGCTATCGCTGCACCTGTGGGCATACCGACCACTTCATTTGCCAGTAAGCGTTTGCAGCGTCCGCGCGACGCGGGATTGCAGCAGGAACATCGCTTTGCGCATCTCACGGATCTGATCGCGCGAAAGATTCACGAATCGAGCATGCACGCGATAGCCGCTTAGGGGCGGTTCGGCCGGCCGGCAGCGCAAGACTTCGATCGGCAGTGCTCGGTTCAGTTCCGCGTGCAGGGCGGCCAAGCTCACCTTCAGGCAAGTGCCTTTAGGAATGGGGAATGCGCAGTTCAGTTGCACGCCGCCCTCGCTCACGTCCACCGTATGCAGCTCAAGTTCGACCGGCGCGCTCACTTCGCAGACGTGCCGGTAGCTGGCCCGCAAGGCGGCGCCGCGATCCTCGGGCACGTTCAGTTCACCCGCCGACGCCAGCCACAACTGCGCTTCCAGGTCCGCTTCGTTGCGCCAATCGCAGATCTGGTACAGATGCCGCTGCGTCCAGAGGTCGCTGCGCAGCGGTCCGCCCAGCACCACGATCGGCGTATCCGGCCAGCGGTGTTTCTCCCGCATCCACAACAGTTGCGTTGTCCATTCCGGCTGCGCGCCGTCGGCCACAAGGCCGTAACACAAACCGGCCGGGGACTGTTCCAGATCGGAGAGTTCGTCGAAGACACTCCACGGCAGCGCCGTCTTGGAGAACCACTCCGTGGCGTGCGCGCCAAACTCCTTCGAACTGGCCCAGACGAGAAACTGAGGTTGAGTGGCGGTGGTGATCATGGCTTGCCTTTCCGGGAGGGCATCTCCTGCTCCATGCGATAGACGTAGGCGATCAGTTCGGCCACCACCCGGTAAAACTCCGGCGGAATGGCGGCGCCGACTTCCAGTTTGCCCAGAGCGTGGGTGAGTTGCGTATCGGGATTGATCGGCACTCCGGCTTCCGCGGCGCGGCGAAGGATCTCGTCGGCGACTTCGCCGTGCCCTTTGGCCAGCACGCGCGGCGCGGCATCGCGCGAAGGCTCGTAGCCCAAAGCCACCGCGGCCTTGCGCGGCCGCCGCGGAAGCTCCGTTCGGCCGTGCTCGCTCATGCGCCCGCCTCCAGCCAGGCGTTGGAATCCTCGCGCACCGACAGTTGTGCGCTGGGCATGCCCAAGGCCTCCAACTGAGCGCCCAGTTGGTGCAGCGTCGATCGGATTTGCGCGCCCACTTCGGGGCGTTCGGCCTGCACCGTCCCGTTCAGCGCGCGATCCGTCCAGGCCAGGTGAAAGCTCACGCGGCCCAAAGCTTCGTTCGAAACATGCAGCGAGAGCGCCAGCGGACGCGCGGGCTTGCCGGTCTCCGGTCCGGAAGCGTGTTTTCCGTCTTCCTGCACCGCCCATTCGAAATTCACCCAGGTCGGCATCCACGCGCCGCCCGGGAAGAGCGGTACGGCCGACTGCCACTGAACTTGAACCTCCGCGCCGGGAGCAGCCGCGCGCGGTTCGGCGCCCAGCGCATCTCGCGTTTTGAGCGCCACGCCGTTGACCAGCGCTTCGATCTGAGCATTTTTCGAGGCCGCCGCTTCTTCGTCAATCATTTCGGCGGGCCCCGAAGCGTGCGCGCTCGCAAGCGGCACCCGCGCCGGCGCCGGTGCTTCGCGCCGCGGTGGGGCCAAGGGATTCGTTGGAGGCGCGGAAGCCTGGGAGGCTTGGTTATCGCGCGGCGCCGTGCGCGACGCGGCCTGCTCCTGCGGCAATCCGTGCGGCGTTCGGCTCGTCTCCACGCGCACCGGTACCCCAGGCGTGTCGGTTGCTTCTGGCATCGGCACGGCGAACGAAGGCAGCGCTTGAGCAGTCCCTGGCGCGCGGCCGAGTGCGGTGCTGTCGGACGCTCCGAGGGCAGCAGGCTTGCCGTCCGCACTCAGATTTGCAGTCTGCGGCTCGGAGGTTGCGGCCTGTGGCGCGCCGCTCGCCATGCGCGGGGCCGGTGCTTCCGGGCTGCGCGCGGTTGGTTGTGGCAACGGGTTAGGGGAGGCGGCGCGGCCTTCGGGCGCGCCGGCGGGCGGCTCCGGCGCATCGGCCACGAGCACGGTCAGGCCGGATGCGTTCATGAGGGTGTCCAGCGCGTTCGAGACGCCGGCGGGATCGCGCGGCGCGGGGGCCGCTTGACCGGCCGCGGCTTGCGGAGGCGAGGCCAGCGCCGCGCGCATGCCCTGCCAGAAAGCCGATTGCGCCGAAGGCATGAGTTGCATCCATTGCGTCACGGCGGCCTGCGTTTCCGCCGCCGAGACGCCCGTGGGCGGAGCTTCGAATCCGGCTTGCCGCAGCAGCGGCGCAATTTGGGGCCAATCGGCGAGTTGAGTAGGCGGCGTGCGACCGAGATGCGCCACCGCGACTTCGGGGCGCGTGGTTACCTGCGCGCGAGAAACGTCCACGCGGTCGGCCGGGAGGCTGCCCGCGCCTTCGGCATCCAGCAGCGACATCGGCGCCGTCAAGCCGGCGCGCGCCTGCATCGAGGCGTCCGGGTTCGCGCTCAGCGGCTGCAAGCCCGCGCTTACCGCTTGAATCCCAGGACCGGCCTCCATGCACTCCCCCTGCTACCCCTCGCGACGTTACGAGTCGTCACGTTTCGTCGGGCGGCGGCGACCCGCTTCCCGCCACGCGCCGCATCTGGACCTTCAGCCGCTGCAGCGCCTGGCTGAGCAACTGTGAGACGCGCGACTCCGAGACTTCCAGCGCCAGCGCGATTTCCTTCAGCATTACCCCTTCGTGGAAATGCAGCACCAGCACCGCCCGCTCGCGGTCGGGCAGCGCCTGCATGGCCTTCACGAGGTGTTCACGGGTCTCTTTCTCGACCAGCCCGTCCAGTGGGGAATCGCTCCGCTCGACTGCCGCCGGAATCGTCGCGGCCATCGGCCGCCCCGCGTCCTGGTCTGTGCCGGCGTCCAGCGAGAGCATCTGCGATTGGGAGGCCTGCCGTTGCAGCACATGCAGTTCGGCGACCGATATCTTCAGCTCCTCGGCCAGTTCTTCTTCACTGGGCTGCCGGTCGTGCCGGTTGAGGAACGCATCCAGCGCGCGGTCGATCTGCCGGACGGCTTGGTGGAACGAGCGCGGCACGCCGGCCAGTCCGCGGATGCGGTCGAGCATCGCGCCCCAGACGCGCCGCCGCGCGTACGCGGTGAACGTCACGCCCAGGCTCGCGTCGTAATGATGGATCGCGTGCAGCAATCCGGCCGCGCCTTCGGCGAACAGCTCCTGGCGGTCGATGTGCGACGGGAGGTGCGCCAACATGCGCTGCGCTTCGGACTTCACCAGCGGCAGGTAGCGCCGCACCAGCGCGTCGCGCGACTCCGGATCGTCTGGCTCGGCGCGAAAGCGTTCCCAAGCCGCGCGGTCCGCGACTTCTCGCGATGCGCGCAGCGTATCGGGCGGAGCGGAAGTCAATGCTGCGGTCATGCGGATTCAACCTCGACGGCGAAACGGATTCTCGATCGAGCCGCGATGCGGCTCACGTATCAGCGGGCCGGTTGAACGGCCGGCGCGCCATCGGACTTCTTCGCTTCGGGTTCCGGCGCCGGTTCGGCTTTCAGCATGGGAATCAGCAGCGGCACCGCCATCCCGCCCAGCGCCACGCACGCCAGCGCCGAAAGGAGGCTGCGCAGCAGCGCCTGCGGCCACGCGCAGCCGTTCGAATGCGAGAGCACGAACGCCAAGCCTCCCGCGATCGCGGCCACCAGCACGACAAAGCGGGTCAAAAGCAGACGGACATGCAGCGGTTGAGCGGCGGGCGACATGCGTTCAGTTCTCCGGAAGCGGATCCATCCACGTGAGCAGGCGGTTCCAGCCGCCCGGACTCGCCGCCTGCGCGCCGGCCAAGGCTTCGCGCTGGAGCAACAGCGTCCGCCCGATCGCCTTCAGCACGCGCGAGGCGCGGCAATTCGGATAGCAAGTCATGAAGGGCTGCTGGCGGCGCACCGCCTCTGGCACGTTGGCGTCCCAAGGAATGTGGCCCAGGCTTTCCACCGGACACGACTGGAAGCGGACCATGATCTCCGAGAACGCCTGCGCCACGCGCCGCGCTTCTTCGTCGTCCTGAGCCATGTTCACCATCAGCCGCAGCCGCCCGTGGGGGCTTTCCTTGCGCTGCAACTTCGCCAGCGCGTAAGCGTCCGCGACCGACGTCGGCTCCGGCGTGATCACCAGCAGGATCTCGTCGGCCAGGTACGAAAAGCGCCGCGCCACCGGGCCGATTCCCGCCGGCACGTCGATCAGGACCGTGTCGTACGAGCCGGCCAGCGCCGCGAGTTGCTCCGCGATCACGTTCAGCCGTTCGGGCGCCAGGTCCGCCAGCTCGGCGATCCCCGAGCCCGACGGAATGATGTCCACGCCTTCCGGTCCCTGCACCACGATCTCGTCCAGCCGCCGCCGTCCGGCGATCACATGCTCCAGCGTCGCGCTGGCCGCGAGGCCGAAGAGCAGATCCGTATTCGCCAGGCTTAAGTCGGCATCGAAGAGCAGCACCCGCTGTCCCATGCCGCTCAGCGCGATCGCGAGGTTCGCCGCGACGTTCGTCTTGCCCACGCCGCCTTTTCCGCTGGCGATCGCGTAGGTCTTCGTCTGGCGAGGAACTGGTTTCACCGCGTCTCTCCGATTCAGGGGTTCAGGCAAAAACGTGCAGCATCCGTTCGGGCGTGGCCAGGATCAGATCGTCCGGAATCTTCGGGCCCGTGCCCAGGAACGAGATGCCGATCTTCGAACTCAGCAGCCGCGCCACCAGATCCGCTCCGTCTTCGGTCCGGTCCAGGTGCGTCAGCAGCGTCTGCCCGCATCCGATCGGCGCGAAGGTTTTCCAGAGCCGCGAATGTTCGGTGGCCGATGCCACGGCGTTCAGCACCAGATGCGTCTCGACGCGCGCGCCGGTCTGCTCCAGCGCCGCCTTCACGCTTCGCAAACTCGCTACTTGCGCTCCGTCCACACCCGGCGTGTCGACCACCAGCGGCCCCCTTCCGTTCCAGCTCTGTACCTTCTCATGCAACTCCGAGGCCGATTGTGCGGCCGTCCACGGCAATCCCAATTTTCGCGCGTGCATTCGTAACGCCGGTTCCTGGCGCGTGTTGCAGGCATCGGTCGAAAGCAGTCCTACCGGCTGGGATTGCTTGCCGCGCAGCCACGCCGCAACTTTTGCCGAAGCCACGGTCTTTCCGCTGCCGGGTGCGCCCACCAGCAGCCACACTGCCACGCCTGCGCGGTCCCGTTCTTGGGACGCGCCGCTCTTGGAACCGAGACGCATCTCCGCGGCCCGCGGCGCGCTGGGCATCACCGGGCGGTCGTACGTGCCCGTCGCCGCCGGTTCCGGTTGCGCCACGGCATCCGGATCCACCGCGGCCGCGCCTTCCAGCACGCTGCCCGCGTCCATGCCGGCCAGCGGATCCAGCGGCACGCGGCGCACCGAAAGCAGCACGGCCTGCGGGCCCAGTTCCGCGCGAATCGCGTCCAGCAGCGCCAGCATCGTCGCGCCTCGTAGAGTCTTGATACGCATCGCTCACCCCCTTCTTCGTCGTCTGGTCGTGCCGTGGCCTTACGTCGCCGGAGCCGCTTCGCCGCCGGTCATCGGCTGCGTGCCGAACATCCCGCCCGCCTCGTCGCCCAGCGCCGTTGCCGGCACCTGGTCCATGATTTCGAACTGCAGTCCGCGCGGCACCTCTAGGTAAGAAACGATTGGCAGCTTCGGCAGCGCGCGGCTCAGGAGCCGCTGCACGTGCGGGCGCAGCGCCGCCGAGCACAGCAGCACCAGCCGCGACTGCCGCCGGCTCGCCTTCGTGTGCCGCTCTTCCAGCGCCTTCAGCAAGCGCGGCACCTGCGTCGGCGTCAGGACCAGCGTGAGGCCCTGCTCGGCGCGCACCAGCGAGCGCAACAGCCGGCTTTCCAGTTCCGGCGCCAGCGCCAGCGCGTGAAGCTTGCCCTGGTCCGACGCGTAGCTGCCTACGAACGCCGGCGCGAGCGCCAGCCGCACCTGCTCGACCAGATTCGGAATGGTCTCGCCCTTGCCGCCTTGATCGCCCAACGTCTCGAGCACCGTGACGATGTCGCGCACGGGCACCCGTTCGCGCAGCACGCCTTGCAGGACGCGGTGCAACATGGGAAGCGTGATCTGGTTCGGCACCACATCCTTGACCACCGCCGGATCGGACTCTTTCAGCCGTTCGACCATCGCCTGCACATCCTGCCGGCTCAACAGGTCCGCCGCGTGGTCGCGCAGCACTTCCTGGACGTGCGTGGAGAGCACCGAGGTCGCGTCGACCACCGTGTAGCCGAAAGCTTCGGCGCGTCCGCGCTGCGCGTCGGTGATCCAGAAGGCCGGCAGCCCGAAGGCCGGATCGGTCGAAGCCGTGCCTTGCAGCGGCTGGCGCGCATGGCCGGGGTTGATCGCGAGCAGCTTGTCGGGGAACAGTTCGTGCTCCGCCACCACCGCGCCGCGGATGCGGAGTTGGTAACGCCGGGGCGTGAGCTTCAGGTTGTCGCGTACGCGGATCGACGGGACCACGATGCCCAGTTCGGCCGCCAGGCGCTTGCGGATCTGCGCGATCCGACCCAACAGGTCGCCTTGGCGTTGCGCATCCACGAGTTGCAGCAGCGTCGTGCCCAGTTCCAGTTCCACCGCATCTTGCTTCAAGAACGGCTCCAGACTCTCCCGCGCGGGGGCCGTTCCGCCGGAACCGCCCGGCCCGCCCTTGCCCGCCGGCGCGGCCGCTTCCGCCGGCTCGGCCAGGCTCTTCTTGTCCACGGCCCAGGCGACGAAGAAGAGCACCGCCGAGAGCAGCCCGAACGGAATCGTTGGCAGCCCCGGCACCAAGGCGAAGATCAGCAGGAAGACCGCCGTGATCTGGATCGGCCGCGCGCGCAGCAGGAGCTGCTTGCCCAGGTCCTGCCCGAGGTTGAACTCGCTCGCCCCGCGCGTCACCAGAATGCCCGCGCCCGTCGAAACCAGCAGCGCAGGGATCTGCGTCACCAGCCCGTCGCCGATCGTCAGCAGCGTGTACTTCTTCAGCGCATCGCCCACCGCCATATCTTTCTGAAGCACGCCAATGGCCAGCCCGCCGAGGATGTTGATCGCGGTGATCAGCAATCCGGCGATCGCGTCGCCGCGTACGAACTTGCTCGCGCCGTCCATCGCACCGAAGAAGGAGGCTTCGCGTTCGATCTTCTGCCTGCGTATCCTCGCCTGCGCTTCGTCGATGAGCCCCGCGTTCAGGTCCGCGTCGATCGCCATTTGCTTGCCTGGCATCGCATCCAACGTGAACCGCGCCGCCACTTCCGCCACGCGCCCGGAGCCTTTCGTGATCACCACGAACTGGATCGCCACCAGAATCAAAAAGACGGTCATGCCGACGACGTAATTGCCGCCCACCACGAAATCGCCGAAGGACTGGATCACCGAGCCCGCGTCGCCCTGTAGCAGAATCAGCCGCGAAGAGGCGACGTTAAGCGCCAGACGGAATAGCGTGACGAAGAGGAGCAGGGAGGGGAAGCCGCCGAAGTCCAGCGGCTCGTTGCAATACAGCGTGCCCATGATCACGGCCAGCGAGAGCGCGATCTGGCAGCACAGCAGCAGGTCCAGCGCGATCGTAGGGATCGGGATCACCAGCACGATCACCACGCCCACGACGCCGAAGGCGAGGCCCACGTCCGCGTAGCGGGCGAAGAGCGCCAGGTTGCCGGTTGCGCCGAGGGGAGCCGCTGGAGCGGTTGCTTGAGCCATGATTACGCGCGCGCCTCCCGCACCGTGCCGCCGGCAGGACCGTTACGCCGGCGCAGCGCCGCCAGCACCTGCGCGATCGCTTGGTAAAACTCGGCCGGAATCTCCTGGCCCACTTCCACCGTACGGAAAAGTCCGCGCGCCAGCGGCTTGTCTTCCTGCACCGGCACTCCGTGCTCCGCCGCCAGCGCCTTGATCTTCAGTGCCACCAGATTCTGGCCCTTCGCCACCACCGTCGGAGCCGCCATCGCGCCCGCTTCGTAGCGCAGCGCTACCGCGAAGTGCGTCGGGTTCGTGATCACCACCGTCGCCTTCGGCACGTCTTCCATCATGCGCTTCATGCCGCGCTGGCGCTGGATCTGCCGGATGCGCTGCTTGATGTGCGGGTCGCCTTCCTGCTGCTTCTGTTCGTCCTTGATCTCTTGCTTCGTCATGCGCATCTCGCGCTCGTGGCGCCAGCGCTGGAATGCGTAATCGCCCAGGCCGATCGCCAGCATCGCCGCGGCCACGCGCCAGCCCAGCGCCGTGATCAGTTCGCCTCCGCGCTGCAGGATCTCCACCGCCTGCAAGCGTGAGAGCGACGGAAACTCGTGCCGCTGGCTCATCAGGAAGGCGTACACGATCCAGCCCACCGCCAGCAGCTTGAAGAGCCCGAAGCAGAAGGTGCCCACCGACTGCATTGAGAAAATCCGCCCGAATCCGCTTATCGGATTGATGCGGTCCAGGCTCGGCTCCAGCGGTTTGGTCGTGAACAGGATGCCGGTCTGCAAGAGTGATCCGCCCACGCCCATCGCCAGCACGCACGCCGCGAACGCCAGAAACGCCGCGGCAACCGGCGCGGCCGTATCGAAGCACAACTGCTGGACGGAAGGCCCGTCCAGCGTGTTCGCCGGCACGACATGCAGCGTGCCCTTGATGCCGTCACGCATCGCGTCGAACAGGCGCGGGCCGGCCATCTGGAACGCCGCCAGCATCGCGACGATCGTCAGCGCCGTGGACAGATCGCTCGAGCGTGCGACGCGACCTTCCTTGCGCGCCTCTTCAAGGCGCCGCGGTGTTGCCGGCTCGGTCTTGTCCTGGTCGTTCTGGTCGCTCACGTGGCGGCCTCGTTGTTATGCTTAAACGCCTGCTGCTGCTCGGATCCAGCGCCCCGCGCCCTCGGCTCCGCCGCGGATCCCTTCGGCGACGATCGCGCGCACTGCGGGCGTCGTCGTCGCGAAGAGCGTCAGCCCCACCAGCAGGCTCGCCGCGTACGAAAGCACGAAAACATTGGCTTGAGGAAACACGCGCGAGATCAGCGCCATTGCGAAGGTCACGGCCATCAGCGGTACGATGAACCCCGCCGCCAGGCGCAGCCCGATCAGGATCACCTGCGCGCTCTGGTCGATCAGTTGCAGCGGCCCGGCTTGCAAGTCCAGCGCTCGGCCGGGGGGCGCGATCTCGTAGCTCGCGAAGATCGTACGTAGCACCGTGTGATGCCCATCCAGCGCCAAGAACAGCGCCGTGTACAGCATCGCGAAGAGCGCGTGCGTGAAGAGCGCGTTGTTGCCCGACGCGGGATCGATTGTGGAGGCGATGCCCATGCCCATCTGCAGTCCGGCCAGTTCGCCTGCGGCTTCGACGCCCAGCATCGTGAAGCGAAACGCCAATCCGATGCCCACGCCGATCACCAGTTCCACGAAGAGGACCGATAGAATGAACGAATCGGCCGGCGGAGCGGCCTTTTCGCCCAGCGCCGAACCCAGCAGAAACGTGCACGCCAGCAGCGCGCCCAGGCGAATGCGCATCGGCGCTTGGAGGTTGCTGAAACCCGGCGCCGTCATGAACGCGCCGCCCAGCCGCATCAGTACGGTGAAAAAAGGCCACAATGCCGCGTAGGTCACCGTCATCGAGTGACCTCCCCGATCATGCGCAGGATGCGTGTCGTAAACTCGACTAACTCGCGGCTCATCCACGGCAGGCACAGCCACAGCACCAAGCCCATCACCATCAGTTTGGGAATGAACGAGAGCGTGCTTTCGTTGATCTGCGTCAACGCCTGGAACAGGCTCACCGCCAGGCCCACGATCACCGCGGCCAGCAGGAGCGGCGTGGCGAGCTTCACCGCCACCATCGCGGCCAGCCCGAAGAGTTCCAACAGCGTCCCGTCGCTCATCGCGCGATTCCTATCCGCCGGCCTGGAACGAGACCACCAGCGAGCGGATCACCAGATGCCAGCCATCGGCCATCACGAACAGCAGCAGTTTGATCGGCAGTGCGATCATCGCCGGCGGTAGCATCACCATGCCCAGCGCCATCAGCACCGAGGCGACCACCAAATCGATGATCACGAACGGAAGAAAAATCAGGAAACCCATATGGAACGCGGTGCGCAGCTCGCTGAGGATGAACGCCGGAATCAGCGTCGTGGTCTTGATCTCGTCGAAGGACTGCGGCTCCGGCGCGTGGCTCAATTCCAGAAACAGCGCCAAGTCGCTCTGCCGCGTCTGCCGGCCCATGAAATCGCGCATCGGCACGAGTGCTTTTTCCATGGCCTCTTCGTTGCCGATCTTTCCTTCCATGTAGGGCTTGTACGCGTCCTGGTGCACGCGCTCCCAGATCGGCGCCATCACGAACATCGTCATGAACAGCGAAAGACCGATCAGCACCATGTTGGGCGGGACCTGCTGCGTGGCCAGCGCATGCCGCAGGAAGCTGAGCACGATCACGATCCGCGTGAAGGCCGTCATCATCACCAGCAGCGCCGGGGCGACCGACAGAAGCGTCATCAGCACCACGATCTTCATCGAGACGCTGACGGTCTGCGCATCGCCCTTCGCGCCGAGGTTCAGCTCAAGGTTCGGCGTATTGCCCGCGGGCTTGCTTTCTTCGGCGCCGGCCTGCGCTTGCCAGAGCGCCAGGCCAAGCACGAACGGAAGCAGGGAGCGGGTGGGGAGCGAAAGGGCGCGCATGGGTTAGCTCCGCACCGCCGCGGCCGGCCAATCGACCTCGTCCAGCGGGTTGCGCGCGGAAGCCTTCACCGGTGCGGCTTCCTGGATGGCCGCCTGGCGGTTCAGCAGCGCCAGGAAGTCCTGCGCACCGGCTTGCGCCGGAAGCGTCCCGGCCGGAAGCGTGGAGATCAGTTTCAGGTCTTGTTGCAGCGCCGCGAGCACCAGCACCCGCCCGCCCGCGCGGACCAGCAACAATTCTCGTCGCGGCCCCAGCGGCATCCGTTCGATCAGTTCGAGCTGGCTTTGTGCGCCGCCTTTCGCCCGCACCAGCGCCTGCTGCCGCCGCATCAACACCAGCGCACCGCCGGCCAGGCCCAGCAGCACCAGGAACGTTCCCGCGCTGCGCAGCCACGAGTCGCTCGCCGCATCGGCTCCCACCGCGGGCCCGCCGCGCGCGGCCGTCGTCGAGGACTTGACCAGCTTGCCGTGCGGATCGAGCACCATCCCGTCGCCTTCCGCCGTCCGCGCATGCGGTGCCGCGAGCGCGCCGACTAAAAGGAGCGCCGCGAAGAGTGCTCGCTGAGTTCGAGTGATTGTACTGCGCATGATTTCTCCTCCTTGCCTGGGAGGAACAGAAGCAACATCGGTGCCACTGGAAAGAGATGCCGGAAAGCCGCGCAGTTCGGCGAATTCTGCCGGGATGCGCCCGCCGGCCCCTGCGGACGTGCGCGTGTGGCGGAGCAGGATGTTGCGATTTCGAAGCGGTGAGCGGTGAGGCAAAAGGGCATGCGGCCCGGAGTACGTTCCGGGCGGGCATGGGTTGGGGAGAAAAGCCTGTTCGAAGCGTTACGCGAGCTGTTGAATGCGCTGCTTGGGATCCAGGATCTTTGTCACGCGGAAGCCGAACGTGTCGTTCACCACTACCACTTCGCCCAGCGCCACCAGCTTGTTGTTCACCAGCAGTTCCACCGGATCGCCCGCGTGCTTGTTCAGTTCAACCACCGAGCCCACGCCCAGGCGCAGCAGATCGGCTATCTGCAGGCTGGTCTTGCCCAGCCGCACCATCGCCAGCACCGGGATATCGAGAATCTTGTCGATCCCCTGCGGCGCGTCCTGTGTCGAGCCCGCGCCGATGGCCGGCAGATCCACGCGCTGGACTTCGACGGCCTCTTCGGGAGTCTTGGTGGGCATGGCGGGTTCCTCCTGGGCGCGCGGTTTGGCTGCTTGAAGAGCCACACTGGACGGCGTATGCAGCCGCCGTTTCTGCGCGTAGCGCGCGATCTTCTCGTTTAGTTCGGAAAGGTTGAGCGGCTTCTGGACCACGTCCAGCGCGCCCAACCGCATTGCTTCCATCGCAGATTCCAGGGTGGCGAATCCCGTGATCAGAATGACGCCCGTGCTCAAGCGGCGCTTTCCGATCTCCAGCAGCAGTTCGGTCCCCGTCATGCCCTGCATGCGCTGGTCGGTCAGAACCAGATCCACCGGCTCCCGATCGAGCACCTCCAGCGCCTGCTCGGCGCTCGACGCCTCCAGCACCCGATGCCCGTCGCTTTCGAAGGAATCCTTAAGCAGCCGGAGCATGGCCGGCTCGTCGTCGACGACCAGCAGCTTCAGCGTGCTTGCGGCCGCGGCAGGGGTCGCGCTTTCGCTCATCTCAATGCCGCTCCGTGATCGCGCACATCACCCGGTCGCCGTGCTGTCCCATGTATCCTTCGAACCGCAGCCCGCCCGATACACGCAGCTCCACCGGATGCGGCACCTGGTGGTCGAACATCAGCACATCGCCCGCCTGCAGGAACATCACTTCTCGCACAGGAATTTCGATCGGCAGAAGAAACGCCTCGACGTCCACGCTCAGTCGTTCCACCAGATCCGTCGTCACGTGGGCCGGACCTTCGCTCTGCGCTTCGGCCTCGCGGTCGCTCTTGCGGCCCGAGTGTTCGTCGGCCAGTTCCAGCGCGCGCTCGGCGTAGCAGATCGTCAGCAGCCCCGTCGACTCCGGAAGCTTCACCTCCACCGAGGCCACCACCACCGTGTCTTCGCCCGCCACGAATTGGAGCAACTGGCGGTTCGCGAAACGGCGCCGGCCTTCCAGCGGGGAGTCCGCCAGCCGTTTCCAAGCGCCGCGCACCTGCTCCAGCAACAATCCGACGGTTTCCTCGAGCACCTCCGACTCCAGCTCCGACGTGGCCCGCGCTTCGTCGTCCACCGCGCCTTTGCCGCCCAAGAAGCGGTCCAGCAGCGCAATGCTCAGGCGCGGATGAATGACCATGAGGATTGGAAGCTCGAACGCCGAAAGTTGGAAGGTCAGCAAGGTGGCGTTGGAAGGAAGCGTCGCGTCGAACTCCTTGAACGCCAGCACCTGCAGATCCGTCAGCTTCGACTCGCAATTCAAATTGAGAAGAGACGTCAGCTCGCGCCCCAGATGCCGGGCCAAGCCTTCGTGCATCAACTGGAACAGCGCGCGGCTGCGCGCGGGAAATTTGATCGATTTCTGGAAATCGTACGGCTTCGCCGCCAGCGCCGCAGGCGAACCGTTCCCCTGCGTATCGACGCGGCCGACCTTCAGCGCGTCGTTCAGGGCGTCCATCTCTTCTTTGGAGAGTACGCTGCCCACGTGGAGGCTCCTACTGGACCACGAATTCGCTGAAGTAAAGCTTGTTGATCACGCCCGATTTGAGCATCTCGTTCGCGCCGAAAAGAAGCTCGCGCTTGAGCTTGTTGCGTCCCTGCGAGTTATCCACGTCTTCGATCTTCAAGTCGCTCAGCCGGTCGATGAAAAAGTCGTTCAGCGGAACCTGGATCTCGTTCAGCTCCGCCACCACCTTCTCGTTGCTCGTCTCAAGCCCGATCGTCACCTTCAAGTACCGCGAAGCGCGCGTATCGCGCAGATTCACCACGATCGCCTTCAAGGTCACGATCTTCGATTTGTTGGCCTCCGTGTCCGGCACTGTCGGTTTGGGTGCATGCGCATCCACTTCAGGATGTTCCGCATGCGCATCCTTGTTGAAGAACGCCATGTAAGCGCCCAGTCCGCCGCCGCCCAGCACAATCCCCAACGCCAAGATCATCACCAGCAGCTTCACCTTGCTGCGCTTCGAAGCAGGTGTTTGTTCGGGTGCCGCGGGTTCGCTCATCGGATACATCCTCGCCGAGTCGATTCATTGGCCGGTCGGCAAATTTTGCCGAAGGCGGACTATCGTTAAATGAAAAGCAAACTGGGGACCGCATCAAAAGTTATTGGTGGGATTACATAAATCATCTGGCATAAAGTGGTTACCGTATAACGCCAAACTGCTCAGGTGCGTCCGTGTGCGGATGAGGCGCTTCGCACGGACGACTGTTGAAGGCTACTACCTTATAGTAGAAGAAGAGCTAGAAGCGTTCCGGCTGCCACTGCCGCGGGCGAACCAGGATAGAGATGCGTCGATTCAGGCCGTCTTCCGCGTCCTTGGGGTTCAGCGGCCGAGTGTCCGCGCAGCCCGAAATCTTGACGATCTGTTCCGGACGCAGCCCGCGTTCCAAGAGCGCCAAGCGCGCCCGTTCCGCCAGGTGCGCACTACCGAGCCAGATCGTGTCCTTCGTGCTGCTCAGCCCCGGACCGTGCCCGTCAATCTCCAGCTTGTTGGGCAGTTCCTTGATTTGCGCCGCCAGAGTGGCGAGCACGCCGCGCACTTCCGCGCGCAATACGTCGGAGTGTGCTTCGAACAGCGGCAGTCCCGGCCGCTCGACGATCTGCACCACAAGTCCTTCTTCGTGCGTCTGGATCATCACCTGCTCCCGCACGCGCATGAAGCTGGGGTCCATCTTGAGCTGATCCCAAAGCAGGTCGGCCAGGCTCAGGAACGTGCGCACGTCGTCTTTGAGTTCTTCCTTGAGCGGTTCCAGATTGGCCGGGCGCAGGCCCGGTTCGGAGGCCGCGCGCGCAGAGGCGCCGGCGACCGACTGCGTCGACGCGGCCTTCTCGGGGCGCTTCGTCTGATGCTGTCCGCCGCCCGGCGAATCGACAATGTTCGGGATCACGTCCATGCGCCCGCTCTTGTGGTCCATCAGGCCCATGTTGCCGCGCAAGATCGCGTCCGCTTCGCCTTCGTAGTCGGTCGGGTGCCGGAAGTAGTACGCCACCGCCTGCTTCACTTCCTGGCTCTGCGCCATGATCCACAGCACCAGGAACAGCGCCATCATCGCGGTCATGAAATCGGCGAACGCCACCTTCCACGCGCCGCCGTGGTGCCCGTGCCCGCCCTTCTTCTTCTTGTAGATGATCTTGACCTTCGGGGCTTCCGGAACCGCGTCCGCCATGGCCTCAATCCTTATCCGCGCGCCGCTTTACAGGCCTTATCGATCTCTTCGGCGCTGGGCCGGTCGAACGAGAAGACGCTCCGGCGCGCGTATTCGATCGCCGTGCCGGGCGTCGCGCCGCCTACGAAACTCAGGAGTCCCACCTTGATCACCTCGAGGAACTTCTCCTCCTCCGCGTGCTCTTGCTCGATCGAGACGATGATCGGATTGATCAGGCAGTATGCGAAGAATACGCCCAGGAACGTGCCCACCAGCGCCGCCGCGACCTTATGGCCCACCTCCGACGGCGGGCCGTCGATCGCACCCATCGTAATGATGATCCCCAGTACCGCGCCGACGATCCCGATGCCCGGCAACCCGTCGCCCACGCGCGTCATCACGTTGATCGGCATGTGCGATTCCGCGTGATGAGTCTCCAGAGACGTATCCAGCAGCTGGCCCAGTTCGTCGGCCTGCACGCTGCCGTCGATGATCAGGCGCAGCGACTCGACCAGGAACTCCAGCGCGTGATGGTCCTTCATCAGTTTGGGGTACTTGGAAAAGATGTCGCTCTTGTGCGGATCGGAGACGTGCGATTCCAGCGCCAGCAAGCCCTGTTTGCGTGCCAGCGAGAAGAGTTGGAACAGGCAAGTGAGCAGTTCCATGTAGGCGCCCTTGCCCAGTTTGTGACCACCCTTCAAGGCGCCGATCACGCTCGCGATGATCTTCTTCAGGATCTTCATGGGCGCCATGATCACCGCCGTGCCCGCGGCCGCGCCCAGAATCGTGATGTACTCGGCCGGGTGCAGGATCGCGCCGATCTGCCCGCCGGACATCGAATAGCCGGTCAGCACGCAGACCAGCATGAAGATGATGCCTGGAATAACCACGGTTGCGCTTCCCGTCCGTCATGCCGCCCGGGCGCTCAAGCCCGGACCGCTGCCCCGTTCGAATGCCCGCCGGCCGCTCCGGCGGCCGCCGCCGCTAGCGCTTCAGATTGATCAGTTCCTGCAGCACCTCGTCCGACGTCGTGATCGTCCGCGAGTTCGCCTGTAAGCCGCGCTGCGCGCGGATCATGTCCGTGAACTCCGTACCCAGGTCCACGTTCGACATTTCCAGGAACCCCGCGCGGATCGCGCCGATCCCGTCGGTCGCCGGCTGGTGGTAACCCGTGAAGAGCCGGTTGGCCGCGGGCGTTTCCTGGTACAGGTTGCGGCCCACCTTCAACAGCCCCTCTTCGTTCGTGAAGTTGTTCATCGCGATGTACGCCACCGGAATCACGCTGCCGTCGTCGAGCTGCATCAGGATGCGGCCCGAGGATTCGATCGAGAATGAAACCATGTTGCCGGTTTGCGTCGCGTCCGGCGCGATGACCAAGTCTTGGACCGGGTCGCCGGCCGCGGGAACCGTCGGCGCCGATTGGTCTGGCGTCTGGTAGCCCTGGATGCGGTAGCCGTTCGAATCCACCAGGTAGTTGTTCGCATCGACCCAGAACGCGCCGGCGCGGGTGTAGTACACGCCGCCGCCTGCCGGAGCCGTGGGGTCGCGGACCACAAAGAAGCCCGAGCCTTCGATCGCCAAGTCCGTATTCACGCCCGTCGATTGCAGCGATCCCTGCGTGAACAGGTTGGTCACCGACGAGAGGCCCACGCCCAGGCCGATCTGGATGCCGTTCGTGCCGGCCACCAGCGGGCCCGACTGCGTCGGAGGCTGAACGACCTGCGAGAGCGTATCCTGGAACAGCGCGCGGCTGGCTTTGTGCGCCACCGTGTTCACGTTTGCCAGGTTGTTCGAGACCACGCTCAGCAATTGCTGGTGCGTCTTGAGGCCCGAAATGCCGCTGAACAGTGACTGAATCATGTACGGTTCCTTTCCCGTGTACGCTGCGCTGCGCCGAAGGGCGCGGCGCTTACTGCATGAGCCGCGTGATGCTGCCCAGTTCGATCGTGCTTCCGTTCTCCAGACCCAGGAACACTTTCTGGTCATGGCCCACGCGCACGTCGGACACCCGGGCCGTCTGCGTCGTCCCCGCCGCATCCACGAACTCCACCTGCCGCGACAGCAGGCTGGACGCCAGGAGCACGCTGTTCTGGTTCGAGAGGCCCGAAATGCTCGTCCCCAGATCCGTCGTCATCTGCAAGCTCGTCAGGTCCGAAACCTGAGCCATCATTTCGCTGTTCGACATCGGCTCCAAGGGATCCTGGTTCTGCAATTCCGTCAGCAGCAGATGCAGGAATTCCTCGGTCTTGATCGAGAAGTTGAAATCGGTCTTCGAACCCGAACCGCCGCTCACCGCGCTGACCACGTGAATTCTCCTTCGGTGCCGTACTGCGAATCCTTAGCCCAGCAGGTCGCGGAAGCGTTCCGCGCGCTCATCGCCGCGCCCTTGTCGCTGCCGCGAGCCCTGCCCGTCGTGCCGTCCCTGCGAGTGCTGGCCATCCTGGCGCTTCCAGCTTTGCTCCGGCGTGCTCTGCGCCGGTTCGGCCAAGCGCTGTAACCGCACATCCCATGCCGCAAGTCCGTCGCGCAGTTCGGAAGCATGCGCCGAAAGCCATTGCCGAGCTTCCGGCTGAGCGGCGTGGATCTCGATGCGCAGGCCCTGCGCGCCGCCGGGCGTGAAATCGCCCGATAGCTTCAGCCGCACCAGTCCCAAACCCGGCGGCTTCAACTCCAACTCGATGGTCTTGTGCCCTTGCGTCCACGCCTGCCGAGACGCTTCGCCGATTTGCTCGGCCGCGGCTTCTGGAGTGGGACGAGTGGCTGGGCGCGCTTCACGCACGCTCGAAGCGTCGCGCAGCGAGCGCGTTTCCGCCGCGCGGCTATCGGGGGAAATTTCTACATCAAGCTGCGCGTCGTCTCCGTCCGCGGCCATCCTTGCGGCAAGCACGGCGCTCTTCTCGGCAGACGCGCCCGGCAAGACCTGCGCACGTTCGGAAACCGCTGCCTCGATTTTGCCTTCGGGGAGCGTCGGTTCCGGGCTCGCCGGAAGAATCGCCGCGGACCCTTCGCTCGCTTTGAATCCGTTCGTCGTCGCCGGCGCTTGCGGCTGGACTGCGCTTGCGGTCAACGAGGCTTTTGGCGGCCGCGCTTCCGCTACGGCGCCGTCCAAGGCCAGCGGAAGCCAAGTCTCCTGCCACCCTTTGGGAGTCTGCGCCAGTACGCTCAGTTCCGCCGCCGCCAGCGCCGGAACCGCGCTGCGTGCGCGGCCTTCGGCAAGCTCGCCGCCGGCTCGATCCGCGAACGCCGCCGCTTCCGCTTCACCCAGTTCGGCGGATGCTTCGATCTCGAAATTCAACGCGACCGGCGGCGCAACGGGAAGCTTGGGCGTGGCGACGATGCTTTGCAGCATCGCCGCGAAGGGGACTTCGGAAGGCTCCCCAGACTTGCGGGCGGCATCTTCGGCCTCGGCGCCTTCGCGCAGCTCGCGCGTTTCTCGCGGCGCATCGCAGCGGGAGGACGCCACGTCGGCGCCTGATTTGAACCCACCGTCTCCGCGCGGAGTACGTTCCTGGGAACGCGGCGCGCCGGACTGCGCGGGCTGAAAGTCGCCGGACGGAAGAGCTGGTAAAGGCATCATGGGTTCGACCCGGTTTCCGAAGGTGCTGCTTCGCTTTGGCCGGCGGGAATGAACGTTCGCAGCCGATTGGTCACCGAGGTAGCAAGGCGGGTGCCAGCTTCGCCCTGTGCGGCAAAGGCTTCCAGAACCGGCGCGACTTGCTTGTCGCTCATCGCGAACAGAATGCGCGCCGTGGTCACCTCACCGAGTTCCTTCGCCACGCCGTAAACCGCCGCGGGCGTCATACCGGCCCACATCTTGGCCAGGCGCTTGAGGTTCTGCTGTTCCGAGGCCGAACTCGCCGCCTGCAACTCGGCTGCCTTCGCATCCAACTGCTTTTGAGCCGCGTCGATCTGCTGGCGCATCACCTCCAAGGCCGAACGCTCTTGTGCGACGCGGCTTTGTTCCAGCATCGTTTTTTGCCGGTCGCTTTCCGTCCGTGCCTGCAATTCTTGCAGCTCTTGAATCATCTTCTCGACTTCCGTTTGGCTGGGCTCCTGCAGTGCGCTGGGATCCGCCTCCACCTTTACCGGCTCGGGCTTCGCATCCGGGGCGTGCCGCGCCAGCGGATCGAAACCCGCCATCCGTGCGCCACCCAGCGCCAGGGCCCCCAGCACGATCCCCGCCGCGAAGAGCAGCGCGCCGAACAAGACCTGTCCGCGCGGAGCGCGTCGAATCCTGCGGGCTCGGAGAAGGCGATCGGTAAGCATTTAGGACTCCTTGCGGCCGTGGCGGCGCGCTCCCAGTTCATCCAACTCGGCTTGCGCGCGTTGAGCTGCTTCTTGCTGCCAAGCCGAGTAGCGGCGCTCTTTCAGTTTCTCGAGGACTTTGCGCTTCTGCATCGCGCCTTCCAGGTTTCGGGAAGCTTCGAGGGCCGCGTCCCGGCGCTTGCGCCATTCCGCCTGGGCCGCGGCCGATCGTTCCCGCAGCATGCTCCGGTACGCGTCGAAGCGCACCAGTTCCGTCGCGTCGATGCGCGCTTCCTGCACCTGCAACGACCACGCCCGGTCGAGGTCCGTGAGCTGCGCTTCGATTCGGTGCGCTTCGGCTTCCGCGCGCGCTTCTTCGCGCCGCGCTTCGGCGAAGTCAAGTTGGCCGGCCTGTTCTTCCTGCACGCGCAGCTTCAGCAGCGATTCGAGGCGGAACGCGAAGCTTTTCATGCGCGCGGCTCAGCTCTCAAGGGGCTTTCGGTAGTTCCCGCAACCGCGCCACCACCTGATCGAAGGAAGTCAGGTCGTTCGCGTCCTGCCGCAGGAGGCCTTGGATCTTCGGCCAGATGCTCAACGCCAAATCCGCCTTCGGGTTGCTTCCTTTGACGTAAGCGCCTACCTGCACAAGATCGCGGACCTGTTCGTGCACCGCCATCAGGTCGCGCACGTTCGCCGCCGCCGCGCGATGCTCCGGCGTCGTGATGTCGCCGAACGTCCGGCTCTGGCTGTGCAGTACGTCGATGGCCGGATAGTGATTCGCGCCGGCCAGCGTCCGGCTCAGCACGATATGCCCGTCGAGGATCGAACGAACGGCGTCCGCCACCGGCTCGTTCATGTCGTCGCCTTCCACCAGCACGGTGTACAGCCCCGTGATCGAACCGCGCTCCGAATTACCCGAACGCTCCAGCAGCTTGGGCAGCAGCGCGAAGACCGAAGGCGTGTACCCGCGCGTCGTCGGCGGCTCACCCACCGCCAGTCCGATCTCGCGCTGCGCCGTGCAGAAGCGCGTCACCGAATCCATCATCATCAGCACGTCCAAGCCCTGATCGCGGAAGTACTCGGCGATCGTCGCGGCCGTCAGCGCGCCCTTCACGCGCATTAGCGCCGGCTGGTCGCTCGTCACCACCACCACCACCGAACGCGCCAAGCCCTCCGGGCCCAGGTCGCGCTCGATGAAATCCCGCACTTCGCGGCCGCGCTCGCCGATCAGCGCGATCACATTCAAATCCGCCTTCGCGTAGCGCGCGAACATGCCCAACAGCGTGCTCTTGCCCACGCCGCTTCCGCCGAAGATCCCGATGCGCTGTCCGCGACCGCAGGTCATCAATCCGTCTACTGCGCGCACGCCCAGCGGGATCACGTCCTTCACGCGCGGGCGGCGCAGCGGATCGGGCGGGTTCGCCGCCAGCGAGCGCATCTCGCCCGTGCCCAATCGGCCCAGTTCGTCCAGCGGTTGGCCCAGCCCGTCCACCACTCGGCCGCGCAGCCGCGGTGTCAGATGAATCGAAAGCGGGCGGCCCGATGCGCTGATCTCCATGCCGGGGCAGATGCCTTCCAGCTCCCCCAGCGGCATCAACAAAACGCGGTCCTCGCGAAAGCCGACCACCACCGCTGGGCGCGTGTTCCGCGGGTCGAGATGAACCTGGCACAACTCGCCCAGCGCCGCGCTGGGACCTTGGCCTTCGATGGTTAAGCCGATCACTTGTGCGACGCGTCCGGTGCTCAGCAGCGTGCGCGTGTCGCGCAGCCGCTTGAGCCGGTCGTCAAGGCTGGGCTGCATGTGCGTCATCATCCGCCGCCCCCGAATCGTCCAACGTCCGCAACGCTTGCTCGATCAGCGCCAATTGCGTTTCCAGCCGCGCGTCCACGTTGCCTGCCGGGCTTTCGATCTGGCAACCGCCGCGCCGAAGCGAAGGATCGGCGCATAAAATCATGTCTTCCGGAAGATTTTCGCGATGCTGCTGCAGCCAGCCCTTGTGCGCCTCAAGCACCGCCAGATCCAGTGGGTTGAGGTTCACCCGAACCGCCGTCGGCCGCGGGAGTTCTGCGACTGCGCGCTGGATCAGCCCGCGGATCGCTGCCGGGTCGTTTAGCTCCCGGCCCAGCAGCTTTTGCGCGATCGCCAGCGCCAGCGGCACCACCTGCTCGTTTATGCTGCGTTGCAGATCGCTCAGGGACTCGCGGTATTGCACCGAGATCTGTTCCAGCAAGCGCAGGACTTCCGCCGCTTGAGCCTGCCCGCGAGCCAAGCCCTCTTCGTAGCCGCGGCGCTGCGTATCGTCTGTGGCGCCCGGCGCCGTCGTCGCGCTGCGAGCGGGGGCGGCGGCCGTCTGCGGCGCAGATCGCACCGGCTCGTTCACCGGTTTCACGTCGCGAAGCACCCGGCCCACGCGGACCAGCCGAGCGCTGTTATTCGATGAGTTCATTGGACGAATCGCCGCCCTTGCGCAGGCTGAGTTTGCCTTCGTCTTCCAGCTTGCGCGCCACCGCCAATACCTTCTGCTGCGCTTCGTTGACTTCGCTGCGCATCTTCGGGCCCATCAGCTCGATCTCTTCCTGCATTCGCTCCGTCGCGCGCTTCGAAAGATTGCGGAAGACCAGGCCCTTCATGCCGTCCGAGGCGCCCTTCAGCGCAAGCGCCATCTGGCCCATATCCACCTCGCGCAAAATCGCCTGCATCCCCGTGTCCGGAAGGCGGCTCAGGTCCTCGAAGATCAACATCAGCCGGCGCACGTCTTCCACCATCGACTCGCTGCGCTCTTCGAGGTCCTTCAATATGCGCTTTTCCGTGTCCTTGTCGGTGAGGTTCAGTATGTCTGCGATCGTCTTTACGCCGCCCACGCTCGTCGGCTTCGCGTGCGCCGCTTGCACGAGCTGCTCGCGCAGGAACGCTTCCACCCGCTGCACCACGGTCGGCGAAACGCGGTCCATCTTCGCGATCCGCTCCACCACCTCGGACTGCAAATCTTCCGAAAGGCTTTTCAGCACCTCCGCCGCCATCGACGGCTTCAGGTGCGCCAGGACCAGTGCGATCAACTGAGGCCGTTCGGTGCGCATCAACGCCGCGAGTTGGTTCGGCTCCACCTGCGCCATGAATCCGAACAGCTCGTGCCGGCTCTTGTACGTGCTGGCCTTGTCCAGAATCTCTTCAGCCTTTTCCTTCCCCAGTACGCGGCTGAGCATGCTCTCGAGCCGGAAGCCTTCCTGACCGTCGCCGGTCGCCAGCTTTTCTCGAAACTCCTGAAGCACCAGTTTCCGAACCGCCACGGGCACTTCCGAGACCTCGGTGATCAGCGCGGTCAGGCGTTCGACCTCTTCGTCCTGGAGTTGCCGGAAGATCGCCGCCGCCGCCTCGGCGCCCATCGACATGATCAGGATCGCCGCTTTCTGCGGACCCGACAGGTCTTCGGTGGAGGTGAATTGAGACGGAGACTCGAGTGTTTTGGCGGCCACGGTTCGGCACCTCGGGAGAGCGTATTATTTCTGCAGCAGCGAGCGGATAATTTCGGTCGCCTGCGCCGTATTCTGGCTGATCAGGTCCTGAACCTTCGCGCCGTCCGGTCCCTGGGCGCCCGTGGCGGCCATCTGCGACTGCGGCGATACCGGGTCGCCTACCGTCACGCTGAAGTCTGGAGCCGGCGCCGAAAGCTTCTTCATCGCGCGCCAGAACACGAAGGCCACGATTAGGATTGCCAGGCCCGTGCTCACGTCCGGCCACAGCCGCGTCCATTCGCTCAGGCCTTCCGGCGGCATCGCCGGCGGCAAGACCGGCAGCGCCAAGTCCGGGCCGGCGACCGACGGAGCGTTCTCCACCGTCACCGTGTCGCCGCGCTTAGCGCTGAAACCCACCGCGTTCTTGATCGCTTCCGCCAAGCTGTCCAGTTCGGCCTTCGAGAGCGTCTCGTATTTCCGCTCGGCGCCCTCGCCCGTCACGCGCGGCCGCACCAGCACCGCCACGCCCATCCGGCGCACCGCGCCCACCTGCTGCTTGGTCGTTTCCGTCACCGTGTCGTAGTGGTACTTGTTCGAAACCGTCTTCTCGCGCTTTACCTGCGAGTTCTGCGGAGGCGCGCTGGCTCCGCCTTCAGTAGGCGAGTTCGCCCGCACGCCAGGTGCGCCACCCGTCCCGCCGCCGCTTCCATTTTGGCTGTCGTTGCTCTGGATCGACTCGTCCAAGATCACGCCCGAGTCCGGGTTCATCCGCTGCGTGCGCCGTTCGACTTCCTCGAAGTTCATTTCCACCGCCACCTGCACGCCTGCGCGTGCCGGCCCCAGCGCGTGGCCCAGCAGCTCTTCCACTTTCTCTTTCAGGTAGCTTTCGGCCTTGATCCGCGCCTCCAGGTGCTCCGAGGCCTGAATCGACGGATCGTTCGCGTCCTGGAAGCGCGCGAGCATCCGGCCCTCGTGGTCCATCACCGCCACGTTCTGCGGCGTCAGTTGCGGAACCGCCGAAGCGACCAAGTGCCGGATTGCCGCCACGTGGCCGCCGTTCATGCTCGTCATGCGCCGCAGCCGCACTTCCACCGAAGCCTTGGGCGCCTGCCGGTCGCGCACGAACAGTTCGTCCTTCGGCAGTGTCAGCGTGACGTGCGCGTCTTCGATCCCGTCCATCGCCTTGATCTTGCGTTCCAGCGAACCCTGTAGCGCGCGCAAGTAATTGACGCGCTGCTCAAACTCCGTCATCCCAAACGTGTTGCGGTCGAAGAGTTCGAAGCCCTCGCCCTTCGCGCCTCGCGAGGAAAGTCCCAGCTCGGCCAGGACGCCGCGCGCATCGTCGAGCCGTCCCGAAGGCACGCTCAGCGTGCCGCGGCTCGTTTCGTAGCGAAAAGGGATCTGCGCGTCACGCAGCTTCGCCGAAGCTTCCGCCGATTCCTCCGGCGAAAGGTTCGACGTCACGGGCACGAAGTCGGGGCGGTTGGACCAGAACGAAACGAGCAGCACCAGCAGCACGGCTGTACCGAAAAACATGCCCAGGGTTACGCGCTGAGGCACGCTCAGCTTGCTCCATACTTCGCGCGTGCCGCCCAGCAGTTGAGTGAAGAATCCAGTTCCGCCGGCGCTCATAAAACCTCCCGACTGGCAACTCATCGATCATGGGGCGGATGGATACGCGGGATGCGCGCTACAGCGGCATGCGCGTGATGTCCTGGTACGCCTCCACCAGCTTGTTCCGGACTTCGACCAGCATCTGCATGCTCAGCCGCGCCTGTTCGAAGGCGATCATGGCCGAGTGAACGTCCTGCATCTCGCCCGTTGCGACCTTCTCGATCGCCGCATCCGCTTTCGTCTGCATCGCGTCCACGTGGTTCAGCGCGTCCGACAGCACGCTCGCAAAGCCGCCGTCCGCGCCTTCGGCTTTGCCGCCCGGCGCGGCGGGGCCGGGGCCCGTGATTCGGCTTGGGCCGTCGGTGTAGCCGGGCAGGGAAGGAGGTAGCGTGGACATGAACGGACTCCCGGTCGTTTACGCTTACGCGCGGCCCATTTCGAGCGAGCGCTGGAACATTTCCCGCGCGATACGGAAGGCCGTCACGTTCGCTTCGTAGCTGCGCGACGATGCCATCAGATCCACCATCTCCTCCGCAGGCTTCACGTTCGGATACAGCACGTACCCGTCGGCGTCCGCATCCGGATGCCCGGGTTGGTGCACGCGTACGAACGGATCCTGCGACTGAACCATCTCGGTGACCTGCACGCCCAGGCCGTGTTCGGCATTCCCGCCCTGCGCATCCAGCATCTCCGAGAAGACCACTTCCTTGCGCCGGTAAGGGCCGCCGTCCGGTGTGCGCGTCGTCGAAGCGTGCGCGATGTTGCTCATCACCGCGTCCATCCGCCGGCGTTCCGCGCGCATCGCGGAGAGGCTCACATCCAGGTTTCCGAAAAAGCTGTTCATGGTTCAAAGCCCCCTTACATCGACCGGCCCGAGATCGCCATCTTTTCGATCGAGAGCCGCGTGTTCAGCATTTGCATCGCCATCTGGAAGGCCATCGAGTTCTTGCTCATCTCGGCCAGTTCCTGGTCCAGCGAGACGCTGTTGCCGTCCGCGCGAACCGGCGCCGAGTCGTCGATCGTCACCACCGGCTCGAACTGCTCTACCGCTTCGGGTCCCAGGCTGACCGCTTCCCGAAACGCCGCCTCGAAGTTCAGATCCTGCCGCCGGTAGCCGGGGGTGCTCACGTTGGCCAGGTTGTGCGCCAGCACCCGGTGCCGCCGGGCCGTCAGGTCCAGTGACTTCTGCAGAATCTCAAGCGAACCTGTGCTTGCCATCGCTAGGCTCCACCGGCCACCCACTTCGGCCGGAAGTCTCTACAGCAACCGTCAGGCCAACCCTAAGTCCGCTTCCCCAGCCGCCATTCAGGCAGAAAATGCCGACTCAACCCACCTCGGCCAGCGAATTCTGCCGCTGCTCGATCCGGCCCATCGCTTCGTACTCGCGCAGCTTCGAGTAAAGCGTTCGCACGCTAATGCCCAGCCGGATCGCCGCTTTCGTGCGGTTCCCGTTCATGACGCGCATGGTCTCGATGATTACCCGGCGTTCGATCTCGGCCAGCGAGGTGAGCCCCGAGATTTCCGCCGCCAGACCGATCTCCGCCGGCTCCTGCCCCGGCGTGGCTTCGGCCGCCGTTTCCACGGCGGGCAGATTGAGCACCTGAGCGTTCAAGGCCGTCCCTTCGCCCAGCAGCACCGCGCGTTCGATCGTGTTCTCCAATTCGCGCACGTTGCCCGGCCAGCGGTATTGCAGCAGCGCGGCGCGACCGTCTTCGGTGAAAGTCAGCGCCTTCTTGTTGTGCCGGGCCGTGAAGCGCCGCGCGAAGTATTCGCTCAGCAGCAGCACATCCTGGTCGCGTGAGCGCAGCGCTGGAAGTTCGATCGGCACCACGTTCAGGCGGTAGTACAGGTCTTCGCGGAAGCGGCCTTCCTTCACCGCTTGCTTCAGATCCCGGTTCGACGTGCAGATCACGCGCACATCCACCTGCAGCGTCTTGTTCCCGCCCACGCGCTCGAACTCGCGTTCTTGCAACACCCGCAGCAGCTTGCTCTGAAGCGCCAAAGACGTCTCGCTGATCTCGTCCAGCAGCAGCGTTCCGGTGTGCGCCAACTCGAAGCGTCCCGCCCGGCGCTCCAGCGCCCCCGTGAACGCCCCGCGCTCGTGCCCGAACAGTTCGCTCTCCAGCAGCGTCTCCGGCAGCGCCGCGCAGTTCACCCGGATGAACGGACGCGAAGCGCGGTCCGAACGGCGGTGGATCGCCCGCGCGATAAGCTCCTTGCCCGTCCCGCTCTCGCCCGTCACCAGCACCGTGGCGCTGCTGGGCGCGACCTTCGAGACGACTTTCAGCACCTCGCGCATCGGATCGCTGCGGCCAACCAGATCGTCGAAGCCGTCGTCCGCGCGTGCCGAGGCTTCGCGGTAGAACGTGTTCTCTTCCACCAGCGTGCGATGCTGCGCGGCCTTCGCCAGCAGCACCTGCACCTGGCTCGGCGAAAGCGGTTTGGTCAGGTAGTCGAACGCGCCTCCGTTCAGCGCTTCTGCGACCGTATCCATCTCCGCGTGCGCCGTGATCACCGCCACCAGCGATCGCGGGGACTTCTCGCGCACCGCCGCCAGCACCTCCAGGCCGCTCATGCCGTCCATGCGCAGGTCCGTCAGCACCAGATCGAAGCCGGCGCCTTCCAGCAGGCGCGCCACGCCGTCGGCGCCGTTCGGCGCCGTGGTTACCTCGCAGCCCAGGCGCTGCAGCGATTCCGAGAGGAATTCGCGCATCAACAGTTCGTCGTCGATCACCAGCACGCGTTCGATCTGCATCTCAGTTCTCCTCGTTTGCGCTTATCGGGTTCAGCGGCAGGATGACGCGGAAACACGCACCCGCCGCGGCGTCCGGCACGCAGGCGATCTGGCCGCCGTGCGCCGTGACGATTTTTTTCACCGTCGAAAGACCCAGACCCGTGCCTTTGGGTTTGTTCGTGACGAAGGGCTGGAAGAGCTGCCCGCGCACTTCTTCGGACAGACCCGGACCCGAATCGTGGATCTCCACTGCCACCGCTGCGGCATCGTCAAGGCTCGCGCGCGCAAGCCGCACGTTCACGTCGCCCGCGCCCTGCGGCTCCACCGCTTCCACCGCGTTGCGCAGCAGGTTCAGGAACACCTGCCGCAGCATTCCGCGGTCGGCGCTCAGGATGCCGTCCGTCGCGGCGTCGAAGCGAAAGCGCACGATCTGCCGCCGCCCTTGCGCGTCCGCGCGCGCCAGTTCGATCAGCTCGGGCAACAACTGCTTCAGCGAAAGCGATTCCAGGTGCAACTTGGGCTGCCGCGCGAAATGCAGCAGGTTGTCCACGATCCGGTTCAGGTCGCTCACGCCTTCGACGATATGCTGCGCGTACTTCTGCGAGCGCGGCTGGCCCTTCAGGTCCTCGCGCAGCAGGTTCGCGAAGCCCTCGATCCCGCCCAGCGGGTTGCGGACCTCGTGCGCCACCACCGCCGCCAGCCGGCCAATCTCGGCCAGATCTTCGTTGCGTTGCGCCCGCGCCTGCAGCGTCGCCAGTTCGGTCAGGTCCTGGATCACCAGCACCACGCCGATCGTCGTCCCCCGTGCGTCGGTCACCGGCGCCACACCCAGCGCCGCCGGAAAGCGCGCCGCGCTTCCGCGCGCCAGCGCCAGGCTCAGCCGCACCGGGCCCGCGTCCGCCGCTTGAGCGATCTTCGCTTCCAGGCTCTTCGCATTCAGCGCCGTCTGCGCCAGGCTCCGCCCCAGTAGGTCGCCCGAACGCACGCCCAGCAGCCGTTCCGCCGCCGGGTTGATGAAGCGAATCGTCCGCTCCGCGTCCACCGCCACCACGCCGTCGGCCAGCCCGTCCAGCAGCGCGCGCTGATGCGCCGAGAGCCGGTCCAGCTCGTTCACTTTTTCCTGCAAGCGCCGGTTCGCTTCGTCCAACTGGTTCTTCAGTTCGTCCACGCGGGACGAAAGCGCATCGAAGGCGCGCTGCGCACGGTCCGTCGCGTCGAAGAAGCGCTGCACCTGCCGCGGCACGCCGGCATGCGCGGGCTCCGTGGGGAGGCCCGGGTGGCGTGCGGTCAGGTCGCTCAATCCGATGCTCATTAGGGGTCCCGGTTCTCTAGCGCGGCGCCGCGGCGTTCGCCGGAGCCTGGCTCACCCGTTGAAGCCACTCCAGCTTTTCCAGTTTCCAGCGCGACGCCTTGAGCAGTTCGTCCTTGTCCGTAAACGCTTCGGGGCGCGACTCGCCCGTCTTCAGCGCCGCCTGATACGCTTTTGTCGCTTCGGGGAAGTTGCCCATCCGCTCCAGCGCCATCCCGCGCTGAAACGAAGCCAGCATCCGGTAGCGCGCCGGAACCTGCTCCTGGTCGCGCAGCGCATCCAGGATCGGCAGTGCTTCCGCGTCGCGTCCTTCGTTCATCAGGAAGACCGCCCGCCGGAACTCGAACGCCGCCGCCGTCTCCGCTTCGGTGATCCGCCCGTCCAGCCGTGCGTACGTCTCCGCCGCGTCCTTCGAAAGCAGGAAGCGTTCTTCCAGTTCCGCCTTGCGGATCAGCGCGCGCAGCGCCAGCGGCGAGCCCGGCGTGCGGTCCACGATCTTCTCCAACTCGCTCCGCGCCGCGTCCGTCTGGCCCTTGGCTACCAGCAGTTCCACTTCCTCCAGCGCCAGTTGGGCCGTGACCGGATCGTTCGGCCAGGCACTCTTGAGGGTCTCGATCTCGCGCCTCGCGTCTTCGCCTTTGCCCAGCGCGCGCAGCGAGCGGATCAGGCCCAGACGCACGCGCGGTTCGGCCTGCGCGCGGCCGGCCGCGTCTTTGCGTGCCACGCCTTGCAGCGATTCGCCGTATTGCTCCACCGCCCGCTGATGCAGGCCCAGCGAAGCGAAACGCCGCGCCGCTTCTTCGCGCTCTTCAGGTTCGCGGGGATGCCGCGGGAAGCGGTCGGCCGCCTGCATGAACGCGCGCGCCGCGTCCAGGTAGCGCCGTTCGCGGTCGTACGTCTGCGCGAACAGCCACATCGCTTCGCCCGCCACGTCTTCCGTCGGATGGTTCGAGAGCAGCTTGTCCAGGTGCTTGCGCGCATCCAACGCCCGGTCGAGTTTCAGCATGCAATGCGTCGCCTGCAGCAGTCCGTACTGGAAGTCGTCGCGGCCCGGCACCAGTTTCTCGGCCAGGCTCAGATAGTCTTCTGCCGCGCGCTCGTAGCGTTCCAGGTAGAAGAGCAGGTCGGCCTTGCGCCGCCGCGCCTCCATGCCCGTGTCCATCGTCTCGTAGCGCCGCGAGATATCCTGGTAGTGTGCGAACGCTTCTTCGTGGCGGCCCACCGCTTCCAGATCGCCGGCCACCGCCAGCAGCGCATCCGGCACGCGCCGGTCGTTGGGCAGGCGGTCTACGAACTCCAGCCAGTGCCTTCGCGCCGCGTCGTAATCACCCAGTTCTTCGCACAACTCGGCCGCCTGCGCATGCAACGGAGCGCTGCGGGCCGCAGGCAGCGGGCGTTCCAGAACCTTTTCCAAGCGCTGCCGCGCCACGGTCACCTGAGCGTCTTCCAGGTCGAGCTGGGAGAGCTTCTGAAGCGCCTCGACGGCGGCATTCGAATCGGGCAGTTCTTCCGCGATGCGCTCGAGCGCCGAGCGTGCTTCGGCGCGATGCCGCTGCGCTTCGGCCGAGAAAACTTCGGGCTTGCGCGCCGCGCGTTCCGGGGGGCGCCGCGGCGGATACGAATCGGCCGAACGCAACGCGGGCGGCTGCGGAGCCGGGGCCGGTTCGGGCGCCGCCTGTGCGACTTCGGGCTGCGCTTCGGGCTCGGGCGCGGCAGGCAGCTTCACCGGGGGCAGCGAGACCTGCGTCTCGGGCAACTTCACCGGGTCGGGCGGCGTTACGGAAACCTGCGGAACCGCGTTGGGCGCTACAGGCGGCGACGGCCGTTCCTCCAGCTTGGTCACCCGATCTTCCAGGCCCTTCACGCGCTGATCGATCTTGGCATCCAGCGCTTTGATCTGTTCGGCTGAAGCGTCTTTCTGCTCCTTGGCTTGCTGGGCCAGCGTATCGCCGCGCTTCGTCAGGTCCGTGCGAAGTTTCTTCTGTTCGCTCGCCAACGCGTCCTGCTTCTCGGCCAGTTGCACCACCAGCGCCGGCAAGGCGTCGGTCTCCACGTCGGCACCCGTATCCACCGGGCCGGCCGGCGCGGCAAACGTAGCGATCGGCGGCAGCGTGTCGCGCGGCGGCGGCAACGGGCGCTCGGAGTTGAGCATCGCGTTGCGGTCGTCGCGTTCCTGGATGCCCGACTGCTGCATCAGTTCCACCGTCCGCTCTTTAAAGCGCGAGCAGCCCGGCAGCGCCAAACCCGCCAGCGCGATCGTCCAGAACAGGTGCGGTCGCTTCCATGCGCCACCCATCAGTGGCCTCCTCCGTGCGGCGATTGGCTCTCGGCCTTCGGCGCCTCTTCTTTTTTCGGCGTTACGCCCACCACGGGCGGCGGCGTCAGCGTCATGGGTTCGCCGCGGGGCGTCTCTTCGTACTCTTCGGGCGCGGGCTCCGGCGTGCGCCCCGAATGCGCCAGCTTCAGGTGCGCGTTGGCGCGCAGCAGTTCGATCTGGCCGTGCTGAACCTGGGTCAACTTCTCCGGGCGCAGCGCCGTCAGCAGCTTCAAGGCTTCCATGGGCGTGTTCTTCGCCAGCAGGATTTCCGCCCGCGTCAGCTTCGCATCCAAAGCTTGCGGACCGTCCGGGAACTGCCGCTCGTATTCGCCCAGTACTTCCATCGCTTCGTTCATCTTGCCCAGCGCCAGATAGCAGCGCGCCATCCCGTATTGAGCTTCGTGGCGCTGCGGCGCGTGCGGGTGCTCCGCCAGCAGCCGCGCATATTGCGCCAGCGCCGCCTCGTTGCGTTTCTGGGTTGGGAGCAGGTCGGATGCCAGCGTCGCCCGCGCGAACGAGAGCAGCAAGCGCGGCGACGGCGGTTCGGGATGCGTCATCTTCATCGCGCGCTGCAAATGCGTCAGCGCCTGGTCGGGCCGTCCGCGCGCCAGAGCCGACTCGCCCGCTTCGATCGCATCCAGCACCCCGCCGGTCGGCGCCACGTCCGGCGCGGCGTGCGGCGACTCCGCCGCCTTTCCGTGCGCTGGCTCCGCGGTGTGCTCGCTCTTGCCGGGTTCACCGTGCGCGTCGGCATGCGCCTCGCCGTGAGCCTCGGCATGCTCTTCTTCGGCATGACTCGATGCATCGGACGACTTCGCGTGCTCGGTCGCTTCGCCCGACTTCGCTTCCGCCTCGTGCCCATGCGCATCCGCATGCGGAGTCGAACTTGAACCCAGCAGGAACAGCCCCGCTCCGAAAATCAGCGCGCTCAGCGCCAACCCGCCGCCGAGGATGCTGATCAGATCCTGTTTGACCATTCCGGCCATAGCCGCACCCGTCCCGATTCTTGGACTGAAACCATCGCGAAGGCTAGAGTGCAAGGACCGGACCAGAACCTGAAAAGACTTCTGGAAGGCTCCGTGTGAGGCGCAGAAGTTATTGAGGCGATTCCGGTTACAAAAGTGCCGCCAGCGCCCGAAACAGCCTGGTTCGGGGCGCGAAGTTGCAGCTCACCACAGCGCCGGTGGCGATCTGTAACACGCGAATGAACTCCGGTTCGGCCCAAGGCGCGGAGCGCCTCCGACGAACCGGAGATCATCTAATGGTAGAGAGGAAGAAGCGTAGCGAACGGCGCGTGGTTGGACGTGCGAACCCGCGGGATCTACGAAATCCCGTTTACGGAGCCCACCTCAAGCCCGTAGCTGGAGAGCTTTCGGTACAGCGTCGTGCGGTTGATCCCCAGCAGCGCGGCGGCTTGATTCTTATTGCCGTGAACTTGCTGCATGACCTTCATGATCAGCGTCCGCTCCGCGGCGGCCAAGTTGGGATCTTCCAGAGCCACCGCGAAGTCCGCGACCGGCAGGGAATACTCCGGCACCGGCTTCTCAATTCGAGAAGGGGTCGGCGTCGAACTGGTAATCATCCCCGGCGTATCGCCTAGAATCCGGTCCAAATCCAGCAAGACCGCGCGCTCCACGCAGTTACGCAACTCGCGAACATTGCCCGGCCAGTGATACGCCAGCAGATCGGCTTTTTCGCGTTCGGCCAACGGGCGCACCGCGCGCCCCAATTCCTTGGCGAATCGCTGTAAGAAATGCTCCACCAGCGGAACGATATCTTCCTTGCGATCGCGCAACGGAGGAATCTGTAAGGGTATGACATTCAAGCGGTAATAGAGATCCTCGCGGAACCGGCCATCGGCCGAAGCCTCTTTCAGGTCCACGTTCGTCGCGGCGATCACGCGCACATCGACGTTGAAATCCTTCGATCCGCCTACGCGGCGCACTACGCGTTCCTGCAACACGCGCAGCAGCTTGGCTTGCATGCCGAGCGGCAGCTCGCCGATCTCGTCCAGGAAGATGGTGCCCTCGTGCGCTTCCTCGAAGAGGCCTTTTTTGGGCGCTTTGGCATCCGTAAACGCCCCGCGCTCGTGCCCAAACAGCTCGCTCTCGATCAGCGTCTCCGGGATCGCCGCGCAATTCACCGCAACAAAAGCGCCGTCCTTGCGCTCGCTTAAATTGTGTAAGTACCGCGCGACCACTTCCTTACCGGTTCCCGTTTCGCCCATCAGCAGCACCGTCGCCGCAGGGCTCTTCGAAATGCGCGCGATCAGCTCCGAAACCCGGCGCATCGAATCGCTGGCCACCACCATGCCGATCTCCGGATGGCCCTCGCAACGGATCTCCTTGATCACCAGCGTCTTGCTCAGCGCCTGATTGACCGCGCGCTCCAAATCCTTAAGCGTGAAAGGCTTGGCCATGCAATGAAACGCGCCCAAGCGCATCGCCTCGACCGTATCCTGAATCGAAAGCGATCCGCTGAAGAAGATCACCGGCAGCGAAGGGATCTCGCCCTTCACCGCGCGCAGCACGTCCAAGCCGTCGACATTGGGAAGGTTTAAGTCCAACAACAACAAATCCGGGCGCTGCGCCTTCACCTGCGCGATACCTTCCTCGCCAGAAGCCGCGCCTATCGGTTCATGTTTCAAGGCCTGGACCATGCCCGAGAGCGTGTGGCGTACAATTGGATCGTCATCGATAATTAAGACACGAGCTCCCATGTCCTTCCCCCGTTTCTGTCTTCTTCCAGGCGTACGAGTGATTACCACTTTGTATTATTCAAACTCAGCACAACAAGTAGGGTGCCATAGGCATTATTTTTCAGATTTCTTATAAGGTCTCATTTCTGTGGCAGTTAAGAATTGAGGCCGGAGGGCATGTGACAACTTTCGGCTAGAATCCAATGTCTCGTATTGCAGCATACTCTGGCAGTTGTATCGGCCCAAGTGCGCCGTGATAAGGCGGAAGGTTCCAGCGGGTGCGAGACCCGCCCCGGCAAAGGTCGTCCCACCGGGTAGCTATCCCAGCGGCGGTGGAGGTAACGAAACCTTCGAAGCTTGGGAGAAAGAAGGCGGTGAATGACCGCCTGCGAGTCAGCAGGCGGTAACACCTGCCGGTGGACGTGAGCCTTTTCGAAGTGGACGGGCGGGAACCTTCGTTCCGGCGTCGTATGGACACGAATCATGGAGGCGCCATGCCGAGCGTAAGCGGACACGTTCAGTTCGAGTGCGGTACGCGCTACTGCTCCGACCGCATCGACCTGTGCACCTTCGATTACAAGACCCACGGATCCTGGCTCTTCGCGCTGCCCGTAGACGCCCAACCGATGGCCAAACGCGGGGCCGTGGGTACGTGCCGGCTGCACCTGAGCGACGGTCGTACCGGCGAGTGCCGCTGCACCGGATACGACCCTTCGGTCCTGCGCTTTGAAGGGTTGGGCGAGTTGGATAAGGCGGCGCTGAAGCCTGTACGGCAGCCGTAGCCAACGGAAACGTCTGGGCACGACGGCGCGGGCAAGGCGGCGAGGTCTGCGGGGTCTGGGTTACGGATTACCGAATTGACCTGCCCCCCAAAAACTGATCCAGGTTTAGCGAGAGAAACTCGCTAGCTTGGTCGCAGAAAGGGG
>BTVV01000059.1:0-35485 GCA_045863855.1 Planctomycetota bacterium | reverse complement strand
CGCCGCAATGCAAAGACGGGGTTGAAGAAGGTCGAATTTGAAGAGCTTTTCAGTCAGCTAAACTGCATGAACTCATTGCCCATCAATAAAACAAAGGCACTGAACAACAACTCTACCCGACAACTACACGAAGCACTCAAGAACCTGGTTAACGACGAAGTCCCTATTAAGACTCGTATGGCTGAGTGCCTTGGAAGCCTTAATTTTATTGGCAAGTCAGCAATCCAGGAACTGGTGGGCTTCTACTACTCGGAGAAGTACCCGCTCCGCAACAAGAATACAAACTGCGGGATGCGTTTCTTTGGCTACAACGTGAGGGTCAACTAAGGTCATGTCGAAAATGTCCAAAAAACTCATCGAAGTCGCCCTGCCGTTGGAGGCTATCAACAAGGCTTCGGCGCGGGAGAAGTCCATTCGGCACGGGCACCCTTCCACGCTGCATCTGTGGTGGGCGCGGCGGCCGCTGGCGGCGGCGCGGGCGGTTATTTTCTCGCAGATGGTGGACGATCCGTCCGAGTACACCGACGTGCTGCTCTCCGATCCGGCCAGGAAGCGCAGGGCTCAAGCCGATCTGAAAAAGAGGCTGGCGGTTTGGGAAACCAAGGGCGCCGCCGGCGAGAAGGCCACGCCGAAGCCGGCGCTGGAGGAGGTCGCCGCCGACCAGGAGCGCGAGCGGCTCTTCCGCATCATCGAGGATCTCGTCCTGTGGGAGAACACGACCAACGAGACGGTATTGCAGGCCGCACGCGACGAGATTTGGCAGAGCTGGCGGCGGACGTGCGCGGCCAACGCGGGCCACCCGCGCGCAAAGGAACTCTTTGACCGTGCCAAGCTCCCCGCTTTCCACGACCCCTTCGCTGGCGGCGGCGCGCTGCCGCTCGAGGCGCAGCGGCTCGGGCTCGAGAGCTACGCCAGCGACCTGAACCCGGTGGCGGTGCTGATCAACAAGGCGATGATCGAGATCCCGCCGAAGTTCGCGGGCAAGCCGCCGGTGAACCCCGAGTCGCGCAAGGACAAGAACCTGTTCGCGCGGGAGTGGAAGGGCGCGCAGGGCCTGGCCGAGGACGTGCGCTACTACGGCCAGTGGATGCGCGACGAGGCCGAGAAGCGCATCGGCCACCTCTACCCGAAGGTCGAGATCACCGCCGAGATGGCGAAGGCGCGGCCGGACCTGAAGCCGTACGTGGGCAAGAAGCTCACCGTGATCGCCTGGCTCTGGGCGCGCACGGTGAAGAGCCCGAACCCGGCCTTCGCCAAGGTGGACGTGCCGCTCGCCTCGACCTTCATGCTCTCCACCAAGGCAGGCAAGGAGGCGTACGTCGAGCCGGTAATAGAGAACGGCGGCTACCGCTTCACGGTGAAGGTGGGGAAGCCGAAGAATGCGGAGGGCGCGAAGAACGGCACCAAGCTGTCGCGCGGCGCGAACTTCCAGTGCCTGATGTCGGGGACGCCGATTTCGGGGGAATACATCAAGGCCGAGGGCCAGGCCGGGCGCATGGGCGCGCGGCTGATGGCGATCGTCGCGGAGGGTGAGCGCGGGCGGGTCTACCTGTCATCGGTGCCGGAAATGGAAGCACTTGCCCAATCGGCGGAGCCAGCATGGGCGCCTGTGGGTGCGTTCGTCGAAGACGCCAGGGCGTTCACTCCGTGCATCTATGGGCTGAAGGAGTGGCGCCATCTCTTTACCCCCCGCCAGCTGGTGGCGCTGACAACGTTCTCCGATCTGGCGCAGGAATCGCACGAGCGGGTGAAGCGCGACGCACTCGCTACCGGCGTTCCCGACGACGGCAAGTTGCTTAACGCCGGCGGCATCGGTGCATCTGCTTACGCGGATGGAGTAGCGACATACCTGGCGTTTCTTGTCGATCAAGTCGCGAATCATTCCTCGTCAATGTGTGGTTGGAACTCGGCCAATACGCAGATGCGAAGCGTGTTCGCACGACAAGCTCTCGCGATGACTTGGGACTACGCGGAAAGCAATCCGTTTTGCGACTCATCGGGGAGCTTCAGTAACTTGTTTGAACGGCAAGTGAAGGGATTCGAGGCGCTGGGCCTTGGTCTGCCAGGGGTCGCCACTCAGGCAGACGCGAACAGTCAAACAGTTTCCGTTGCCAAGGTAGTTTCGACCGATCCGCCGTACTACGACAATGTCCCTTACGCCGACCTCTCGGATTTCTTCTACGTTTGGCTGCGCCGCTCGCTGAAACCCGTCTTTCCCGACCTCTTCACGACGCTCGAAGTGCCCAAGGCCGACGAGCTGGTCGCCTTCGCCTATAGGCACAGCGGCAACAAGGTTGGAGCCGAAGCGTTCTTTCTCGATGGTATGACACAGGCGATGCACCGTCTGGCTGAGCAGGCGCACCATGCCTTTCCGGTCACCATCTACTACGCCTTCAAGCAAGCTGAGGATGATGGCGCCGAAGGCACGGTCAGTACTGGCTGGGAGACATTTGTTGATGCAGTGATCTGCGCCGGCTTCGCCACCACCGGAACGTGGCCGATGCGGACAGAAAAGCCTGGGCGTGTTCGCGAGAATGAGGCCAACGCCCTCGCCTCCAGCATCATCCTCGTCTGCCGCCCGCGCGCCGTCGATGCGCCCACAGCCACGCGCCGTGAGTTCGTCGCCGCGCTCAAGGCCGAGCTGCCCGTGGCGCTCGCCCACCTCCAGCGCTGCAACATCGCGCCGGTGGACCTGGCTCAGGCGGCCATCGGCCCCGGCATGGCGGTCTACACCCGTTACGCCAGGGTGCTCGACGCCGAGGGCAAGCCGCTCACCGTGCGCGAGGCGCTGGCGCTCATCAACCAGACCCTCGACGAAGCGCTGGCCGAGCAGGAGGGCGACTTCGACGCCGACAGCCGCTGGGCGCTCACCTGGTTCGAGCAGTCGGGCTTCGACGAGGGCGAGTACGGCGTGGCCGAGCAGCTCTCCAAGTCCAAGAACACGAGTGTCGCCGGCATGGTCGAGGCCGGCATCCTCGAATCGAAGCGCGGCAAGGTGCGGCTGCTCCGGCCCGAGGAACTGCCGGCCGGCTGGGACCCGGGCACCGACCCGCGCCTCACCGCGTGGGAGATCGTCCACCAGTTGATCCGAGTGCTCGGGAGCGGCGGCGAGGGCGCGGCCGCCGAACTCGTCGCCAAACTCGGCGCCAAGGCCGAGATTGCCCGCGAGCTGGCCTACCGCCTCTACACGCTCTGCGAGCGCAAGAAGCGCGCGGCCGAGGCGCTCGCCTACAACGGCCTCGTGCAGAGCTGGCCCGAGATTCTGCGCTTGGCGCAGGAAGTCGCCCGCACGCAGCCGTCGCAGCCGGATTTGTTCTGACAGAGGGGAGCCGATTGACCCTTGAAGTAGGTCAATTGACCTGTAGAATAGGTCAATATGAATGCCCTGGCCGAGCTACTTTCCTCGCGGGTGAAGGCCGAACTCTGTCGGCTGCTCTTCGGTGCGCAGGCCGAGGAGCTTCATATGCGCGAGTTGACGCGGCGCAGCGGTTGCACGTTTTCGGCCGTACAGCGGGAACTCGAAAAGCTGCTGGCCCTTGGGCTGGTGATCCGGCGGCAGGACGGAAACCGGGTGTACTTCAAGGCCAACGCCCGGCACCCGTTTTACCCCGAGATGCGCGGGTTGGTGCGCAAGAGCAGCGGGCTGCGGGAGCTGCTGGCCGAAGCCTTGAGAGATCGCCGGATCAAGGCTGCCTTCGTTTTCGGTTCCGAGGCGTCGGGCTTGGCGCGCCCGGAGAGCGACGTAGATGTCATGGTGATTGGGAATATCAACCTGCAAGAGGCGGTTGCCAAAACCAGTCCGTTGCAGGAAAAACTAGGCCGTGAAATCAATCCCCATGTCTTAAGCGCGGAAGAATTCGCGCAGCGGGTCCGGAAAGAGGATCACTTTCTCACGACGGTTATGCGCGAGCCCAAATTGTTCTTGATCGGGGACGAGGATGAGCTTGAAGGACTGGCAAACTAACGGCTGGCTCAAGCCCCACACCCCCAGCCAAAAGGAAATGGAGGGGCTTGTATCCATCATCGAACGGGATCTGCACGCCTCGAATATCAAGGATTTGAATAGCGACTGGAAATTCGGGATCGCCTACAACGCGGCGCTCAAACTTTGCACCATATTGTTGCATGCCTCCGGCTACGCTCCGGCGGAAAAAGCCCAGGCGCATTTTCGCACCCTTGCGGCCCTGCCGGAAATTCTGGGTCCGGCGCGCGCGAACGACGCCGTCTACCTGGACAAATGCCGCAAGAAGCGGAACGCGGTCGAGTACGACTTGGCGGGACTGACCAGCGAACCCGAAGCGGAAGAACTGCTCCATTTTTCCATCGGCCTGAAAGCCGACGTGCTGGACTGGCTGAAGAAAAATCACCCGAACCTGGTTCCCTAAAAGGGCAATCGAATGGCCCTCAGCAATCACGACCGCATCGGCAAGGCCCTGGACCTGCTCAACCAGGGCCTGACCCCTTTCGTCGAGCGGGAACTGGAAGTCACCTTCGGCAAGCCCTGGAAGGACGAGCTGCAAAAAACGCTCAAGGACTACCAGTTCCCCAAGCCGGCCAAGGGCGGCGGCCTGAAGTGGGACATCCAGGCATTGCTCTCGATCATGTGGAACCACTGGAACGACACCTTCAAGCGGACCCTGGGCCATACCGAACGGTCCTTAGTCAGCGAACTTCAGACCGCTCGAAATAAGTGGGCTCACCAGGAATCTTTCTCCAGTAACGATGCCTATCGCGACTTGGACTCTGTCACGCGGCTACTCACAGCGATCTCTGCTCCACAGGCCGAAGAAGTGGAAAAGCAGATGATGGAATTGCAGCGCGTCCGCTTCGATGAGCAGATGCGCACGGAGAAGCGCAAGAGCGCCGGATCGGCCATCGAGAGCCAGGCCGCGGGAAACCTGAAGCCTTGGCGCGAAGTCGTGAATCCGCACAAGGACGTGGCCAGCGGGAAGTACCAGCAGGCCGAGTTTGCCGCCGACCTTTGGCAGGTCCACGAAGGGGAAGGCAGCGACGAGTACCGCAAGCCCGTCGAGTTCTTCCGGCGTACCTACCTGACCGAAAGCCTGAAGCGCCTTTTGGTTGGATCCGTGCAGCGCATCTCGGGTAAGGGCGGCGATCCGGTGGTGCAGCTCCAGACCAACTTCGGCGGCGGCAAGACGCACAGCATGCTGGCGCTCTACCACCTCTTCAGCGGCACTTCGCCTGCGGAACTGCCGGGCATCGACGAGGTGCTCCAGGCCGCCGAAGTTCAAAAGCTACCGAGCGTCAATCGCGTCGTGCTGGTCGGGAACAAGATATCCCCCGGCAACCCGTCGAAGAAACCGGACGGTACGGAGATTCGGACGCTATGGGGCGAACTGGCCTGGCAGCTCGGGAACGCGGCGGGCGGCGCCAAGGAAGCCAAGAAGGCGTTCAAGCGCATCCAGGCCGACGACGAGAAAGCCACCAGCCCCGGCGACGCGCTGCGCGGCCTCTTCAACGACTACGGCCCGTGCATGGTCCTGATCGACGAATGGGTGGCCTACGCTCGGCAGCTTCACGATTCCTCGGACTTGCCCGCTGGGAGCTTCGAGACTCAGTTCTCCTTTGCCCAGGTCCTCACCGAATCGGCCAAGCTGGCCAAGAGTTGCCTGCTGGTCGTCAGCTTGCCGGCCTCGGACATGTCGGGCTCGCCGCATACCCAATCCGACGATGTGGAAGTAGGCGGGCAGCGCGGCCGGGAAGCCCTGGACCGCTTGCGCAACGTGATTGGGCGCGTGGAATCTTCGTGGCGGCCAGCCAGTGCGGAAGAAGGCTTCGAGATCGTGCGACGGCGTCTCTTTGAGCCCATTACCTCACGGGAAGATCATGTCGCTCGGGATACGGTAGCCCGCGAGTTCTACGACATGTACCGGACGCAGCAGGCCGAATTCCCGCCCGACAGCCGAGACAGCGATTACGAGGACCGGATCAAGGGCGCCTACCCGATCCACCCCGAAGTCTTCGACCGGCTCTACAACGACTGGTCCACTCTGGTGAAGTTCCAACGCACGCGCGGCGTGCTGCGCCTGATGGCGGCGGTGATCCATAGCCTTTATGAGAAAGGCGACCGCAACCCGCTGATCATGCCGGCGAATATCCCCATCGACGATCCGCGCGTGCAGTTCGAGCTGACCCGGTATCTTTCGGACAACTGGGTGCCGGTAATTGAGAAGGACGTGGACGGCCCGCACTCGCTTCCGCTGCGCCTGGACGGTGAGGTGCCGAACCTGGGCAAATTCTCAGCCTGCCGGCGCGTGGCGCGCACGATCTATATGGGCTCGGCGCCAACTGCCGGCGCGGCCAATCGCGGCTTGGAAGACCGGCGCGTGAAGCTGGGCTGCGTGATGCCGGGCGAATCGCCGGCCGTCTTCGGTGATGGGTTGCGGCGGTTGGCAGGCGCGGCCACGTATCTTTACCAGGACGGACCCCGCTATTGGTATTCGACGCAGCCCACGGTTACCAAGCTGGCCGAGGACCGCGCCGAGCAATACAAGCGCAACACGGATGCGGTGGTGAAGGAGATAGACAGCCGGTTGCGCGAGGACCTGCGCCAAGCCGGAGACTTCTGCCGCGTGCATCCCTTGCCGCAGTCCGGTCAAGACGTGCCGGACGACCGCGACACCCGGCTGGTGGTGCTGGGGGTGGACCATCCCTACACCAAGGAACCGGACAACGCGGCGATTGCCGCTGCCAAGGCGATCCTGGAGATGCGCGGCAATTCGCCACGCCTGTATCGCAACACGCTGATCTTCCTGGCTGTGGACAAGACCCGGCTTCAGGAACTGGACGAGGCCGTCCGCCGCTATCTGGCTTGGGCTTCCATAGTAAGCGAACACCAAGAGTTGAATCTTGATCCGCACCAATTTAAGCAGGCTGAAACGCAGAAAAAGTCCGCCCACAGCGTGGTAACGGCTCGGATTCCCGAAGCGTACCAATGGCTATTGGTGCCCAAGCAGGAGAATCCCCAGGCCCCGATCACTTGGGAAGCGATCAAGGTCTCCAGCCAGGACGCGCTGGCGGTACGTGCCAGCAAAAAGCTGCGCAACGACGAGTTGCTGATCACCTCTTTTGCGGCCACGCGCCTGCGCATGGAGTTGGATCGTGTGCCGCTTTGGCGGGGAAACCACGTTGAGATCAAGCAACTCGCGGAGGACTTCGCCCGCTACCTGTACCTTCCGCGCTTGCAGGATCCGGAGGTGCTTTTGGGTGCGATCCGTGCCGGGGTAGGGCTGCTCACCTGGCACAAGGAAGCCTTCGCCTACTCCGAGAGCTACGACGAAGTTGGGAAGCGTTACCGGGGCCTGCGCACCGGCCAGAACGTCCCCATACCCGATTGCGATGTGCCGGGGCTGCTCGTCAAGCCCGATATCGCCGAAGCGCAAGCAGAAACGGAAGTCGCGAAGCCTGGCTCGTCATCCCGAACGAAAGCCGTGGGCGGCGCTTCCGGAGGAGGCGCGACCGGGACCGGGGCAGGCGGCACAGGTCAACCCGGAGTCGCGAAGGAGCCGCCCAAGCCGAAGCGATTCCACGGAACGATCATCCTGGATACTGCCCGCGTAGGCCGTGATGCGGGGCGTATCGCCGATGAGGTGATCTCACACTTGGCTGGTCTCATGGACGCCCAAGTTACCGTAACGCTTGAAATCGAGGCCAAGATCCCCAACGGCGCGCCGGACAACGTGGTTCGTACGGTCACGGAGAACAGCCGGACGCTGAAGTTCACAAGTCAGGGATTTGAGGAAGAGTAGAAGAATCGCAGTCATAGAAAGGCGCACATCAACCGTCCTCGGACCATGGTAATGGCGCTAGGCTCTCGCGTGCCGAAAGAAGGACTTTGTACGCTTCCCAATCCCTCGGCCAGGCGTGGACAATTTAACAGTGAAATGGTTCTATACTCCTATGGTCGCCATATCGTGGCCAATTGGGAGGTAGCGACACATGAAGATGCTTGTGGCAGCGGGGGAGCCCTACCACCTCGGAAGACTGCTGAGCCCGACTAAGCTCCGATTTGGTGGTCTCTGGGTTGAATACGGTCCAGGGAACAAGTTCTACTTGGGTATTCCACCCCATGACTATCCCTCAGCAATGATCGATGAGGCCGATGTCACGGACACAATCAAGTTCATGCTGCATCATTTCAAGCCATGCTATTCAAACTCTTTCCGCTCCGCCGACTCCATCGAGGAAGGCGTTAACATGGCCATTGCAGCGCTTCATGCCGGACAGCATGGCAAGTGCGAGGAGTTGCTGCTCGCCATGCGGAGAGCGCTTGAAGGCCACTAAATTGAGTGCGGGGCTTGAAGCCTTCGCGTTTACAGGGGTTTCCGATTGGAGATATAACCCATGACTCACGAGGAACTCATAAAGGCTGCGGTGGCCGGCGGCGAGAAAGCGTTCGCGGATGCCCTCAAAAACAAGGCGCTGAATCAAAGCGAAAGAGTGGCCAGTCCTTGTAAAAGCAGAGAGCATCTCGTACTCGCTTTGGGGGTCGCCATTGCCTCATTTCAAACTATTCTTCGCTCGAAACACTGCACGGATTGCATGTATACGCACACAGTATTGAACTTAGCTCGAGAAGAAATTTTTCGCATATTGGATGCGGGGAGAGTACCCATTGATCCCGCTTCGCAGATGGCCGAAGGAGTATTCCTGAAAGACAGTTCATATGTAGTAGGGGCAGATCAGTCAACTTATCGCAAGGAAGGCGTCGCTTCGCGCCGGAGTTAACTGGAGGAGGTTGACCCCAAACAGGGCTGGGGGGTCGGGTAAGATTCTGGAAGCAATGGGTCCCCTCTTCGTGGGACCCCACCATCCGCTTTTCGGCGTTCATGCCTTTCAATCCCAAGCGTGCGGCCTGGTCACATGGGCGCGCATGGCAGAGCGTCGGACTCGGTAGTGGCAAGCCACAGGTCTGTGGCGTTTCAGACATGACTGGACACGATCAGCCCTGCCAGGGGCGTCAGGAACGCGCTTCTGCTGCGTTCTGAACAACGATCAGCGATGAAACCGGGAAATGTACCTTCCGCTTCCAAAGTCGCTCCAGGCTCTCAGGAATCGCTATTGCCATGGCTATCCCTCGTGGTTGGGCTGGACGCTGGAAAGCATGGCCAGGATGCCCGCTCGAATCGCATCGGGCAGGTCGGAACAGTCCGCCACGGCACGGCGCAAGTCCGCCAGCGTCGAACCGCTGTGCTCCCGTTGTGTTCCTATTGTGCTCGCATCGCGTCCGGAATGGGACGCACCTTGTCCGGGAATCGTCCGCAATTCGCCCTTGATTTCGGGCGTAAATTCGTTGGGGTGTCCGGCTTGTGAGAAAATTTGACCGGACTGCGGTTCTGCCAGTCCGTTCTTGTAACTCTTTGTGTTGGTTACCGGGCCAGGACTCGAACCTGGAATGGAGGTACCAAAAACCTCTGTGTTACCGATTACACCACCCGGTAAAGGGTACGGCCAAGGCAGGACGCGCGGCACGCGCGGCGATGGTAGTAATACGCGCTGACCGACGAATTATCAAGCCGCGCTACTTCTTCTCCAGTACCTCCACGCCCTTCGAGCCGGCGACGTAGCAGATGCTGGCCATGCCGATAAAAAGTCCATGGTCGACCACGCCGGCCAAGGCTTTGATCTGCGCGGCGAGCTTGCGCGCGTCGGGGATCGGGCCGGTGGCGCAATCCAGGATGTAGTGCTGTTCGTCGGTGATGAAGGGCTGCCCGTTGGTCTCGCGCCGTTCGGGCTTCACGCCCAGCGCTTCCAGGCGCGAGAACGTGCTCTTCCAGCCGAAGCGGACGACTTCCACCGGCACGCGGAACTTCGTTCCCAGCTTCTCGACTTTCTTGGTTTCGTCGGCGATGACGATGAAGCGCGCGGCCGCGGCTTCGACCAACCGCTCGCGCAGGAGCGCTCCGCCCGCGCCCTTCACCAGATCCAGGGTGCCCAGTTCGATCTCGTCGGCGCCGTCGACGGCTACGTCCAGCTTGGGCTTTTCCTCCAGCGTGGCGAGCGGGATGCCGAGGCTCTTGGCCTGCGCGGCCGTCCGTTCGCTCGTCGGCACGCCCGTGATCTTGAGGCCCTCTTCTTTAAGCCGGCGGCCCAGTTCGTCGACGAGGTACTTCGAGGTCGATCCGGTGCCGAGGCCGACGATCATGCCCGATTGGATGTGTGCGGCGGCCTGCTTGGCGGCTTGCGCTTTGAGCGCTTCGAGGTCCATCGTCTGCTCCTTGATAAGGTATGGCTGCCAGGAAGCGCGAGTCTATTCCAAGCCCATGCTGATGCACGGGCCTTTTGGCGAACGGCGGATTCACCTCGGAGATCACTGAGCACGCGGAAAATCGCTCTAATCGGAACATGAGCCGCGCGCGCTGTGACTAAGTGGTGAGCCGATGCCTTACCCGTCAACGCAGCCCGTACCACGGATCGGCGGCGAAGTCGTTCTGGAAGATTTTGCGGTCCTCGGGATCGGCGATCTTGTCCCCCAGGATCTGCGCCTGCACGAAATGCGAGCGCGCTTCGTCCTTCAAGCCGGCGGCGGCCAGCGCGCGGGCGAGCCCTTCTTGCGCGTAGGCGAGATCGAAGTCCTTCAGTTCGGCCTTATGCGCCTCGGTAAACTCCATGCAGCGCCGCGCGTGATACAGCGCCGCCTCGGGATGCTCCAAGACCGCGTAGACGCGTGCGACGAGCCACTCGCCGCGCTGCTGCTGCACGCCGCCCCCGGCGCGGCTCCAGTGAAAGCACGATCCGTGCGCCGCATGGATCATCAGGCGGTCCTGATCCTCGGTGCGGTCGTGGAGGTCGAGCCACTTCCAGGTCAGCTTGTTCAGTTCCAGCGCGCATTGCTTGTGTTGCGCTTCGGATAAAGCCGTTTGGTCGCTCACGCCCGATCTCCTTATCCTTCAGGCTGCTAGCTTACTCCGCCCCGAACGAAGGCAAGCGCATGCCGGAGGAGCGTTTAGGAATCCTGCATAATTTCTGTAATGCGCCAGGCCCCGGAGCATTTACTTCCGAAAGACGCGGAACCGATATGATGCCGACCATGAGCGCACCTCCACCGCGGGCCGAATTCGAAACCGCTTGCCTCGAAGAGGCTCCGCGGCTGAGGCGCTTGCTGCGTGCGGCCGTTGGATCGCGGGATGCGGAGGATCTGGCTCAGGAGATCCTCGCGCAAGCCTGGTCGCGCCGGGAGCAGTTCGACGGCCGGGAACTCCGCGCCTGGCTTTTCGCCATCGCGCGCAGCCGCATCGCCATGCATTTTCGCAGGCGTACGGTCGAACGCCGCGGCCAAGCGCGGCTCGAAGCCGCACCGCGCGCCCAGACGGCCGAGCCTTCGCCCGAGTCGCTCAGTGCCGAGCGCGAATTGACCGCCGCCGCGCGCCAGGCCATCGCCCAGCTTGCCGAACCGGAACGCGAGGCGATCTGGCTCAAATTCGCCGGCGCTTACGGAAACGACGAGATTGCCGCACTGTTGGGCGTAACGCCCGGTCATCTGGGCGTGCTGCTGCATCGCGCGCTCAAGAAAGTACGCCGCACGTTGGAGGAACAAGGCCATGAGTGCTGACCGCTCGCAAGCGACGCCCGACCTTACCGAAGCCGAGGGCGCAAAGTTTCTGGCCCAGTTAGACGCCGCTGGTGCGGGCCGGGAAGTGTCAGGCCCGCACGCCGAATCCGCGCGTTTCGGTGCGGCGCTCGCGGAACGGCTGAACCGTTCATCCGTTCGGTTGCCGGTGCGCCCGTCCGGCGGGACCTTTACCTGGATCGTCAGCGCTGCGGCGCTGGTGGTGGCGACGGCGGCGCTGTTCGTCTGGCTGCTGGGCCAGCAGGCGCAGATCGCGAAGCCTGAAGCGCCGCATCCCGACGTTCAAGGGCTGCCGCCGGCGCTGGGCGGTCCCGAAGACGAGGAGGCAGAGGTTGCTCCGCCCAAGCCGGTCTTCGAAGTGGACGAAGACGCGGTGCGGCGACACATCGAGGCCTTGGCGTCCGATCATCCGGAGGAGCGCGACCGGGCGCAGGCGGCCTTGAGGGGTATGGGCGAAGCCGTCCTACCGATTCTGCGCAACGGGCTGGAGAAGACGAAAGACCCCGAGGTTCGCATGCGCTTACAGGCGCTGATTCTGGAGCACGACGAAGCGCGCTACGTTCATCTGCTCGATCGGCCTATAGACCTGAAAATCGAGAAAATGCCGCTCCGGGATGCGTTGGCATTGTGGAGCAAAGCGACGGGTATCCCCATTCAGCAAGTATCTTTCGAAAGTGCTCCGGTCGTACCCGCAACGTTGCTGACGTTGAAAACAGAAGGGATGACTGCGCGCCACGCGCTGCGGTGGCTGGCGCGCTGGTCTAACCTAGTGACAGAAGTGGACGGGCTGGGAGCGCGTCTGGTGGTTCCCGGCAGGGCCCGGGAACGCATGACTCAGGAAGTGTACGATCTGCGCGATATGCCCTTAGGCGTAGGCTTGCAAGCTTCGGACCTCGCTCATTTGATACCGGGCCGCATCCTGCATGTGGCGTTCGCCCGTCCGGAGGCCGTCTGCCGGAACGAAGGTCAGCGTCTAGTGGTGACCGTCGGCCGGTCGAGCCACGAATCCGTGCGGAACGTTCTGGCCCAACTCCGCGAGTCCATGTGGCGTTCGAGCGAACCGCGACCGGCCGTTTTCGGGCCGGACTACTGCGCCTATCGTATCGACCGATTGTCTAAGGCCGAACGTATGGCACAGGACGAACTGCTCCGGTTGGTCCGTGAGGAAAAAGTGACGATGGACTTTAATAATGCCGATCTGGACTGGGTGGCAAATGCCCTTCAAACTTTAACGAATATCACGGTTGTTGTGGATCCGCGCATCTCGAAGATGCCGCAAGCGGTAACGATCCTTTGCGACAACAAGCCTCTTGAAGATGTGCTGCAAGCGATCCTGAAGCCCGCTGGGTTGGATTATGCGGTTCTCGACGGAGCGATCTGGATCACGATGCCCCAGTTCACCTTCGAAGCGGTTGAGTTGGGTATTTACGATGTCCGAGATATTTCGGCGCAGGCCGAGCGAGGATGGGGTCCCGCGCCCATCGCCGACCTGCTGCGAAATGTCATTGCGCCTGAAAGCTGGGATCCGAATGTGGGGACCAGTATCGAAGAGTACAACGGCATGTTGGTTGTGATGCAACGCCCCGATAAGCATGAGCGGATCCGTAAGATGATTCATCGTATCCGCACGAGCACGCTTAACGCGAAAGCCTTTTGGGCAATGATTCGAAAAGAGTTGGATGGGAAGTAGCGCGGGCTCGGTGCTTCCTGATACGAGGTAATAACCTCTTGCAAGCTGGGGTGATTCCATCTAAACAAAGGGCCACTTCAGGCACGTCGAGCCGCCTACTTGAATCCTTCCTCAAATGTTTCCCTCAGACCGCCCTTGAGAATGGTTTGGCACGCGGATAAAGGCCTGTTTTTTATCTTCCTTACCGGAGCTCTTCTTTTCTGGATTCGAGGAGAGTACATTGCGATACCCAAGATTTTTAATGGGAACATCCTGACCGATCAGAACCCACTCTATCTATTGAAGTGGGCGGTTTGGACGGTTTGGGGCATTCCCCTTATTTGGTCCTGGCTATGGCGTTTAGGGGGCCGCGAAAGCATTCTCGTTACGGATGAAATACTGGTGTTGAAGCGCGGCCTCTTCGGTTGGGGACGCAACCGGGTGATCCTGATTAAAGAAGTTGAATACCTGGACGTGGCCGAACCCTCCCGGTTGTCCCGATGGCTGGGGGTGGGCGGTCACCTGCGGCTTGGATTCGCCAACCAGAAAATCAAATTCGGTGTCACCCTGGACGCACAAGAAGCCGATCAATTTCACGAACTGCTTTCCGAGCGGTTAGGGCTTCCGGTCGACCTTTAGCCCAACTCTCACGCCGGCAGCAACTGGTGCTTGCGGCCCCAATCCTTCACGGCGGCATCCGGCAGCTTGTCGAGCTTGTGGTAATTGGGGTGGTGCGACTTCTTGTACGGATCGTTCCGCGCGGCATTGTAGCAGCAGATCAGGCTCCAGCGCGGATTCTCGCTCTTATTCTGATCGCTGCGGTGCAGCAGGTTTCCGTGGAAGAAGAGCGCCGTGCCCGGTTCGAGTTCGCAATAGACGAGTTCCATGCGCTTCAGGGCGGCCTCGACACGCTCCATGTCCGCGCCGGTCTGGTCGCCGGACTTGCCGTGCTCGATGCGGCCCATCAGGTGGCTGCCCTTGATCACCTGCAGGCAGCCGTTTTCCTTCGTCGCGCGGTCCACCGCGATCAGACAACTCGCCATATAAGGGAACAGGCAGCCGTTGTTGTACCAGTAGCCGTAATCCTGGTGCCATTCCCACGCGCCACCGACGCGCGGTTCCTTAAGCATCATTTTGTGATGGTAGTGGTAGACCTCGCCGCCGAGCAACTGTTCCATCGGATTCACGATCCGCTCGGTGCGCGAGATCGTCCCGTACAGGTCGTCGCCGGCTTCGTTCCAGAGCGCCAGTTTGCTAATGCCGCCTTGAGCGTCTTTGCGCCCGGTCGCCTTGGCGCTCACCGCAGGATCGTTCTTGGCGAAGTTCAGCAGCATGTCCATCTCTTCGCGGTCGAAAAGCTGCGGGACGATCAGATAGCCGTCCCGTTCGAAAGCCGCGACTTCCGCAGTGCCGAGTCGATGGGCCATGAGTGGAATTCTCCTCGAGTAAAGAGTTGCGAAGCGTGCTTCGCCATGACTTATACCAAACTTATATGACACGAACTCACCTTTGGCAAGCCTGAGTCCCAAATTTAGTTCGGAATCGTTGGCTCACCGTGTGCATCTAATGACCCAAGCCGGAAGACGAATGAATAGGGAAATGGGCTTAGCTGCTTTAGCGAAACAAGTTAACGGAGTGAGGCCTGTTTACGCACGAGGTGATGCTTGCGACACTCCGCGACTCGTGTTGGCACACCCAACAGCGCGGTGTTGGGTCGAGCAACGCATCACGGTAAGCGGTTCGAAGCGAACCGCGGAAGGAATGACGCGAATGCACGGCGCGGCAAGGTCGTCCTAGCGAGCAGCAACGCGCGGATGCAACCGGGCCGGCCGTAAGAAGTCCAACCTATGGGTTGGATTGAGCGGGAGGCGCGAGTACGATGAACGAGTCCGAAACAGGGGCAGGCGAAAGGCAGGCGGTTATGGATAGTACTCCGCATTTGATCGGCGGTTGCCGGATCGTCGAGAAGCTCGGGCAGGGCGGCATGGGCGCCGTGTACCTGGCCAAGCATCAGACGCTTGGGCGCGAGGTGGCGCTGAAGCTGCTGCCGCAAGAGTTCACCGCGACGCCGGAGTACGTGCACCGCTTCTTGCGCGAAGCGCGGGCCGCGGCGCAGCTCAAGCATCCCCATATCGTTCAAGTCTACGATGCCGGCGAACAGGGCGGGCAGTACTACATCAGCATGGAGTACGTGAACGGGCGGACGCTGGCGGCGTACTTGAAAGAGCACGGCCCGCTGCCCGAAGCGAAGGCGCTGCAATGGCTGCGCCAGGCGGCCGAAGGATTGGCCGCCGCGCACAAGCAGGGCCTCGTGCATCGCGACATTAAGCCGGAAAATCTGCTGCTCGATAAGGATGGGGTGCTCAAAGTCGCGGACTTCGGTCTGGTGACGGCATCGGAGAGCGAATCCGAGAGCGCGCTGACGCGCAGCGGCGCCATGCTGGGCACGCCGCTGTACATGAGCCCCGAGCAGTGCGAAGGGCACAAGGCGGGGCTGCACAGCGATCTGTACTCGCTGGGCGCGGCCTTCTTCCGCCTGTTGACCGGGACCGCGCCGTTCATGGCGCCGACGCCGGTGGGCATCCTGTACAAGCACCGCTACGAAGCGCCGCCGCATCCGCGCACGATCATGCCCAGCATCAGCGAAGCGACGTGCAACCTGATCCTGCGTCTGATGGCCAAGAATCCTGCAGAACGCCCGCAGAGCGCCGATGAGGTGGTGATGCTCGTCGATGCGATCATGCAGCATGATGCGCCGACGTTGCGTCCTTCGCCCTCGGTGCAGTCGCCGGCCGTGACGCCGTTGCCGCCTTCGGCGCTACCGAGCGGGCACCTCGCGGCGGCGTCCGCTCATACGCCGACGCTGATGCCGGCTCCGGGGCAGACGCCGTATCCGCCGGGCCTGATGTACGGGCAGACCCACGTGCCGACCTCGATGAGCACCATGGCGATGCAGCCGCGCAGCAACGCGCTGGCGTGGGTGGCCGTGATTCTGCTCGCGCTGGGCTTGGCGGGAGGCGGAGCCTTCTTCCTGTACCAGCGGCATCACGAACAGCGCGTGGTCCGGTTCAAGCAGGATTACCGCGAGGCGCTGGCGGCCAACGAGTTCCAGGAAGCGATCGCGGTGGCCAATGCCGGCGGCGCGGCGTATCCGGAACTGGACGAATTTCCCCGCTTGCGCGACCGCGCGGAAGCGGCCTGGGTGAATTTCGATGTCAACAAGCTCCGCACCAAGGGCGATACCGCGGTGAAGCTGGAGAAGTACGACGAAGCGGTGGCGGCCTATGCCGAAGCGATCAAGCGGCTGGACGAAAAGCAGGCGCTTCCGGGGATCGATCCGGATCCCACGCTGAAGGATGTGCTCGCGCATGCCGAGCGGCGCCGCGATTATCGCCTGGCCCTGAAGGAAGGGGCGGTGGCGGAAAGTTCGGATGACTGGGCCGGGGCGCTGGAGGCGTTCACGAAGGCGCAGGGTTTGGCCGAGAGCAGCGATACGGCGCCCGCTCAGGCGTTGGCGCGCGTGAACTACAAGAAGCACGTGGCCGCCGCCGAAGAGAAGGAAAAGGCCAAGGATTGGCCCGGCGCGCTCGCTTCGTATCAGGCCGCGGCGAAGCTGGAAATCGGCGACGTTTCCGTGCACGAAACCCGGCTGACGCGCCGGATCCGCTTCGAAGATCTCCTGGCACAGGCCAAAACCGCGCAGGAGGCCGAGCGTCTGCGTGACGCCGCCGACCGGTTCACCGAAGCCGCCGCGTACGCCGACTCCGAAGAGAGCGCCAAAGGGCTGCGTGACCAGGCGCAGGAACTGCTGACCGAAGCCAGCTTCCGGCAGGCGCTGGCGGACGGCGAAAAAGCGCTCGCCAAGCGCGATTGGGAGACCGCGCAGACGTCTTTCCGCAACGCGCAGCAGATCCGCCCGGAATCGGAGCTGGTCAATACGAAGCTTAAGGCCGCCGTTTTGGGCGAAACGATGGAAGCCGTGGCCAGCGCCGAACGAAACGGCGACTGGGCCGCCGCGCGCCGCGCGTACGCCGACGCCGCGAGACTCGATCCGTCCAATCCCGAACTGGCCCGCAAGGCGAAAGAATATCAGGCGAAGATCGACGAACTGAGCGCGGCGCGGCAGAGCGCCGAGACGGCAGAAGGCCGGCGCGACTGGCCGGCGGCGTTGCAGGCTTGGCAGAACCTGGCGCGTCTGGCGCCGTCCGAGCAGCAGCAGATCAAGCCGCGTATCGACAACGCGCGCTTCGAGCTGGCCTTGGCCGACGCGCAAGCGCTCTATGCGCAGGGCAAGCGCGCTGAAGCGCGCGCCGCCGCGCGCGCGGCGATCCCGATCTTTCCCAGCGGCGAGCCGCGCGCTCAAGCCCTGATCGGGCGCATCGACGCCGAACTGGCGGCCACCCAGAAGGCCCAGGAAGTGGGCGGCACCGTCGATCACGCGGTCAAACTCGTGCGCGAGGGTAACGTGCCTGCGGCGCTGGGCGTGCTTTCCGCCGGTGTGCGTGAAAACCCGAACAACGAAGAACTACGCGTGCTCCATGAGACGCTGGAGGGCGTGAATAAGATCGAAGGGAAGTACGAACTGCTCGAAGAAGCGCGGCAGCAGGGACAGAGCGCTGTCGAGACGGCTTTGAAGGAAGACGACGAGAAGGATTTTAAGGCGATGCTGGCCGAACTGGAGCGCTGGAAGACGAACTTGGCCGCCGACGCGGCCACGCCGCGCCGCGCCTGGCTGCAGCGGGATTTCAAATCCATCAGCGCTTCGGTCGATCCACTGCGCCGCAGTTCGTCGGAACTGAGCGGCTACCTCACGACGCTGGCAGGCGATTTCCGGGGCCGGGCGGCCCGTGAAGCGACTCCCAAGTTCGGACTGACGCCTGGCGTGGGGGGCGGCTCGCGGCGGCTTTTCGGAGGCGTAAGCGCGACGATTCCGGTGGGCGCCAATCGGCGCAAGGCCGGGGTCTTCGAAGCCACCGCCTCGGTGCTTGAAGGCGCCGCCACTAGGGCTCGAGAAGCCGTACTGCGAAGGTAGTCCTTCCGCGCACCATGCGCAATTTTCTCGATCCCTGCCCTCGATCCCAAGAAGCCTTGGGGTCGGGGAGCGTCCTAACCGATAGAGAGTAAGGCATAACTCCAGCCCGGACTTGCCCTGCACCGGTGCAAGCCCTAAAACGGAACGCCATGAAGCGTCAAAATAACCTTAAGGTAGCGTTCTTCGGGCTCCTGAGCTTGGCCGCGGTTTCGGGCTTCGCGGCGGATCTTGAAAGCGATCTGGATTTGTGGGTCAGCGGCGGGAAGTGGCCGCGATCGGATCGGGCGGAGGAGTCGACGCCCAGCCGGCAGTACGCGCGCGCCAAGCAGTTCGAACTGGTGGGCGACGCGCGGCAGGCGGCGATCGCTTGGGAGCGGCTGGCATTCAGCTTTCCGGAGTCGGACGAAGCGGAAGAGGCGCTCATTTTTTCGGCCAAGAACCACTTGGCCGCCGGCAGCTTTACCAAGTGCCGAGCGATGATCGAAGAACTCCGGCGCCGCTATGCGAACCCGACCTACCTCGACGCGATGGGGCAGGTGGAGGCCGAACTGGGGCGGGGCTATCTGGAAGGCAAGGGCGAAGGCGGGACGTTCGCGCTGGCCAGCCGCGTGCGCAAGGCGCGGCGCATCTTCCAGCATATTTTGGACGAGGACTCCGAAGGGCGCTGGGCGGACGACGCGCTGCTGGGCTTGGGCCAGTGCGACGAGGCGGACGGGCGCTTCGATACGGCCATCGAGAAGTACAAGAAGCTGCTCGATAAATACCCGCGCTCCGAGTTGCGCGCCGAGACCGAAGGCCGCATCGCGATCTGCATCAACCGGCGCGAGCCGCGGCCGCAGTACACCGAATCGGACACGATGGAGGCGTTGAACCGGATTCAGGCAGCCTATAAGGAAGCCGAGTTCGGACCGACCAACCTGGACAAAGTGGCGCTGCAGGAAAACGAGCGCGTGCTGCGCGACCGTCAGGCCGAGAAACGCTTCGATCAGGCGCGGTTCTACCAGACCAACCGGCGCTTCCGGGCTGCCGAGGTGTACTACGAGCTGATCGTTAAGCGTTACCCGGACAGCCCTTGGTCGGCCAAAGCCGCCGAAGAGCTGCAGAAGATGCGCCAACGCTAGGAATGAGCATGCGAAGCCGATGGTTGCCGCGAATCGCGGCCTTTTTCATGATGCTGGCCGCCGCGGGCTGCTACACGACGCGCCCCAACCTGCCCAAGCATGCGCAGAGTATCGCGGTGCCGGTCTTCGGCAACAAGACGCACTACCACGACTACACGCGCAAGGTGGAGGTCGAACTCTCGGAAGGCGTGCGCCGGGCGTTTCTCAGTAACGGGCGCCTCAAAGTGGTGCCGCGCGACGAGGCCGACCTGATTCTGGAAGGCGTGGTCTTGAAATTCGAACGCCAGACGCTGCGCAGCGACCGCTTGGGCGAGGCCGTGGAGAGCCAGGTGCGGATTCTGTGCCGCATCTCGCTTTACGACGTTCGCGAAGCCAAGTACATGTTCAAGGACTTTGCCGTCACCAACGATCAGGGCCGGCCGGATTCGGGCGCGTATAATTTGCGCCGGGGCGAAATGGAGCAGTTCGGGCGCGACGAAGCGCTGGAGCACCTTGCGCGCAATATTGCGGACAAGGTGCTCGATCGGTGGTAGCCGCGCCGGGAATCGGCTCGAAATACCGGGCCGGCTTACGGTAAAATAACCCCATCGCCGGCGTGTGTCCCCGCGCGGCACCAGGGAGCTGCGGATGTTTGAAGACGACGACCACAAAGACGGCCGGGGACCCGGCCAGGAACCGCGGCGCCGCAACGACGACGATTCGGGCGACGACGGGAGCCGCAACAACAAGGGCGCGGGTTTCAAGTCCAGCCGCCTGCTGTTTCTGATCATCTTCGTGGGCGTGCTGATCGTGCTCGTGGCCAGCGCCGGCCAGCAGTTTACGAACCGCACCGAAGAGCTGAGCAACTGGACCGAGTTCCGCCGCCGCGTCGAGAACAACGAAGTCGGCACGCTGCGCCGCACCGGGCGGGATTTTTACGGCACCTACAGCAACTCCGTGCCGAACAAGGAAAAGTACGACAAGTTCAAGGTCGTCGGTCCGGATCCCTTCACCGATTCGGATGCCGAGTGGCTCAACTTGGCCGCGCAGAAGTTCAACATCAAGATCGAGCACGTCCCGCCTTCGCAGATTCCGGCGCTCTTGTTCAGCCTGATTCCGTGGGTGCTGATCGTCCTGATCGTCTACTTCCTCGTCTTCCGGCAACTCCGCGGACCGGGCGGTCCGGGCGGCGTGCTCGCGTTCGGGAAGTCCAAGCACCAGCTCATCACGAAGGATAAGTCCAAGAAGACCTTCAAGGATGTCGCGGGCATCGACGAGGCCAAGGAAGAAGTTCAGGAACTCGTCGGCTTCCTGAAGAACCCCAAGAAGTTCCAGCGCCTGGGCGGCCGCATCCCCAAGGGCGTGCTGCTGATCGGTCCGCCCGGCACGGGCAAGACGTTGTTGGCGAAGGCCATCGCCGGCGAGGCGGATGTGCCGTTCTTCAGCATCAGCGGTTCGGACTTCGTCGAGATGTTCGTCGGCGTCGGCGCCAGCCGCGTGCGCGACTTGTTCCAGCAAGCCAAGGAGAACAGCCCCTGCATCATCTTCCTGGACGAAATCGACGCCGTGGGCCGGCGCCGCGGGACGGGCTTGGGTGGTGGCCATGACGAGCGCGAACAGACGCTCAACGAGATCCTCGTGCAGATGGACGGCTTCGACAGCGACGAGAAGATTATCGTCATGGCGGCGACCAACCGCCCGGACGTGCTCGACCCGGCGCTCCTGCGCCCCGGCCGCTTCGACCGCCACGTCTACGTCGACCTGCCGGATATCCGCGGCCGCGAACAGATTCTTTCGGTGCACAGCAAGAAGGTGAAGCTCGCCGCGAACGCCGACTTGGGCAAGCTGGCCAAGGCCACGCCGATGTTCAGCGGCGCGGACCTCGAGAACCTGATCAACGAAGCGGCGTTGATCGCCGTGACGAAGGACAAGGAAGCGATCGAGCAGGAAGATCTGGAAGAAGCGCGCGACAAGGTCGTCTGGGGCCGCGAGAAGCGCAGCCGCGTGATGGACGAGGCCGACCGCTGGGTGACATCGTACCACGAAGCCGGCCACGCGTTGCTGGGCATGTACCTGCCCAACGTGGACAAACCGCATAAGGTCACGATCATGCCGCGCGGCCCGAGCTTGGGCGCGACGCACTTCTTGCCCGAGAAGGACATCTACAACCGCACGCGCAAAGAACTGATGGGACAAATCATGGTCGCCTTCGGCGGGCGCATCGCCGAAGAAATGTTCGTCGGCGACTACTCCACCGGCGCGAAAGCCGACATCGAGATGGCCACCAACATCGCGCGCAAAATGGTCTGCGAGTGGGGCATGTCCGATAAGCTCGGGCCGGTGAAGTACCAGGAAGACGAAGAGAACGTGTTCCTGGGCCGCGAGTTGGGCCGCGCGCCGCTCTACAGCGCCGGGACAGGCGAACTGATCGACCAGGAAGTCCGCAGCCTGATCGATTCCTCGTACCAGGATGCGCAGAAGATTCTGGAAGCGCACCGTGAGGACATCGAACTGCTCGCCAAGGGGCTGATGGAATACGAGGTTATCAGCGGCGAAGAGCTGGAGTTCATGCTGAAAGAGCGCAAACTCCCCGAATCGCGCAAGCCGTCGCAGGCCGTGGAGGCCAGGCCGCTGCCCAAGCACACGAAGCCGGCCGAAGCGGCTCGCCGCGACGAGGGCGGCGCGCTCTCCGGCGGTTCGCTCCCGTCCCCGACCCCGGCCTGACCCCTTGGGTTCGGACCGTAGCTCGTGCTGAAAGGGAAGGGCGGCCGCTTGGCCGCCTTCCTTCGTTTCTGGAGCAATGTCATGGTCAAGCCATGTCGTCCGAGCTGTCCGGGGAAGGCGTAGGATGAAGCATGAGCCCTAATCATGTCTCATTGCGTAAGCATCACCGCAGGATCGCACGACTACGCAGCCTTCAGCCGTATCTAAGTTGGCTTCAAAGCAGTGAGTCCCCACTCTGGGTCGTACCTCTACATGCGCGGCTGGTCGGTGTTCGCTTAACGCCGATTACCATTCATGCCGAAGACCGACTCGCAGGTATCCGGTCCATCGTTGATTTTCATCTCCGGGCTGAGTTGGTGGGGAGATCTAGAGCGGATCTTGAGCGCATGCGCGCGGAATGCAGCTTGGTGGAGTCCCTGGATCCAGGGGACCTGAACAGAGGTTTAATCTCCGCGCCCTCCTTCAGCCTTGCTTGGTTGGATTTGCTCCGATGGACCGCCGGGAAGCGAATCGCGAAGCCCGCTTGGTTGGCATGGAGGCAAGAAGAGTACGACAAGGTCACTACTCCCGTGGTGGACCTCGTGTATGAGATTTTTCGCTCCGGATTCTGTGCAACCACCGTTCCGCCCAGCATGCCGTTACCTGGCTCGCGTACGCAACTCGCCTTCACCCGCCCGCTCGTGCTCGGCATCCTCAACGTCACGCCCGATAGCTTCAGCGACGGCGGACGATTCCTCGCCGCCGAAGCGGCGGTGCGCCGGGCCGAAGAGATGCGCGCCGAAGGCGCCGACGCGCTGGACCTCGGCGCCGAATCCACGCGCCCCGGCGCGCGCGCGGTTCCGGCCAAACTCCAGAAGGAGCGCCTCGTGCCGGTGCTCAAGGCGCTGCGGCGGAACAAGGCTTTTTCGAATATCCCGCTGAGCGTGGACACGCGATCGGCCGAGGTCGCGCGCGCCTGCTTGGGCGAAGGCGCCGATCTGATCAACGACATCAGCGCGCTGTGCCACGATCCGCAAATGGCCAAGGTCTGCGCGAAGGCCAAGGCGCCGGTCATCCTGATGCACATGCAAGGCACCCCGCGGACGATGCAGCGCGATCCCCAATACAAGGATGTGGTGGAGGACCTCGATCTCTTTTTCCGCGAACGGCTCCACGCCGCGCACGAAGCCGGGATCCCGCCCACGAACGTGCTGCTCGATCCGGGTTTCGGATTCGGGAAGACGCTGGATCACAACTGCGAACTGCTGCGGAGGCTCGGCGAGTTTAAAGCGCTGGGCCGGCCGCTCGTGGTGGGTGTCTCGCGCAAGAGTTTCCTGGGCAAACTGACGGGCATCGACGAACCGGCGCAGCGCGTGACGGCCTCGGTCGCGGCGGCAGCCATCGCGGTGGCGCGCGGGGCGCGCATCTTGCGCGTTCACGACGTGGCCGAACATGTCCAAGCATTAAAGGTAGCTAGGGCGGTGACCTGAGCGCGGTGGGCTGCGTTGGGTTAATAGGTGCACCTTGTGGCCTCCAGGGCTCCAAGGAGGCTCCATAGACAAAAACCGTGCCGCCTCCTACTCTTTGATGCTCTTCGCCTTAGCGGCACGGTCGGCACGCAGCTCGGAGCCTCGTTTCGCGCATGACGCAGTGGTTGGAACGCCTGCAGGGACTTTGGCGCAGCGGCTTGACCGCGGCGGTCGAAATCTTTCTGCTCTTTCTCGTCATCTATCTCTTGATGCGCTTCCTGCGCGGGAGCCGTGGCGCGGCCGTCTTGCGCGGCATCTTCCTGCTCATCTTCGTCTCGTTCGGGATCGTCTTCATCTTCGCCAGCTTGTTCGAGCTGGAGCACATTACCTATACGTTCGAGAAAATCGCGGCGCTCTTTTTCATCGCGCTCCTGATTATTTTCCAGCCTGAGCTGCGGCGCGGTTTGCTGCGGCTGGGGTTGAGTCCCGGGTTCGGGAGCGTCGTGCAGGCTTCCTCGCCGACGATCGACGAGATCGTGCAGGCGGCGACGCACATGAGCCAGCGCAGCATGGGCGCGCTGATCGCCGTCCAGCGCGAGATTCCGCTCACGGCTTTCATCGAGGCCGGGACGCCGATGAACGCGGAGATTACCAGCGAACTGCTGCAAACTATATTTTATCCGGGCTCGGCGCTGCATGACGGGGCGGTGATCATTCAAGGCACGCGCATTGCCGCGGCCGGCTGCCTGCTGCCGCTGACGGAGAATCCCGAACTGAGCAAGACGCTGGGCACGCGCCACCGTGCGGGGCTGGGGCTTTCGGAAGAGAGCGATGCGGTGACGGTGGTGGTGAGCGAGGAGACGGGGCGCATCTCGCTGGGCGTGGACGGGAAGCTCAAACAGGGCCTTTCGCCCGACGAACTGCGCAAGGAACTGACGCGCCTGTGCCTCGAAGCCGTGGAAGGAGGCACCTGACCATGGCGCCCAGTCAGAAATCCGTGCTTCGTTTCCTGCGCGCCGTCTTCTGGGAAGACTGGCTCCTGAAGATTTTCTGCCTGATTCTCGCGACCCTGTACTGGTTCTACATTGACGGCGAATTGACCGACGAACGCGAACTTACGGTGACGATCCCGTCGTCCGAGTTGCAGCCGCCCGAGGGCGTCCGTTTTCCGGCTCAGATGCGCTGGCCGCAGCTTCATGTGCGCATCCGAGGCCCGCGCAGGAAGCTCCAGTATCTCACCCACGAAAACGTCCGCGTGCATCTCAAGGAAGCCTTCTCTCGTCTCGGCACGGGGGATCAGGTCGTGACGCTCACGCCCGACCTCTTCGAAGTGGAAGGCGCCGATGGGCTGGGGGTGGTCAGTGTGCGCCCCGACGAACTTCCGGTGCGGCTCTCCAGAATCGTGCGCAAAACGCTGCCGGTAAAGCCCGACTGGCGCGGCAAGCAGCCGCCCGACTACGAGGTGGAGACGCGCGTCGAGCCCATGGAGGTGACGGTCGAGGCGCTGCAGGATCTCGAAACCGCCGCGTTCGTGCTCACCGAGCCGATCGAGTTGACCGGCAAGACGAAGGACTTCACCGTCGAAGTCGGCATCGCGCCGGAGGTACAGGCCGGCGAACAGTCCATTCCGGTCTGGGCCGCGCAGAAAATCAAGATCGAAGTGCTGTTTCGTGCGTCGCAGATTACGAAGGAACTGGCCGACGTTCCGGTCGCTTACCTTGCGCCTCCGGGCGCGGCGATGACCGGTACGCCCAAAAGCGTCACGGTGGTCGCGCGAGGCCGGCCCGACGATCTGGCTGAGCTGACCAAGTCGCAGGTGCGCATTTACGCCGAGTGGCCGGCCGATTGGGATCTGCGCCGCCCGCCGGGCGAGGTGTATCCCGAGCAGTCGGTGCAGGTCAAGGTGGTGGGTCCGCCGCGCGTGACGGTGCTGGGGCCCGGCGGCGGCGCGCTGCCGACGGTAAAGGTCCGCGGCATGCTGACCGGAAGCTTGGGCGACAAATAAGCGGAGTTCGAACGATGGTGGAATTAGGCGTCAACGTCGATCACGTGGCTACGGTGCGGCAAGCGCGCCGCACCTACGAGCCCGATCCGGTCTGGGCGGCCGTGCAGTGCGAACTTGCCGGGGCCGATCAGATCACCGTCCACCTGCGCGAAGACCGACGCCACATCCAGGACCGCGACGTCGAGGTGCTCGTCAAGACCGTCCAGACGCGCGTGAACCTGGAGATGGCCGTCAGCGCGCCGATCCTGCGCTTCGCGCTGCGCGTACGCCCCGCTTGCGCGTGTCTGGTGCCCGAAAAGCGCCAGGAAGTCACGACCGAAGGCGGCTTGGATATCGTGCGCGGCTTTGCGCGCATCAAGCAGGTTACCGGGCGCCTGAAGGCTCGCGGGATCGCGGTAAGCCATTTCATCGACGCCGATCCGAAGCAGATCGAAGCCGCCGCGAAGGCCGGCGCCGACAGCGTGGAACTGCACACCGGCACGTACGCCAACGCCCGCTCCGAACGCGCGCGCGCGCGGGAATTCAAGAAGCTTGCTTCCGGCGGCGCGCTGGCCGCCGAGCTGGGCCTGCGCCTGCATGCCGGGCACGGTTTGAACTACCTGAACGTGGGTCCGGTCGCCGCTCTTCCGAAGATGCGGGAACTGAACATCGGGCACGCGCTCGTGGCGCGGGCCATCTTTTGCGGGCTGCCCGAGGCCGTCCGCGAGATGAAGCGCCTGATCGACCGCGCGGCGCCTTGATCTTCCCCCGATTTGGCATGCCGGAATCGTAAAAAAGGGTATCTTCTCCCGCATGGCCGACTCCATCCCGGATGTAGAAGCACGCGGCAAAGCCTTCGCCGATACGTTCGGCCGGGTGCGCGCGGAGATCGGCAAGACCATCGTCGGAAACGACGAGATCGTCGAAGGCGTCCTTGTCGCGCTGCTAGCCGGCGGCCATGTTCTGCTCGAAGGCCTGCCGGGCTTGGGCAAAACCAAGCTCGTCCAGACGGTTGCCGGCGCGCTGGACCTCGATTTTCGCCGCATTCAGTTCACGCCCGATCTGATGCCCGCCGATATCGTCGGCACGACGATCCTCAACGAGGACGAGGCCGGCAAACGGAGTTTCGAATTCCAGCGCGGGCCGGTCTTCGCCAACGTGATCCTGACGGACGAGATCAACCGTGCGACGCCCAAGACACAATCGGCGCTTCTGGAGGCGATGCAGGAAGGCCGGGTCACCGTGGCGGGCACCACGCATCCGCTGCCGCAGCCGTTCTTCGTTCTCGCCACACAGAACCCGATCGAACTGGAAGGCACCTATCCGCTCCCCGAAGCGCAGCTCGACCGCTTCATGCTTAAGCTCCTCGTGCCCGGCGGCGATCTGGCGGGACTCGTGACCATCCTGGAGCGGACCACCGGCGAGCGCGAAGCGCCGCCCGCGCGCATGGCGACGCAGGCGCAGTTGCTCGAGATGCGCGAACTGGCCCGGCGCGTCCCCGCGGCCAAACCGGTCACCGAGTACGCGGCGCGGCTGGTGCTGGCGACGCAACCGGGCCAAGCCGAGGCGACGGAGGCCGTCAAGAGTTACGTGAAGTTCGGAGCTTCGCCGCGCGGCGCGCAGGCGCTGCTGCTTTGCGGCAAGGTCCTGGCCCTTGCGCGCGGGCGCTTTCACGTCGCGATCGAAGACCTGCGAGCGCTTGCCAAGCCCGTCCTGCGCCACCGCCTGATCCTGAACTTCGACGGCGAAGCCGCCGGGATTCGGGCCGACCAGGTGCTCGACGAAGTGCTCGCGCGGCTCAAGCCGTAATTTTTGCGGAGCTCCGCATGCCCGCACGAACCCCACGTACTCGAATGCCCCGCCCGCCGTCCGGCTATGCGCCCGTGTACGGCCGCGAAGAGATTCAAGCTCGCGTCGCCGAACTGGGCGCCCGGATCGCGGCGCATTTGAAAGCGCGCGAGCGCCCCGTGGCCGTCGTCGTGCTGCAGGGCGGCTTCATCTTCGCGGCCGATTTGCTGCGGCGATTGCCGCCCGATCTGGGCCTTGAGATCGCGTTTTTGCGCTGCGAAAGTTACGGCACCGGTACGCGCAGCCGCGGGCGTGTGGTGCTCTTGCAAGATCTCGACGCCACGCTCGATCTGCGCGGCCGAACGGTCCTCCTGATCGACGATATTCTCGACACGGGCCTGACGCTGCGTTATCTCGTCGCGCACCTGAAGCAGCGCGGGGCCGCGCGCGTGAAGACGTGCGTCCTGCTGCGCCGCCGTGCGCGCAAAGGATCGGTTCGCGCCGACTTCGTGGGCTTCGAGGCCGGAAACGAGTTCTTCGTCGGTTACGGGATGGACCATGCGGGCAAGCACCGCAACGTGCCGGACCTGTGGGCGCTTCAGCCGAGCGGGGGCAAGCGCCGATGACCGCGCCGGCCGAACCCGCGAAATGGTTGCAAGCCGTGCAGCAGGCCGTGCGCAAGGACGCGGGCCGCAAGCTTACGCCGGCCTTGAAGCGCTGGCGCAATACACTCAGCGCCGACGAGACGCCGCTGGAACTCGAGCCGGCGGTGGCGCGTTTCCTGTTGCGCTTCGGGGTGCTGGATGGCGGCGACGATAGCGCCGCGCAGCAGGAAGCGTACGCCTGGCACGTGCGCGCCTGCGCGCGGGGCACGGGCGATGCGCCTGGCGTCATCGGAGCCTGGCTGGGCGTGTTCGCGCGCGGCGAGTACGGCGTGCTCCCCGATGGCGTTTGCGGATCCGAGCCGCAATGCGCGCGCTGCCCGCTCTGCGAAAGCTGCCGCTACACCGCCGCGGGCGCACGCGAGGAACGCGTTTCGACCGAAGACCTCGCCCGCAAGCTGCTGGACGCCGGAGCCGCGCCGGCTACGGCCGAAGCGGTGGACTTGCTTGCGCTGCTCTGCGGAGAAGCACGCTCGGGCGCCGCGCTGCGTGCGCGCTTGACCGCGGTTCTGCGCGAAACCGGCGGCCTGCGCGGGCTCCTGCACGCCGCGCCCGCCGATTTGCGCAAAGCAGGTCTGAACGAAGCCGCCGCCGCACGTTTGCGCGCCGCCGCGGCGCTTTTCCGGCTCTGGGCCGAGGAACAGGCTCCGCGCGGGCAAGCGTTCGCCAGCGGCCAGGACTTTTACGAGCATTACAGGCTGCGCGTGCGCGACCTCAAGAAAGAGCGCTTCTTCGTCGCGTGCCTCGATCAGAAGCACCGCCTGATCGGCGAAGACCAGGTGAGCGAAGGCAGCCTGACCGAAACGCTGGTGCATCCGCGCGAAGTCTTCGGCCCCGCGTTGCGCCTAGGCGCCGCCGCTATCGCGGTGGTGCACAATCATCCCAGCGGCGATCCGAAACCCAGCCGCGCCGACCGCACGATCACCAAGCGCCTCCAGGAAGCCGCCGAGCTGATCGGCATCCGTCTGCTCGACCACGTCATTGTGGGCGACGGAGCGTTCACGAGCTTCGTCGAAGAAGGGCTGCTGTAGTGCCGGCCCGCTGGCGCGAGTTGCGCGGTGTGGTGCGCAGCGGCCAGGGCGACTTCGGTCACTGGCTTGCCCGACTCAAGGACCACTACCGAGCCAAGACCGGGATGGAATTTTTTCCGGGCACGCTGAACGTGCATCTGAAAGAAGCGTATGTTTTTCCGCCGGATGCGCTAAGGCTGGACAAGGATGAATACGGAGGTTTGGTCTCGGTGCGTATGGCGCCATGCCGGATCTTCGGGCGCGCGGCGTACATACTGCGCACCGAACCGCGTGCGGGCGTGGAACCGGCGGACCCGTGCGTGTTGGAAGTAGCGACCGACCTCGGCCTGCGTGCCGCCTACGGCCTGAAGGACGGGGACCTCGTTTCGGTCGAGGTCCCCGTCGCTTCGGCTCAAGGCGTATAGCTGTAAACGTTCGCCTCCCACGGCGCCCACTCGTCCGTGAACTTCGCGCCGTCGCCCAGTTCCTTGCCGGTCCGTTCGTTCTTGAGCCCCTTCACCGGCTTGGCGAAGAGGAGCCCCAGCTTCGACTTCCCGCCGCCCAAATCGCTGTCCGACGAACCGAAGCCGTCGATCGCCGCCTTGCGGTTCACGTTCTGAACCACGCAGAGGGTGATGCGGTCGCCGTTCTTCCAGAAGATCGGCTCGACCATCTGCCCGGGCTTGTCGTTTACTTCGAACTTCAGGCGCGCGGTCACGCCGGCGTCCTTAAACAGCCCCTCGACGAACGGCAGCCAATCCGGCGCCTGGTTGCCCGTGCGTTTGAGGAGGTACCCGATGGGCGAAAGGTTCAGGTAGATCGCTTTGCCCTTCTTGATCACCACCGGAACCTCGCCGGCCTTGGCGACGACTTCCCCGTCGGTGGCCGTCAGGCCCGGTTCGTACACCGCCATCTCCTTAAAGAGCGGCCCGCGGACCCAGTTCGCATCCTCCAGACCCTTGTAGCCCTTCTCGCAATCGACTTCGGTGAGCGTCTGGCCGTTCAGGATGCCCTTGGACAGATTGCGCTGGATGCCGAACAGATCGTCCAGCGCGCCCTTCGCGCGCGCCTTGCCGTGTTCGTCGAAGTATCCGCAAAGCTGGTCTCCGATCACCGTGCCGCCCGCCGCGGCGAACTTCTTGATCGCCTCCGCCTCGGCATCGCTGAGGCAGAGGGTACGGTTGAGCAGCAGTACTTTGAAGCCGGCCTTCTCGAGTTCGCCGGCCTTGAGCTGCTCGTGGTGGACGAAGTGCCCCTGAATGCCCAGGTCTTCCAGCGTCTTGACCCAGGCGATGCGCGTCAGGCCGCTGGTGCTGTGCCCGTTGTCCATCGAACTGCTGCGGTTGACCCACGTGCCGCCGTGCGGCGCCGCGTCCAGCGCCCAAGCGACCTGAATGCTGGGGTGCGAATAGTAAATCGCGACCGGATCGTGCACGAACGTACCGTTCACGATCGGTTTGCTCAGCTCGCTCTGCACTTCCTTGAAGGTTTCCGCGTTGGCTTTGATGTAGTCGGCCACCTGCCCGTTCACGAACCAGCCGTCCGGCCAGCAGATCACGCCGCGGTTCCCGTGAACCATGTAGTACCACAGCATCCACGCGTCCTTCTTGGGATCCTTGCTCGAGAAGAAGGTCTGCATGTGCGGGCGCTTTTGGCCCCAGAAGCTGCGCAGAATCTCGTTGCTTGCGCCGATGTCGTACGCTTCCATCCACTGCAGCGCTTTGCAGTTTTTGCTGTAGTCGTACCCGCCGTACGCGCACGGATTGCCCAAACCCACCACGCCCGCAGGCGTCTTGGGATCCAGCGTGTTGGCGTAGCGCGTGAAATCGGCCATCGCTTCGGCGAAGTGCGTGTCCATCGCGCTGCGCCAGTCGCACCAGACGCTTAAGTTGATCTTGTCGATCGCGCCCGGCTGCAGGCCCTTGCGCACGCCTTCGTACGGCAGCGGCTGAACCTCGTCGAAGCTCGAATGCCTCTTTCCATACTGCGCGTTCAGCTTCTCGATATCGTTCCCGTACAGTTCCTTCAGGAACGCGCGGTACTTCGCCAAAGCCAGCGGGTGCGCGTCCGCTTCGATGGGCGAACCGAAATTCCCGATACTCACTTCGTCGTCGAACGCGTACGCCAGCACCGAACTTCCGCGCGCGGCTTCTATGTTTTTCTTGATGTGTCCTTTCGCTTCGGCCACCACCTTCGGATCGGCCAAGCTGTTCGGGCGCACCATCAGGCCCTTCGTCTTCTTCTGCTCCGCCGACATCGTGCTGCGCACTTTATCGGCCAGATGCAGGTAGCCCTTGCTCGCCGTGTGATCGACGTAGAACGGCCACTTGGTCTCGTTCGCGAAGGCCTGCTTCACCGCGTTGCTGCGATCGATGTGAAAGCCCCTGATGTTCACCGATTCGTACAGCGCTTTGTCGGTCTCCACGTTGGTCTTGAACTGCCAGACCAGGATCGTGTACTTATCCCACGACTCCGGGATAGGCACATCGGGCACATTTTCAAGCCCGCTCGCTACGCCGGAGCACCCCCAAAAAATTCCCAGGCTTACGATTAACCCAAGATATTTATGGATGTTACGTGAACGCACCACGAGCATCTCCCTCCCAAACCCTGTACGTCAAGTGGTTGGATGTCTATACGTCTAAGGCGGAATACACCGCCCACATCCTGAAATCGCCGTCATTCCTACGCCTTTGGAGAGGTGATCTTCAAGCCTGTATTAAAGGATGTACCGCGTCAGGTCTTCGTTCTCGAGGATCGGCTTAAGCCGCGCATCGACCATCGCGGCATCGACCTTGAAGGTTTGCCCGTCCATTTCGGCGGCGGAGAAACTGACTTCTTCCAACAGCTTCTCGATCACCGTATGCAGCCGACGCGCGCCGATATTCTGGCTCTCGCGGTTGGCCCGCGCGGCGTAGCCGGCAATGGCCACGAGCGCATCTTCGGTGAATTCCAGTTTCAGGCCTTCGGTGGCCAGCAGCGCCTGGTACTGCTTGGTGATCGCGTTCTGCGGCGCGGTGAGGATGCGCTTGAAGTCGGCCTCGGTCAGGTCGTTCAGCTCCACGCGGATCGGCAGGCGGCCTTGCAGTTCGGGCAGCAGGTCGCTGGGCTTGGCCATGTGGAACGCGCCGGCGCAGATGAACAGGATATGGTCGGTCTTCACCAGGCCCCAGCGCGTGGTGACGCTGGCGCCTTCGATGATCGGGAGCATGTCGCGTTGCACGCCCTCGCGCGAAACGTCGGGCCCCTGCGCCCGCCCACTTCCGGCCACCTTGTCGATCTCGTCGATGAAGACGATGCCCAGGTTCTCGGCCGTCTCGATGGCCTGGCGCTGGATCGCTTCGTGGTCGATCAGCTTCTCGGCCTCCTCGGCCTCCAGCAGCCGGCGCGCGTCGGCGACGCCTACTTTGCGCTTCTTGGCGCGCTTGGGCATCATCCGCGTCAGCGCGTCCTGCAGGTCCATGCTCATTTCTTCGCCCATCGCGGGCGCGAAGATCCCGGCCATGTTCTCCTGGCCGCTCACTTCGATCTCCACTTCGCGCGCATCCAGCTCGCCGGCGCGGAGTTTCGCGCGCAGCTTCTCGCGCGTCTTCTTATGCATCTCGGCGCTCTTGGCCGCGGCCTCTCCGCCGCCGGATTCGGACGTTTCCCACGCCGAAGGGCTGGGCAGCAGCGCCTCCAGCAGACGTTCTTCGGCGGCCTCGGCGGCCTTTCCCCGCACTTCTTCGCGCGCGCGCGTCTGGCCCATGTTGATCGCGGCCTTGACCAGGTCGCGGATCATGCTCTCCACGTCGCGCCCGTGGTAACCGACTTCGGTGTAGCGCGTGGCTTCCACCTTCACGAAGGGCGCTCCGGCCAAGCCGGCCAAACGCCGCGCGATCTCGGTCTTGCCCACGCCCGTCGGCCCGATCATCAGGATGTTCTTCGGCGCGACTTCCTCGCGCATAGCCGGATCGAGCTGTCGGCGGCGCCAGCGGTTGCGCAGCGCGATCGCCACCGCGCGCTTGGCGGCGTCCTGCCCGACGATATAGCGGTCCAACTCGGCCACGATCTCGCGCGGCGGCATCGCGGCGGGATCGCGCGCCTTCAGGATCCCCAGCGTGGTCTCGAACATGCGGCCCCCAGACGTGCGATGCGGACGGCTCAACGGCCGGCGTTACGCGAGTTCTTCGACCACGATCCGGTCGTTGGTGTAGATGCACAGTTCCGCGGCTTCGCCCAGCGCCGCGGTGACGATCTCTTTCGGCCCCAGCGCCGTGTGCTTCGCCAGTGCGCGCGCGGCGGAGAGCGCGTACGGACCGCCCGAACCGATCGCCACGATCCCGTCGTCGGGTTCCAGCACGTCCCCGTTCCCGGTGATCAGGATCAGGCTTTCACGGTCGGCGACCACCAGCATCGCCTCCAGCCGCCGCAGCATCCGGTCGGTCCGCCAGAGCTTGGCCAGTTCGACGGCCGCGCGCTTGAGATTTCCTTTGTATTCCTCGAGCTTGCCCTCGAAGCGCTCCAGCAGCGCGAAGGCGTCGGCCGTGGAGCCCGCGAAGCCGATCAGCACGTCCCCCTTCAGCCGGCGCACTTTGGCGGCGCTGGCTTTGAGCACCGTATGGCCGTGCGTGACCTGCCCGTCTCCGCCGACGGCCACGCGCCCGTTGCGCCGAACGGCAACGACGGTGGTGCCGCGAAATCCGGTGAATGAAGTCTCGGCGCTCATGGCGGCCTTTCGATACGGAGGCGAATCGAACCGACGGCAGAGCGCAGCATACGAAACGCCGCGCCTCAAGCAAGCGTACGCGGGACGGGAGCCGTTAGCGCGGAAAGTAGTGCTCGACGGCGGCGCGGAATTCCGCGCTGGTGCGGGCCAGGTTCACGAAACGGCGGAAGTCCCTCGCGCCGCTGCGGCCGTGCGCGTAATTGCAGGCGTAGCGGCGCATCAGCACGACCCCGCGCGATTCGCCGAAGCGCGCCACGATCTCGTCGTGATGCCGCAGCAGCAGCACGCGCTGTTCTTCCGGCGACGGCTCGGGCGGGATGGGTTCCCCGCGCAGCGCCGCGGCCGCTTCGCGGTACAGCCACGGGCGTGTCAGCGCCGCGCGCGCGATCATCGCGCCGTCCACCCCGTAGCGCGTGAAAGCCGCCAGCACCTTCGCGGCGCTGTCCAGGTCGCCGTTCCCGACGATCGGCAGCTTCCCGGCGCGCGCTTTGATCGCGCCGATCGTCTCCCAATCGGCCGTACCGCTGAAGAAGTCTTCGGCCACCCGCCCGTGCACCGTCAGTGCCGCCGCGCCGGCGTCTTCCACGGCCTTGGCCACGTCGAAAGCGGTGATGCAGTCGCGCGTGCAGCCCAGGCGGATCTTGGCCGTCACCGGCACCGGTGCGCAGGCGCGCACGACGCGCTCGATGAGCTGCCGCATCCGCGCCGGCTCGCCCAGCAGATAACTGCCCGAATGCGCCGCGGTGATCTTGCGCACCGGGCAGCCGAAATTAAGGTCCACGACGCTGACGCGGAAATCGAAGGCCAGCGCGCGCCCGACCTCGGCCAGCAGATCCGGATCGTTGTCCCACATCTGCACGGCCAGCGGCCGGGGTTCCTCGCGCACGCCCCACAGCCGCTCGGGACTGCCCTTGATCCCGCCCACCTGCCGCACGAAGCCCTCGGCCGAGATCATCTCGGTGGCCAAGAGTCCCGCGCCGCCGAACTCGCGCACGATCTGCCGGAACGTGTAATTTGTGAACCCCGCCATGGGGGCCTGCAAGATCGGTGGATCGATCTTGAGCGGCCCGATGAAGAGCGGACGGATGCTCGCGCGCGGCGGGGCTTCCAAATTTAACATGGCTTCAGAATAGCGCGTGAGCCGGGCGAAGCCAAGCGGGACCAAGGCGGTGGGTGTAGGAAACAGGTGGAGTCGTGGCGTCTGCTACATTTGGGTCATCGTAGCGTGCATGCTGAAGATGAAGGTAGTTACTGCATGCCCCAACAAGCAAGCGACGACCGATACAACCAGTCCCGACCAAGGCAATTCGGGCACGCTACCGTCTGCCTTTGGTTCAAGTTCTTCAACCCAAAGAAAGCAGGCAAATCCATACCCCACAATCAACCAAACCAAGCTCATACCTATCACCGGCAACGGGCTATAAGGCAAAAGACTGATTTCTGAACTCACCTCCATATCCGTGATCATCTGGGCAAACTGGTTGGACACTGCCACTTCAAATAGCACGTCTGCGCTGAAGCCAAGCACATTGGCTATCAATCTCGCAAGCCCAATACGTTTAAGGTGAGTTCTTGGAATAAAGAAAAGGAGGCTCAAGACTAGCAGGAAAAGAGGAATCCCATGTGATAGCACCAGCGCGTTCCATGCTTGGGCCGTGAAGTCTGCAGGCCCCAAGCGCTCAGCCAGAGTTAGCATGTCCACCTAACCCCGCCATGCGACATAGCCTTATGTCTGCTGCCGCGATTACCACTCTACCATATTAGGCAGCC
>BTVV01000058.1:0-35830 GCA_045863855.1 Planctomycetota bacterium | reverse complement strand
TTTGTCGTGGTTACCGTCACGGCAAACGGCTTGAACGTACCGCGCACGGACGGACCGCGCGGTCCGCTGCCGCGTGTGACGGTCAGGCGCACGTTGGCTTCGGAGACGTTCGCGGCGGCGATGGCTTCGCGAAGCCATTTTTCGAGCGTGCGCGAAGGCGGAGCGCCGGCGATGGCCATTGTCTCGAGCCCGCGCTTCAGGCGGCGCAGGTGGTCGTCGAGCATGAACAGATGCCGCCCGTACGCGTGAATCGTTTCGAAGAGGCCGTCGCCGTACAGGAAGCCGCGGTCGGTGACGGGGACCACGGCTTCGCGTTCGGGCACGATTTTTCCGTTGAGGCTGAACAGCGTATCGGTCATGGGCACGCCGGACTTTCGGTGGGCGGGAGGCTTCCGTTAACGGCGCCGGCGAAGGCCGCCGCCTTCGCCAGCGTTTCTTCGTACTCGGCATCCGGCGCGCTGTCGGCCACGATGCCGGCGCCGGCATGGTAATACGCGATGGCGCGGCGTTCGTCCACCAGCGCGGTGCGTATGGCCAGGTTGAACTCCAGATCGCCGTCGGCGCCCAGCCAGCCGATCGCGCCGCAGTACGGGCCGCGGCGCACGGGCTCCAGTTCCTCGATGATCTGAGCCGCTCGAATTTTGGGCGCGCCGATGACCGAGCCCCCGGGGAAGAGCGCGCGGAGCCAGTCGACCGGACCGCTACCGGGAAGCAGCGTTCCGCGCACGGTCGCCACGCGGTGATGGACGGTGGGGTGCGCTTCGAGATCGCCTGCGGAATCGACGCGGACCGAACCGTAGACGCAGACTTTACCCAGATCGTTGCGTTCGAGATCGACGATCATGGTGAGTTCGGCGCGGTCTTTGGCGCTTGCATCCAGTTCCGCGCGCAAGCGCGCGTCGGCTTCGGGGGTCGCTCCGCGCGGGCGCGTGCCCTTGATGGGACGCGTGACGGCTTCGCGGCCACGAACGCGCAGAAAGAGTTCAGGGCTGATCGACGCAACCCACGCGCCGTCCGAAATTCGGACCGCCGCGCCGTAAGGCGCGGGGCTTTCGGCGCGCAGGCGGCGGTAGAGCGCCCAGCCGCCATCGGGCCACGCGCATTCCAGGCGATGCGCGAGGTTGACCTGATAGCAATCGCCCGCGCCGATGTACTCCAGCGCGCGCGCCACGGCCGAGACGAAGGCCGCGCGGGTGACGTTCGCCCGCAGCACCCGCGCAGCGGGCGGAGCGCAAGGCGCAAGCGGCGCCGGATTCGGACGCGAGGCCAAGCGGCGCTGGGCCAAGTCCCGCGCGGCGGCGGGGCGTTCGGCGGGCGGCACGGCCACCGGAACGAGGCAGGCGGCCCACCAGCGCCGCGTGGCGTGGCGATAGGCGAGGCAGACGTCGTGCCGCGCCAGGTACAGCGCGGGATAATCGAGATCGTCGCGCGCGCGTTCGGGCAGGCGTTCGATCTCGCGGCCCAGATCGTACGCGAGGACGGCCACCCAGCCGCCTCGGAAAGGAGGCGCGCCCTCGAGGGGCGGAACGCCGGACGGCGCGGCGTCGCGCCAGGCCTCGGCCAGCGCCCGCATACCGCCGCCGGCCACGGCACGGACTTCGGCGTCGGGATCGCAACCCAGAAAGCTCCAGCGCTCGCCTGCGGAATCCGAGGCGTCGTCGAACCAGAAAAACCCGGGCCGGGCGGACCATGCTTGCGCCCATGCTTCGGGCGGCTGCGCGAAGATGCCGCCCTCCGGCAGGGGTATCGAGACGGCACAGAAGGATTGGGATTCGCGTGGCACGGATCGGGGCTCGAAGGCGCCGGCTTCCGGGCGGCGCTGGATTCCTTTTAGTAGGTCGCACCCGATTATCCACCGCTTCCGGCGCGCCTGCTTGACGGTTCCGTGCGCATTACCTAGAACCCTTCTGCAGCATTACGCCATTTCACGGAGTCTGCGCATGACGCTCGACTTGAACGCTCGCCTGCCGCTTATCGCCGAACGCATTTCCGAGAACGGGCTGCTGGATCTCGTGGAACTGATTTGGTCGTCGGACCGGTTTTTTACGTTTCCGCAGTTCCAGAAAACGGCTCGCAACGTGAGCACGCGGCTGCGCGATTGGGGCATCAAGGCGCGGACATTCAACCTTCCCGCCGACGGGAAGACGCTGTACGGCGATTGGCGCATGCCGCTGGGCTGGGACTGTTCGGCTGCGCGGCTGGAGATTCACACGCCGTTCGAGGACCGCGGCACGGTGCTGGGCGATTACGCCCAGCGCCCGACGAGCGTGATCATGTGGTCCGGCCCCACCCCGCCGGGCGGATTGATTGCGCCGGTGGTGCGCATCGCCGACGAGAAGGACCTGGATGCCAAGCGCGGCGAGATTCGCGGCAAGATCGTGTATACGCCGGCGCATCCAAAGGCCTTCAAGCGGAAACTGGCCGAAGCGGGCGCGGCGGCGGTGGTCTCGAGCTGGTGCCGCACGGCGCATCATATCCCTGACGCTACATTCTGGTTCAACGCGTGGTCGGACGATCCGGGCGGCTGGGCATTCCACGCCGGCGACGCGCCGCTGGTGGGCATGGCGATCCCGCCGCAAGCGGGCGTCGAACTGGACGTGCGCCTGGAGCGCGGGCCGGTCGAACTGAAGATCGTGGTCGAGAGCCGCTACTTCGAGACCGAGATGCCGATCGTCTGCGGGTATCTCGATGCGCCGCTGCAGGAAGAAGTTTACGCCATCGGTCATGCGATGGAGCAGGGTGCGAACGACAACGCCAGCGGCTGCGCGGTGATCCTGGAAAGCCTGCGGGTGCTGAAGGAAGGCTGCGATTCGGGCGCGCTGCCGCCGCTGCGCCGCGCGGTGCGCGGGCTGCTGGTCAACGAGTGCTATGGGACGATCGGCTTCGCGGCGACGAATCCGGGGATCATGCGGCGCATGCTGGCCGGCGTGAACTGGGATACCTGCGGGCGGCATCAGGAAGACGTCGACGCTCATTTTCGCGTGCATCGCTGCCCGGACAGCCGGCCCTCGATCGCCGATACGCTTCTGGATCTGCTGATCGAAACGTGGCTGCTGAAGCAGATGCCGTACGCGCGGATCACGCGGGACAAACCGTGGGCGCTGACCGATAACGTCTACGCCGATCCGGCGCTGGGTTCGGACTGCGCGTACATGCTCAGCACCGACCGCTATTGGCACACCAGCAAGGACGTGCCGGAGACGCTGCGCCCGCGGACGCTGCACGCCATCGCGACGGTCTCGGCGACGTACCTGCACACGCTGGCCACGTGCACGTCCCCGGAAGCGCAATACCTCGCTCGGGAGACGGTGCGGCGGTACGGGCGGAAAATCGAAGACTGCGCGGGGCGCTACGCCGTGGAACTGCTCGCGCTGGGCGCCGAGGCCGAGCGCGCGGCGCTGCTCGCGCATGCCTTCGACCACCTGCTGTACCTGCGCGATGTCGCGGACGCCGCCGTCCTCTCGGCCAAACGCTTCATGCTGCGCGAAGAACGCGCCGCCGGACACAAGGAACTGCTCAAGCTGAACCGGCACACGCGGCGGCTGGTGGAATTGCAGAAGCGCCGCTTGCAGGAACTGGCCGGCTGCGCGCCCGCCGCGCAGGAGGCGGACGAGCGGCTCAAGGAGTTCGCGGGGCTGCGGCCGGTGCGTACGTTCATCGGCACGCCGACGTACGACAGCGTGCCGCGGCCGGCGCGTTCGAGCGTGCCGTCCCCGGTCTGGGACAGCCATCTGCACAGCGCGCTGTTCTGGTGCGACGGGAAGCGGACGTTTGCCGAAGTGGTGCGGCGCGCGAATTTCGAATCGGGCGCCGATGGCGCCACGCGGCTGCTGCTGCATTTCAAGTTCATGGCGGAGCACGGACTGATTCGCTGGGCGGAGCCCGGCGCGCCGGCGTGACTTTGCGCGCGGCCCGCAGGTTCGGTTACAGTCTAGCGGCCCGTAGATCCGCGGAGCGCAACGCGCATGCTCGACTTACAGGCGCAGGGCCGTCCGGTGACCCTGTCCTATTCGACGAACGTCCATCCGGCCGAATCGGCGGCGGAACTGGACGCGATGCTGCGCACGCAGGTCGCGCCGGTCTCGCGTGCGGCATTCGGGGCGGAACGAGCGGCCGTGAATCTGCGCCTGGGCATGCGCCAGGCGGATGAGTTGCTGGGCCTCGATCCTGAGCAGCCCCCGCCGCAGATACGTGCGGAAGATCTGGCGGCGAAGCCCGCGCCGGCGTGCGCGAAGTTGATCGCGACGCTGCGCGAGCTTAACCTTCAAGTGGTTTCGATCAACGGCTTCCCGATCCAGAATTTCCACGCGCCGCGCGTGAAAGAACAGGTTTACGAGCCGTCCTGGACCGACCCGCGGCGCGCGCTGTACTCGCTGAAGATCGCCAAGGTGCTGGCGCATCTGCTGGACGAACGCAACGATGCGGCGGTGAGCGTGCCGTCGGGCGTCTTCAAGGGCATCGCCGACGACGCGGACACGAAGGCGTACTGCGCGCACGTGCTGACGGCGTGCGTCCGCGAACTCGCGCGGCTGGAGGAACTCACCGGAAAGACGATCCGGCTAGGGCTGGAGCCGGAGCCGTACACGACGGGCGAAACGGTCGACGAGTTCGTCGACTACTTCAAGGATTTCATTCTCTATCACGCGATGGTGCGACTCGCGCAAGATATGGGGATCTCCTCGGAACGCGCCGAAGAGCTTACGCGGCGCTTCGTGACGGTGAACCTGGATCTGTGCCACCAAGCGGTGGAATTCGAGGATCCGCTCGAGGATCTGAAGCGTCTGCGGGCGGAAGGCATCGTGCTGAGCGGCCTGCATCTCTCGGCGGCGCTGAAGCTGGCGCGGCCGGCGGATCATCCTGAAGCGTTTCGCGCGCTGCTGGAGCTGGACGAGCCGCGGTATTTACATCAAGTGGTGGCGCGTACGAAGACCGGCGCGCTGCAACGCTTCGCCGATTTGCCGGAGCTGAAGGACCTCGACCGGCTGCGCGGGCGGAGCACGACGTGGCTGGACCTCGAAGAAGTACGCTGCCATTTCCATGTGCCGCTCTTCGCGGATTTCGACGGCCCGTTGTCGAGCACGCGCGACAGCGTTGGGCCGGCGGCGCGGTATGCGGCGCGCGAAGGACTGACCGACAATTTCATCGCCGAGACGTACACCTGGGGCGTCCTGACCGGGCTGGCCGCGCGCGGGAACGCCTCGGCGCAGCGGATCGTCGGCTCGGGCGCGGTGGACGTGCAGGCGGGGATGGTTCAAGAACTGCGCTGGGCGCGGTCCGAACTGGAGCGCGCGCCATGAAGCCTCTGATTTTACTGAACGTGGTGGGCCTGACCCGCGCGCTGCTGGCGAAGTTTCCAGGGCGCGCGCCGCACCTGGCGGAGATGGCAAAGACCGGATCGAGCGCGACCCTGGGCACTGTGCTGCCGGCGGTGACGTGCTCGGCTCAAGCCACGTTCCTGACGGGCCTGCTGCCGCGCGACCACGGGATCGTGGCGAACGGCTGGTATTTCCGCGAGCTGGCCGAAATCCATTTCTGGAAGCAGTCGAATTATCTGGTCGGCGGCGAAAAGATTTGGGATGCCGCGCGCGCGCGCGACCGCGCGTTCACCAGCGCGCAGATTTGCTGGTGGTACAATATGTATTCCGCCAACGACGTGGCCGTAACCATGCGCCCATACGAGGGCGGCGAGAAGGTGGTCTCGCTGCTGTACACCAAGCCGCCCGAATTGGCCCCCGAACTGGACCGGGAATTGGGCGCATTTCCGCTCTTCGATTTCTGGGGCCCTCGAGCGGGCATCGGCAGCAGCGAGTGGATCGAGCGCTGTTCGTACCACGTGCGGCGCAAATTTCATCCCGCGCTGACGCTCGTGTACCTGCCCCATCTGGACTACAACCTGCAGCGCCTCGGCCCGAACGATCCGGCGCTGGGAGACGATCTGGAAGCGATCGACGCGGTGGTCGGCCGGATCGTGGCCGACGCACGCTTCGAGAATATCGACGTTGCGGTGCTGAGCGAATACGGGATCGCTCCGGTTCGCGATGGGGTGGACGTGAACCGCGTGCTGCGCCGCGCGGGCTACGTGGCGGTGCAGAAACAGATGGACTGGGAGCTTCTGGATTGCGGAGCCTGCCGGGCCTTTGCCGCCGCGGACCACCAGGTGGCTCATATTTACGTCCGGGATCCCGCCGATATTTCGGCCGTAAAAGCGCTGCTCGAAAAGACCGACGGCATTGACCGGGTGCTCGACGAAGCCGGGAAGCGGGAATTTGGACTCGACCATCCGCGCAGCGGCGAACTGGTGGCGATCAGCGCGCCGGATCGCTGGTTCACTTACTACTACTGGGAGGACGACGCGCTCGCCCCGCCCTTCGCGCGGGAAGTGGATATCCACCAGAAGCCGGGCTACGACCCGCTGGAGCTCTTTCTCGATCCCAAGGTGCCGCTGAAGATGGCGCGCATTCTATTAAAACTGGGCCTTCGCGCGATGCATTTCAACGTCGGATCGATCGTGAATTACATATCTTTCGACGCGAAGCTGATTAAGGGCAGCCACGGCCGCCTGCCGGAATCGCCCGACGAGGGGCCGCTATTCATGACCACGGTGAGGAACGCGGAACTGCCGGAACACCTCCCGGCAACCGGCGTGAAAGATACGATCCTTCGACTGATTTTTCGCTAGCCTTCGCTCAAGAATTTGATGACCTGCTGCATATCTTCCCAGACGGCTTGGCGCGTTTCCTTGGTGTATTGCCGCAATACGAATGCCGGGTGGTAGGTGGGCATGACCCGAATGCCCTTATACAGCCGCCAGTGGCCGCGCAAGCGCGTGATGCCGTCGGTGGTCTTGAGGAGCGTTTGCGTGGCAGGCGAGCCCAGCGTCACGATGACCTTAGGGCTCAGCAGTTCGAGCTGCTCCTCCAGAAACGGGCTGCACGCGCCTATTTCCTGCGGATTGGGCGTACGATTTCCCGGCGGGCGGCACTTCAGCACGTTGCAGATGTAGACCGCTTCGCGCGGCATGCCCATCGCGCCGATGATCTTATCGAGCAATTGGCCGGCCTTGCCCACGAAGGGCCGCCCGCTGGCGTCCTCGTCGGCGCCTGGGCCTTCGCCGACAAAAACCAGCCTCGCTTCCCGGTTGCCTTCGCCGAAGACGACGTTCGTGCGCGTCTGATGGAGCGCACATTGGACGCAGCCCAGCGCGCGGGCTTCCAGCGCGGCCCAGCGCCTAGCTCGCTCGGCGGCATCCAGGACCGCGGGTGCAGGCGAATCGGGTGCGCGCGACGGCGCGGCTTGTACGGCATGCGCAGCCGGAGTCGTACGGACGGGCGGCGCGGCGGCGGGCTCTTGAACCGGAAGGGCACTCGAGGGCGCCAGCGGGGCGGCCGGGAGGCATTCGAGACCCATGGCACGCTCGAAGCGCAAGCGCGCAAGCAGCGCCTGCGCCAGGGGCGGCTCGGGAGTGGCGCTCACGGCCGATTCGTTTCGGGCGGCGGTTCGAGGGGCACGACCGGCGCGTCGGCCGAGCGCGGCCGGCCCCAGGCGTGCAGGCCCAACACGATCAGGACGGCCAACCAGAGCGCCCAGGCGGCGAGCAAGGCGAGGCTGAGCGCGCGCGATTCAGCGTTTGCGGTCATCGGTCTTTGCAGCATCGGTCTTTGTGGCATCGGGCGCGGCCTTTTCCGGCTTGGGTGCATCCTTCGCGGGCGCCGCCTGCTCGTCTTCCGGGAAGAAGAAGGGCAGCGGGATATTCGTCTCCTTGCCCTGTTCGATGCGCAGGATCAGGCTTTTCTGAATGGTCTTGCGGAACCACTCGTCTTCCGAGGACTTGTTACGCTGCTCGGCAAGCGAATCGTAGATCTTCTGGTACAGCTTGTCGTCCAACGGTTGAGGCCCGGCCGGGCGGCGTTCCACCAGTTGGATGATGGCCCAGTAACGGCCGTCGAGATCGAAGACCGGAGAAATGTTCTTCGGGAATTTGGTGTCCATGCCGCGCAGCATGCGCGCGATCGAGGGATTCGCTTCCGGGTCGATGAACTCGTCCCCGTCGGGGCCCAGGATCAGTCCGCCGCGCTTTTTGATGGCCGCCTCGTCGTCGGAAAAGTCCATGACCATATCCCGGAAGTCTTCTCCCTCCTTCGTGAGCCGGATGTACAGGTCTTCGGCCAGTTTCGAGGCGTTTTCGCGGACCGACTTGGTGCCCAAGCTGGTCTCGACGATTCGCGCGATCTGGAGCCGGCAGATTTTGACGCCGGGTTTGCGCTGGTACTGCTCGATATTTTTACGGTAATGCGCTTCCACCTGCGGACGGCTGGGCAGGTCGAGCATGTTCATCAGCGTACCGCGAAAGTTGTCGATCAGCATCTGTTCGCGGACCTGCTTTTCGATGTCGTTAAGCGTGTAACCGGGCTGCCCCAGGACGCCGTCCTTGGCCAGCTTTTCCGCCCATTGATCGCGGCGCTTGATGAGCTTGGTCTTGTCCACATCCAGCTTTTCGTCTTTGGCCAGGCGCTGCGCCTCCTGGAGCATCAACTGCTCCTTGATCGCATCGCGCAGGTGGTCGCGAAAGTAGCGGAAGTACTCGGCGTCCCACTCTTTCTGCGCCTGCTCGGTCCACTTGCCCAATTCCTGCATCCGCGCGCGCATGGCGTACAGTTCGTAGTACGCGCGGCCCATGCGGCTCTCGATATCGCGCTTGGAAATGACCTCGGTATTGACGCGGCAGACGACTTCGTTGTGCAGTTCGAGGACCTGTTGCTGATTCACCTGAGCGAATACAGGGCAAACGGCCGCCAGCGCCGCCGCGCACGCGATGCGGATTCCGACTTCGCGAACGATCCGCATGGTTGCCGCTCCTTGAAGGCTGGAAATCGCCAACAGGACGCCAAGGCGCCTTGGGTTCTTCACCGCTTCTTGGGATCGGAAAAGCGGCGCCGTTTCCGAAACCCCAATTCAACTCTTTTCGGACCAACAGGTTAGCCGCCCGCTTACTCGAACGCCAGGGTCTCGCGAATGACCTCTTCGATGGTCGTGATGCCGTCGAAAATTTTGAGGATGCCGGATTCGCGCAAGGTGCGCATGCCGGCGGCCTGGGCTTCGGCGCGGATCACTTCGGTGGACTTCTTCTGCAAGATCAGTTCGCGCATCTTGCTGTCGATGGGCATGATCTCGAAGATCGCGTTACGGCCGCGGTAGCCGGTCTTGTTGCAGTTCTCGCAGCGCCGCCCGTAGTAGAAGTTCCGGCCTTCCAGATCCTCGGCACGGAGGTTGACCTGAAGGAGCTGCTCCTCGCTGGGCATGTACGTATCTTTGCACTTGGAACAAACGCAGCGGACGAGGCGCTGGGCCACGACGGCGTAGAGCGTGGCCGCGGCCAAGAACGCTTCGATGCCCATGTCGAGCAGACGTGTAATGGTGCTGGGCGCGTCGTTGGTGTGCAGCGTGCTGAAGACCAAGTGCCCGGTCAGCGAGGCTTCGATGGCGATTTCGGCGGTTTCCAAGTCGCGGATTTCGCCGACCAGGATCTTGTCCGGGTCTTGGCGCAGGATCGAGCGCAAACAGGCCGAATAGGTCACGCCGATGGACTCGTCGATGGGCACCTGGATGATGCCGTCCAAGTCGTACTCGACGGGGTCCTCGGTCGTGATGATCTTCACTTCGGGCGTGTTGGCTTCGTTCAGGAGCGAATACAGGGTCGTGGTCTTGCCGGAGCCGGTGGGGCCGGTGACGAGCACGATGCCGTTGGGCTGTTCGACGCAGCCGCGGAAAAACTCCATTTCCTCGTCGCGCATGCCCAAGCGTTCGAGGTCCAGACTGACGACGCTGCGGTCGAGTACGCGCATCACGACCGATTCGCCGAACACGGTGGGCAGCGTCGAGACGCGCAAGTCGATGGGATTGCCGCCGACCACCAGCTCGATGCGGTTGTCCTGCGGTACGCGCCGCTCGGCAATGTCCATGTTCGACATGACCTTAATACGGCTGACGATGGCCAAGGCGAGTTGCTTGGGCGGCGGCGTGATTTCAAGCAGCGTGCCGTCAATGCGGTAACGGATGCGGAATTCGTTCTCGAACGGTTCGAAGTGAACGTCCGAGGCCTGGTCTTTGATGGCGGTCAGGAGCACGAGATTCAAGAAGCGCACGACCGGCGGCGCGTTGACCATGTCTTCGATACGCTTGCCGTCCATCTTGCCCGTATCGAGGGGCAGGTCGAGGTCCTCGGCCTTCAGGCCTTCCATCAGTTCCTTGATCTGGTCGCGGTCGGATCCGAAAAGCCGCTCGATGGTCGAGGTGATCTGATCTTCCGAAGCGACGGCGCCCTGCACACCGCAATTGAGGATGAAGCGCAGGTCGTCCAGCGCGTTGACGTTGCGCGGATCGGCCATGGCCACGGTCAACACGCCGTCGGCGAAATCGATCGGCACGATCTGGTACATCTGCGCCATATCGACGGAGACCATCTTCACGACTTCTGTGGGGATCTCCAGCTCGCTCAGGTTCACCACCGGCATCTGGTGCTGCACGGCCAGTGCCTGGAGCACGTCCTCCTTGGAGATGAATCCCAACTCGACGAGGATCTGTCCGAGCACGCCGCCTTTTTCGTTTTGCGCGGCCAGTCCCTGTTCGAGTTGCTGCTCGTCCAACACGCCCATTTCGATCAGGATCTGCCCGATCGGACGGCGCTCTTCGTAGCCATCGTCTCCGCCGCCCACCGCCAGCGACATGGGTTCTTCCTCGAATGTGGCCACTGCGAAACCTCGCTTCTATGTCAGAGCCGCTTACTTGCGCCGCTTCATCGCTTCGGTGTATTCGCGAACCTTGTTTTCGACTGCGATCGGGTCGGCGCACTTGCGCACCATCTCGTTGTACGTGATGCGCTGCCGGGTCCAGAGGTTGAACAGGAAGTCGTCGAGCAGGATATTGCCGTCCTTGGCGCCCGTCTGGATGTGGGAGTTGATTTTGTAGGTCTCGCCCTTACGGATCAGGGACTCCATCGCATCGTTGACGAACATCATTTCGAAGGCGGCGACGCGTCCTTTGTTATCCGCGGTGGGCAGCAGGGACTGCGAAACCACGGCTTTCAGCGAAGCCGCCAACTGGGTGCGGATCTGCGCCTGCTGGTTGGTCGGGAAGGCGTCGACGATACGGTCGACGGTCTCGGCCGCGCCGGTGGTATGCAGCGTACCGAAGACCAAGTGCCCGGTTTCGGCCGCGGTAATCGCGGTGGAGATGGTCTCCAGGTCGCGCATTTCGCCGACGAGGATGACGTCGGGGTCCTGGCGCAGCGCGCGGCGCAGCGCTTCGGGGAAGTCCGGCACGTCGGCGTGCAGTTCGCGCTGGGTCACCACGCACTTCTTGTGCTGGTGGTAATACTCGATGGGATCCTCGATCGTGATGATGTGGTCGCTGCGCTCGGTATTGATGAAGTCGATCATCGTCGCAAGCGTGGAGGTCTTGCCGCTGCCGGTCGGTCCGGTGACCAGCACCAGACCGCGCGGACGCAGGCAGAGGTCTTTGACCGTGGCGGGCAGCCCGATCTCGTCGAAGCTGCGCAGCCGGTTGGGAATCATGCGCAGCACCACGCCGACGACGCCCTTCTGCTTGAAGACGGAGACGCGGAAGCGGGCCTTATCGGCGTAGGCGAAGCCGAAGTCGGCGCCGCCGCGTTCGGCCAGTTCCTGCTGATGGCGGTCGCTGGTGATCGACTTCATCAGCTTAAGCGTGTCGTCGGGCACGAGCGGGTTGTTGCCCAGATTGTGCAGTTCGCCGCGCACGCGTACCGCCGGCGGGCGCCCCACCGCCAGATGCAAGTCCGACGCGTCGTACTTGAGCATCGCTTCGAGCAGCCGGGCGATATCGGCCTTGGCTCCGCCGGTGGCCGCTCCGGTTTGGACCGCTCCACCGGATTCGCCCGCCATGGGCGCAGCGTGCCGCGCGGACCCCGAGGCCGAAGGCGTGGCGCCCGGCGCGCTGCGCTGCGCGGGACTCTGGCCGGGTTGTTGCGGTTGCATGCCCATTTCGGTTCCCCGTGAGGTCGTGCTCGTTGTCCGGTTGCGGCGTTACGTGTACTGCTTGGCTTCGCCCATCACCTCGTCGAGCGTCGTCCAGCCGTCCAAGACCTTGCGCAAGCCGTCGTCGAGCAGGGTATGCATGCCGTCGCGGCAGGCCTGTTCGCGGATCGCGTCGGTGGTCGCTTTGTTGAAGCACATGTCGCGGAGGCGTCCGTTCATCACCATGATTTCGTAGATGCCTTTGCGTCCGCGGAAGCCGACGCCGTTGCAGTTCTGGCAGCCGGCGCCGCGGTAAAGCTGCTTGCCCTGGAACTGTTCGTCACGCAGGCCCACCGAACGCAGGCGCTGCGGGTCTTCTTCGGTCGGCTGCTTGCAGTTCGGACAGATCATTCGGATCAGGCGCTGCGCCTGCACGGCCTGAATCGAACTGGCCACGAGGAAGGGCGCCATGCCCATGTCGATCAGGCGCGAAAGGGAGCTGGGCGCGTCGTTGGTGTGCAGCGTGCTGAATACCAAGTGCCCGGTCAGCGCGGCCTGAACGGCAATTTCGGCGGTTTCGCTGTCGCGGATTTCACCGACCAGAATCACGTTCGGCGCCTGGCGCAGCATCGCGCGCAGCGCCTTCTGGAAGGTCATGCCCGCGTCGGCGTTGACCTGGCACTGGTTGATCCCGCCGATGGTGTATTCCACCGGGTTTTCGACGGTGATGATCTTGCGGTCGGCGGTGTTCAGTTCGTTGAGCGCCGAATAGAGCGTAGTGGTTTTACCGGAACCGGTCGGGCCGGTGATGAGCATGATCCCGTTGGGCTTGCGAATCAGGCCGCGGAAAATCTTCATGTCGCTTTCGTAAAAGCCCAATTCTTCGAGACCGAAGCTGATCGACTTCTTGTCCAGAATACGCATCACCACCGACTCGCCGTGCGAAGCGGGCAGCGACGAAATGCGCAAGTCGAGGTCGCGGCCGAGCATCTTAAGCGGGATCTTGCCGTCCTGCGGCCGGCGCTTCTCTTCGACGTGCAGGTCGGCCATGATTTTGATGCGGCTGATCACCGCGCCTTGCAGGCGCTTCTGCGGCGCGTCGACTTCGTAGCAGACGCCGTCGATGCGGTAGCGCACGCGCAGGCGGTCGAGCATCGGTTCGATGTGAATGTCGCTGGCCCGGTTCTTCACCGCTTCCTGGATCAGCAGATGCACGAGGCGGATGATCGGAGCGTCGTCGTCTTCGGCGTCCCAGCGCTCGGCTTCCTCGCGCTTGGCCTCGGTATCGATCACCTCGATGTCGCCCTGCGAGAGCGACTGCGAAAGGTCGTCGATTTCGGCGCGGAGCTTGTTGGAACGGTCGGTGTAGTAGGTGTCAATGGCGGTATCGATGGCGTCGCGCGGCGACAGCACGGGCTCGACCTGGCAGTTGATCATGAAGCGGATGTTGTCGAGGCTTTGGAGGTCCAGCGGATCGGAGATCGCCAGCGTCAGAACGCCATCGAACATATCGATGGGCATCACGTGGTTGTCGCGGCAGACCTGCTCGGGCACCATCGCCGTAACGTTTTCGGGAATCTCCAACCCGGCGAGGTCGACCATCTCCATCCCGAACTGCTCGGCCAGCGCGGCGGTGATGTCCGAAACGGAACAGAGTTCCTCGGCGACGAAGATCTCGCCGATCTTGCGCGCGTCGCCGTTCATCTGCATTTCGAGGGCGCGGTCGATGTCTTCCTGCGAGACGCAGCCCATGTCCATCAGTATCTCGCCGATGAAACGCCGTTGATCGCTCATGTGGTCTGGCGTCCCCCCGTGCGTAACGCACGTTTACAAAACCGCTTAAACGCTCGGCGCGCCACGTTCAGCACGTCGCGCGGTAACCTGCGTCACGGCTCATCCAACGACTGGCAACTATACGATTGGAGCGGAGTTGCGGCAACCTTATTTGAATTTCGGGAGAGCCGCAGCAGGCCCGAATTACGGTTGAAAAGTGCACCCAAAAATGCACTGGTGCATTGCAGTGCGGACGCGTGTGGTTAGGGGTGTCCATAGAGGCGCTCGATGGTTAAGCGAATGGACTCACGGGACGCCCGAACGGGCTCAATCTGAACAGAAAAGGTAAAGTGCTCCGGCCTAAGTTGCATCAACACTTCCAGATTCGGAATCGCCAACGTCAACACTTGGTCAAACAACTCAACGGGTACTACGTCCAGTTCGCGGCAAGTTTCCACGGAGATGAGAGCAAGCGCTTCAGGAGCAACAGTCAGCACTTGCAGATCCAGGTGCTCCAGTCCGAAACCATTGTCATCTTTGCGAGGATCCGTCGGGTTGGCGGGTGATGCCATGGGCCACCTCTTTCACTACTTACCCATGAATTCCATTAAAGGTAACGCGCAATCGACCCGGTCTCGAATAAGTCGCCGCACTGAACTTGCACCGCGCGGCGATCCGCGTCATTCTTCCTCGCAGCCGGCGCCGACGTGTTCGTGTTGCTCCAACCTACGAGGTAACCATGCCCGCACCCGACATTCTCCGCACCCCCGCCGCGATGCTCGCGTGGTCGAAAACCGCGCAGCGCGACGGACACACCATCGGCTTCGTCCCGACGATGGGCGCTTTGCACAAGGGCCACGTCACGCTCGTCGAACGCGCCCGCGCCGAGAATGCCAAGGTGGTCGTGAGCGTCTACGTGAACCCGACCCAGTTCGATAACCCCGACGACCTGAAGAAGTACCCGCGCACCTTCGATGCGGACCGCGCGCTGCTGGAGAAAGCCGGCGCCGACGCGATCTACGCGCCCGACGACTCGGCGATGTACGATCCGGAAGCGCGCACGTGGGTGGAAGTGGGCGAACTGGCCGACGCGCTGTGCGGTCTTTCGCGCCCCGGGCATTTCCGCGGAGTCTGCACGGTCGTCACGAAGCTGCTCAGCATCGTCCGCCCCGACCGCGCGTACTTCGGGCAGAAGGATTACCAGCAGTTGCGCATCATCGAAGTGGTGGCGCGCGACCTGAACCTCGGCTGCGCCATCGTCCCCTGCCCGATCGTGCGCGAAGCGGACGGCCTGGCGTGCAGCAGCCGCAACGTCCGGCTGACGCCGCAGCACCGCCAGGAAGCGGTCTGGCTGAGCAAGGTGCTGGGCGAAGCGAAGGCCAAGATCGCGGCCGGCGAACGCGAGGGCCTTAAGCTCGCCGGCGAGATGGCCGAACGGCTCGAAGCGCACACCAGCGGCGAGATCGACTACGTCGCCGTCGTCGATGCGCTCAATTTCGCCGACTTGCAGAAGATCGAAGGCGAAGTGCTGCTCGCGCTGGCGGTCAAGTTCGGGAGCGTTCGGCTGATCGACAACGAACGGGTGAGCGTTCCCGCGAAGACTTAGCGGCTCTTAGCGCTTCTTCAGGTCGCGGTCGGCCACCGCCAGCATCTCGGCTTCGTCCTTCACGTAAATCTTCTTGATGCCGGCCGCGGCCAGCGCTTCGACCATAGATGAGATGCTCCCGGCCGTCGCAGCGGACGAACGGAGCACCACCGCCGACAGGAGATGATCCTGCGGCAGCCGCGCTCGGAAAGCCTGCACGCGCTGGGCCACGAAGGCCTTGTCGTCCAGCGCCGCCAGCTGCCCGTCCACGCGCGCGAACTCACGGGCATCCTGAGCGCGGCTGCCGGACGAGCGCCCGACGAGTTCCACGACCATCCGTTCTTCGCTGCGGGGCGCATCGACGCGCACCGAGGGCAGCAAGTCCCAGGCGTCGCTGTGCTGCAACTCCGACATAGCCGGATAGGTGGGGTTCACGCGCCGGAAGGTGGGCTCGGGGCAGACCAGCAGCGGGCGCTGCCAGGGCGGTTCGTTCGCGCGGTTGGTGCGCTTGACGTGGTTCTTCATGAAGTACCCCGTCACGCGCATCACGGGATTCTTGTCTTCCTCGATCCCCTTCTTAAGCTGCGCGTAGAGCGTGGAACCGGGCGGGCACAGAATGCGCAGTTCGTAGACCTGGACGTACGGCGGGCTCCCGGCGACCAGGATCGCCGGCAGCACCGTGTAGCCCGGCAGCCCGTACTCGGCCGGCAGCTTGGCCTGTTCGACCTCCATCACCACCGCGTTCTTGACGCCGGCCAGTTCGCCGCGAAAGAGGTGCGGATGCTTGAGCAGGTTCTCGAAGGTGGCTTGCTCGTTTTTCTTGTCGTCGAGCTTCGTTTCGTCGGGGTTCGCGGCGCAGAGCTTCAGAAGGTGCTTGTAGGCCTTGCCTTCCAGGGCGGCGGCAGCCTGCAGGTCGTGCGGATCGTCCACGATCTGAGCCATCAACAGGCGCCGTTCGTTGGCCTCGGCGTCCATGCGGTCGGCCCAGACTTTGGGCTCTTTGGACGGCTTGCGGCTGCACCCGGCCAGGGCGCATGCCGCCAAGGCCAGCACCAGGCCGGCGGTCCGCAGGCGATCGTTCATGATCCGGTATCGTCCGCCCAGCCCCAACTCTTCATCACCGCCGCCTCGACATCTCCGCGCAAGGCGATGCAGCGCGCCAATCGTTCGAAGGCGGCCGCCCCCCGGGCGGCTTCGGGCGAGCTGGGCTGCGGCTGGCCCAGATTGCCCAGCACCTGAGTGCAAGCGCCGCGGGCGGCGGCTTCGAATAGCTGTGCGGCGACCGGTACGTCGGCCAGCAGGCTGGGATTGCACAGCGGCCCCAATTCGGCGAGGGCGTTCAAACCGTCCTCGGCGGCGGCCAGCAGCGCCTCCGGAACCGCGGTAGATTCCTCCTTCGCGCGCGCCAGCGCGGCGCGGCGCGCCTTCTTTTCAGGCTCGGAAGCCTTGGGCCATTGCCGCGCGGCCGCCCACCCGGCGTACGCCTGGGCATCGCGTTCGAGCAGCGCCATGACGCGATCGCGCAATTCGGCGAAGCGCGCTTCCAGGACCCGGGCCTGAGCTTCCACCGCCTGGAACTTCTCGCCCGATGTGTAGGCGGCGCACATGGCGCCCAACGCCGCGCCCGTCGCGCCGGCCAATGCGGCCGCCGCGCCGCCGCCCGGCGCCGGCTCGCGCGCCGAGAGCCGTGCGAGAAAGTCGTGCAGGGATAGATCGCCTAGCTTGGCCACGCGGGGCTCCGGGGTGCTTGCTTCCATCGCGAGTTCGAGATTAGCATGCGCGGCAACCGCCGCATAGCCCACGGATTGCCCATGGCCGACGAGACCCTGCTGGATCCCTACGCGCTGCGCCCGCACATCCGGCGCTGGGAACACCACCCCGGCTTCGCGCGCGGCACGGTCGGACCGCGCGAACTACCCGATCACGAGTTCGTCCTGATCACCAGCCACGGCGGGTGGTACGAGGACGACGCGGGACGCCGGGGGCTGGTGCCCGGCGACTTGTACCTCCTGCGGCCCAAGCACCGCCACGCCTTCCAGTGGGGGCCCTACGGCACGTGGCACTGCTTCATACATTTCGACTTCGACACCGAGCAGCGCCAACCGCTGGGCGACGTGCGGCTGGCCGGCGCGCGGCCTTTCCCGAACCCGCTGCATCTGGGCCTCGGCACGCCTGCCGGAAAGTTCATGCTCGATATCGCCCGCGCGGTCAAACCCGGTTCGCCGTGGTGCCGCCTGCGCTGGCGCGGCGCGTTTCTCAATCTCATGGCGCTGTTGTGCGACGGCCCCCTGCGCCCGGCCGGCTCCCGCGAAGGCGCCGACCCGGAAGCGCTGGGCTCCAGCGTCAACGAATGGCGCGTCCGCCGCGCGCTGGATGTGCTCGATAAGCGCCTCGGCGATCCGCAACTCGCGGCGGGCGATCTGGCCGCGGCGGCCGGCTTGAGCGAACCGCACTTTCGCCGGCTTTGCCGCGAGGTAACCGGGCGCGGTCCGCTGGACGTGATCCGCCGGCGGCGCCTGACGCTCGCGCGGCGGCTCTTGCTCGACCCGCAGCAACCCATCGCCGCCGTCTCGCGCGCCTGCGGCTTCGACGATCCGCGCTACTTCGCGCGGCTCTTCCGGCAGGAAGAGGGGCTTTCGCCCCAGGAATACCGCGCGGCGATCCTGGCCGGCCGCTGACGAGCTTAGCGCCGGGCGAAATATCGAACATTCCGGCTTGCGCTCCGTCCATCCCGGTGTACTTATATATCGAACACCGTTCGGGAGCGGTTCATGCTCGAAAAACAACTGGGAAGCCGCCTGCGGGATCTGCGCACACGCCGCAAGCGTTCGTTGCGCGCGCTGGCGCGGGATACGGGCATCGCGCTGAGCTTCATTTCGGCCGTCGAAAACGGACGCAACTCGATCTCCGTCGGCAAGCTCAAGACGCTGCTCGACAGCTTGGGCACCACGCTAGGCGAATTTTTCAGTGACGGAGCGGCCCCGACCCCGGCCAAGATCGTGTACCGGAAAGCCGAGCTGGTCGAGATCTCCGGCCAACACAAGGGACTCTCGTACCGCGAAGTCGCACCGAACCGGCCGGGTCGCGCGTTGCAGTTGCTCGTGGAGCGCTACGAACCCGGCGCGGATACGGGTCCGGACTTGTACCGCCACGAGGCCGAGGAGGCCGGCGTGGTGCTCAAAGGACAGTTGGAATTGACCGTCGAAGACGAGGTCCACGTGCTGGGCCCGGGCGACGCGTATTACTTCGACAGCCGCCGGCCGCATCGCTTCCGCAACATCGGGCGCGGCGAGGTCGAATCCGTCTCGGTCAATACGCCGCCGAGCTTCTGAGAAAAGGACCGTCCGCCATGACCACCGCAACCGCTCACCCGCCCCGCAGCGCCGAAGCCGCTCTATGGATCGACGGCGCGAGCGTTCCCGGCGAAGGGGAGATCGTCCGCGAGATTCGCAACCCGGCGGACCCCGGCGAGCTCGTCGCCGCGGTCCGTGAGGCCACGCCCGCTCAGGTGGCCGCGGCTTGCGCCTCGGCGCAGCGCGCCTTTCGCGGCTGGGCCGGCACTCCGGCGCCCGACCGCGCGCGCGTGCTCTTTCGTTTCAGGGAACTCCTCGAAGCGAACTATGTCGAACTGGCGCGCCTGATCGTCCGCGAGAACGGCAAGCTGCTTAGCGAAGCCAAAGGCGACGTGCGCCGCGGCATCGACGTCGTCGAGTTCGCCTGCGGCATTCCCTCGCTGCTGATGGGCGAGACGCTGCCCAACGTCGCGTCGCTGGTGGATGCCTCCTGCGTGCGCGAGCCGCTGGGCGTCTGCGTCGGGATTCCACCGTTCAATTTCCCGGCCATGATCCCGCTCTGGACGATGCCGCTCGCGGTGGCCTGTGGGAATACGTACATCCTCAAGCCCGCCGAGAAGGCCCCGCTGACGGGAACGCGACTGGCGCAGCTCTTCAACGAAGCCGGCTTGCCCAAGGGCGTGGTCAATGTGCTCCACGGCGGAGCGGACGTGACGCAGCGGCTCCTCGCCAACCCGTCCGTCAAAGCCGTCACGTTCGTGGGCTCGACGCCCGTCGCGCAGCAGATTTACAGCCAGTGCGCGGCGAACGGGCAGCGCGTGCAGGCCTTGGGCGGCGGCAAGAACTTTCTGCTCGTCATGCCCGACGCGAATCTGGAGCAGAGCGTGCCGGCGCTGGTGGGAAGCTGCTTCGGCTGCGCGGGGCAGCGCTGCCTGGCCGGAAGTGTCGTGGTCGCCATCGGCGACAAGGCGCAACAGGACCGCGTGATCGAAGGCTTCGTGGCCGGCGCGCGCACGATCCGCCTTGGCGACGGCTTCGACGAACAGGCCGGGATGGGCCCGCTGCACAGCGCGGCGCATAAGCAGAAAGTCGAACAAGCCATCGCCGCGGGCGAAAAAGCCGGCGCCAAGCTGCTCCTCGACGGACGCGGTGCAAAGGCCGCCACGCGGCCCAACGGGCATTACCTCGGCGCAACGGTCTTCGACGTCGCGGACCTCGAATCGCCGCTGGTGGCCGAAGAGATTTTCGGCCCGGTGGTGGCGGTCCTGCGCGCGAAGGATCTCGAGGAAGCGATCGACATCGCCAACCGCAGCCGCTTCGGCAATTCGGCCTCGATCTTTACCCAGTCGGGCGCGGCGGCGCGCACCTTCCGCGCGGGCATCCAGTGCGGAATGTTGGGCCTCAACCTGGGCGTGCCGGCGCCGATGGCGAGCTTCAGTTTCGGCGGCTGGAAGAAGTCGCTCTTCGGCGACACGCACGTTTACGGGCCCGACGCGATCCACTTCTACACGCGCAAGAAGGTGATTACCGAGCGCTGGTTTGGCGCGGTGCCGCCGCATGAGGGCTGGGTGTAGGCAAGGGGATGGCCGGTTTTGGAATTGGGATTTGAGCAAGGAAGGACGGAAGGATGAACACGGCGCAACAATACTCCGAATATCTCATGCCGGTGGCCGCGTTGTCGGCCGAACCGGTCGCCATCGTGAGCGGCAAGGGGCGCACGCTGAAGGCGGCCGACGGCAAAGAGTATCTCGACTGCTTCGCGGGCATCTCGGTGGTCAACGCGGGGCACGGGCACCCGAAGATCATCGAGGCGGCGCGCAAGCAGATGGAGGAACTGGTCCACTGCTGCTCGTACGTCTACCAGGTGCCCGCGGTGGGGCGGCTCGCCGAGAAGCTGGCCGGGATCACTCCCGGCGGCTTGAAGAAGAGCTTCTTCGGGAACTCCGGCGCCGAGGCGATCGAAGGCGCAATGCGCTTGGCCAAGCAGGCGACGGGGCGCAAGGAGCTGGTCGCCTTGGGCTACAGCTTCCATGGGCGCACGGTGGGGACGCTTTCGGTCACCGGCAACCGCGGCCGCAAGCAGGGCGCCGGCCCGTACCTCTCGGGCGTGGCCTTCGCGCCCACGCCGTACTGCTACCGCTGCCCGCTGAAGCTGGAACCGGGCACCTGCGACCTGGCCTGCGCGCACGCGATGAAAGACGTGCTGCGCCAGCAGACCGGCGGCGACGTGGCCGCGTTCCTGGCCGAACCGCTGCTGGGCGAGGGCGGCATCCTGGTTCCGCCCGACGGATACTTTAAGACAGCCGTCTCCATCCTCAAGGAGGACGGTGCACTCTTCATCTGCGACGAAGTTCAGACCGGCTTCGGGCGCACGGGGCGCTTCTTCGCCATCGAACACTACGGCGTGGAGCCGGATATCCTGGCCATGGCCAAGGGCATCGCCAACGGCTTCCCGCTGGGCGCATTCATCGCCCGGGAACCGGTCTGCGACGCGATGAAGCCCGGCGACCACCTCAGCACCTTCGGCGGAAACCCCGTCTCCTGCGCCGCGGCCGTGGCGAACATCGAAGTGCTCCAGGAAGAGAAGCTCGTCGAGAACGCCGCCGCGCGCGGCGAGGAACTGATGTCGCGGCTGCGCCCGCTGGCCGAAAAGAGCAAGCTGATCGGCGACGTGCGCGGCAAGGGCCTGATGATCGGCCTCGAACTGGTGAAGGATAAGAAATCCAAGGAGCCGGCCGCCGCCGAGACCAAGAGCCTGCGCGCGTCGCTGCGCGAGCAGGGCATCCTGGTCGGTTCGGGCGGCCCATTCGGAAACGTCCTGCGCCTACAACCGCCGCTCTCGATCACCTCCGCCGAATGCGACCGGGTCGCGTCGGCTCTTGAGAAAACGCTGGCCTGAGCCCGCCCGCGGCTCTGGAAGGAACGATCCATGTCCGAACTCGCCGAACGCCAGTTGCTCGAACTGCTTCCCATCGAAGGCCCGCCCGGCCGCGAAGGAAAAGTCGCGCAGCGCATCGTGGCTTTCCTGCGCGAAGCCGGTATTCCCGATTCGGCCATAAGCTTCGACCGGGCGCAGGATCAGAGCGAATACGGCGGCGAGACGGGCAACCTGATCGTGCGCCTCGACGGGCACGGCCGCGGCGCGCGGCGGCTCTTTACCTGCCACATGGATACGATTCCCAACGCGGTGGGCTGCCAGCCGCGCGTCGAAGGCCGCAAGGCGGTCAACGCCGCGCCGGGCCGCGCGCTGGGCGGCGATAACCGTTGCGGCTGCGGCATCGTGCTCGCCGTGGCGCGGGCGCTGGCCGAACGTAAAGGCCGGCACGCACCCACGACGCTGGTCTTCCTGATTCAGGAAGAAGTCGGTCTGGTCGGCGCGCGCGGATTGGACTTAGGAAAATTGGGACCGGCGCTGCCCGCGCTGGGCTTTAACGCCGACGGCGGACGAATCCAGGAACTGGTCACGGCGGTGATCGGGACGCAGCGCTTCACCGTCGAGATCAAAGGCGTCGAAGCGCACAGCGGCGCGCATCCCGAAGACGGCGTCTCGGCGGCGGTGGCGATGGCGCGGGCGCTGCAAGCGCTGGCCGACGACGGCTGGCACGGCGCGATCGCGAAGCCCGAAGGCAAAGGCAGCGCGAACTTGGGCATCCTGAACGGCGGGCAGGGCAGCAACGTCGTGATGCCGCATTTGAGCATCCTGGCCGAAGCGCGCAGCCACGACCGCGCTTTCCGCGACCGCATCGTCGCGCGCTGGCAGGATGCGTTTCGAGCCGCGGCGGCCCGGACGCGCAACCAAGCCGGACAGTGCGCCGAAGTCGCCTTCGGCCCGGCGCCCACGTACGAATCGTTTAAGCTTCCGGACGGCGAACCTGCGGTGCAGTTGGCTTTGCGGGCCGCACGCGAACTCTCCATCGAGATGGCCTGCGTGGACAACAACGGCGGGATGGATTCGAACTGGCTGAACGCGCACGGCATCCCCACCGTCACTTACGGAACCGGCCAGCGCCAGGTGCATACGCCGCACGAGTGGATCGACCTGGACGAATACGCGCTGGCCTGCCGCTTCGCGGCGCAGGTGGCGCTGTCGGAATAGCCTGCCGATCCCGGCTTGTTTCATATTCGCCGGCCTCTAACCTGCTCAACGTATGACCACCCGGGATACTTGGCATCCGGTCTTGCGGCATGCGGCCGTGCTGTGGTGCGTGGCGCTTGCCGCGGGCACCTTGCCGCTGGCTTACGGCGTTGCGCCTAGTTCGGTCGGGTGGCTGGTGGCGTTTTACGCCGCGTTGGGCATGCTTCTGCTCGCGCGCCGCCAGGAGCACCGCGGGCCCGCGCACGGCAGCTTTCAGCTCTACCTGTTCTTCGTCATCGTGTACCTCGGCCTGGTCTGGGCCATGTTCACGATCCGGCCCGGACCCGATCCGGCCGCCACCGCGGAGTCCGTTGTACTCGCCATCCGCCTGCTGGGATTCGGTGGCATTTTCGTCGCCCCCGCCCTGCTGCGCTTCGCGATTCGCTTCACGCAAACCGAGCACCCCGCCTGGCGCTGGATCGAGCGGATGGCATGGGCGGGCGGATGCGTATTTCTCGTGCTCCAGCTCGCAGGCAGTATGTGTCCTCAGGCGATCTACCGGAACGGCAAGTGGATGCCCGCGATGAAGGGCTTCTACCCGCACTTTTTCGGGTACATCTCCAGCGTCCTGACCGCCGCGTTCTTCCTGCTGGTATACACCCTCTTCACGGTCAGACCCCGGCAGCGCCGCTGGCAGGTCTTTTACTTCACCGCCGGCGCGGTGCCGATGTGGTCGTCGTGCTGGCTTCATTTCCTGATCAGCATGGGCATCCGCCTGCCTACGCTGGGCGGATCGTTTTACGTCGCGCACGTCCTGATCCTCGGCTACGCCGTACTGGTGCACCAAGTCTACGATTTCGGAATCGTGATCCGCCGCGGACTGGCCTACGGCGCGGTCTGCATGTTGTTGGGCGCGGCGTACGGTCTGCTGCTCTTCGCAACGTCCCGTTTCCTGCATCCGGACGGCGTGCTGGCCAATCTGCTTCCCGCGGTGGGCTTTGTCACCGTGGCCGGACTGCTCTACGCACCGCTCCTGAGCGCCCTGCAGCGCCGCATCGACCGCTACTTCTTTCGTGTGCGCGCCGACCGCGAGGCGCTGCTGGCGATTCACTCCCGACGCATGGCTTCGGCCATGCGCCTCGACGAGGTGCTCCACGAACTGGCCGCGGTCCTGCGCGACGGATTGAACGCCCGGCGCGTCTGGGTCTTTCTACCGCGCGCCAACGGAACATGGACCCTGCAGTCCGCTCACGGCGAGAGTCCGGCGCCGGATTTCCAGGACGGCGAACGCGAAGCGTGGGCCGCTTGGCTCGCGGCCCACCCGCCCGGCGAAGTCCAGGCGCTTCCGGAACCGCAAAGCCGACCGGACGCGCCGGCGCGCGGTGTGGCTTGGAGCGAATCCGGGGCCTTCCTGCTGGTTCCGGTGCGCCACCAGGAAGAAACGCTCGCCGTGGCGCTGGTTCCACCGCAGCGCGCCGACGAACTCTACGACTCCGAGGATCTGCGCTTCGCGCGCACCGTGGCCGACAACACTTCGGTCGCGCTGCGCAACGCACGCCAGTACGCGCACATCGCCAGCTTGGAACAACTGACGCGGCTGACCTTGGACGGCCTGAGCACCGGCGTCGCGGTGCTGCACAGGGACGGCGGCGTGGTGCTGATCAATCCGGCGGCCCTCGCGCTGGCCGGCGCGACCGAAGGTCCGCCGCCCGGGCGGCTCGAAGAGTGGCTTCGCGCATGTCCGGTGCTGGCCGAGGCCGTGGCCGGGGGCTTGCGCGACGGCATCCGGCGGGAAACCGTACCGCTGCAGTGGACTCAGCCCGAACGGCGCTTCGCGCTCTGGAGCATGCGCGGCCTCGACGGCTTCGAGGACGATGCCCTCTTCCTCGTACTGCTGCAGGACCTGACCGCGTACAAGGATCTCGAAGTGCACTTGCAGCGCCAGGAGAACCTGGCGCGGCTGGGCCAGTTCGTCTCCGCCATCAACCACGAACTCGCCAACTTGATGCAGCCCATCCGCCACCAGGCCGGAAAGCTCGAGCAACTGAACCTCGACCATCCTGAATTCCAGCACGCCGCGCGCCTCATTCCCGAACGCCTGGATGCGATGGATCGCATGCTCGAAGCGCTGCGAAACTACGCGCGCCCGCTGACCCTGCGCAAGCGCCCGGTGGCGGCGCGCAGCCTGCTCCTGGAGATCGCGAGGGACTTCGAAGCGCGCGGAGCGGAACTCTCGGTCGAAGTGGCGCCGGAGGCCGAGCGCTGCTCGTGCGACCCGGCCTGGCTGGAGCAAGTGGTCCGGAACCTGCTCCAGAACGCGTTCGACGCCACCACCCGGCGGACCGGCGCGCGCGTGACGCTGCGGGCAACCCGGGAGGCCGGCGCCTGGATGCTGCGCGTCGCGGACAACGGCCCCGGTATTCCCGCCGCTCAGCGCGCGTTCCTGTTCGAACCGTTCCATTCGACCAAAGACGGCAAGGGAACCGGCTTAGGTCTCGCTCTGTGCCGCAAGATCGCAACGTTGCACGGCGGTTCGATCGACGCCGCAGACGCGGCGGAAGGCGGCGCGGAATTCGTGCTGCGGCTGCCTCAGCCGAACGCCAGTCAGCTCCAGTCCGTTATTCCGTAATAGCGGATGCGGGCGCGCACGGTATTGCGATGAATGCCCAGCGCTTGGGCCACCTGGGACTGATTGCCGCGATGCTCGCGCAGTGCACGGAGCAGATCCGCTTTCTCGAGGCGTTCGGCCGGCGACAGCCCCAGGCCCGCGCCGTCGCGTGCCGCGAGCAACTCGGGGGGCAGGTCTGCGATGCGCAGTTCCGTCGCCTGCGCGTCCAGCAGCATCAGCGAACCTTCCAAAGCATTCTTGAGTTCCCGGACGTTGCCCGGCCAGTCGTAGCGCCGCATCACGTCAAGCGCTTCGGCCTGCAAAGCCGGCGGCGGGAGACCTATATCTAGGGCCAGTTCCGCAATCAGGTGCGTGCAGAGTTCGGGCAGATCTTCCAAGCGCGCGCGCAGCGGGGGGAGTTCCAGCGCGGTTACCCGGATCCGGTAATACAGATCCTCACGCAGTCGGCCGGCCGCGACGGCCGCGCTCAAATCCAAGTTGGTGGCCAGCACAATCCGCGCCCGGCAGACGCGGTCGGTCGTATCCCCCACCGGAGTGAAGGTACGATTCTCCAGCACGCGCAACAGCGCCGCCTGCTGCCGCAGCGGCATGTCCCCGATCTCGTCCAGAAACAGCGTGCCGTCGCCGGCCGTCTCGAACTTGCCAGGCGTGGCCTGCGTCGCGCCGGTGAACGCGCCTTTACGGTGGCCAAAGAGGATCGACTCGGTCAGCGATTCGGGAACGGCCGCGCAATTGACGGCCACGAACGGCCGCGCCCGGCGCGGACCCAGGACATGCAAGGCGCGGGCGGCCAACTCTTTGCCTGTGCCGCTTTCGCCGCAGAGCAGTACGTTCCCGTCGCGCGCGGCCAGTTTGCGCAGCGCTTCGCGCAACCGCTGCATCGGCGCGCTCGAACCCACCAGCCGCTCCAGCCCTGAGCGCGCGTCGCGTTCCTGCAGCAAGATCGTCCGCTCGGCGCGCAGCTTGCGCGCCTCCCAGGCCCGCGCGATCCGGTTGAGTAACTCGGCCGGTTCGTAAGGCTTGGGCACGAAATCGAAGGCCCCAAGCTTGATCGATTCGACGATAATCGGAACCGCCCCCGTCTGCCCGCTCAGCAGGATCACGTCCGGAGCGCCGGGCAGTTCCAGGAGCCTGCGCAGCGGAGTCAGGTCGCTGGCATCCGGAAATACCAGGTCCAGCAGCACCAGATCCGGCCGCGCGTCGGCCGACATGCCGATGGTCTGAGCGGCTGTCGCGGCTTGCAGGCAGCGGTGCCCGGCCGCCGTCAATAGATCGGCCAGATCCTCGCGCACGTGCGTGCTGTCGTCGGCGATCAGAATCAGCGCACCAGCGGCGTTCGGCGGCAATTCAGCCATTCGTCAACTCGTCCCCTGCCTGCACAACTGCACAGCGAGTATTGCACGACCTTGTGCAACCGCCGCCGGTCGAGATTCGGACTCTTACTCACGGAACTGAGTCTGCGTAACTCTTTACACGAATGCACTCGTTTTATTCGAATGGATCGTGGCTTGCTTTCCCAAATGGAAGTAGTGCGGCAACCGGGAGCGCGCGCATGCCAGAATCGACCCATTCCTCCAATCCGATATACTACCAGCCGCCGCGGATGGAGCCCATGCTGGGCGAAGATTTGCGCCAGTCGCTGGGGCTGGACCGTTGCCCGGTCGTGCGCAGCGCCTCGGATGTGGCGGATCTCTTCCGCGGACTGGCCGCGCTGGAACGCGAGGTCCTGATCCTGGGCAGTGTGGACTGCCAATTGCGCTTGCTGCGCTGGGATCTCCTGGCGGTGGGCGCCAGCGACCATGTCTTCTGCCGGGTCGGCGAGATCTTCATACCTCCGCTGCGCGCCGGAGCCCATGGGGTTTTCCTGGTCCATAACCATCCTTCGGGGCAGTTGCGGTTGAGCCGCGCGGACCGCGATCTGACCGAACTGGTCGCTCAGGCCGGCTCCAGTCTGGGCTGCCCGCTCCACGACCATGTGGTGGTCGGGCCCAAGGGCTACCGCAGCCTGATGACGCGGGATCTGGTGGCGCTGGCCCGGGGCAAGGACCCCGCCAAGCGGGTCGCCGAACGCAACCGGCACTACCGGCACGCCGAACGAAAGCAGAAGGAGCTCCCGGCGCGGCGGCGGGCCGTGCAGGATTAGACAATTCTTTTGCATCCCCAAGCAAGGCGGCCGGGGACTGCACCGGGTATCGGTTAGGGAGAAGATTCATCCCAACCGGCCCGGAGACGCCCGCCATGAAGCTTTCGCCCGCCCAACTCGATTCCTTTAAGGAGAACGGATTCCTCATCGTGGAGGGGCTCTTTCGCAACGAAGACCTGGCTCCCGTGGAAGCCGGTATCACGGCCTGGATCGATGCGAAGGCGCGCAAGCTGCTGGCCGAAGGCAAGATCACCCAGCTCTACGAGAAAGAAGACTTCGAACACCGTTTCGCGCGGATCTACGACGAATGCCCCGAGATCGGCAGCGGTCTGGATATCATGCACTCGCGGATTCCGGAACTCTTCCATTTCCTGCGCAACCCGCGTCTGATGCAGGCGCTGCGCGGCCTGATCGGTCCCGAGATTTCCTGCAATCCGATCCAGCACCTGCGCGCTAAGCCGCCGGCGGCCAAGCTCTCCGAAGGCGCCAAAATGAACGTGCCGTGGCACCAGGATGCCGCCGTCACTTGGGAAGAAGCCGACGCCAGCGAGATCGTCACTTCGTGGCTCCCGCTCGTGAACGCCACTGCCGCCAACGGCTGCATGGAAGTGATTTCCGGGGTGCAGAAGACCGGGTACCTGGAACACATGGCCGAAGGCGGGACGTGCATCAAACCCGAACTGATGCCCGCCACCAAGCCCGTGCGCGCCGAGATTCCGCGCGGGGGTATCATCTTCATGAGCCGCTTCACGCCGCACCGCAGCACCGACAACATGACAAACGGCGTTCGCTGGAGCCTCGATCTGCGCTACCAGCCCACGCACCAGCCCAGCGGGCGGCCCTTCCATCCCTGCTTCGTCACGCACAGTGAAAAACAGCCCGATTCGGTCCTGACCAGCCACGAGCGCTGGTGCCAGCTTTGGACCGAAGCGCTGGAACTCTCCAAAGGCATCCCGTGGCACCGCACGGCGCCGCAGGAAAAACGCAAGATGGCCATGGCCGCAGCCGGCTTGAATTACTAACGCCATCCGGCCACTCGATCGGACGCGCGGCGGGGAACCTTCGGGTTCCCCGCTTGCATTGCAAGCCTCCGAATCTGCACTGGCCGATCCGAACGCGGGCTATCTAATGGCGCTCCCATCCGGGTTCGATTGCTCATGCTCCTCAACGCGTTCTATTTCGTCGGCGGTCTGGCGGTGCTGGTGGTGGGCGCCGAGTTGCTCGTGCGCGGCGCTTCGCGGCTGGCCTCGGCGGCGGGCGTCTCGGCCCTGGTCGTGGGGCTTACCGTCGTTGCCTTCGGTACCAGCGCGCCGGAACTGGCCGTCAGCCTGAAAGCCAGTTTGAGCGGCCAACCCAACTTGGCGCTGGGGAATGTGGTCGGCAGCAACATCTTCAACGTGCTCTTCATTCTGGGGCTCTCGGCCCTGGTGGCGCCGCTGGTGGTCCATAAGCAGTTGGTTCGCGTCGACGTGCCGGTGATGATCGCCGTCACCGGATTGACTTGGGGCCTAAGTCTCAACGGCACCCTCTCCCGAATCGAAGGAATCCTTCTTTCTCTGCTCCTGCTGGCGTACATCGGCCTGTGCATTCACTTAGGCCGCAAGGATGGCGCGGCCAACGGCGCAGCGGAAGCCCCGGCCGATCCCGCCGCCGACGCGAAGCCGGCCGCGCCCGCGAAGAGTTCCTGGCTGATAGACTGCCTGTGCATCCTGGCCGGGCTGGGGCTGCTGATCCTCGGCGCACAATGGCTGGTGACCTCGGCGACGTCCATGGCGAAGGCATTAGGCATCAGCGATCTGGTCGTGGCGCTCACCATTGTCGCCGCCGGCACGTCGCTGCCCGAGGTGGCGACTTCGGTGATGGCCACCTACCGCGGGCAGCGCGACATCGCGGTAGGCAACGTGATCGGCAGCAACATTTTCAATTTGCTCTGCATCCTGGGATTAAGTTGCGCGCTTTCGCCGCAGGGCGTCGAGGTCGCGTCGGCGGCGCGAAACTTCGATATTCCGGTGATGATGGCGGTGGCCGTGGCGTGCTTTCCCATCTTCTTCACGGGGCACCTGATCGCGCGCTGGGAAGGCGCGGTCTTCCTGGCCTACTACGCGGCGTATACGGGGTACTTGATCTTGCTTTCCACGCAGCACGCGGCGCTGCCTGGCTTCAGTTTCGTCATGCTCGCGTTCGCCGCGCCGCTGACGACGATCACGCTGGCCGTCTGCTTCTTCCGCGCTTGGCGCGCGCGCCACCCGGAATCGGTCTGATTTCGTTCGCTTGCTCTGGCCATCCGCGCGCCCGCGGTCTACAACGCTTCGCGTCATGCTTTCCCAACTGGCCTACTTCTTTGGCGGGATCGCCGTGCTCGTGCTGGGCGCGGAACTGCTCGTGCGGGGCGCGTCGAGGCTCGCTGCCGCGGCCGGCGTCTCGTCCCTGGTGATCGGCCTGACGGTCGTGGCCTTCGGCACCAGCGCTCCCGAACTGGCCGTCAGCCTGAATGCCGCGACGGGCGGCGAGCCGGACCTGGCCATCGGCAACGCGGTGGGCAGCAACATCTTCAACGTGCTCTGCATCCTCGGACTCTCGGCGCTGCTCAAGCCGCTCGTGGTTCACCGGCAGCTCATCCGCATCGACGTGCCCGTGATGATCGGGGTCTGCGCGCTCTTTTGGGCGCTGAGCCTCGACGGCTCGCTGAGCCGAGCCGAAGGTTTGATCTTCATCCTGTTGTTGGGCGGCTATGTTGCCCTCAGCGTGATCCTGGGCCGCAAGGAGTCGCAGCAGAACGGAACGCCCAAGCCTGAATCCGGCGCGGCGGCTCCGCCGCCGATGAAGCGCGGCGCTTGGATCTTCGATCTGCTCTCCATCGCGGTGGGGCTGGGCTTTCTGGTGCTGGGCGCGCGCTGGATCGTCGATTCCGCCACGGCCATGGCCCAAGCCATGGGGGTCAGCGACCTGATCATCGCGCTGACCGTCGTCGCCGCCGGCACCTCGCTCCCGGAAGTCGCGACCTCCGTGATGGCCACGTTGCGCGGGCAGCGCGATATCGCCGTCGGAAACGCCATCGGCAGCAATATCTTCAATGTGCTCTGTATCATGGGCTTCAGTGCGGCCTTGGCGACCGAAGGCATCAACGTCGCCGCCCCGGCGCTCCATTTCGATATACCGGTGATGGTGGCCGTCTGCGTGGCGTGCTACCCCATCTTCTTTACCGGGCACACCATCGCGCGCTGGGAAGGCGCGCTCTTCCTGGCCTACTACGCGGCCTACACGATTTACCTGATCCTGAAGTCCATGGAGCACGATGGCTTGCAGGCCTACAGCCGCGTGATGATCGGTTACGTCGTGCCCCTGACCTTGATTACGCTGGCGGTCTGCTTCTACCGCGGCTGGAAAGACGCCCGGCGCGGAGCACCTACGCCGTAACCGCCGCCACGGCGTGCTGCTCCGCCTGGATCTGCTCCGGCGTCGGAGCGCGCCCGCCGATTCGCAGCAGGCGGTCGCCCGCAAACCCTTCCTTCACCGGCCGGCGATTCGGATCGTAGTCGACGATAAACGAGCGGCGGTCTTTCTCCGAAGTGTTCGCGCCGCTGTAGTGAAACGTCAGCACGTGGAAAGCCAGCAGCGATCCGGCCTTCATCTCGGCCACTTTCACGCGGTCCAGCGGCAGGTTGCGCCGGTCGACCTGAAGTTCCTTCTGCCCGTGCTTCAGCAGCCCCCACTTGTGGCTGCCGGGGATCACCTGCATGCAGCCGTTCTCGATCGTGGCGTCGTCCAACGCCAGCCAGCACGTGACTTGTTCGGGTTTTAAGCTCGCCCAGTACGCATAGTCCTGGTGCCATGGCTTCGGCGTGCCGTGGCGCGCCGGCTTGAACATGATCTTGCTCGAATGGTAGTAGATCGTCGGTCCGATCAGGTCTTCGACGACATCGAGCAGCGCCGGACTTTCGGCCAGCGCGGCAAACTCGGGGCTGTACTTGGTGATCTCCTGAATCTTGCGCAGCAGCCCGGGCTGGACGAGTTTCCCATCGTTGGCGTAGTTGCCCGCCTCGTCGCCAGTGCGCTGGACGTTGAATCCCTCGCGGTCTTGATCGAGCCCGCGCGCCTTCTCTTCCACGAGCCGGTCCAGGGCGCCTAGAAGCGTGTCGAGCGCGGGTCGCTTGAGGAAATCTTCCACGATCACGTAACCGTGCTCGTTGTAGAATTCGACTTGCTCGGGCGTCAGAACTTTCATGGGCGGCTCCTTAAATCGGGCTTTCGTGCACTGATTCTGGCTTATTCATACCCTTTCGGCCCAAGCGAGCGCTATGGACAACGCGCTCAAGTTATTGTACTTTTCGAAACTATGGCGCCGATTCCTCGGGACGACGAGAGCACCGCACGCTCCCGTGACGCCGGAAGCTTCGAGCCCTACTCCGCCCTGCCGGCCGGCCCCGGCGAACCGTGGACGCAGGCTCTGGAACACCTGCGCCTGCAGCCGGTCTCCGCGGTCGAATGGCATTGCACCAAGGATTGGGCGCTAGGCCCTCGGCAGGTGCAGGACGCCATGTGGTTCTGGATCGAAGCAGGCGCCGGCTGGGGCCAGATCGCCGGCGCGCCACGCTTTCGCCTGGAACCCGGCCGCCTGATGCTGATCCCGCAAGCCGCCGAACATTCGGTGCGGCAAGACCCCGGCAGCCGCGGCATGCACGTGCTCACCTGCCATTTTTACGCGCACGTCTTCGGCGGGCTGGACTTGCTGGCGCTCGCCGGCTTCCCACACTGCACCGCGCACCCGCCCGGCTCGCCCGTCCCGGCGGCCTGCCATGCGCTGGTGCGCGAGTTCGGCCTCAAGGCACCCGGCTGGCGCGCCGCGATGCTCGCCGAGATACAACGCGTGCTGTTTGTGCTCCTGCGCACGTGCGGCGAAGCGTTCGAACCGCACGACGCCGCCGGCAGCCCGCGGCTTTGGCCGGCGCTACAGCAGCTCGACCTGCGTTGGGCCGACCCCGACTTGCGCGTCGCGGATCTGGCTAGAACCGTACATCTCAGCGAGGTTCAGTTTCGAAAGCTGTTTCGTAAAGTGACCGGGCTCAGTCCGGTTCGATTTCTGCAACGCCGCCGGATCGAGCGCGCCGGCCACCTCCTGCGCGCCGGCGAACTGAGTATCGAGCAGATCGCCAGGGCCTGCGGCTTTCGCGACGCTCCCTTTTTCTGCCGCGTTTTTCGCGCCTGGACCCAGACGACGCCCGGCCGATTCCGGCATCTGAAAAGCGTATAAACGTGATTTTTTGAGCACGAGAGATATCTTTTGTGTTGTCCTACGCGGGTCCAGGATCCCCCTACGGTGATTCGCGTAACCCTGCGCGGTGAAAGTGGCTATGAAAACAAGCGTAAGCAAGTGTAAGTTGCCGGGAAGCCTGAAACAGAGTTGCCGGTTTTCAGCAAACCGCTAGATGTATTTCACGCACTTGTCCTTATCTGATAAGAAATAAAGATTGCTCCAAGCTTACGCACCTATTGACTCGTTCCAGAATTTAGAAGGAAGCACATATGCACATATGTGAAGCGCCCCCTTCAAAAGCCTTTCATCGGCCCCAAAGAATTGAATTTCATAAGATGATAGGCTATTCTGTACCTGGAATAGAAAGGAAGTCGGGGAGAAGGGCAAAAAGGGCTTGGGAATCGGGTTATAGCAATCGACGATATGCACAGCGCGACTGGGGGCGTGCTGGGTGTATCGCTTGGCTTTTGTTACCCGGTGATCCGATGGATGCCCACGCAGGTACGAATTTTTCGCACACTGCTCGATTTCAGCACCGCTGCTCGGCGGACGTTCACGCTCCAATCGGCGATTTCGCGGTCGCGTCTCCATTTGGGAGGGCGCGCGCATGAATGCTCGTGAACAGGCGTCGGGGGCGACGAGCCCGGAGCCCGGACGACGGTCGCGCGGGCGGCCGCCCAATCCGGAACTGCGCACGGCCAAGCACGCGCGGATGCTCAACGCCGCGCTGAGCCTCTTCCTGCAGCACGGTTACGATCAGGTCACCGTCGAGCAGGTCGCGCGCGCGGCCGGGCAGTCGAAGGGCGCGTTCTACTGGTACTTCAAGGACAAGGAAGACTGCCTCAAGCAGATCTTCGATTCGCTCTCCAAGTACCTCGATCTCTCGATCCTGAAGATCATCGAAGGCGGCGGGTCGGCGCGCGAGCGGCTGCGCGCGCTGTGCGATTTCAAGAACTGGACCGGCAAGGAAATGATCCAGCTCACCACCTTGATGAACAGCCTGCGCCACTGCCGCACGGACACGGTGCGGAATATGGCCATTCAACTCAACGCGCAGTGGCGCCAGAACGGCACGCGGTTGATCCACAACCTGGCCCGCGCCGCCGCAGAGGAATCGGGCTGGACGCGGGAGCAGCTCGACGCGTTCGACTTCGAGGCCTGGACCTTCTGCTACGTCGCGGCATACAACGGCATCCAGGGGTATTTCGAGCGGACCGAACTGCCCGCCGCGCCCAGCGCGCACCGCATTGCCGAGTGCATCCACGAGTCGTTCGTCAACCGGCTGCTCAAACCGCAGTGACGTTCACGCCGGACCGCGCTCCGCGGGGGCGCTCTCCGGCGCAGCCTGTTTGCGGTAATGCTCGATCAGAAACGAATCGAAGATGAGTTGCACGGCGTGATAAACGACGAGCGATAGCACGCCCAGTGTCAGAGCGGGAAAGCAGGTTTGAAGCATGTGAATGCCGACCGGCAGGGTCTTCTGCCCGCCGATGAAGACGGCCGCGATGCGGTGTTCCCGCGGTAAGCCCAGCACGCGCGAACCGGCTTCCATGCCCAGCACCGCCAGCGCATGCACCACGACGCAGAGCGCGATCAGCAGCAGCACCAGGCCCAGACTCAGGCCTTCGCCCGCCGTGGCGGTGGCGGCCGCACGGCTGGCGGCCATGACGACCACCACGCAAATGAGCAACCTCGGCAAGACGCTCAGCAACAGCGCGTGTCGAGCCAGCAGATCGGCGGCTTTGAGCCGGACGGCCTGCCCCAGGCCCACCGGAAGCAGGACGGTCAGTAGCAGACTCAGCACGATGGATCCGAACGACTGCTGCAAATGATGCCCCGCCAGCGCGTAGAGCACCGCCGGTCCCAGGATCACGTTCAGCGTATTGCTCAGCACCGTCAGCACGACCGCCAACGCCGCGTGCCCGCCGGCCAGCCGCGTCCAGACCACGGCGCTGGCCAGTGTCGTCGGCGTCGCGCCGAGCACCAGCAGTCCCGCGCCGAGCGGGCTTTGCAAGCCGAAGGGGAGCGCCGCGAGAAAGAGAAGCGCCGGGAGCAGCAGATACGTGCCGGCCAAGGTGAGCAGCATCGGGCGCGGAGCTTTCAGCCCCGACCAGAGTTCGCGCGTATCGAAGGTGAGTCCCGTGAGGAAGAGCAGAACGAAGATGAACGGCTTCGTGCTGAGCTGCGCTTCGACCCAGCGGCCGGGGCCGGGAAACCACGTGCCGAGGCCTACGCCGCAGAGCAGCAACGCGACGAACCAATGCTGGGCGAGAATGCGCCAGACGCCGCGCGTGGACATGATCGACCGCCTCAGGGAGCAGGACGCAGTCTACTCCGACGGCGCGGGCGGATCATGGCCCGAAGCGCGGGACCACTCGGTGCAGCACAGGCGCTGCCGAGGTGAGAAGTTTTGCGAGCCTGGTTTGATAAGCTATATCGCAATTCCGCATCGTGCGCTAAGTGTATACTTGTATGCCGTAACTGTATACTGTTACCTAAAGTATACGGTTAAGTATACAACTCTTTTTGACCCGGCTTGAAATGGGTAAAGAAGCGCATCCTTCCGTGACCTTCCGCGTCGCGGTTTGGCGTAAAGACGTGGCGCGCGGCGCGCGGTTGAGTGTCCAGACCGTTCCCACCGTGGTCATGACGAGAAAGTCGGATGGCCGGCAGAGTATCGCGGCGGGCGCGCAGGCGTACTCGGCGTATCAGCAGGCGCTGGAGGGGTTGCGGGCGGCAGGGCGTTGAGGCGTGCGGGCGCTAAGCGCGGGCGGGACGCCGCCGGACACGGGCTGCGAACGGGCGCAGCGCCGCGGCGGCGGGCGGTTATCACAGCGCTTGGGCGGGGCGTGCGGAGGCCATAACAAAAACGCAAATGTTCCACGTGGAACATTCACGATGCGAAGCGAGGTGCTCTTGTGCGGCAACTTTTCGAACGAACTTTAAGGACTTAGAAGGACGAAAACGCGGTCTATACCACCTCGCGCACGTCGAGCAAAAATTCGATTCTGCCATAAAACTGCTATAAATCGATGCTGCAAAGCGTATGTTTGCACGCAGGTGCTTAGTGTCCGGGCGGCTATGCGCG
>BTVV01000057.1:0-37240 GCA_045863855.1 Planctomycetota bacterium | reverse complement strand
GCCGGTGTGCCCGGTCCTTCGGACAGCACCGCGAAAAGATCGGCCACGCCCAGCGGCTTTTCTCCGCGTTGCAGCCGCCGCTCCGCGCGCACCATCCGCGACGATGGATGATGTTCGTTCAGATGCAAGAGTACCGTCGCCACCCATTCGGCTTGCAAAGACTCGAATTTCGCGTCGTACAGGTTCAATAAATTGTAGCACATGCGTAAAAGCAAATCCCGCGTGCTCACCGGGCGCAGATGCTCTCCGGGCACGAAGCGGCGGCCCTGGGATTCCACCAGTTTCTTGCACGCCGGCACGTCCAACGGCCGGGCGTGATGGAACGGGTCGATGTAAACCACACCCTCGCGCCCATCCTGCTTCAAGGTCACGCGAACGATAAAATGCCCTGGCAGTCCGATGCCATCGGCGGACAAGCCCAGCCTGCGGGCCAGTGCGAGGTACACCACCGAAAGCGTGATCGGCAGCCCGGTTTTACGCTCCAGCACATCCGGGAGCATGCTGTTGCGCACGTCGTAGTAATCGTTGCGCTTGCCCGCGAACCGCTTGGTACGCCAGAACTCCCCCAACCGCAACACCACGTCGAGCGGGCGCTCGGCGAGCAGTTGCTCGTCCAGGGGCCGGCCCAAGGCCTGACCCACGAACTTGGCCGCCGCCTTGCCCATCCGATCGATTTTTCGAATCGGAGCCTCGGGATCGAGGTCCGGGTACCGCAACCTCGCCAAAACCGCCGCGCCGACTTCGGGAGCCAACTCGCCGGGCGCATGGTTCAGCGCAAACGCCAAGCCGCCACCGATCTCGTCGCAAACCGCCATTCGAACGCCCAAGCGCGCCAGTTCGCGCGTATGCGGCGGCAGAGTGTCGTCCGCGGCGGCGCGGCGGAGTTCCGGGATCGCGGCAGAACCCGCCAGCGCGAACTCGCGCAACGCAAAATTAAGCGGCAGCTTACCGCCGGAGGCCGAACGCTCCAGGAGCGCATGGACCCGCCAAAGCTGGCGCAACGGCTCCCCTGCCGGCGCCGGCTGCAGGCGCGGATCGAACGGGATAAAGAAACGCGGATCGGGCATCGAGTCAGTAGCTTGCGCGCCTTCCCGCGCGCTTCAAGTGCGAGGTCGTGATTTTATCGGGCCGAACCGCTTCAGCCTTTCACACGTAGGACCGGATGGAATTGATCGGATATAGGAGGTTACATGCGCGTGTCTCCACCCAAGGGTTTCACGCTGGCCGAACTGCTAGTCGTGCTTGGCTGCGTCGCCGCCTTGTTCCTGATCGTAGGTTTCCTCACGGCCGGAACGTCAAGGACTGGTGCCCGGCGCGCGCATTGCGCCAGCAATCTCAGCCAAATTGGCAAGGCCTGCAACATGTACGCCGATGTGGGCGAGCATATGGGTCGCTTTCCAAACGATGGTGTCAGCGCGCTTCGCTCGCTGAATTTGACTCACAAAGGGTACGTCCACGATGCCCGCGTCTTTCAATGCCCGCAAAACACCAAGAATTCCACAAGTATCGTGGATACTTCCTTAGGAAACGCAGCGCCCAATATGGACCGCAGCATGTCCGCCTATGGCTTCGACCGCCGGCATACGCAGTCTCACGGTTTGGCCGCCATAGCCGCCGACCACGGGGATCTCGATCCGGCCAGTGGAAACTCGTTCAATCACAAAGGAGCGGATGGAAAGGCGCCGGGACAAAATATGCTACAAGGCGACGGGCACGTCGAGTGGCTCACCGGCCCGCAAAGGGATCTCGATGCCGACGGCACGCCGGACGACCATATCTTCGCCGATGAATCCACGCGCTTGGGCGTGGATCAAGACGGCTGGATTCGCGACGACTGACCGCGGCTCAGCGCGTAGCGGCCTTGGGCTCCACCGGCAGCCCCGCTGCGGCCAGCGGCTTGCCGTGCTTGTCCACCTTCAGCACAAAGCGCTTGATGTACCACGTCTCGATCAGCCCGAAACAGGCGCTGGCGGCGAAGTACAGGATCAGTCCCGCTGGCATGCGGTAGAAGAGCACCCCGAACATCACCGGCATAAACGACATCATCTTTCGCTGCATTTCCTGCTGCGGATCGGGATTCTCAGGCTTGGGCATGCGCAGCGTCGTGACGATCGTCATGGCGATGTAGATCACCGGCAGCAAGTTCAGCTCGTGCGGCCATATCGCCACATGCATGAAGCGATCCTGCAAGGAAAGGTCTTCCACCCATAGGAACTTCGCGTGCCGGATCTCGAAGGCACGCGCGAACGTGCCGTACAGCGCGAAGAAGATCGGCATCTGCAGGAGCATCGGTAAACAGCCCATCGTGGGATTGACGCCTTCCTTACGCATCAGATCCCACTTCTCCATTTCCTTCTTCTGTTTCTGCTCCGGCTTCGTCTGCGTCTTGTACTTCTCTTCGATGGCCGCCAGCTTGGGCTGCAGCATCTGCATCTTATGCATGCTTACGTTCATCTTGCGCTGCATAGGATGGAGAGCCACCTTGACCACCAGGGTCAGCAGAATCACCGCCAGCCCCCAGCTCCCAAAAAGGCTCTGAATGCCCCGGAAGATCGCTAGCAACATGCCGGACAGCCAATCGACGCGCGGCCAGCGCGTGCCCCAGATGTCGCAGTATTGCACGGCCTCTTCAAGATGCATCGGCCGCGGCAAGGCCAAGGACGCTTCCCAGTCCCGAATGTGCTCAGGTTGCAGAGGTCCCAGGTACAAGGCGTAAGGCTCGGCTTCGCCGGTTGCTCCCGCGGCGAGCGGTTCGCTTTCCTTGCGGAAGAAGATCGGCGTCAGGTTGTCGTAGTGAAAGCGCTTGTCGTCGAGCTTGTCCTCGCGCTTCTTGCCAAAAATCGGCTCCGCGACAATCTGCACGACTTGCGTCGGCCTCAGCGCCACCAGCGCCGTGAGGAAAAAACGATTGCTGAGCGCCGCCCAGAGGTTCTCTTCGCCGCTAACCCTGCGATCTTCCAAATCGGGAACTTTATCCGCCGGATGCGGAAACTGGGTCAGGACGTCCGGATGCTCCTGGCTGATCAGACGGCTGGCAAGTTGCAGCTTGAGCTGCACGTACGTGCCTTGTTCGGGATCGTGTTTCGGCCCGTCCAGCAGGATCCCCGCCGGTCCGCGCAATTGGTAGGCATAGGTCGCCGGCTGTCCCGTCAGGTTCTGGACGCGCACTTCAAGCAGCAGGTGCTGTCCCTGAGGAGGCAGCACGAAGCGCTTGAACACTTTCGCCAGCGGCTTGCCTTCGGTATCCGCCAGGGTCGTGGCGTACGCGACGGCCGCCTCGTCCGACGGTTCGCCCGCGGCTTCCTTTTCCCAAAGCCGCGATTCCAGATCGGTGAACTCGTAAGCGTTGAAGCGGAACTTCACCAGCGCAAGGCTGCGTTTGCCCGGCTCGATCTCGTCGAGAAGCTCCAGGCCCTTTTCGTCGTCCGGCGTTTGTGCCAGCACGCGTTCCTGGGCCAGCATCCCGTGCTTGAGCGTCGCGCCGGCCTGCGTCAGGGTCAGCTTGAGCAGATCGCCTTCGGCGCCGCCCAGCACCACATCGCCTACCGGCGCGGCTTGCTCCACCTTGACCGGCGCCGGCGTCTCACCATTCGGATCGCCCGTCTTGGCGCCCTCGGCGGTCTTCGCGGTCTTGGCTTCGGCGGGTAACGCTTCGCCGCTCTTCGCTTCGACGGACGGATCCAAGCCGCTCTTGGGGCTTACGAGAACCGGCTCGGTTTTCTTGAGCAGTTCCTGACGCCGCAGTTCGGCCTGCTGCGCCTGCCATTCGGCCGCGCGCTTTTCGTTTTGAGCGCTGAAGTAGAATTGGCCGCCAAAGAATATGGCCACGGCCAAGGCGATCCCGACTACCTTCACGAGATCAATTGAATTTCGTTTCGCTTCCGCCATGGCTCTCAGTGACTTCCTTTATCGGCAACGGACGGCGCCATTCCGGCCGGCGCGGCAGCGCCCGGCTCGGGAGGCACGGGATCGGGCCCGCCCGGATGAAACGGATGGCAACGCAGCAACCGCCGCACCGCCAGCCACCAGCCCTTCAGCGCTCCGTGGCGCTCGATCGCTTCCAAGGCGTACCGGGAACACGACGGCGTAAACCGGCAATGCCCGCCCAGCAGCCACGCCAGCGTCCACAGGTAGACATGCACGGGAAACATCGCCACCCGGCGCGTCCAGCATCGTTTGGCCGCCACGCGGCGCTCCTCGCGCGTAAGGACGCTACTCACCTTCCGCGTCCGCAGTCATTACTTTCGGCCGGCTTCGTGCGGCGCAGACCAACCTTGCCGGCGCACCATGCGGTGTAATTCCTCGCATGCGCTTTCCACCGTCAAGATCTGCTCGCCCCGCCGTGGCACGAGGACAAAATCGTACCCCGCCGGCAATTCGTCGCGGCAGGCCCGGAACGCCGCGCGCAAAACGCGCTTCAGCCGGTTCCGGCGCACCGCGCCGCCGTGCTTCTTGCCCACCGAAACGCCCATGCGGATCTGCGGCAACTCGTTGGCGCAGATGAAGATGACCACATGCTTGCCGTGCCATGCCCGGCCCGCGTCGTAGGCCCGTTGGAAATCTCGGGTCGCGCGCAAGCGGTCAAAGCGGCTCAAGCCATGCGGCCGCGGCGGGTCCGCCTTTGCGTCCGTCACCGCCACTCTCCACGGCCGGCATCCAAAAAGGGGATTCTAGGTCGTTACGAACCGAAGTTCAAGCAAGGCGCCAGACTGCTTTTCTCCGGCGGTGGTTGCCCGCCTGCGGCCAGCGAGTAGCATCCCCAACATCCGCGCATCTTAACGCATCCGCGCAACCGGGAATCCGAGGAACCCACGATGGCCGATGCCGTTCCCGCACCTCCGTTGCGCCGCCGTCCGCTGGGTAGCACCGGGCTGAACGTGACCGAAATCGCCATCGGCGCCTGGGCCATTGGCGGAGGCGCGCGCGTCGCCGACCGCGCCATGGGTTACGGGACTACCGACGACGCCGTCAGCCTCGCCGCCCTTGCGCGCGCCTTCGAACGCGGGGTAAATTTCGTCGATACCGCAGACAGCTACGGTAATGGGCACAGCGAGCTGCTCGTCGGAAAGGCGCTCCGAAATTCACCGCGCCGCGTCCACATTGCCACAAAAGTGGGCACCGTGCGCCGCGATCCCGAACCGCCGAAGAAGGACTTTTCGCCCGACTACATCCGGCACGCCTGCGAACGCAGTCTGCACCGGCTCGGCGTCACCAGCCTGGATTTGTACCAGCTTCACAATCCGCCCCTCGAGACGCTGGCCGACCGAGCCGTATGGAACACGCTCCGCGCTCTTAAAGATGCCGGGAAGATCGAACACTACGGCGTCTCCGTCGCTTCGCCCGAAGAAGGGCTGCTGGCGATCCAGCACGGAGAGGTCGAAACGATCCAGGTCGCCTACAACTTGCTCGAACGCGAGGCGGCGAAGCAGCTCTTTGCGCGAGCCGAACAGAAAGGCGTCGGCATCATCGTGCGCGTTCCGCTCGCCTCGGGCCTCCTGACGGGTAAATTCGCGGCCGATCACCGCTTCGCCGAGGACGACCACCGCCGCGACCGCTTCCCGCCCGACCGGCTCGCCCGCGACCTCGAACGTGTCGAGCGCTTTCGCTTCCTGGCGCAGGATACCGGCCGCACCCTCGCTCAAGCCGCGCTCAAGTTCTGCCTCGTTCCCGAAGCCGTGAGCACCGTGATCCCCGGCGCCAAAACTGCCGACCAAGTCAACGAGAACCTGGCTGCCGCCGCCGTGCCCGATTTCACGCCGGAAGAACTTCAGCGCATCGAAGCCATCTCGTAGCTCGTGTGAGCACGGACAGCTACCTAGCCGCGAAGCGAGAAAACAGGCCTAGAGTGCAAGTTGCTATAAAACGCGCTTAAGCGCTCTCGCGCCGGGGAGCATCGGTCGCCGGGCGCGGCTTCGCCTTGGCCGGCGAGTCGTCGTCGCTCGAGGGCGGAAGCGCTTTGAGCACTTCCTGGCTGCCCCCGTCGACCATCGCGGCGGTAATCTTGACTTCCTTGACGTCCTTACGCGACGGCAGTTCGTACATCGTATCGAGGAGCAGGCCTTCCATCACCGTGCGGAGGCCGCGCGCGCCGGTTCCCTTGGCTTTCGCCTTCACGGCGATCGCGTGCAGCGCCGCTTCGTCGAGCGACAGTTCGGTACCCATCAACTGCATCAGATGCCGGTACTGCTTGACCAGCGCGTTCTTGGGCTCGGTGAGGATGCTGACGTATGCGGCTTCGTCGAGCGGTTCCAGTGCGGTGATGATCGGGAAGCGCCCGATCAATTCGGGGATCATGCCGAATTTGAGCACGTCGTCGGTCTCGACCTGCGAGAGGTACTTGCCCTTGTCGCGCAGCAGACCGGACTCCTGGCCTTCGGCGCCGAAGCCGATTCGCTTCTTGCCGATGCGATTGGCGATGTGCTCTTCGATGCCTTCGAAGCTGCCGCCGGCGATGAAGAGGATGTTCGAGGTATCCATCTGGATGTACTTTTGCTCGGGATGCTTGCGCCCGCCCTGCGGCGGAATATTGGCGACGGTGCCTTCGAGGATTTTCAAGAGCGCCTGCTGCACGCCCTCGCCCGAGACGTCGCGCGTGATGCTAGGGTTCTCGCTCTTGCGCCCTACTTTATCGATCTCGTCGATGTATACGATGCCGCGTTCGGCGGCGTCCAGATCGTGGTCGGCGGCCTGCAAGAGCCGGAGCAGGATGTTCTCGACGTCCTCGCCGACGTAGCCGGCCTCGGTGAGCGTCGTGGCGTCGCCGATGGCGATGGGCACTTGCAATATCTTCGCCAGCGTCCGCGCCATCAGCGTCTTGCCGCATCCGGTGGGGCCGATGAGCAAGACATTGGACTTCTCGAGTTCCACGTCCGGTCCGCCGCCGCGTTCCTTATTGAGGATGCGTTGATAGTGATTGTGCACGGCAACGCTGAGAATGCGCTTGGAACGCTCCTGGCCGATCACGTATGCGTCGAGTTCGCTCTTGATCTCTTTGGGCGTCGGGATGCGTTTGAGCTTGAGCGGGTTCTTGCCGCGCTGGGCGGATTCACGCTGCAAGATCGAGTTGCAGAGTTCGACACATTCGTTGCAGATGAAGGTTTCGGGAGGTCCGGCGATCAAGCGGTCGACCATGTCGGCCGAGCGCCCGCAGAAGCTGCAGCATTCGTGAGGTCGGCCCGGCCCCGCTGGAGGAGCCGTCGGACCGTTGCCGCGCTGCTTGGCCATGATCTCAATCCCGTTGCCAAAGAACGAGCACGGTCGGTCCGCGCCCTCGTGGCGACCTTGGAACTCTGGCCGCAGCTTAAAATTGTAGGCCCGAACCGACCGACCGGCTACGTTAAAATCTCGTCCACGATCCCGTACGCTTTAGCTTCTTCGGCCGACATGAAAAAGTCGCGGTCGGAGTCCTTGATGATCCGTTCGATAGGCTGACCGGTGTGCTTGGCGAGCAGTTCGTTGAGTTTATTCTTGGTGCGCACAATCTCTTCGGCCTGGATGGCGATGTCCGTCGCGGTGCCGCCGGCGCCACCCCAAGGCTGGTGGATCATGATCCGCGAATTGGAAAGCGCGAAGCGCTTGCCCTTGGTGCCGGCCGCGAGCAGGAACGCGCCCATGCTCGCCGCTTGGCCAATGCAGTACGTCTCGACTTCGTTGGTGATGTGCTGGATCGTATCGTAAATCGCCAGTCCGGCGTTTACCGAACCGCCCGGCGACATGATGTAAATGCTGATCGGCGCTTCCTTGTTCTCTAGTTGCAGGAAGAGCAACTGGGCCACAATCAGCGATGCAATGGTGTCGTCGATCGGCGTGCCCAGGAAAATAATGCGATCCTTCAACAATCGGCTAAAGATGTCGTATGCGCGCTCGCCACGGCCGGTGCGCTCGATGACCATCGGTACCAGGCCCATCGGAATGTCCTCTCGGTGAACACGTTAAAAGATCGAACGGCTCCGCTTAGGAGCCTTTGCTCCCGCCGGCGTCCGGCGCCGGAGCTTCGTGGGAATGATCGTGGCCGTGCTCATGGCCGTGATCGTGATCGCAATGGCCGTGGTCGTGGTCGCAATGCTCGTGCGACTGCGTCAGATCGGGCTTCTTGCGCGGCACGACCTTAATCTCCGCCTGCTCTTCCAGGTAATCCATCGCCTTCTTAGTCTGGAGATCCTGGCGCAACTGCTCGATGCCGCCTTCGTGCTCCAGGCGCTCGAAGAGATCCGCCGCGCGCATGCCCCGGGAACGGGCTTGCTTGACGATCTCCTCGTCCACCTCTTCGTCTTCCACCTTCAAGCCTTCTTTGACGCTCAGCGCATCGAGCACGAAGAACTTTCGCAGCTCGGCTTCGGCGTCCTTGACCGCCCGCTGCATCAACTCTTCCTTGCGCGCCGCCAGTGCATCGCTGTCGACGCCCATCTGCGCCAGCATTTGCGCGCCGCCCTGCGCCACGCGCTGCGTATACGTCTCGGTCAGGCGCTTGGGCAGTTCGAAAGTGGTGACCTTGAGCACCTGCTCGACCAGTTCGTCGCGGGCTTTCTTGCGCACCTGCTTCGCCAGATGGTCGCGCAATTCTTCCTTGATACGGTCCTTCAGCGTGGCGAGGTCCTTCTGCCCCAGCTTCGCAGCCAACGCATCGTCGATGGGCGGAGAGACCGGGCGCTGAATCTTCTTGACCTCTGCTTCCAGGACCGCCTGCTTGCCGCGCAACGCTTCCTGCGGAAAGCCTTCGCTGAGCGCCACGTTCTCGATCTTGCGCGACTCGCCGGCTTTCGCGCCCGTCAGCCACTTGTCGCCCAGGTGCGCCCAAGCGCCCAGCGTGTGGCCGTTCATGACCATCAGGCGCGCATCTTCTTCCGTGTGGACCAACTGGCCGTCCACCGTGTACTTGAGCACGCCCGAAACGATATCGCGATCCTGCACGCCTGCGTCGGCGGGCGCGTCGGACTGTTCGGCGAAGCGCTCCGCGACGGCCTTGAGCTGCTGATCGATCTCTTCGTCGAATATCTCGACTTCTTCTTGCTCGACGGCCAGCCCCTTGTAGTTGCCCAGTTCGAAGGTGGGCTTCACCTCGACCTGCACATCGAAGCGCAAATCTTTGTCACGTTCGACCTGAATCTGCTCGGGATCGAGATCGGGCAAGCCGACGACGTCCAACTTTTCGCGTTCCAGTGCGGCTCGGAAAGCGCGCTCGACGACATCGGATTTCACTTGCTTGACGATGTCATCCTTGAATTTCTTCTCGGCGTACGCACGAGGCACCTTGCCCGGCCGGAAACCCGGAAGACGCAAGTTGCCGGCCAACTCTCCCACCACGCCGTCGTAGATCTTGGCGATCTCTTTCGCGGGTACGGTGATGGCCACCTTCTTGGCCCAGGTGCCGGCCTCCTCGACCTGGGTCTGGACCTCCAGGGCGGGCGCCTCGCTACCGCTCACATCGGGCGTCGGTATGGCCATGAGACTCTACTGCTCCAGGAAATGCGGGGCCGATCTGGGGGTCCTGCGGGGGAACACGGCCCTAACCCAAGCGACCCCCGCAGCGCCGGATACAACCTCCAGCGCGGGATGGTCTTTATAGGTGCCCCGCAAGGCCCGTCAAGCGAAAGGGACGAGCACGAGGAAGCAACGCTCCGCAAGGACTTGCAGGGCTTGAATCGTAAGCCAAATCGCTTTACAAGCCTCGGAACCAGCGGCGAATGCCCGAATTTTCTTTGAGCACATTCGTCGAACCGGAGTAAGTAGTCTAGACATCGACCGGCTGCCTTCTTGGTGCATACTTTTGCTTTTGGGTGTTCGGAGCCGCAGACGAGGCACATTGGGGATCTGGATCATGCGTTTGAGCCTTCTTACTTCGGTTCTCTTATTCGCTCTGTGCTGCACAGGAACCGCGCTTCAGGCGGGCGAGGTCAAATGCGCCGCATCGCGCGATGTCTGGCTTTCGGCGGCCAACAAATCCGAGTCGGACACCAATGGCGGCAAAGCCGAGCGGATCAAGCTGAAAGTGTGGCAGGAATTCGGGCTCCTCGATTTCGAAGTTGCGGCACTGAAAGGGAAGAAGATCGCCAAAGCCGTGCTCCACGTCGCGCCGGCGGGCGGCGAAGTCCACGGCAAAGGCCGCGGCACCGATCTGCGCTGGTTCACGATTTCGACGGTAAGCAGCGAGTGGGTCGAGGGACAAGGCGGCCAATACGCGACCGACGAAGCCGGAAAAGGCGCGACGTTTAACGAGGCGAGCTACAAGACGCGCGCCTGGGCGCATCCGGGCAGCAAAGCCTGGGACGTGATCCTGGGCAACGGGCACACCCTGCGCTGCGACGTGGACGCGGGCGATCCGAAGGGCGGCTGGTTCGAGATTCCTCTCGACAAGGCGCTGGTCGAAGCGCTGGTGGCCGGCGCGTCCCACGGCTTCATGATCATGGACGGTTCCACGGGCGTGGACCGCAACAGCTATATCGCAACACGCGAGAGCAACAAGGCGCCGTACCTAACGGTGGAACTGGCAGGCGACGATGCCGCCGCGCCGGCCAAGCCCGCCGCACCCAAACTCGAAGCGTTGCCCAACGAGGCGACGAAGGACCAGGGTGCCGCGCGTCTGACCTTCACGGTGCCGGAGGGCGCATTCGCGTACCGCATCAAGATCGATGGCCAGGAACTTCCGCGCTGGCAGACTCCGTTCGCGACGGCGGCAGGCAAACCGCAATCCGTTGTGCTGCGCTGGCTCAAGCCCGACGCCGACCTGAACCTCGAAATCGTCGCCGTCGATGCCTCGGGGAACGCGAGCGAGCCGGTTGCCGTGAAAGGCAAGAGCAGTTCCAAGCTCACGGTCCCGGCGCTGCCGACGGTCGATTGGAAGCCGCAGGTCGGCGAAGCTCCGGCGGTGGGCGATAAGCTAAAAGTTTGGGCCGTGCCGCAGATTTGCAAGCTCGATCCGGCCAACGGACAGATCGTTCATGAGCAGGATATGGCAAACGCTTCCAGCAACAATTCGGTCTGGGTCGCCGGCTCGAAGACGATTTACGTCGCCTCGGCGCGCGGCGAGATCGCCGGCTTTCAGCTCGCGCTGCTTGCGACGGGCGCACCGGTGGACGATCTGGAGGTGCATGTCCACGGTCTGCCCGCGGGCGTAACCGCCAAGCTCTGGCGAACCTGGTTCATCAACAAGAAGGGTTGGCAGGCCGACTATGCGTTGCCTATCAAAGCCGGCGAGAAGCTTTCCATTCCGGCCGCCGATAACAAGATTCCGGATCAGAAGTGCGCGGTGGTGGCCGTGGACCTGATCGTGCCGGCGAACGCCAAGCCGGGCATGCAGGGCGGAACGGTTCGTGTGACCTCCGGCGGTGCGACCGTCGAGCTGGCCTTGAAGCTGAATGTGTACGACGTGGAGATCCCGAAAGAGCTGAACTTCGTGCCGGAACTGAACTGCTACGGCGGCCCGGGCCAGGCGGGTACCGAGCACTTCTTCGACAGCTTCCGCCTCGCGCATTACCACCGCAACACGATCAACCGGGTGCCCTACAGCCAAAGCGGGCGCACCCACGAAGACTGGATGCCTCAGGCCGGTGAAGACGGAAAGATCAGCGACTGGTCGGTTTGGGACAAAAATCTCGGGCCGTTGCTTGACGGGAGCGCGTTCAAGGACAACCCGCGCGCGGGCGTACCGATCCCATGTCTATACCTGCCGCTGCACGAAAACTGGCCCGCTCCGATGCTAAAGCATTATCAGCCGGGTCCTGGAGTGCCCACGACAGGCAAGGGCTGGAAGGCGATTCACGACATCAAAGCCAAGCCGCCGGAAGAAGCCTTCACCAAAGCGTACAAGGACGCGTTTGTTACCTGCACAAAAGAGTTCGTGGCGCACGCCGAAGAGAAAGGCTGGACCCGCACGTGGTTTCAGGCCTACAACAACAACAAACAATACTTCGGGGACGAAGCCGCTGGCATACGCGGCACGGCGTGGACGATGGACGAACCGTTCGAGTACCTCGACTGGCACGCGCTGAAATTCTACAGCCAGCTGTTCCACGAAGGCGCCAAGGATGCCAAAAAGACGACCTGGCAGTACCGCGGCGACATCTCCCGGCCGATGTGGCAGGGCTCCTGCATGGACGGCCTCATGGAGATCATGTACGTCGGGGGCGTGCTCTTCGAAACCTACGAAATCGTGCGCGCGCAGGCCGAGCGGATGCCGACGATCCTTTTCGCGTACGGCGGCTGTAACGACCAGACGCGCGCGAATCACGAATCTGCGGCGTGGTGCTTAAAGAGCTACTGCGTCGGCGCCGACGGCGTACTGCCGTGGCAGAGCCTCGGCGGAGATAAAGCCTTCGACAGCGGCGACGACGACAACGGCAACGCCCTGATCGTGGACGGCACCAAGCGTTTCGGGCTGCATGCGGTGGCGAGCTTCCGCGTACACGCCATGCGTGAAGGCGCCGAAATCGTGGAACTCCTGCGCCTCCTGCAAAAGAAGAACGGCTGGGGCCGAGGGCATATCGGCGTTCTGGTCGGACAGACGATCCCGCTGGGCAGCGAATTCCGCCAGGCGTTCACCGACGACGCCGCGGCCCTTACCTTTAAGGATTTGAACGGCGATGCGTTCGTGAAGTTGAAGGAAGGCGTGCTGAAGCTGCTCACGAAGTAGGCCGACGTTCCGAAAATGGCTCGAGAGGAGAAAGCTTCCGATGCGATGGACCGGTCTTGTGTTGTGCGCCGCGGTGCTGCTGGCTCCCCGCTTGATTCACGCGGAAACGATTAAACTGGAAGCCACCCGCGATACCTGGCTCAGCTCGGACAGCCAGGAAGTGAATATGAACATGGGCGGCGCGAAGCACCTGAAAATGAAAGGCTATCAGGAATACGCGCTGCTGGACTTCGACGTCTCCAAGCTCAAAGGCAAGTCTATCCGCTCCGCGAAGCTGTACGTCGCGCCCGAATCGGGCGTGAAGTTCGGCGGCGATCGCGGAACCGACCTGCGCTGGTTCACGATTTCCACCGTGAGCAGCCCGTGGGAAGAAGGCACGGGCGGCGACTACGCGGAGAAGACGCCGGGAGCGACCTTCAACGAGGCCGATTTCGGCAAGCGCGCTTGGGCGCATCCAGGCAGCCGCAACTGGGACGTGATCCTAGGCAACGGCGAAACGCTGCGCTGCGACGTGGACGGCGGGCATCCGAAGGACGGCTGGCTGGCCATGCCCGTGGACGTACGCCTGGTGCAAGCGCTCGCGATCGGCGCCTCGCATGGCTTGATGCTCATGGAAGGCAGCGCGTTCATCAGCACCAATTCGTTCATCTTTTCGCGCGAAGGCGGGAAGGCCGCGTTTTTGGAAGTCGAGGTCGACACGCCGGGACCGGCGGCTCCGCCTCCCCCACCCGGTGAGGTCAAGGCCGAACCCGCTCCGCTGGAAGCGCTGCACGACAGCGGAGCGCTCGCGGTAAGCCTCACCGTGCCGACCGGCGCTTTTGCCTATCAGGTGAAGGTGGACGGCGCGGAAATTCCGCGCTGGCAAATTCCATTCGCCGGAACGCCCGGATCGAAGCAGTCCTTCTTCTTGGCCTACCAGAAACCCGATGCCGACGTGAGCCTCGAGATCGTCTCGCTCACCGCCACCGGCCAGAACGCCGAAGCCGTAACCGTCAAGGCGCGTACCAGCCCGGCGATCACGGTTCCTAAGCTGCCCCCGTCCGAGTTCAAGGCCACCGGCGGCGAAGCGCCGAAGCTGGGCGATAAAGTCACCGTCTTCGCCTATCCCGAAATCTGCAAACTCGACCCCCTCACCGGAAAGCTGATTCTAGAAGAAGGCATGGAGGCCGCCTCCAACAAGAACAGCGTTTGGGATGCGGCGTCGAAGACCGTGCGCATCGTTTCCGCGCGCGGGGATATCGCCGCGTTCCAGCTCGCGCTGCACGGTCCCGCCGAAGGCATCGCCGTTTCGGTCGAAGGTTTGGACGGGATAAAAGCGAATGCCTGGCGCACCTGGTTCGTGAAGGTCGGCGAACACTGGCAGGCCGAGTACGCAATTCCGATGAAAGCCGGCGAAGCGCTCGCTATTCCGGCGGCGGACAACAAAATAGAAGGCCAGCAGGCGGCAGCCGTATCGGTGGACTTGATCGTACCCAAAGACGCCAAGCCGGGCGTGCGCGAAGGCGCCGTGAAGCTCACGGCGGCCGGCTTGGGCGAACTCACGCTTAAGCTGGTGCTCGACATTCGCGCGCCGGTCATTCCCGACGAACTGAATTTCCAGCCCGAATTAAACTGTTACGGCGGTCCGATCAGCGATGCCGGCACGGAAGCCTTTTACGCGGCGCACAAAATCGCACACTACCACCGCAATACGATCAACCGCGTTACGCATAACCACAACGGGCGCACGCACGCCGACTTCAGCGCCAAAGTGGACGCCAACGGCCGGGTCACCGACTGGTCGACCTTCGACAAGAATATCGGCCCGATGCTGGACGGCAGCTTGTTCAAAGGCAATCCGCGCGACGGGGTTCCGATCGCGGCGATCTACCTGCCGTTCAACGAGTCCTATCCGCTGCCTATCAAAGAGCACTACCGGCCCGGCGAAAAGGCCGAACTTGTGGGCGAAGGCTGGCATTGGAAGCACAACATCTGGGCCAAGGCGCCGGAGGATGCCTTCTCCCAGGAGTACAAGGACGCCTTCGCGCGCTGCGTGGCGGATTACGTGAAGCACGCCGAAGAGAAGGGTTGGACCAAGACGCTGCTGGAATGCTACAACAACAACAAGCTCCAGTATGGGCGCGTGGACGTCGAGAAGGACGGCCAGAAAGTCAAAGTACCGGGGATGACGGGCACGGCCTGGACGCTCGACGAACCGCAGACGCTGCTCGATTGGCAGGCGCTCAAATTCTACAGCCGCCTTTTCCATGCCGGCCTGAAAGACGTGAAGACTACGCAATTCGTCTACCGCGGCGATATCTCGCGTCCGATGTGGCAGGGCAGCTACATGGACGGCCTCATGGAGATCATGGTCAGCGCGGGCAATCAGTTCGAAATGCTCCCGCTGATGCGCGCCAGCAAGCGCCGCATGCCGACGAAGCTTTGGGCCTACGGCGGCTGCAACGCCAACAACCTGGCCAACCATCAGAGTACGCTCTGGACGCTTAAAGCGTACGTCCACGAATGCGACGGCGTGCTGCCCTGGCAGAGCATCGGCGGCGATGCGTGCTTCGATAAGGGCGACGAAGGCACGAGCGGAAACGGGCTGATCGTGGACGGCTCCAAACGCTTCGGTGTCCTGGCCATCGCCAGCTTCCGTGTCCATGCAATGCGCCAAGGCGCGCAGATCTGCGAACTGCTCCGGCTGCTCGAACAGAAAAAAGGCTGGGGCCGCGCACACAGCCGCGCGCTGGTCAGCCAGAAGCTGAATTTGGCGAGCGATTTCAAGCAGGCCTTCACCGACGACGCGGCCGCCGTGACCTTCGGAAAGGTCAGCGGCGACACGCTGGTCGAACTGAAGGAAAGCATCCTGAAACTGCTGGCCGAGTAATACTCAGAAGATGTAATCGGTGTTGATGAAGTTCGACGTGCGCTGCAAGAGCACGCCTTGCAGGAGTTCCTTGTTCGCCCCATTGCTCGGCGCGGCGACCATGGAGCGGATCGAGAAGCAACGCAGCGCGTCGCCGACCGAAAGCGTCCCCTCCGCGCTGTCTTTGCGGCCGGTAAAGGGATACACGTCCGGTCCGCGCTGGCACTGCGCGTTCAAATTCACGCGGCAGACTTCGTGCGCCAGCACGTCCACCAGCGGCCCCACCACCGCCGGGTGATGCCCGAATACGCTGGCCTGCTGTCCGAACGGAACGGCCGTCACGTAGTCGAGCACCTCTTTCACGTCTTCGTACGGCACCACCGGGATCACCGGCCCGAACTGTTCCTCGTGGTACACGCGCATCTTCGCATTGACCGGATACAGCACCGAGGGGAAATAAAAGCTGCGGTTGGACAATCCACCGAAGCGATTGGCGGACTTTGCGCCAAGTTTCGCCGCATCGTCAACCAGCCCTTGCAGGTACTCGGCTTTACCGGGCTCGGGCAGCGGCGTGAGTTTCACGCCCGGATCCCACGGCAACCCGAAGGGCAACGCGTCCACGGCCGCGGCCAGCTTCGCCACGAACGCATCGGCAATGCTCTTCTGTACGAAGATCAGCTTGAGCGCCGTGCAGCGCTGCCCGTTGAACGAGAGCGCGCCCATCACCACCTGCTCCACCGTCAGATCCAGGTCCGCGTCCGGCAGCACGATGCCCGGATTCTTGGCGTTCAGCCCCAGGATACAACGCAGCCGGTTGGGCTTGGGATGCTGGCGCTTCAGGATGTTTGCGACCTTTGCCGAACCGATGAACGCGAGCGCGGCGAGATGTTCATTCGATATCGCCGGACCCACCACCACCGGGCCGTCGCCGTTGACGATGTTGACCACGCCGGCGGGGAACGCCGTCGCGAAGCAGCGCAGCAGTGGCGCGCTGCACAGCACACCGAAACGCGGCAGTTTGCAAACCACCGTGTTGCCCATGATCAGCGCCGGAATCAGCGTCGTGAACGTCTCGTTGAGCGGGTAATTGTAAGGCCCCATGCACAGCGTCACGCCCAACGGGCTGCGCCGGATCTGCGCCAGAATGCCGTCGTGAAGCTGGAAGCGCCCGCCCGAGCGGTCCACTTCCTTCAGGGCATCCACCGTGTCGTGGATGTATTCGACGGTGCGGTCGAACTCCTTCTCGCAGTCCTTCCGCGACTTCCCGATCTCCCACATCAGCAGGCGCACGACCTCCTCGCGCGTCCCCGACATTAGTTCGGCAAAGTGCTCCACGCACTGAATGCGTTCGGCGACTTTCATCTGAGGCCACTTGCCGCGCCCGCGTTCGTACGCGCGCACCGCCGCGCCCATGGCCTCTCCGGCTGCTTGAGCGTCCAGGCTCGCGGCATGTCCAATCAACCGCGGCGCGATCTGCCCATCGCGCCCTTCCACGCACAGCGGCGAATACACCTTCTCCATCGCGCCCGACCACTTACGCACCTCCCCGTCCACGAGGTACAGATCGCCACGCTCGTACAGCCCGCCGCCGGGCGCGAAATCGTGAGTCCCTGGCACGTCGTGAGCCTTGGGCCAGAGCTTATCGATGCGCGAGCGGATATCGGTGGTCGCCACGGTCCGTTCTCCTCAAAAGGTTTCGGACTATTCGTCCGGCACGTGCTCTTCCGGTGCCGGTCCCAGCCGTTCCTGGAACGCCGTCATTGCGCGAATCGGATCGAAGTCCGCTTCCGTCCGCGCCAGCATCCGAAACTCGGGTTCCAACTCGATCGCAAGGTCGAGGGCCTCGATGGCCGAACCGGCTTCGCCCAGCAGGCTCAGGTAACAGGCCTTGTTGTAATGCAAAACAGCCACATCGGGATGCTGCTTCACCGCCTCGGCGTATAAGGGCATCGCTTCGGCCAGCCGCGCCAGGCGCTTCAGGCACCAGCCCGCGCTCACCGTCGCACCCACGTGTCCCGGTTCGATTCGCAGGACCTCTTCGAAATACGGCAGCGCGGCGGTGTACTCGTCGCGCGCACGGAACATTTCGCCGCGCCAGAAGCGGCATTCCGCCGCGAAGCGGCCGCTCGCCTCCACGGGCTCCAGGCTTTCCAAAGCCAGGTCGTAGAGGTCCAGGTCCACATATCCCGACACGCGCATGAAGGCTCGCTGCGCGCGCTCCGGAGTCATCTCGCTCAAGGCATTCCTCGGTTGTTACGAACCGGTCCTGGTTTTACACACCGCGCAAAGCCATCAAAGCGCAAAACAGCGCGCAAGGTACGGACAGCCTTCGCCGCGGCAGCGCTGCGGTTCGCGCGCTCGCGGGCCTTCCGTGGCGGGGAGATAAACCTCCGCTTTCGGTTCGGCGCCTTCATGCTGTGCCAGGAACGCCTTTAGCCCAGCCTCCACCGTCGCGGCCGAAAGCCCCGCGCGCAGCGGCGGGTCGAGCGGCAACGCGTGCAGCCCGCACGGCTCGGCCGGATCGTCTTCCAGAAACAGCAGCGCCGGACGCACGCGTTCGGACTCCTCGCCCAGCAACTTTGCCGCGACGAAGGCATACAGACCCACCTGCCAAGCATAACGCAGCAACGCCTCGCGTCCCCCGCCCTCCTGCATCAGATGCTGTTTCGAAGTGAGCTTGTAGTCGACTACTTGCCAGCCGCCGTCGGCATCGGCGCAGAGCGCATCCAACGTCCCGGTGACGATCACCGCACCGCCTTCGATTTCCGCGCGCCAGCGAAACGGGCGCTCGGCGAAACGCCGCTCCGGCGGCAAGGCCAGAATCGAGCGGCCCCAAGCGCCGCTCAGCGCGGCGGCGATGCGCTTCCATGCTTGCGCCGCACGCTTGGCGCCGGGACCGGACTTCTCTTCGACCAGGGCGGCCTCCCACGCCCGGCGAGCGGTGTCTACGGCCGTTCTTTCGGAGCCGCCCGAGCGGACGGCCGCTTCCAGCGCCGCATGCGCGGCGGTGCCCAATGCGCGAATCGCATTCGGCGCGCCGCGCTCGTGGCTCTCGTCGGTCTCCGCGCGCTCCTCGTCGTCCTGATGCCTGCGCTCGTACGGCCGGTCCTCAAGCGAATGCGCGTCCCACGCGCTGCGGCGCGGACAGGCCAGGAACTTCGCCAGCGCCGACGCACTGACTTCGACCACGCGCGCGCGTGCCGCCGGCGCGGGCAGTGTCTGCGCGGACTCCAGGAGCGCACGCAGGCGCTTCCCTTCGGCTTCAGCCGCCTCGTGCGAAACGCCGGCACGCACTGCGGGCGGATCGGCGTCCCAATCGAGCAGGCTCGGCGACGGCGCGGGTGCGGCGGCGAGAAGATCGGGGTGCTCGTACGCCACTCGCAACGCCACCGGAAGATCGAGCGGTTCCGCAATCTCTTCGTGGGCGCGCAGCCAGGCCAGCCACGTTTCGTCGAAGTTCGCGGGCTTCTTGGCGTACGGCGCATCGTCGCAGAAAACCAGGTACTCCCGCGCACGCGTCAGCGCCACGTACAATCTCCGCTGGGACTCCTCGCGCTCGGCGGCGCGTTCGGCGTCCTTCGCCCGCGCGTACGCCGCATCGCCTTGCTTGGGCAATCCCTCGCGCGCGAATCCCAGGCTCAGCCCCAACCCGCACTCGGGACGATACAGCGCGTCGGGCTGGCGCACATTCGGCGGTGCGCTCAAATCGGGCAGCATCACGATGGGAAATTCCAGACCCTTCGCTTTATGGACCGTCCCGATATGTACCGCTTCTTCGTGGGCGGGCAGATCGGGCTCCAGGTCGGGGCGCTCTTCACCGCCGCCCGGATCGTCGCGCTCGGCGTCAGCCTGTTCGCGCAGCCACGCGACAAAATCGCCCAGCGTCTGCGCGCCGCGTGCTTCGAACCGCCGCGCGGTCTCGATCAAGCGCCGTACCGCCGCCACGCCAACCTCTCCTTGCGGTTGCATCGCCAGCACGCTCAGGAACCCCGTCGCTTGGCAAGCGCGGTCGATCGATTCGGCGATCGTAGCGCGGCCTTTTCGTGCGCGCAGTTCCTTCAGCAGCTCCGCCGCATGGGCACAGGCCGCGGCTTCCGGTCCGGCTAGTCCCCGCGTATCGCCCGCCGCGATGCGATCCAGCAATTCCATTTTCGGCGCCGCTTCCGAGGATGCAGCGTCGAAAGCCAGCCGAAAGATCGACCCGTCGGACAGCGGGACGAACGGCGAGCGCAGGAAGCCCAGCAGCGCCCCGCGATCGGTCGGATCGGCCGCCGCGGCCAGCAGATTCAGAACATCCAAGACAACCTGGCGCATGTAGAAGCTCGCGCCGCCAAGCATGCGAAACGGAATGTTGAAGCGGGTAAGCCAGATCTCCAGCGGCAGCCGGACATGCCGCAAGCTGCCCGCCAGGATCGCGATATCGCCGTAGCGCACCGATTCGCGCCGCTCGAACCGCCCGTCTCGCTTTTCCCAGATGACCGGCCGAGGCAGCGCCGCTTTCTCGCGCGGTGCGACGAGCGTGCGAATGCGCTGAGCCAGTTGCCGCGCCTGCCGCCAGCGCCGCTGCTCTGCATGCTCGCCGCCTTCCGTCTTGGGCGCTTCCAGCCACTCCGCGGCCGGACCGTCCCAGCCGTGCCGCTCCGGCGCCGACGCAGGCCGCACCAGCCGGTGATTCGCGTCGTAAGCCAGGATTGCGTTGGAAGCCGGAGGCCAGACACTCCGCTCGAACAGCGCGTTGACGTAATCAAGCACCGCGCCGCGGCTGCGGTAGTTCTCGCGCAACGGACAGAGCGCAAGCTCCGCGCCGGCTTGCCGCATCATCGAGACTTCCGCGCCGCGAAAACGGTAGATCGACTGTTTCTCGTCCCCCACCACCGCCAGCCGAGGGCGCGCGCGCTGAGTCTGGCCATGAGGCGGGAAGGCGATGCGGAAGAGAATATCCCGCTGCAGCGGATCGGTATCTTGAAACTCGTCGATCAGGACGAACCGAAAACGCGCCGCCAGCGCGGGTATGCGCGCAAGGAGCGCCCGGGCTTCGCCGAGCAGGTCGTCGAAATCTAGCGCGCCGCGCCTGAACTTTTCGGCGCGATATCGCGCGCGCGCCGCCGCGGCGTAGCGCAGCAGCGCCGCGCGATACGGCGCGTGTGCGGCCGACAAGGCCGCGGCGAACTCAGTCTCCAAACCGGCCTTTTCGGCCCATTTCAGCAGACCTTTGCCGCTCGCGTTGCACGCGCCGCTCAACAGCGCGTGCACGTGCCGCCGCATCCTTTCGGACGTGCCTTCCGGTACGCCCGCCGACACGAGTTGCCGCAGTTCCTCCGACGGCACCGATCGCCCTTTCGGCGGAGCCGCCGCGATGGTGGCGTGAATCGCTTCGATGCGCGCGCACAGATCGGACTGTTCGCGTTCGGGATGGCCGGCTTCCAGCAACTCTTCGGGCGTCCGAACGTGGCGCGCCAGTTGCCGCGCCAGCGTGCGCGCGACTTCCAACACCCCGCCGCCGAACGCATTCTGCACGCCCCATTCGCGCGCCAGTTGTTCCAGCAACGGGTCGGACTCGTTATCGAGGGCGTCGGCCAGCGTCTCGCGATACGCGCGTTCTTCCAGATCGCGGCTGTCCGCCGGCTCGAGCATTCCGAAGCCGCGCGGCACGTCCGCTTGCGCGCCGGCTTCGCCCAACAGCGTGCGGCAAAAGCCGTGAATCGTCTGAATCGGAGCGCCGGGCAGCTCATGCCGGCAACGGTCGAGATGAGCGCGCCGAACCGGATCGGGTTCCAAGCGGCGCAGTTCTTCCAGGCGGATGCGGATGCGCTCGCGCAATTCCGTAGCCGCCTTTTCCGTAAAGGTTACCGCGACGATCTGCGGCGGGCGCAGGCCCAGCTGCGCGTCCGCGTCCATTCCGTCGAACGGCACCCGGCCCTGCAGGAGTCCAAGATAAATCGCCGAAAGCGTATGCGTCTTGCCCGTGCCCGCGCTGGCCGAGATTACACGGCTCTCCGGGTGGCCGAATGCGCGCCGTTGCTCCTCCGATAGGTTCATCGAATCGGAGAGCGGCTCGGGCCTCGCGTCGAACAGGCTCGAGTCGGCCGGCGGCGGGGATCGGCGGGCCATGCGTCAACCCTCCCCTGCCGATGGAGAATCCGTGGCGCCCGGAACCTCGCGGTAGCGGCACGCAAAGCGCGCCGCACAATGGGTTCCGCCGCATTCGAGCGGCCTGACCGCGAAGCGGCCAGAGAGCGCTTCCGCGACGCGTGCCCGTACGGCCTCGAAAAGCAGCGCCTCCGTGCCGTCGGCTCCGTCCACAAACGCGCGCAGCGAATCGCCGGGCCACGCCTTGGGCGCCAGCAGCGCCGACTTGCCCGCGCGCCGGGCTTCCGGCAAATCGCCCAGCGCGTAATACGCCGCGGTGCTGCGCTCCCACAACGCGTCCCAATCCACGCGTAATTTATTAGCGGCTGCTTCGGAGCGCAGGAACTGTACCGCCGCCGCCATGTAAACCGGTAGCTGCGCGTTCAGCAACGCTTCCAGAGCCTCCGGTTGCAGCGCCTCGCGAAGGTACGCGCCACGCCCGGTCTTGTAATCCACCAACCGCAGGCCGCGCACGAGCGGCACACGCGATCGCGGATCGTCCACACATAAGTCCAGCCGGTCGAAGCGCCCTTCCAGCAGGAGCGTTCGCGCTCCGCCAGGATCGGGGATGCGCACTTCCACCGCCGCGCCGTGCATGGAACCGCGTGCATCCGAACGCTTCGGGCCGAATGCGAACTCCACGAACGCCGGCCGATACGCGTCAGAGCCTCCGCGTTCCAGTTCGGCGAACTCGTGTTCCAGCCACACGCCCAGCCCTGCTTCTAGCTGAGTTCGCTGGAGTTTCCACAAGCCCGGTTGGCCTGTGAAGTGATCCGCTTCGGCCTCGGCGCACGCTTCGCGCGCCAACGCCTCCAACCGGTTCAGATAGGCCACGCGGCGGGCGGGATCCAGAATCGCGACGTAGCCGCCCGCGTCCCGCGCGGCATGAAGTTCCGCCTCGTAGAAGCGTTGCAAAACGGTATGCCACAGACTGCCCCGCGCGAGCGGCGAGAGTTCCTCTTCGGGCTCCTCTTGGTCGCGCGCGCCGTACAGGCGTTCGGACAGGAACCGAAATCCGCACCGCGCGAGCGTCTCGATCGCCGTGGGCGCCATCGGTTGTGTCTGCGCCGCGCCGGCTTCGGTGAGCCAGCGCCGAGCCAGCATCCCGGCCGCTTCGGGCGCATCCTTACCTACATCGCCATCAAAGGCGCCGGCCGCCACCTGCGCACTGGAGCCTTCGTCGGCCTGCTCGGGAGCTTTTGCATCGAAAAAGGTTCGCCGGCGGTGCTCGATCTGTGCGCGCGCAGCCAGTGTGCGCAGCCGGCCCGCCGGCGGCTGCGTCAAAGCAGCCGCGCTCGCGCGCTCGGCCTCCCGCTCAGGTCCGCTGCCGCCGCCACCCAAGATCCAGGCCGCGCGCAACTCGGCTTCTTCAGGAAGCACGCAGCGCGGAAGCGGCGGGGCCGGACGCACCGACGCGGCGGGTTCTTCCTGGATCTCCCGAAACGCGTCCTCGTCCCAGAAGACGCTCGCGCCCGCGGGTTTGCCGTCCGCATCGGTTTTGCTCCGCGTCAGCCACAGTTCCCCGCCGGCCGCCGCGCGCCACGCCAGCGCCAGCAGCGCGCGCTCGTCTTCGTAGGCCTCTTCGCGCAGCCGGGGTTCGATGCCGGCCAACGGCCCGGCTTGAGGCGCGGCTTGGGCGAACGCGCGGCGCAACGGTCCGGCGATGCCGCCGCCCAGCAGCGCATCGGCGCCTGGGAGCGCCGGAAAATGCGCTTCCATCAGGCCGGCCAGAATCGCCTTCTTGAAACTCAACCCGCGCAAATCGTAGAGGTTCAGCACCCGCACGCCGCCGGCTCGGTCGTTTCCCTCAAGCGTCAGGTTCTCGCCACCCAGCACGCTTTCGAAGAGTTCCGCAAATTCATCGAGCTTCAGCCGCTCGGACCGAGCGCCGGGGCCTTCGGCGCAGGCATCCAGCGCCGTATAGAAGTTCCGCAAGCTCGCCGCATCGCGTGCTTCGTTCGGCACGCCGCCCACTGCAAACCCCGCATCCTTCCAGAAGGTTCGCCACGCTTCCACAAACTCGGTCCGCGTGCGCGGCGTGCTTAAGATTTCCAGCCTCCGCACGATCGACTTAAGCGCGCGAACTGCGCGCAAATCGACCTTCTTCCCCGCTCCCGTGCGATAGGCTTCGTACGCATCGAGCTTTCGCGCCCAGACTTCGGCGGCACGATGGCGGTCCGCTCCATACAAGCGGCCCACCCGCGCGTCCAGCGCCAGCGCACGCAGCGCGAACGGATCGAGCGGCTCGCGTTCGCCGGCCAGCGCCGCCGCATCCACCGGCCCCGCGCACAGAAAGCGGAACACGCCTTCCGCGTCCAACCCGTCGCGCGCGGCCTCCAACGCGGTCAACGCCACCCGCACCAGCGGCTGAAAGCGCAGCGGCTCGCCACGCCGCTCGTAATAAGGCAAGCCCAATCGTCGAAACACATCGGCGAGGAACTGGCTGTACGGACCCAAGTCGCGGAAGACGACGGCGATCTCGTGCGCTTGAGCAGCCCCCGCCTCCAGCCACGCCTTCACACGCCGGCCGATCTCGTAAATCTCGGCGTAAGGCGTCGGCGCCACCCAGCGCTCAAGTTTATTCGGCGCTGGTTTCGTCTCCGCCGGTTCGTACGCCTCGCGCAAACGGCTCTCCGTCGGAAGCAACGAAACCAGGGCTCCAACGGTCGGTTGTGGATCGCTCGCATCCACCGCGGGCCGTACCCGCACGCGTGCGCCCAGTTCGATCAAGCGCGTCCAGACCGCGCGCTGAAATGGCGGCAGCCGCAGCGTATCCTGCACCAGAATCTCGGCCTTGGCCCCGATCAAACCGGGTGGCAGCTTGGAGGCCGCGCGCAGACGCGCCAACACATCCTGCTGCCAGCCCTCGCGATCGGTCCATGCCGAGCCCAGCGCGTCTTCGTACGCGCTCCAAATGGCCGCCAGCGGGCGTAGCGTCGCGGCCAGATGTGCGGCAGACGGCTCGAGCGCCTCCGCCGCGCGCCGCGTGTCTTCCGGACGCAACCCCGCGCCTTTCCACGCCGCCACCAGCCGCGCCAGCGCCTCCAGCGCGCCGCGCGTCGGCTCGCGCCACGACGCCGGCAGCGCTCCGTCCCGGGCCGCGCAAGCCAGCCAGACCTCGCGCAGCAGCGCCAGCCGCGCAGGTTCGCTCAACTCGTGGGGAATCGTGTCGCCCGAACGCGGCAGCGCCCGGTCGAGGCGTAGAAGCCACTGCTGAAAGGTCAGGTCATCCTCGGCCCAAGCCGCTCCGCCTTGAGCGGTCGCGCGCGCATCCAATGCCGCGTCGCGCGCCAGCGCCGAGGGATAAATCGTGATCGTGCCCGCGTCCGCCATGCCCCCAAGATAACCGATGGGCGAAAGCGTCCAGCGGAAGGGCCGAATTCCGGCTGCGGAGCCGCGCGGCGGCCGCGGCCTACGGAGCGTCGATCCGCATGCCGCCTTGCGGCTGCTTGGGCAGTTCGTCGGGCAACTGCTCACGCGTCTTGCCCTTGTTGGCTTCGCACCACGCCAGAATCCCGTCGATGTGCTTCTGCTTCGCGGCTTCGTCGAGCCCGCTCCACTCTCCCAGCTTGGCAAGGTCCTTCTTCGCCGCCTCGTTGAGCACCGCCGCCACGACGAAGTTCACGCGATGAATCGTGCGCTTGTGGTGAAAGTCACGCCAGTAGCCGAACGAAGGAATGTATGCATCGTCTTTCACGAACGGCGCCAGCGCGGCGAGATCCTGGGGCTGGAGGTTCATGGCGCGCAACTCGTTGAACGGATTGATCACCTCGGTCTTGCCGCCCAGCGCATAGGGCTCGGCGAACTGCTTGTCGGCGTAATTCACGTCGCCGGGCTGGCTCATTTGAATGCAATTCAAGAGCTTCAAGCGCTCGGCCAGGTACGCGACCTGTGCGGAGCGGTCCAGTTTCACCTGGAGGGTTTTCCATTCGGCGGGCGTCAGAAGCTTGAAGGATTTGAAGTCGTCGCCGCGCTTGGCCAGTTCCCCCGCCAGCTTCTGCGCTTCGTCCTGATACGTGTACTCGTCGAATATCGGCTGCGAGAGGTGCAGGGCGAGCTTCAGCGCAGCGCCGTAATCCCGTTCGTGCGAGAAATGATGGAGCATCTTCTGGAAGTACGGATGCCCCAGCAGATCGCGGGCGACCCACGCCAGCCAGCGGTCGTCGGCCATCGCGTCCAGGCGCGGAAACAGAAGCGCCGCCGCCGCGGCCTTCTCGCCTTTTTCGACCGCCCACGCGCCAACCAGCGCTTCGGGCAACGCCACGAAGTTCGGCTCGAACTGGCCCGTCATGCCGCCTTCGCGCGAAAGTTTTTCCACCACGTCTCGGGGCTGCTTTGCGTTGGCGCGCCATTCGGTCAATTCCTTCGCCGCCGCTGCCAGCGACCACGGTTCGGCCTTGACCTGATCGTGCGCCAGCTTCTGCGAGCGCCCCCACCAGTCGATCACGTGGTAGCCGCCACGCTGCTCTTCCAACACCACGAACGCCCCGAAGGATCGAGCCTTCTCGCCCTTCGGCGTGAATTTCATGAACGACGCGTTCGAAGGAATCTCGTACGCCACGCACTTGCGGATCTGCTCCAACTGTCCTTCCAGCCACGGCGTGAACGCGGTTTCCGCGGCATACGCGGGTGGCTTCGCCACACCCGCATCCGGCGCCGCCGCGCGCGCCGCTTCACGCACGCTCGTCCGGTAATGCCCGCACAGCTTCACCATTTCCGGCGCCAAGTCCTTCATTTTGCGCTGGCCGGCCAACGCTACGACCTTCTCCGCGACCTTCGCATTCGGGTGCGGCTGCGCCAGCAGCTTCTTGAACAACTCCGCCGCCGCCGGACCTTCCAGGCGTTCCAGCGCCTGCATCCCCGCGGCTTGGTTCGGTGCATCCTTCTCTTCGAAGAGCAGCCATTCGATAGCCGCCAGCGATTCCGCACCGCCGGCTTGCTCGCCCACGGCCTTGGCCACCGCCTTGCGGTACTCGCGCGCATCGCAGATCGGCCGCCCGCCGAAGAACGGCGTGCTCTTCCACGGCGCCCGTCCGTTGCTCTCGTCGGCGAAAAGCTGCATCAGGAGCGCATGCAGATAGGCCCCCGCCGCTTTCCGTTTGACCGCATCGGCTCCCTTCAGGTCGGCCAGCGCTTGATTCAGTCCGGTCTCGGACTTGTTATTCGCGTAATACTTCCCCAACTCGTCGAATGCGCGCTGCCCTTCGGGGCCTTTCAAAACCGGATCGAGACTGCTTCCCGCCCAGCACGTCGAACAGACCACCAGCACCCAAAGCAGATATGCGCGCATCATCCAGCCTCCGTAGATTGGGAATCCAACGCACTGGTGGGATACGCGAACGGCATTCGCGTTACCGAGGTTTAAAAGAATGAGGGCTGCACTTCGGGCAATTCAGCGCGGCAGCGAGCGCACGAACTGCCGCGGCCCAATCCCCGTCGCACGTTTGAAAACACGCGAAAACTGCTGCACCACGGGGTAGCCCACCGCCCGCCCAACTTCCGATACGTTCAAACCGCCTTGGCGAAAGAGTTCCTGCGCGCGTCCGACTCGCTCCGAACGCAGCCAATGCAGCGGCGTGAAGCCGGTGTGCGCATGAAACAGCCGTGCGAAATGGTGCGGACTGAGATGCGCGATCTTCGCCAGCGCGCCAAGATCGAGCGGGTCGGCGAGATGCTCCCGCGCGTAGGCTTGTGCATTCGCGACCGCGGCGCTGCCGGCATCGCGCCGGCCGGGCTGAGCATGAGCGATGCGGCGCAGCAGCGCGAAGAGCTCCAGCAACTGCGCGCTCGACTCGTACAACGCAGCTTCGCCGCCACTCCTAAGCCGCGCGTGGATCGCCTCCACCACCCGCCCAGCCTCGTACGCGTTAGGCACATGAATAACGCCGTCCAAGCCCAGCATGCGCCAAGCCTCGCGCACCCACGCTCCGTCAAACTCGATCCACAAGCCTTCCCAGAAGCCGGTTTCCGGATCGGTGGCGTAGGTATAGGGCTGGTCCTTGGGCGTAAACCAGAGCGACCCCGCCCGCGCGCGATAGGTCTGACCCGCGATCTGCGCCACGGCGCCGCCGGCGAGCGTGTAGTGCAGGTGTTCGACATGCCAACCTTGCAGGCGCTGACCTTGCCGCGGGCCGTCGAATTGGAAATGCCCGATCGAGACCACCGCCAGTCGCGCCAACAAGTCCGGCGGAGGGGTCAGCTGCAAGGTGTAGAAGGGTCGCTTGGCCATGCCCGGATTATAGCAAGAATCGTTAATATTTCAGCAAATCTATGCACAACCCAATGATGGATATAGTAGTTACGAAAGGGTATAGATCTTTATCGAAGCACATAATTGGTCACTTGGAGAAGCCGAACCATGCACCCCACGCAACTCGAACAATACCAGCGCGACGGATTCCTGATCCTGCCCGACCTGCTTACGCCCGAATTCGTCCGCGAAGTCTGCGCCGAAACTTCGCGCATCGTGGCGGCTTGCCCCTACGGGCAAGACCAAAAAGGCGTCTGCTGGGATCGGCAGATCAAGGAAGGCGTCGTGAAGCTCAGCGAGACCGACCGCGAATTGGGTGTTTTCAAACTGCATCATTCGTACAAGCACGACGCGTACTTCCGCGCGCTGCTCGACCGCATGCCCGAATTGGATCTCGTCGAAGAACTCCTCGGCCCGGACCTGAAGGCCTACGCGCAGCAACTGATCATGAAGCCGCCGCATCACGGCCAGTGGCAGCCCTACCACCAGGACGGCTGGTACTTCAACTACACGCCTTCCGAAGGGGTGGCGGTCTGGATCGCCCTGGACGATGCGACGGTTGAAAACGGCTGTCTCTGGGTGATCCCCGGTTCGCACCACGGTCCGCTGGTGAACCACCACGTGCCCAAGGACGTGAACCACCTTAACGCCGGCTTCCTGGAAGCCGAAGGCACGAAGCGCGACGAGGGTTTAGCTGTCCCTCTGCCGGCCGGCAGCGCGGTCCTCTTCCATAACCGGCTTTTCCACATGTCCGGCCCGAACAAAACCGCTTTCCGCCGCCGCGCCCTGGTCACGCACTACGCCAGCGCGCAGTGGAAGCCGCGCGACCCGTCCAAGCCCTGCGAGTCGGTCGCGCTGCGCGGCCGCTCGTTCGCCGGCTGCATCTAAAAACTCGGCTCCCATTCGAAAGCTACGCACTACTCGGCGTAGCGAGGAAGATTGGATGCCGGTAGCGGATTGGGCAGATCCATGCGCTCGGGGCGGGCCGGACACATCCCGCAAAAACGCTCGTCCTCGCGCGCGAAGAATGCCGCCAACTCGGCCTCCGAGCAATCGGAGTCGAGCGGCTTGTAGTGCAAGTACGGCTGCCACGCCGAACTCATCGAATGCTTCGCTGCCTGCATCGGCAGATAGGCCAACGGCGGGCATTTCCAGATTCGGCCGTCGTGCAACTGCGTGCAGTACTTGGCCGGACACGCGTCCCAGCTTTGCCTCGGCAGACCGTCCTCGAAGGGGCGCATCTCCGCGCCAAACCCGTGATACCGGCGCGTCCAGTGCCGGTGGCTCACATACAACACCAAGCGGATGCGGTGCTCATTAACCCAGCCTTCCACCAGATCCAGCGCGGGCTGAAGCCGGTCCATGTACTCGGCGGACGAGTGATGCACGGACAGATGCAGCTCAGCGTGCGGATCGTCGCGCAGCGCCCACGGCAATTCGGGATGGCGATGCAAAAAGAAGCCGTTGGTGACCAGGCGCAGCCTACTGTCATGAAAATACCGGCGCGTCAGCGGGATGAATTCAGCCAGCCGGGGGTGGATGGACGGTTCACCGCCCAGCAGCGAGAACGTGCGCGGCTGCACCCGCGGCGCCCAGGCGCGCATCCAGCGCTCGGCTTCGTCCAGATCCAGATGTCCCGCGTGATGCTGGTTGGAATAATGGGAGCAGCTTTCGCACGCGAGGTTGCAGGCATGCGTGACGTGAAGCTCTAGATTGCGGATCTCGAGCACGGGCATTCGAGCACTCCACACTCATGCGGCTTCGCGCGCCTGCCTTGCACCGTCGGTGCGTGCTTTTTGCCAAAGCCCCAGGACCGCAGCGGGCAAGACCACCAGCGCGATCACCAGTGCTCGCAATATGAAGCCCACGTGAAAGAAGAAATCCTGATCGGGTGAACCGTCCCAGCCAAGTTTGCTCATCTCACCTTGAATCCAGTATAGATCCAGCGCCGCCACCAGCGTCAGCATTACGGCATAACCGCAAAGTAAGCCTCGCGCGGCTCCCAGACGCGCCGAGCCATACACAATGCCCGAAAAAGCCATCCAGGAGATCGGACTGTAGGAAAGCATTTGTGCCACTAGCCAGGATCGCTCATCCATAGTCGTTAGCACACCCAAGTCTGGGCTTCTGGTTCCGAAAGCCGGCTTCCGCCTCTACTCCGCCCTGCGCGGCGACTCGGCCGCTCGGCGCTCCCGGGCCGGAGCGGGCTGCGTCTCGCCCAGCGCCTCCGGCACCGTCTCGGCAGCCTACCCGGTGTGGCCTTCCCAAAGCTTTTGATAGGTCGGCGACGTCTGCAGCAACTCCTCGTGCGGCCCCACCGCTTCGATCCCGCCGCTCGCCCGGAAGACGACGATCCGGTCCACCGAGCGCAGCGTACTGAGCCGGTGCGCGACGATCAAACTCGTGCGCCCCTCGGCGAGGCGATGCAGCGCGTCCTGAACTTTTTGCTCTACGTTCGAATCAAGCGCGCTGGTGGCTTCGTCGAGCAGCAGGATCGGCGCGTTGCGCACGATCGCCCGCGCCAGCGCGATGCGCTGGCGCTGCCCGCCGCTCAAGGACACCCCGCGTTCGCCGGCCACCGTCGCGTAGCCTTCGGGCAGCAGCTGGATATCGTCGTGGATCGAAGCGGCCCGCGCGGCGGCCTCGATTTCCTCCTGCGTCGCCTCGGGTTTTCCGTAGCGGATATTATCGGAAATGGTGCTGTGGAAAAGAAACGGATCCTGGCCGACGTAAGCGATCTGCGCGCGCAGGCTCTCTATCGTCACCTGCTTCAAATCGGCCCCGTCTATCGTCACGCGCCCCGAAGTCGGATCGTAGAAGCGCAGGACCAGCGAAAGAAGCGTGGATTTGCCGACGCCCGTGCGCCCCACGATGCCGATCCGCTCGCCCGCCTTGATGCGCAAATCCAGGTGTTCGAAGACCGGACCGCGCCCGTAGTCGAAGCTCACGTCCTCGAACGCCAACTCCTTTTCCAGACGCGGGCACGCCACTGCGCCGGGCGCGTTCTGAATCTGCGGAACCGTCTCCAGCACCTCGAAGGTCCGTTCGGCTGAGGGTACGAACTCGGCAATCTCGCCCAGCGCCGCGATCATCCCGCGCACCGGCGAATAGAGCATTGCCATCGCGCCGACGAAGGTCACGAATTCCTCGATGCCCATTTCTCGATTGATGACCTGCAGGCTCCCGATGTACAGAACCACCACGCCGCCCATGCCCATCACCACTTCGGCCATCGGGCGCTGCAGCGCGCGGTTGCGGGCGCGGCGCATGCTGGTCCGGAAATAGCCATCGGCCAAGCGCTGAAAATTGCGCCCTTCTTCCTCCACCGCGCCGTACGCCTGGACCGTGCGCATGCCGGTTAACGCCTGCAGCATCTCCTGCGCCATGTCCGCCGCCTTTTGGCGCGCGCGAAGTGCGAACTTATAGATATTGCGGGTCACCACCAGGAGCGGTACGACGATCAGCGGAACCAGGATCACGGAATAGAAGAACAGTTTGCTGTTCATCCAGAGCGCGGTGCAAACAAGCGCCACGATGAGCGGCGGCTTTTGCAGGAAGTCGAGTGTCAACTTCGCCGTCCTTCGCAGAAACTGCGTATCGCCCGCCATGCGGGTGACCAGGTCGCCCAACTTGCGCCGGTCGAAGTAGCCGATATCCAGTCCCAGCATGTGATGCATCAGCTTGCTCATCGCGTCCGTGCAGAGCCGGTTCGAAATCCAGCCTTGCATGTACGTATCGAGGTAGCTCAAAACGGCTTTAAGCAGGATGCTGATCGCGATCGCGGCGCACAGCGCCGACAGGTAGGCCTTATCGCCCTGAAAATGCGAGGCGATGTGATCGTTTACAAAGTGCCCCAACCAGTCGTTGTGGCGCAGCGGCTTGTCCTGCAAACGCTGCAGCCAGGCTTGGCCGAGAAACAGCGGCAGACTTTCCAGAATCGCCAGCAGGACGGCGACCACCAAGTACAACGCCACCATCCCCTTGTGGGGCAGCAGGAGCTTCAGCGCGCGCAGAAGGTATTTCAAGGCCGGACCGGCTCCGCGCGCGCCGCCTGGCTGTCGTCGGAGCGATGGGCATCTTGTACGCCGTCGATTTCGCGAGCCGTCGTCGTGCCCGCGTCGTACGCCTGATGCCGCGGCTTGTTGGACCGGATCAACGCATACAGCTTCAAGTAGCGCACGAACCGAGTAAAGCTGCTCACCGCCGCGATGGTCAACCCCGGAATGCCATCCAGGATGCCCAGCCGCACGAAATAGACGCGGAAGAACTCCCAGGCCGGATGGAGCACGAAATTCCAAGGGTAGGCTTTGCGCCCTTCGCGGTAGTAGCGCTCGGCGGCCTGGGTGGTATAGCGATTAAAGCGCTGGAAGTACCGGTTGAGTCCCACGATCGTGGGCGGAAGCGTAATGTGGTCTAGCTTCCCCTTAAGCCGGCCGCTGGAACCCTGAACTTCCACGTCGGCGTGCACCTCGCGTTCCGCGTAGCGGCCCTTCTCCCGCCTGAACAGCCGCTGCACGTCGTTGCTCGCCCAGCCGCTGTGCCGCACCTCGCCCCCCAGGAAGTAGTTACGCCGAACCATGAAGTACCCGTCGCATTCCGGGCCTTCGGGGCGCGCCAGGAGCGCCTTGATCTCCTCGCGCAACTCGGGCGTCATGCGCTCGTCGGCGTCGATGATATAGACCCAATCGTGGGCGCACTGCGGAATCGACCAGTTCTTCTGGGCGGCCGAGTTCACGTACTCATGCTGCAAGACTCGCGCGCCGGCGGCCTCGGCTATGGCCACGGTCTTGTCCGTCGAATAGCTGTCCACGACCAGGATCTCGTCGGCCAACCCCTGCACGGAAGCCAGGCATTCCGGGAGGTTCTCCTCCTCGTTAAAGACCGGAATAAGGACGGACAGCTTCGCCGCCATGGCGGGGCCTCGGGGTTTGGGACCGGCTCAGGTTGGGAACAAGACGCACCGCGCCGGCGAAACTTGAAACCGTCAGCTTAATCGATTCGAGGGCGCATGGGAGCCGCGAATCCGGGCATCGTCGGCCAAGTCCAATGCCTAGCTTCAAGGCTCACACCCGATGAAAAGGCAAATGTTCCACGTGGAACATTACACTTCGCTTTGTTATGAGCCTCCTCATAACAGATCTCCACCACTCATAACACTTGGATTACAGATGTTGGTTCTAATGCAGGACATTATCGAGGGGGAAGGCGTGTTATGTCTCACTTCTGCAACCAGTTCTCAAGCGTCGCGTAAAGCTCGCGGTAGACCAAACCGCTTTGCTCCCAACCCAGCAAGGCCACCCCCGCCACATGCTCACCGCAGCCGCGTGCCGACCCGGAAAGCGTCAGACCCAGAACCGCCGCGATGACCGCCAAATTGCCAAGGTAGATTACGACGATCGAGAAAAGCCAGCCGTCCGGGCGCAGGTCGGGCTGATCGCGCCTTAGGCTCCAGACCGTGTAGGCCACGTGATACGCCAACGTAAAGCCCAGGACGCCGGCCAGGATCCAGCGATAGTCGCTCAGCGGGCGCCACCACGCATCGAGCGCCAGGAAAATCCCAGCCGCCAGAAGCGTGTACAGCGGCACGAAGTACGGTGCGAGGCGGATGAACGTATTGCTTTTACTGGTCGTCACCTGCCCGCCGGTGGCCGAAACTCGCAGGTTGCTGACCCGGCCCAGGCAAAGCCACGTGGCCAGGGCATGAACGAGTTCGTGGGCGAACAGGTACGGCATTAACGGCCGCCAGAGCAGTGCCGCGAAGATCGTAAACGCAAGGATGCCCCAGCCCAGCCACTGAACCTCGACGGGCCAGCCGAGCATCTGGACGCGGACCTTTGCGCCGAGGTGCAGGAAGTGCGCCGAAAAGCCTTGGGTAAAACCGAGGCAGGCAGGCAGGAGCAAAATCGCGACCAGCAGCTTGGCTCCGCGCAGCCACGCGTTGCCTCCCGATCCCGCGGCGCTGGCCCGCGGACTCGTGACCGCAGCAGCGTCCAACGGACGCACCGCGACAGTGTCGGCACTCCCCCCCATGCCGCGGAGTATCGGCCTTGGGAGACTCGGAGCTTAAGGCATTCCCCAGTCGGCCTGTGGCCCCAGGAGTGCCGCGGCCTGCCTAGGGGGAGTCGGTATAGCTTTTCCTCGCCAAGCGCCAACCAAGCACCTATAGCGCTCCTCTTATACGCGCGCGTGGAGTTTTAAGTCTTAGTACTTCAAAAGCAAAGGCCGTACAAACTCACAGGCCGCCACAAATTCAATTCTAAATTGAAATCTATAGAGCAAAGAATAACAATATAGGCTAATTCTATAAATATATTTTGTTAAATATTTAATATGAATATAATATCTATCAACCTGAGTACCTAAATAAAAATTAGGCACTTATATCTAGTTTAAAACTATCCGTTCTAGATTACAAATGGTGCGTATATAGGCCAGTTTGACTCTTAAGCCAGATCAGTTTTAATTCACTCAGAGCACTGCCTGCTTCAGTCTTGCCGCACCGAGAGGCTCGGACTTTTGGTGTGATGGTGCAGTTTTTCGGTAAGCACCTAGTGCAATCCTGTCGGCGTTTTAACGCTCGATCCCCTTAAAGCATTAGATCGATTCTGGAGCTGCGAGCGGGGCCGATTGGAAAATGCGGAACCTAGGAAGCACCCTAATTAGGCTTATGGCAGGGTCGTTTCTGCCTTCAAACCAGCGCCTAAACCGGGGGGAAACGGCCGTTGGGATGCCTAGCTGGGCCTGATTAGGTTCCCCTGCAAGCACGCTGGCGGGCAACCCCGAGCGAACCCAAGTGAGGTATCCCTCACGGTCAGGAGGCGAATTCGGGTTCGACGAGCTTGGGCAGCAGCCCCGCTTGGTACCCGGCTTTCAAGAAACGCTTGATCGCATTCCGGCCGGCTTGCCCGTAGTCCAGTGTGTAGTCGTTGACGTACATCCCGACAAACCGGTCGGCTTTGTCAATGCCCATATCGCGGGCGTATTTCAACGCGTATTCCAGGGCTTCCTGGCGGTGGTCCAGGCCCCATTTAATGCTGTCGCGGAGGTGCCGGTTGATCGTCCGGATTCGCTCAGGGCCCAAGTTGCGCCGGATCCCGTTCCCGCCCAAAGGCAACGGCAAACCGGTCTGGTTCTTCCACCATTCGCCCAAATCCACGACCTTCTTGAGGCCGCCGCTGGCCTGTTCGTGGTAGGTCAACTGGCCTTCATGAATGATCAGCCCCGCGTCGAACTTTCCGGCGGCGACCTCCTTCATGATCTCGTCGAACGGCACGACCGTCGATTCGAACCTCGGCGTCTTTGCGGCGTCCTGCGGCGTATCTGCCCCGCCCGTCTGGCCTGCGGCGAAGAGGTTCAGGGCCAGGAATGCGCTCGTCTGCTTGCCCGGTATGGCGATGCGCTTCCCGTCCAGCCAGGCGCGCGGATCGGAGCCGTCATAATCGCCCGGCCGGGCCACGATCATGGGCCCGTAGCCGTCGCCCATGCTTGCCCCGTGCGGCAGGAGCAGGTAACGCTCGGTCAAATACGCATACGCGTGAATGCTGAACGCGGTGACCTCGTACTCCCCTCGCGCGGCCTTCTGGTTGAGCGTCTCGATGTCGAGCAGATGGTGCTCGTACGTCTCCGGCGCAGTATCGAACTTCCCGAAGGTCAGCGCACAGAACATGAACGCGTCGTCGGGATCGGGCGAATGGCCGACGTGTACGGTGGCGGACATCACGGTCTCCAGGTCGAATTGCACGGTGCAACGAGTACGTCATAGCCGCTGGCGGCGGAGGTGTCCACGGCAGGGAGCGCGCGGGCCGTCGAGACAGGACCAAACATTTTGCCCCTTGTGTATTGTTTTACGTTTGCCCCATGCTATTTCTAGTACGTACATTTTCTCGAAAGGCGGCGCGGTATGTGGAATATCCTGATTGGCGTGTTCTTTATCATCGGCGGCCTGAGCGGCACGTACGCGATCCGCGGGACCAACAGCACGATCGGACTGGCCGTGCTCGGCGCGGTGCTGGTGGTTTGGGGCATCATTCAGGTTTCGTCGTCCGGCAAATCCACGCCTGCGCCGCGGATCAAGCGCCGGCCGCGCGCGGGCAACGAAACGCCCGAACGGCCCCGGCGTCCGAATGCCGGCGCCAAGCCCCCTGCGCGCCGAGCCCGATAGCCGTTCCGTCCGCCTGCACTTCATCCGCGCGCCTAACCCGCTATGCTGCGCTCCTGCTTTTGGAGAGGATCCCTGCATGGCCAAGCGCCGCCCCAAGCCCGTCACCAGCCCCGGCCCCGTCGAATGCTTTCCCAATCGACATCCCGGCCGCGATTACGAGATCCGCATCGTTGCACCGGAGTTCACGGCCGTCTGCCCGCGCACGGGCCAGCCGGACTTCGCGACGCTGACGCTGACCTACGTCCCTGACGCGCTGGTGATGGAGCTGAAGAGTTACAAGTTGTACCTGCAAAGCTACCGCAACCGAGGCATCTTTCACGAGCACGTGACCAACGCGATCCTCGACGATCTGGTCAAGAGTTGCCGCCCGCGGCGGATGACGCTGGAGGGAGCCTTCAACGCCCGCGGCGGGATCGCTACGACGGTGACCGCGGTCTACCCGGCCGCACGAACGAAAGCCCCTACCCGCTCCCGTAGTCGCGGTTGAGCTCCTGCCGCAAGCGTTCGAGCTTGTCGATCAGCGGTTGCGCCCTTTGTTCGGCGCTGGGATCGGAGTGGACTTTCTCGGAAAGCTCCAGCAGCGCCAGCAACGTTTGGTGAAATTCTCGCAATCTTGTATCGGTCACTCCGCCGATGGGCAGATGGTTGAGCTGCCGGCGCATGTCGCCGGGCGAGAGGAAGACCTGCTTGTTCAGATTCCGATCGAAACGGACCAGTGCATTCCAGTAGGTCTGATCGCCCGCCGGCTTGGCCGTGGCTAACTTGATCACTCCGCCGATGACGACTACAGCCACGATCAGGCCGATGCGCACCATGACCAAGCTTCCGGAATCCGATTCGCTTCGGCGGATCGGGCGCGCCGGCTTTCTGCGGATCGGGCGGCGCGGAGCATCCGGTGATTCGGTATTCGTCGCCCCCGGACTCGGCTGCTGGGGAATGCGCGGCGGGGCGGAGGAACCTGGCGTAGAACGCACGGGACGGCGGCGGGGCGGAAGAGCGGCCATAGACGAAGCCTCGTCGATAGAACTCCGCCCAAACTAAAGCGTTTTTATCTTGTATCAACTTTTATTTTTACGTACCCTCTTTACGGCAACTACTTATTGCTCACTCCACGCCGTCCTTTAGCTCCGGCTTCAGCTCTGCCATCAGGTCGATGTATAGGTAATGCAGGCGGTCGATGCGCGGCAAATGGCGGGCTTCCGCTGCATGGTACAGGGCCTCCCC
>BTVV01000056.1:0-37602 GCA_045863855.1 Planctomycetota bacterium | reverse complement strand
GGTTCAGCGCTTCGACGGCGAGCTTGTACTCTTTGAGCGTGTAGAGGTGGTGCGCGCGCCGGTAGTCCGCGTCCTCGCCTGCTTGCAAGCCCGCGCAAAACCACGCAGCCAACAGCAGGCTCATAGCCGTATAAAAACGAAGGCACTTCGAAAGCTTGAACGAATGCATGGGGCGCTCGCAGACTCCCCTCTTTAAACGCTTCATACCCGCCAGTACTTCATACGCTGAATCGAAAAGCGCAGGAAAGCATAGCGTACCTGTCAGGAATTTCTTGTCTTGTGCACCCCCTGCCCACCCGTAGGATGCCTCGCGAGCCGCCAGGAGCCCTACACCTATGTCTTCACCTACAGCCCAGCCCCCCGTCGGCTCCTCGGAGGGGGGGCCATCCGGACCGCACGCGAACGCCGCGCCACCCGCCAAAAAGGGCATGGGCTGTTGGCTATACGTTCTGTTCCTGCTGGGCTTTTTAGGGCTCGGCATCGTCATTATCGCGGTGCTATTTTACAATTCGATTAGCTGGGTCGCCGATTCCATGGAGGGCGAGGCCCTGCCGCCGGTAGTGACCGAACTGAATCCAGCCGAACAAGCCGACCTATGGAAGAAAGTCGTCCAATACCGGCAGTGCTACCAGGAGAAGAAGGATTTCGAGACCTATCTCACCTTCGAGCAGTTCAACTATTTCCTACAGCACGAGATCGACAAGAAGAAGGCAAAAGGCCTCAAGGAACCGCTGGCGCACGTATATCTCCAGCCGGAGGGGGATAAGATCCGCGCCACGTGGTCGATCTATCAGGAGAAGGAAGGAAAATACCTCAATCTCGAAACCTTGGGTGACTTGCAGGTCGAGAACCGAAAACTAAGCGTGACGCTGGACGAACTGAAAATGGGCGGTAAGGAAGCGCCCTCGTTGGTGATGTGGTTCGCACGAAACTTTGCCCAGAAAGCGCAGGAAGACCAGCACAAGAATCCCAAAGCGCAGGAATCCGTGAAGCTCCTGAAGCGCGAAGGCGACAAAATTCACATTCACCTCGATGGCCAGCACCTGCCGCCGCCCGACGATTTGAAGCCTGAAGACTTACCCGCCGAAAAGGCCGGCGGTTAGTTTTCGACGGAGAGACCACCGTGCGTTTTGGCGTACACCTTTCCATGAGCGAAGGCCCTTTGCGTGGCGCGCAGATCGGCTGCCAGGCGCTGCAGATTTTTTGCGGCAATCCGCGCGCGTGGTCCAAGAAGCCGCTGGATGCCGATGAAGTCTCCGCTTTTCGAGAAGGCATTCGCGAAGCGGAACTCGATCCCGTGGTCGTCCACGCCACCTACCTGATTAACTTGGCCGCGCCCGAGCAGCGCATCTGGGATCTTTCCGTCGCGGCCTTCATCGAGGAACTCGAACGCAGCCAGACCTTGGGAGCGAAGTATTACGTCGTCCACAGCGGCAGTCATAAGGGAGAAGGCGAGGATCTTGGCCGCAAGCGTATCGCCGAAGCCATCAAGAGGGCCGATCGCGAACTTCCCAAGCGCCCGGAGATCCTGCTCGAAAACACCGCCGGCACCAAGAATTCCCTCGGCACCACCTGGAAGGATCTGGCGATCCTCCTCGACGGGGCGGGCGCAGGACGCACGGGCATCTGTATGGATACCTGCCACTCCCTCGCGGCCGGATACGAAATTCGGACCCCCGAAGGCGTGCGCCGCACGCTCGACGAACTGGAAGCCGACTTGGGCCTAGCGCGACTGCGTTGCCTGCATATCAACGACAGCAAAGGCGACCTCAACTCGCGCATCGACCGCCACGATCATATCGGCGCCGGAGCCATCGGCGCGGCCGGCTTTAGAGCCTTTTTCGCCGATTCGAGGCTGTGGCAGCTTCCCGCGATTCTCGAGACGCCACAGGACGAACCCGACGACGATCACCGCGACCTCTGGCATGCCGTCGAGTTGGCCTGCGAAGCGGGCGCCGTTTCCAACGCGGTCTTGGCCGGATTGCCCACCGTCGAACTCGAAGCGTTGCGCGACGAGGAGATTGCCGCCGCCCAAACCGCCGCGCCAAAGACCCCTAAACCTAAATCCGCGCCACGCCGCAAACCGGCGCCCGCGCGCAAAGCAGCCGCCGCGCGCGTTCGAATGGCCCGCCGCAAGTCGGCCAATAAAAAGCGCAAGGCGCGCTGATCCGGGCTTTTTAGGCCTCGGGGAAGCGCCTACGTGCTCCGCATCGAATCGGATATCCTTTAAAACATGGCTCTCGGATTGTTTGTCACCGGCACCGATACGGGCGTGGGCAAAACCCTCGTCTCGTGCGCGCTCCTGCGCATGCTCCGCGCGCGCGGCGTCGACGCCGTTGGGTACAAGCCCATCGTGACCGGGATCGAGAACGGGCGCTGGGGCGACGCCGATGCGCTCCACGCCGCCAGCGACCGGATCGAACCGCTTGAGCGAATGTGTCCGCTGCGCTTTCAGGCGCCCATGGCCCCGGTGCCGGCCGCGGCGCTGGAGCGTCGCGAAATCGACCTCGACGCCGCCCGTGCCGCACTGGAGCGTCTCGAAGAGAAACACGCCTGCGTGGTCGCCGAAGGCATTGGCGGTCTGCTCGTCCCGCTCGACAAGCGCACGCTCGTCGCGGACTTTATCGGAGCGCGGGACTTTCGCATCGTGCTCGTCGCCAAGGCGCAATTGGGCACGGTCAACCACACGCTGCTCACCTTGAACGAACTGCACCGCCGCGGCCTGGAGGTCGCGGCCGTGATTATGAACGTGACGCGCCCCGAAGACGCCGATAACGCGCAAGCCAGCCGAACCGAGATCGAACGCCACGCCGGCCGCGTCATCGACGCCACCCTGCCCTACTTCGGCGGCGACATCGGCACCCGCTTGTCGGCCGCAACGCAATACCTGCAAGTTCAACTCGACATCAACCGCTTGCTCAAGGAAAAATGACGTGACCGAATCGGCCTCCGACAAACTTCTCACCTCGCCCCAGAATCCCTGGGTCAAGGACCTCGTGAAGCTGCGTAAAGACGGCAACGAACGCCGCGCGCGCGGCCGCTTTTTTCTGGAAGGACGAAAGGGCGTCGAAGCCGCGCTCTCGAGCCCCAACGCCAGGATTCACGAGTTGATCGTCTGCGAAAAGTACCCCGGTGCGGACGCGGCGCTCGTCGAGCAGGCGCGTCGAAAGAACATTCGCGTCGTCGAGGTAAGTAAAGATGTTTTCAAGAAGCTGGCCGATGTCGAATCGCCGCAAGGACTGGCCGCGGTCGTGGAGATTCCCGAATGGGAACTCGCGCAGATTCTTTCCGCGCCAAACGCGCTCGTCGTCGCGGCTTGTGGCGTTCAGGATCCCGGGAACCTGGGTACGTTGATCCGCTCCTGCGAAGCCGCCGGCGCCGCGGGCCTTGTGACGCTCGAAGGCAGTGCCGATCCGTTCAACGCGAAGGTCGTGCGTGCCACCGCCGCGGGCTTGCTCTCGCTTCCTCAGGTGCGCCTCGACCGCAGGCGCTTCCTGCACGAGGCCAACGCCCAAGGCCTGCGCCTCGTCGCCGCCGTCGCACGCGAAGGTACGCCCTACCGCGAATTCGACTGGTCCCGCCGCCCGCTGGCGCTCTGCATCGGCAGCGAAGGCGAAGGCCTGCCCCCCGAAATCGAGTCCGCATGTCCCGAACGCGTCAGCATTCCGCTACGCGGATCGGCAGAAAGTCTCAACGCCGCCGTCGCGGCTAGCATCTTGCTCTTCGCGGCGCAAGCCTGACCCGCTAGAATGCCGCCATGTCCAAGCTCATTTCGATCGAAGAAGCATGGGACATCCTCGTGCGCGAATCCGGTCCCGGAGACCGGACCCGCGTGCGCTTAGCCGATGCGCTGGGCCATGCGCTGGTACACGAGGCCCGCGCCGACCGCGATTTCCCGCCCTTCGACCAAGCACGCATGGATGGCTTCGCCGTGCGGGCCGCCGACTGTGCGCACCCCCCCGTGACGCTGGAGGTCATCGAAGAGATCACTGCCGGTCGGGCGCCTACCCGAACGGTCGGAACCGGACAGGCCACACGCATCATGACCGGCGCGCCTGTGCCTGCCGGTGCCGATGCCGTGATGATGATCGAACAGACGGCGCCAGCGGGCGATAAGAAGGTGGAACTCCGCGCCGCCATCGAGCCCGAAACCCACATCGCGCGGCGCGGCAGCGACGTACCCGCCGGAGGTGTCGTCGTGGAAGCGGGACGCCCGCTTTCGCCCGCCGAAATCGGCGTGCTCGCCGCCGTCGGACAGGCCGAGACCGAAGTCTACCGCAAGCCGCGCCTCGCGATCCTCGGCAGCGGAGATGAACTCGTCGAGCCCGATGCGCAGCCTGCGCCCAGCCAGATTCGCAATTCGAACAGCTACCAATTGCTGGCCCAAGCCGCCGCGCACGGGTTACACGCCGAGTACCTCGGCATCGCGCCCGATGATCCGCAGGCCACGCGACGCATGCTCGAACAGGGGTTGGCCGCAGACGTGCTCATCTCCACCGGCGGCGTCAGCGTCGGCGACAAAGATCATGTCGGGTCGGCGCTGAAAGACCTTGGCGTCGAGATGTTCTTCACCAAAATCGACATTAAGCCCGGCAAGCCCACCGTCTTCGGAAAGCGCGGGCGAACGTTGGTCTTCGGTCTGCCCGGAAACCCCGTTTCGGCGCTGGTCTGCTTTCACCTCTTCGCACTCACCGCGCTGCGGGTGCGCATGGGCTACTCCAATCCACTGCCGCGTCGGACCGCCCTGCCGTTGCTGGATCCGCACCGTGCCAAAGGCGATCGCGTGACGCTTTGGCCGGCGAAGTTCGTGCTTCATCAGGGGCAAACGTTCGCACGCATCGTGGAATGGCACGGCTCCGGCCATCTCACTGCTTGCGTCGGCATCGATGGATTCGTACGCCAAGCGCCGGGCCAGCATTTTGCCCAAGGACAATCCGTCGAATGCTTCCCGCTTCCATCCGTCGGTTAGTAGTGTCCGCTCAGGAGTCCGTGCATGCCCGCGCGTCGTAAGCCCAAGCCCGGCTCTTTGACGCATCTCGACAGCCGCGGTCGAGCGAGCATGGTCGATGTCGGCGCTAAGCCGCAAACCGCCCGCGAAGCCTTGGCCGAAGCCACCGTCCGCATGAAGCCCGAGACGCTGAAACTGATCGTTTCCGGCCGAGCGAAAAAGGGCGACGTGTTCGCCGTGGCTCGCGTAGCCGGCATGCTGGCGGCTAAGCGCACCAGCGAGTTGATCCCGCTTTGCCACCAAGTTCCGCTTCATTCGGTCGGCATCGAATTCTTCCCCCGGAAGACCGGTGCGTTACGGATCGAAGCCCGTGCGCGCTGCTCCGGTCAGACCGGTGTGGAAATGGAAGCCCTCACCGCCGCCGCGGTCGCCGCCCTGACCGTCTATGACATGCTGAAGGCCGCCGAACGCGGGATCGAAATCCGCGGCGTACGGCTCCTCGAAAAGCGCGGCGGGAAGACGGGGCCATGGAAGCGTGGCGCGCGATGATCCGCTCGGTACTTGCCTGCACGCTTGTCATCGCCGGCACACTCGGCGCGGCCGAACCCGAAGCAAGAGCGTTGCCGCTCGCCCTCGCCGACCACGCCGCCCGCTTTACCTCCGAACCGCGCAACCTCAGCATCCGCACGGCGCGCGGACACCCTCAAGCACTCCCCTTTCGCCGCCCCGTTGCGCTCGATCACGAAACTCGTGAAGCGCTCGTCACCGGCACAACCCACGAAGTATCGCTTGAAATTCCCGCTCGAACACACCTCCGCCTCTCCGCGTTCGTTACGCTTTTCGCGGCCGGCGAACGCGAACAAGTCCGCGCCGGCCGTGTCGAGTTCAGTGCCGAACTGCGCGCCGGAACATCGATCTTGGCGAGCACCTCGCAAGGGGTGACCGTAGCGGCCGGCGAGCCTCCGCCCGCCTGGCTGGCCATGCCCGAATGGAAGCACTTGGCCGCACCACCCGCCGACGCGAAGCATCTGACGCTTATCCTGCGCACGCGCTCCCATGATGCCGCCGGGAACGACCTCGCTCCGGCGGCCGAAGTGCCCGCGCCGTTAGGCGTCCTGGCCGCCTGGGGCATGCCGCTGCTTTCCGCCCCGGAAGCGGAGCCGTCGGGCCCGCTCGTGTTCCTGCTCACCTTCGATACGCTTCGAGCCGATCGCCTGGCGGCATACGGCCAGAATTTGCATGCACTCACACCGAATGTAGACGCCCTCGCTGCGCGCGGCTACGTCTTCGAACGCTGTTACTCGCCCAGCGGCTGGACCTTGCCCGCATACCAATCCTTACTTAGCGGCCTGCATCCCGCACAGCTCGGACATGCCCTGGAAAATCTGCGTGATCCAGCCGGCGAGAAGTTCACCTTCCTGCGCTACGGCCGCGCCGAAAACCTGGGGCATCTCCTGCGCAAGCGATTGAATGCGCAATCCTTTGCCGCCACCGGCGGCGGTATGCTTGAGCCTTGGCAACACAATTTTCTAAAGGGATTCTCCTATTATTGGTCCAATCCCAGCCTGGATCCGGTCCTCAACGACGGCCGCATGCGCACGGAAGCGCAGCGCAACGTCGAACGGTTTCTCGCATGCGTCAATGCCCGCTCAAGCGCCCCATTGTTCGGTTTCTACCATACGTACGAGCCGCATACGCCCTACCGCGATACGCGCTTCGCGCCCGCTCTCCCCGCTGGGCGCATCCAAGCGCCATTCGGCGAAGGCGGGTATCTGGCCGGAGGCCAGAAAGCTCTGCACGCCGAATACACACCCGAAGAACGCGCCGCGATTGAAGCCCTGTACAACGGCGACGTGTCCGCCGCTGACGAAGCCTTGGGCGAACTGCTCGACGGCCTGGATCGCGCCGGTCTCCGTGATCGCGCGTGGATTATATTCACTGCCGATCACGGCGAAGAATTTTGGGAGCACGGCGGGTTCAGCCACGGCCATTCGCTGTACGACGAACTCCTCCACGTCCCGCTGCTGATCGTCCCTCCTGCCGGCCTGAGAAGCACCGTTCGCCTTACCGAACCTGTCAGCTTGCTCGATGTCCTTCCCACGGTCTGCGGCATGCTGAAGCTCACGCCGCCGCCAAACCTCCTGGGCCGCGACCTCGCCCCACTGCTCACGCCCGATGCCGCCACGCGTGCGCAGGTCAAGCTGCCACAACCGCCCGGCCTGTTTGTCCACTGTGCGACTTATCACGGCCCGACGCGCTGGGCCATTCGGCACGGCGATCTGAAGTTCATCCACACGCTGGATGTCGAGACCTGGACGCGCGACGAAGCCAATCGCCGTATGTTCCGCCTAGAACCAGAAGAGCTTTACGACCTCGCAAAAGACCCGGGCGAACGGACCAACCTCGCCGCCGATCCGGCCTACGCCGCCGCGCGCAAGACGCTCGCCGATTCGCTCCACTTGCTCCGCGCGCGCGTCCTGCAACCGCTCGAACTATCGCCACAACAGGAATCGCTCCAGCCGCCGCCGCTCGACCCGGCATTGCTCGAACAGCTCAAAAAGCTCGGCTATTGAGGAACACACACATGGCCGCCGACGCCCGAGAACCGCTCGACCCCGAACTTTTTCAGCATCCGGATGACCGGGAAAGCTTTCTCAATTTAAAAGCCATCTCATGGCTCTCGAAACTCTCGCAAGCGTTCGTGATGGAAGACCTCGAACGCGACCTGATGCTGCTCAATCTCGCCGACAACGTGGTGCTTAGGCGCCAGGACCGTCCCGCGCTCCACAGCGCGCTCGACCGTGCGCTCGAAGCGCTCGACTTTCCGCATCGCCCCGAAGTCTTTCTCGAATGCAACCCGCTCCCGCACAGCTACAGCTTCGGAGAAATCAAGCCGCTCCTCGTTGTGACCTCCGGCATGCTCGAACTGCTCGACGACGACGAACTCGCCGCCGCGATCGCACACGAGACCGGGCACCTCAAGTGCGGGCACACGTTTTATCAGATGATCGCGCAGAGCTTCACGTCGCTCAGCCAGCTCGCCGGCGCCGTACCCTTCGTAGGAGCCATCAGCTTCGGCGCGCGTGTCCCTCTCTACGACTGGTACCGCAAGGCCGACCTAAGCGCCGATCGCGCCGCGCTGCTCGTCATCGGCGACGGAGACCTAATGGTCCGCACCGTCGCCAAGCTGGCCGGAGGCCACGCGCAGTCGGTCAGCGTCGAAGGCTTGGCCGAGCAAGCCGAACGCTTTGACCGCCGCTGCGAAGAACTCCAGACCGGCTCCCTGCGCGACCGCGCGACCTATTACCTCTCCACCGTTTTCCTGCAAAGTTTTCTGCGCACGCAACCCTACCCGGCGCTGCGCGTGCGCGAACTGCTCCGCTGGAACTCCACGCCTCATTTCCACGCTCTTCGGCAGCGCGATTTCGCGGCAGCCCGCCAGCATCGAACGGCCACCCCGTCGCCCGTGGCCGGTTCCGAAACGCCCGGCTGGGGCGTCGCCAACATGTGGCAGGATTTCGTCAGCTTCTTCGGCAGCGCCGGTGAAACTCCGCCGCCGCCCAGTCCACCGCAGGCCTAGCTGCCCAAGAAACTCTGTACTTTCGGTACGCCATCTTCTAAAACCTTAGGCTGTAAGCAGTAGAGACAGCCAGGCGATTCGATTTCGCACGCGGTCGAATCGTGCTTTCGTGCGTCTAATGGCGTGATGGCAACTCCATACGCAAGCTTGGAACGCCCCCTCGTGATGGCGACTTTCCAAAGCTCCATTCCGCACCCGCAAGTACGCCCGGCGCGCTGGCCGCTGGTCAGCGCGCTGGCGGTATTGATTCACGTGCTCTTCGCGCTCATTCAGTTGCCGTGGGACGACCTTTCCAAGCCCGAGCCGCCGCCGCTGGTGCTCCGCTTCGCCTTGCCCAACGAACTCCCTCCGCTGCCCGGCGAAGAACCCGCCCAGAAGATCGAACCGCGTGCCGAGACCGTTCCGCTCGACGAACCCAAGCCACCGGAGGCTGCCCAAACGCCGCCGCCGGAGGCGCCGTCTTGGCCCGATGAAGCCCAGCGCCAGCCGCTCACTCCCGATGCGATGGAAAAGCCCGAGTTACCCAAGGTCAAAACCGAACCGAAATTCGAGAAGGAATTTCCCAAGGAGCCCACGCCACCGCTTCCCGAAGCTCCGGGCGGGGAGCGCATCGCCAAGCCAAGCACCGCTTTTGGCATGGACGAAAACCTCACCTTCCGGCCCGAAAATCCCGATTACCTCGGCGACGCCAACAGCCGCGCGGCCAATCCGAACCGGCCCGCTCACCTGCCCGAAGGCGATCCGTACAATCCCAAGGGCGAGACCGTCGAACTGCGCGAACTGACGCGCCCTGGCGAAGTCGAGACCGATCAAGCCAGCACCGATCCGCAGCGCGGCAGCGTGGCCAAGGAAGGCACCGAAGTCGCCGGTACCCCGCCTAAGCTCGAAGCACCGACGCCCGAAACAAAAGTCGAGCCCGCGCTTCCGCTCACGCCGCAGCCCGACGAGCCCAAAATCGCCCAAGTCACGCCGCCGCAGCCCAAACTGCCCGAGCCCGAGCCCGCGCAACCTAAGTTGCCCGACCCGCCCCAACCCCAACCCGACGAGGCCGCCCCGGAAAAGACGCCGGACCCCGCCGAAGCGTCGGCCCAGTCCGAAACGAAATCCGCTCCCACCACCGCGCCTGCCGAACCGGTCACGCCTGCCGCACAGCTTGAACCGAATCCAACCGAAACCGCCGATCCGGGCCGCAAAACCGAGCACGAAGGCGACGAGTCGGCCGACGGTCTTCTTGCTTCGTCCGAATGGGGCACGCCGGGAGGACGCACCGAAGATCTGGCCGGCTTGGGCGCCGAGGCCAAAGCCGGCGTCAAGCGGCCTCCACCCAGCGCGGTAGAACCGGCCGCGCCCGTGCTGCCCCCAGCGGCCGATCCTGTAAAGACCGTCATTCCAGAATCCGAATCCAAGCCCGCGGCGAAGCCGATCGACGGCGAAGACGCCCCGCGCTCGCAGCCGCGTCCCGAAACCGAACGGCCCAAGGAACCCGAACTCGCGCGCCTCGAAAAACTCTTCGACGATCTTGAGCCGAACACCACACCCAGCCCGCGACCCTTGGAAGACAAGATCGGCATTGCGCAGCGCGAGGGCCAGAAGGGGCATGAGGGCGACGGGCGCACCCAGCACGGCCAAAAGAACGCCGTAAGCGAAATGGTGACGCTCAATTCCGATACCGCCGCCAGCCAGATCGGCGAGTTGGCCTTCAACACGGCCCGGGACCCCGAGTTGGTTTACCTGCGCGAATATTTCCGCCGCGTGAACGCCAAATGGAAAGCCCACATCTTGGCCAGCAACGTGCGCCTTGAGGTGGGCACCGTCTCGGTGCAGATCACGTTGCTGCGTGACGGGAAGCTAAAAGATGTAAAGATTCTCGAATCCACCGGCAGCGTAACCGAGCGCGGGCTGACCGCCTGCCGCGACGGGCTCAAGCAGGCCTCGCCCCATGCCCCGTTCCCCGCCGAGATCGGGGAAAAGGAAGAACTCGTCTTCACCGTCCGTTTCTTGTATCGCTGATCGATGGGGTCGGGCATTGGCTTGCGCGCGATCCGGTCGCGTTTAAGGCAACCACCGCTTCGGCGGATCTTTCGCCAGAATCTCGATATAACTCTCGCGCTTCTGCTTCTCGAAGAACGCCTGCTTCTTCTCCTTCACCTTATCGGCGAACGACAGCACCGCGGCGCGCTCCGCGGCTTCCTCGAACGGCTGCTTCTCGGCCGGGCGGTACGACTCGCGCTTCACGATCACGAAGGCTTCCGCCAACTCTTCGGGTTCCGAAAACTCGCCGTCTTTCAGTTTCCGCGCGATCCCTTCCTCCGCCGGGAAGTTCCCGCTCGGCCAGCCCGACTTGCCGTCCACCAGCAGCGTTCCGCCGAACGGATCGTGCACCGGATCGTAGCCCAGCTTCAAGGCGAGCTGCCCGAAATCGAATCCTTCCTTCAGCTTCTCGTGCACCATTCGGACCGCCTGCAGCGCACCGTCGCGGTTGGAGAACTTATCCTTCGGCACGCGGATGCGCCGCAGGTTCCATCCATCCGGGATGCTGAACTTATCGGGATGCGCGTCGTAGTATTCCCGCGCGGTTCGAGGCGAAAACGGAATCGGCCCCACGCTTTCGTACAGCACGTAGCGCCGAAACAACTCGACGCGCAGGTCGCGTTCCCACTCGTCGAAGCTGCGTCCCTTGCGCTTCAGCGCCGCGCGCAATTCTTCTTCCCCGCCCGCCTCGGCGATCATCTCCCGCTTCAGCCGGCGCAATTCGTCGTCTTCCAAGCGCTCGAAGCGATCCACGATCCGGTCCGTCGGCACGCCCGGATGCGCGCGGTTTACCACCGACGCGATAATCTGACGGCGCAACTGGCGCCCCATCTGGTCCAGCAGCGCATCCTGGATCGACGTTTGCAACGCTTCATTCCACGCCTGCTTCACCGCGCCCGGCCAATCGGCCGACTTCAATTCGCCCTTCTCGCGCTTCGAGACCAGCGTCTCCAGCGCGTCCAGGAACAGACGTTCGATCTCGCGAACGCTGATCGTTTCGGTGTTCACACGCAGGGCCGGCTGGTTGGCGTACTCGCCCGGATCCGTGCTTTCCGGCCGCGGCAGCGGCGATTCCGCGCCCGCGCGCGCTCTGTGCGGAAACAGCAGCACGGTCCAGCAGACCGCCCACAATACGATCGGCGCTCGCAGACGAACGCGCATGCCTACTCCTTGAGCGTGCGGGCTCGCATCTCGTCCAGCTTTTTGAATTCGTCCCGATACGGACCCACGTCCGGCTCCGGTTCTTCGGCCGGGTCCGCGGGCGTTTCCGGCGGCGGAGGCGCCGCCTCCGTCTTGGACGCTCGAGGCGTATGGGTACTCTTCGAGGCTTCGGTCTTCGACGCCACGGGCTCGCGCTTCGGCGTCGGCGCGGGCTCTTGCGGCGGAGGAGGCGGAGGCGCAGGCTCTTTCGGCTGCCTCCTTGGCTGCGGTTCGGGCTCCTTCGGCGGAACCGGTTCTTTCGGCGGAACCGGCGGCCGCTCCTGGGGCGGCGGAGGCGGAGGCAATGCTTCCTCCGGCTGCTTCGGTCGCGGCGGAGGCGTCGTCCCGGGAGGAGCCATCAACTTATCCAGCGCCTCCTGCGTACTCAGCCCCTTCGCCCCCGATAAGGGCGAAAGAATGCTCGAGGGCGATCGCGAACCCAACACCGAGGAGAAAAAATCACCGCCTTGCTTTTGCGCCGCTTGAGTGCCCGGTAGCGGGAAACCTACGCGGTTCAACAACTCGCCCAACGCCAACTGACCTTGATCCGTGGCGCCCCATGTTCGCTTAGCGAACTGCAAGCCATCCTGCAACTCCGCTTCGGTTGTTACGCGGTCCTTGTTCAGGAAGGCTTGGCCGATGTACCGCACGATCTTATCCTGCGGATACTTGATCGAAGGCGCATTCGCATTCCCGGTCAGCGTCATGACGAACCCGCCGTCGGCCAGTTCGGCCAGGAAGCGCGCTTTCACGTCCGCCGGCCAACGGTCCACGTGCAGATTATCGAGCGCGCCCTGCGGTAGCCCGGTTGGCCAGACCTCGAAGCGGTCGTCGAAGTTCCGGTCGTACAGCCGCAAGCGGCCCTTGAACGCCAACGCTAAACCCGCCGAGGGGCCCTTGCCCACCAGCTTGCTCTGCCGTACATCCGCCACGCCCTTGTCGATCTGGATCACGATCCGCGTCGGTTCGAATTCAAGCCGGGTCATGTCGAAACCCAGGCCGCCGAGATACATCTGCATCCCGAACATGCCGTAGTTCAGCCAACTCTGGCCTTCCGATGCGAAGGGCAGAGCTTTGGACAGCTCCGCGAACGGAAGCTCCTTGAGCCCGGAAAATTGCTGCACGGCCGGGCCCAGCAGCTTATCTTTGAAGATGCCCAGCATACCGCCGCTCGATTTCGGCGCACTCGCCGCTCCCGGCTGTTCGGCCACCAGATCGGCCAGCGAAACTTCCAATCCGCCCATCCAGTCCGGCTGCGGACTTACGTCCGTGCCGCTCACCTGGCCTGCCACGCTGACCTTGCCGCGGACGAGATAGCCCTTCGCCGCTTCAAATTTGCCATCGGTTCCCAGCAAGCGCCCCAAGTCCGCGTCCGCCAGTTCGATGCGCTGCGTGTGCTTGATCCGCGTCCCGGTCAGGTCGTAGCGCCCTTCCTTGACGGTCAGCTTCGCCCCCGCCAATCCCGCGGTCAGCAGCGCAGGCACGAACACTTGATCCTTGATCGTGAATGCGGGAATCTCGAGGTTCTCCAGTATATCGCCGCCTGTATCGAGGCTGGGCGCTGTCAACGATCCTTCAATAATAAACGGAGCCAGCGCGCTCCCAATCGGCGCTTCGGCCACAGGCGGAGGTACGGGGTTTTCGCCAGGAGCCACGAACAGACGCTTCGCCGTCTCAGCCACGGCCAGCAGATCGTCCACCTTTACCGGCGTTTCGAATACCACCGGCAGCTTGATGCGCAGGACACCCACCTGATCGCCCAGCAGATTCTGGGCCTGCAAGAGCGCTTCGGGCAAGTTCCCGCCGGCCGCCGCCGGAGTAACCTCGAACCCGCTCAGCGTCAGCCTGTGAATGGCAGCCTTGGGTACTTCACCCGGCTTCGAAGGTGCGGCATGGCGGATGGCCACCGTGAGCGCCGGCGTGCTCAGCCGCTGCAAGTCCAGCAAACACTCGCCGTTCAGAAACAAATCGAGCTGTTCGTTGGCCGCGGGACGCCCGGTCAGGGTGACGTCCTTCAGGTTTCCGCGGATGGACAACTTATCGCGCGCCGGCGTCAGCGTCAGCCACTGCAAGCGCTCCAGCGTCGATGAAACCTCCACCACCGCACTCTCGATGGTGCCGGAAAACGCCAGCTTCTGCTGCAACGGGCTCGGCGGAATGAGCGCAGCCAGCCGGGTCAGATCCAGCGAAGGGGCCAGCAGCGTGCCGGCCACCGCCTCTTCCTTGGCATCGTAGAACAGCTTCTGAACCGAGCCCGGCCACGGACCGCCCAGCACCGTCGCTTCGCCTGCGCGCACCTCAAGCAGTTCTTCGCCATCCGCTCCTGCGATGGTCTTGACGTGCACGTCCGCCGCCTCGATCGGCGCCGGACCGCCTTCGACCTTCAACGCCGTCAATTGCATCAAGGTCGGCGTGCCGGGGCCGCCCGCCGAACGCGACAAGCCTTCCAGATTCAGGCGCAGCGGCTTTTTGGGCGCCTTCGCGTAATCGTAATCGGGAAAAAAGCCCTTCAGACCCACGTCGGCTTCGTCGAAATTCACGCCAACATCCACCGAGAAACTCTTGAAGTCCTCGCTGAAGGTGATGCCCGCCGCGCGCGCTTCGTCGATCCGCCACGGTCCTTCGAAGATCAATTCCGCGGGCTTCGCTCCGCTCAAGGGCGGCAGCGACATGCGCAAATCGTGCCGGAACGCGCCTACCAGATTCCAAGAGCGCTCCTTGTTCTGCGACGGCAGCAGCGCCAGGTTTTCCACGCTCCACTCACCTTTGGGCACGAGCTGCTTCGAACGCACCAGCGCTGCGAGCCCCTCCGGTACGTGCCATGCCGACGCTTGCTCGGGCTGCTTTTCGATCCAGCGCACCAGCGCCGGCATGTCCACGTGCAGCGAGCGCAGCACCAGATGCTGGCCCAGGTGATGAAACGGCAGGAGTTGACCGTTCTCGCCGGTCCCAAACAAGCCGCGAATCTGGCGCAATTCGCCCGTCAGGTTCACATCTTTCAGCCATGCGCCTTCGCCTTCCGGCGTGGCGTCCTGGAAGACCAGCCGCTCCAGCTTGATGCGATCCTCGCGCCGCGCGAAGTCGACGTTCAATTCCAGCTTCCCCGCGTAGGCCGGCGCGGGCGGAATCACCTTCAGCGTGCGCAAAAACTCGAACGCACCAGGAGCCACCGTTCCCTGAAACTTGAACGCTTCCAGGCCGTCGGTCCAGGTCCGCCCGGCCAGCGCTTTCCCGCCGGAAAGGAACTGCAACAGCGCCAGATCCACCCCGCGTACTTCCAGCGCGAAGGCGCCCAGCCGCCCCTTGTCGAAGGCGAAGCGCTCGATCTCCAGCCGCCGCAGACCCAACTCTTCCTTGCTTGCCGCGGCCTGCTCTTCGTACGCGCCTTTCAGGTGGAACTCGAACTCCGGCTCGCTCCACGCGAAGATATCGCCCGCCGAACCGCCCGGCCGCGGGCCGCTCAGCTTCAGCGAACGTCCTTTCAAGCCCAGATCGAAATTCACGCCGATGCGCGGCGTCGGACGTTCCGCCGTACGTGTATCGCGAACGATATTCAAACTGCCCGTCTGCTTCAGATCGCCCGTAAACGCGTAGGTTTTGTGAAAATCCGAACCCAGCCACGCCGCGAGGCGCTCGATGTACGGCTGAAAGCGTTCGCGCAGGTCTTCCAGATTCGCCTCGACTTCGAAAGCCGGCACATCCAGCCGCAGCCGCGGGCCGTCCTGATAAATCGCCACGTTCTTCAAGTCCACGACGTTGGGTTTGTGACCGGCCGCTTCCTGCTCCGGCGTCCCCTGCCCTTCCGCACGCAGGCGCAGCTTCAAGTACGGCGGCGTCCCGTCGCCCTTCGGAACAGGCGCGCTCGCATACGACACAAACACTTCCGGGAAATGCTCCACCAGACAGACGACTTCCTGCGGCTTCGGATCTTCCTTCCATTGCCGGCGCATCGTCCCGCGCGCGCCAAGGCTGATCTTGCGCCGGGCCAGCCCTTCGCCCGCGTCCGCCAGCTCTGACGTCGCCAGCACTTTAAGGTCGAAGATCTCCTCGATCGGCTGGTCCAGACTGAGCAGCTTCAGGAGCGGCGAGAACTCGCGCCAGAACTCCCGCCCGTTCAGCTTCAAACTCGAATGCGCGTTGATCGAAAGTTCGCTGGGCTTATCCAGCGACTTCACCGTCACGTGCGGTTCGAGACTGCGCGCCTCGAACGACGGCGCCTTGGCGTTAAAGTTCGCCTGCAGTTCGGAAATCTGTCCGCCCTCGTTCGGCTTCGCCGTCGCCAGCAGCCCCGCACTCAATTTCGCCGATTGCCAAACGTTCAGCGCCGGATCCACCAGTACCTCGCCGTCCTGTTCCAGATTCGCGTCGATTTCCAATTGCCCAAGTTGCCCGTTCGCTTCCAGACGTCGCACGAGGTTGGCACTGCCCTTCAGCCGGCCCTTCAAGCGGCCCTTCAAGCCCAGCCGCTCGCCCACATCCGTTGCGCAAAGTTCCTGAAGCAGCGTGTCCAGCTCGACGAAATAGCGATAACCGCCCGCAGGATCCTGCTTGCCTTCCATATGCAGCTTCACGATCTTGAGCGCGCCGTCGCCGCCGGCCTGCTGTCCTTGCGGCACGCTCACCAGATTCGTAACCACCTCCACCGGTCCGCGCTCGGCGTCGTATTCCAGCTTCAAGTCCAGCAGCGACGGCACCTGTCCCAGAGGCGCGCGGCCCTTTTCGAGCACCGAAACCAGACTCTCGCTGCGCGCTTGCCCCGTGAGCGAAAAACGCTTCATCGAACTGAACTCGACCTGGAACGCGCCCGTCACCGGCTTGCCCGGCACCACTTGCAACGCCACGCCTTCGACATTTACCGGGAACGACCATTCCAGATGGCTGAAAAGCCGCGCGAGGTCGAATTCCTGAAGGTCCAAAGCCACCTTTCCCGGCCCTACCTTCTCGGTATCCAACAGGCCCGGACCGGAGAAGAGCTTCATCTCGCCTTTCAGCCCGATCGAACCCGGCGATTTACCGCCGCTCGCCACGGTCTTGGCCGACAGGGTGTACCCGAGATTCGAGTCGAAGCCCGGCAGCGTCAGGCTGAGCGCCAGGTCTTGCAGCGAGCTTTCGCCCAGTTCGGTGTAGCCGTCGCGCACGCGAACCAGCCCGCCCGTCAGATTCACCTCCGCGTCGAGGGCCGTAAGCGGAAGTTGGAGCGGGCCCTCGGAACTCGGACCGCTCAGGAAATGCTTCAGGATGTCTTCGATGTTGCTGACCGGTTTTCCGTTACGGCTGGTTCGTTCCAGCAGAATCTCCGGATGTTCGATCGTCACCTTCGCCGCGCGAATCTCGCCGCCCAAGCTGCGCAGCAGCGCCCAAGGTTCCAGAGAAAGATGAATCCGCTCCACCCGCAGCAGATACTTCTCGTCGCTGAACGCTTCCTTGTTGGGGACCGCGATCTTGCGAATCTCGACTTCGCCCTGCAGGTAGCTGACGCGGACCTCGCCCACTTCCGCGTCTTCGCGTAACAGCCCCGACTCGAGTTGCGCCTGCAAGTGCTCACGCCAGAAACTCTCGTTGAACCAGACGTAGCGCAGCACCACCGCCAGCACCACCAGCAGCGCCAGTGCACCGCCGACGCCGGCGCCGATTTTCAAGACGCGCCGGTACCACGCACGCTGCGACATCGGCGCTTCGGCCGACGATCCGTTCTCCACGCGCAGCGTCAGCGCGCCTAACCCGAGCAACTGCCCCACCTGCACCGTCTGCGGACCCGTTACCGGCTTGCCGTCCACCGAAACCGGCGCCTTGTCCGAACTCGGTCGAATCAGCAGCGTCTCGCCGTCGACCTTCAAGTACGCGTGAACCGGCAAAATCCCCTCGCCCTGCACGCAGACCGGGCACGTCGAATCGCTTCCGATCCGGCTCTCGCCGCTGGGGATCGTGAACTTGCCTTGAGGACACGTAAATAAGAACTGCGTCATGGATGCCCGCCACTTAGAAGTCCAACAAGCAGAGCTCTGCACATTGCGAAGGCATGCCGCCCAATCATTCTAGGTCCAGAATGCACTTGTTCAACCTAAACGTAAGCGTGCAGCTCTTCTATACGGACGCATTATTAAGGTAGCAGCTTGAGTCGGCTTGGCTTTCTTTTATACCACTTTCTCTATTTTAACTCAAAATCCATCAACGACTTAACATGAGCCATCGCCGATTGCGCCAAACCTTCCAGGGCGTAGCCACCTTCTAACACCGAGACGACACCGCGCACGCCTCGATTCATGTACTGTTCGCCCAAGGCCTTGGTCATCGTTGCATAGTCTTCGGCTTCTAAACTCAGACCTCCAAGTGGGTCGGTGCGGTGCATGTCGAAGCCCGCCGAGATCACCAGCCAAGTGGGTTGAAAACGATCCGCAATCGTCTTCAAGCCTGCGTCGAATGCTTCCCGAATTCGGGCACGGCTCGCGCCAGCTTCCAGGGGCACATTCCACGTGGCCCCAACACCGGCACCAGCGCCAATTTCCGCCGCGCTGCCCGTACCGGGCCAGAACGGAAAACGGTGCATCGAAAAATAGAAGACGTTCGGATCGGAGTAAAAAATATCCTGCGTCCCGTTACCGTGATGGAGATCCCAATCCACGATCAGCACCCGCGCTTCGGGATCGCGCGCTCGCAGGTGCGCCGCCGCTACCGCCGCGTGGTTGAAGAGACAGAAGCCCATCGCGTACGCACGGCCCGCGTGATGTCCCGGCGGCCGCACCGCGCAGAACGCCGTCCGACCCGCGCCGCTCAGCAGATGCTCTGCCGCCTGAACGGCCGCGCCCGAAGCGCGCGAAGCCACTTCGAACGATTCCCGACACGCGTGCGTGTCCGCGTCGAGCATCCCGCCGCCCGCGGCGCAGAACTCGCGCAATCGCTCCACGTACTCCGGTGCATGTACCCGCATTAACTCTTCAGGCGTTGCCGCGCGCGGAACCTCCTCACGCACTTGTAAATTGGATAAAGTGGCTGCGGATAACGCGGCTCGAATAGCAGCCGTCCGCTCGGGGCGTTCCGGATGCCCCGCCGGCGTAATATGAAGATCGAAGCAGGGATCTTGGATGAGCAGCAGCATGCGGCCTATTCTTCCCGCGTCAGGAATTCATGCCACTGCGAACCGGGCAGGACCATCGTATGCGCATAAACGCGGGGGATGCCTTCGCGCGAGTATTCGATCCGGACTTCCACCGCCAACGGCAGGCAGAGGTAGCTCAGCCCTTTGGGCCGCCGCCCGCCGGCTTCGGTCCGCGGCCAGCGTTCGCCGGTCGAGTCCTCCGCCCACGACGCTTCGCCCGGCGTCTCCAGATCCTCCTCCGCGTCGAAGGGCCAGCGGTCGGCGTACTCGAAGCGCGGAGCCACCGGAGTCGTCGCGTCGCCCGGCCGCTCGCGGCGCGTGTACAGGAAGCGAAACGTCACGTCCTCAAGGTCATTGACCAGGATCGTGCCGTCGTCTCCGCCGGTCGAGCCGCCCGCGTTACCGGGATGCCCCGTCAACCACGGTGGCCCGGGTTGCAGAGCCGGCGGCGCGGCGGGAAACGCTTCCGCGCATGCGTCGTATGCCAAGTCGGCGTCCGATACCCGGCGCAACATCAGCGATCCGCTGTCGTCAACCAGCGCTCCCGTGCCGCCGGGCTGGTCGCCGTCGTCGTCTAGACGATTAAACCGCAGCGCGCTCGCTTCGCCGGGATTGAAGTAGTACTCCACGCGCTCGATCCGCTCCCGGTCGCCCGAGGTGTAAAAGCCCAGATACCGGCAGCGGCCGTCCTGGTAGCGCGCGTAGTCGGGATGATCCGAACGCAAATGCGGCGCAGCGCCCGGAGCATGCGGCCACTGCAACCGGAAGAGTCCGCCGTCCAGCGCCTTGAAGCCGCCGTCGGGCCGGTAGCCGGCTTTCACCACCGCGCATTCCAGGTCGCGCTGCAGCGATTCCGTCACCGCGCGAATCCCGCCCATCATTAATCGGTCTTCTTCCGCGCGTCCGACCGAACGCGTCAGCGCCTGAAACATGTGGTAGCTGGTGAAGATCAGAATCAGCGCCAGGCTTACGGCCACCAGCACTTCCACCAGCGTCAAGCCGCGCCGCGATGAGTATGGGCAAAAGGCGCGCGCATGCATGACTCGGTCACTGCCCAAGCTTTTTTCGCGCTTCGGCTATCATACGTTCGATATTCGCGCGCTGGATCGGATCCTGCGCCTTACCCAGCGCCGCCTCACCCTTCGCGATCACTTGGTCGTACTTTTTGGCGTGCTTTAAGTCGAACGCCATATCCGCGATGATCGCCGCCACTTCCTGGCTGCGCGTGGTTGGCGGCGCCTGTTTGCTGCCCGTCCCCCCCGCGCCGTTCGTCGAAGTCGCGGCCGGCGTGCTGGGCCCCGGTGCCGCTTCTTCCGGCTTGTTCGGCTGCAGCACCACCATCAACACCGCCACCGCCGCGCCGGCGAACAGTACGCCTCCGACACTCAAGAAAAGCACCCGATTCCGCGACTCCGCGTGCGCTTCGCGGATCGCGGCCACGTCGTCCGGATGAACGTCCCCATACCCTTCGCAAAAACGGCACGCCCCGCCCCGGCCCGAACATATCGGACAGGACACGTACTCCCCTTCTTCCTCCTCGCCTTCTTCGACCTCTTCCTGAAGCTCCTGAATCAGAGCTTCCTCATCCACTTCTTCTTCGTCGTCGAAGACTTCGGGGGCGGGCGCTGGTTCCGCGCGGCGCGCGGGACGTCGAGCCATGTCGAGTTCTCCTATCTCCTTTCCAGCTTCCAAATGATAAAATGTCCCAGGTATTTGCGCCAAGTCCTTACGCAAATTCCGGACTACTTGGAGCGCCTCGCTACGCACGTGAGCATTGAAGCCGAATCCAAACCACGAGCCGAAGCCTTTGCCACTTCGGTCGTACGCCGTCTGACCGATTCCGGGCACCGAGCCTTATTTGCCGGCGGCTGCGTGCGTGACCGTCTCCTCGGGCGTGTCCCCAAGGATTTTGACGTCGCAACCTCCGCGCACCCTGCCGAGGTCCAACGTGCATTTCCTCGTACGATCCCGGTCGGCGCCGCCTTCGGGGTGATCCTGGTCGTCGAAGACGCTCCGCCCGAAGGCGAGACCCCTATCCAGGTCGAAGTCGCCACCTTCCGGCGCGAATCCGGCTATGCCGACGGCCGCCACCCCGGCCAAGTCGATTTTACCGATGAACGCGAGGATGTCCTCCGGCGCGATTTCACCGTTAACGGACTGCTCTTCGATCCGCTTAAGGACGAACTGCTCGATTACGTCGGCGGGCGGGCGGACCTCGTGGCGAAGATCGTCCGCGCCATCGGCAACCCGGACGAACGCTTCTCCGAAGACCGCTTGCGCCTGCTACGCGCCGTACGCTTCGCCGCGCAGCTCGATTTCGAACTCGAACCGGCCACCCGGGAAGCCGTCCGCCGCCTCGCGCCGCAAGCCGCCCACTTGGCGGCCGAGCGTATCCGCGACGAACTCTCCAAAATGCTCACCGGTCCCAACCCGCGCCGCGCCTTCGAAGACCTCAAATCGACCGGTTTGCTTGCCGTGGTGCTCCCCGAAGTCGATGCGCTCGCCGGCGTCTCGCAGCCCCCCGAATTTCACCCCGAAGGCGACGTCTGGACCCACACACTCATGCTACTGGGACAGCTCCGCAACGCTCCGCCTACCCTCGCTTGGGGCGCGCTGCTCCACGACATCGGGAAACCACCCACCTTTACAGTGAGTGACCGCATCCGCTTTAACGAGCACGAGAAAGTCGGAGCGCGCATGGCGGCCGAACTCCTCCGGCGCCTGCGCTTTCCCAACGAGACCGCGGAACGCATCGTCGAACTCGTCGCCCAGCACATGGTCTTTAAAGATGCCCCGAAAATGCGCCCCGCGCGCCTCAAACGCTTCCTGCGCCAACCGCACTTTGACGAACACCTCGACCTGCACCGCATCGACTGCTCGGCCAGCAGCGGCGACCTGAGCGCACATGCCTACTGCACGCAACAGCTCGCCGAACTGCCTCCCGAAACGCTCCGTCCGGTGCGCCTGCTCACCGGTGACGATCTGCTGGCGCTGGGCGTGCCCAAGGGTCCTCGAATCGGCGCCATATTGGCCGAAGTCGAAGACCTCCAGCTCGAAGGCACGCTTACGTCTCGTGAAGATGCGCTGGAATTTGTGCGCAAACAGCACGGCACATCCGGCCCGGCGTAAACGCCCGGAAACGCATCCGCGTACCTTAGAGGCGTTACCGCCGGGGCGGCGGTGGCCGCGTTCCGCTGCCGCCACTCCCCGTTCCGCTTGGAGGTGGCGGGCGATTCCCGCTCGTGCCGGTGCCCGTCTGACCACCGGGCGGCGGATAGGGAGCGCCCGGCGGAGGAAGCGGTGGATAGGACGTGCCCCCGCTCGATCCTTCCTGCTGCGGCGGGGGTGGATACGGTCCTTGTGCCGTGGTGCCTTGGACCGGCTGACCCTGTGGCGGAGAGTTAGGCGGAACCTGCACTGCGGGTCCGCTGGGACTTCCCGTCGGACTCCCCGAAGCCGCTGCGCTGGTGGTAATCGCCGTCGTTGCCGGCGGCTTGGGCTTGGGTTCCTCTTCCGGAGGCAGCAGTTTAATCTGCTCCACGGCTTGAGCCAAGCCGTCTCGCGCTTCCTGGATATTCGGCGCTTCAGGATATGCCGCGATTGCCGCTTCGAAGGCATTCTTCGCCTTTCGCGGATCGTTGCGCCCCAGGAAGGCGTTACCGTCCTTAATTTTGCTGTTGAACTCGTACTTCTTATCGTTCAACGCCACGCGTTCTTCGAGCGTCAGTTCCCGTTCGACCGGTTCCTTGGGTTCGGCGGGCTCCGTAGGTGCGACTTCCGTCTTAGCCGCCGGTTGAGCCGTCACCGCCTCGGACTTGGCTTCCGCCGTCTGTTCCGCTGCCAGCATCGCTAGATGCGCTTCGCGCTTCGCTTCGATCCGTTCGGCGATCCGTTCGCGCGGCAGCTTCGGACGTTCGGCCTCGAGCGTGGCCGATTCTTGCGCGCGTGGCGGTTCCTCCTGCCCGCCGCGCAGCAACAGCCACCCCGCGCCGCCCAGCAGCACGACGCCGCCGGCCAGCGCCACCAACCCCAAGGAAGCTCCCGTCTTCGCCGGCGGGGCGCGGCGCGGTTCGGGGCGGCCTTTCGGCGATGCGCCCGCGCCCAACTGCGCCAGCGTGGGCCCGCCGGCAGGCGCCTGATTCGGCGTCGCTTGCGCACCCGACCGGCGCAGACCGCGAGGCGCCTGAGCCGGGGCCGGCGTCAGGGGCAGGTCCGGCTGCGGATGCACCGGGCGCGCACCCGAAGGACCGGCCATCAGCGTCGGCTCGAAGCCTGTCGCCGCCGAGACCGCACCCGGAACGATCGTCGCCAAGCCTTCGCGGCACGAGCGCAATGCCTTCAGAAGCGCCTGAGCATCGGGGTAGCGCTGGTGCGGATCCTTCGCCAGGCACTTCTCCATCAACGCCAGTGTCGGAGCGGACACGTCGGGCCGCAGGTTGCGAACCGGATAATGGGCTTCCTGCGCCGTCGCCATCAGAATCTGCATCAACGTCGTCCCGCCGAACGGAGCTTGCCCCACCAGCAGCGCATACAGCGTCGCGCCCATGCTGAAGATGTCCGAGGGCTTTCCGGCGGTCTTGGCGTCCATGCTCTGTTCGGGCGACATGTAGCCCGGAGTTCCCATGCAGGCCTGCTGGCCCGTCAGTGTGCTCCCGCCGGCCTGATCGCTCGAAGCCAAGCCCAGATCGGAGAGTTTCGCCGCCGTAATATCCGGCTGGCCGTCTTCTTTGCGCAGCGGGATCAGGATGTTGTCCGGCTTCACGTCACGGTGAATCACGTTCTCCGCGTGTGCCGCGGCCAAGCCTTCCGTCGCCGCGAGCACCAAGTCCAGCGCCATGCTTTCGGGCAGACCCACCGCACCCTGCGCCATGCATTCCTTTAAGTAACCGCCCGCCGATTTCGCGCGCACGTACTCCATCACTAGGTACGTCAATTCCGCGTCTTCGTTTACGTCCGTGACCATGACCAGATGCGGCGAACGAATCTTCGCCGCCAGCCGAGCTTCGCGGAAAAAACGCTGAATCATCAACGGATCGCGCTGCGCCAAATGGAACGGCAGCACTTTGACCGCGACTTCGCATTCCAGCCGCGGATGAATCCCGTAATAGACGGCGCCCATCCCGCCTTGCCCCAGCTTCGAAAGCAGGGGGATGCCGCCCAAGCTCGGCACCGGTTTGTTCTGGTACACCATGCGCGGCGCGTTGGAAATCAGCGGGTCGCGCGTCAGATCCTGAACCTCAGGGCCCGAAGTGCTCAAGGCTACCGCGTCCGCGCCGCTGGCCGGAACGCCGGCAATCGTCATCTGCGCGCCACGCGGCATTTCCACCTTCGTCGAAGGCGCATGCGGTTCCCCGCGCGCGACCGTCGGCGGCAGCGGCGCATCCGGCCGATTTGTGACCGTGGGCGGCAACGGCGGAGGTGGTACCGCCGGCCGAGTCGGCGGTTGCGGACCTCCCGTTCCGGGCACCATCGTAGGCGGCAGCCAAGCCGTCGGCAGTTGCGGACCCTTGGGACGGGTCGGTTCGTCACTCATGCCCCGCACTCCTCAAAGCTATAGCCATACAGCCGTAAGACGACCATACTCAATGATTCCTGCACCTTATGCAATAGTCAGGCCTAGGGCAGCTCAAAATAGGAACCTCAATCCCCAAATTCCTGCGCATGTGCAGCACAAATAAAACGGCCGCATGGCTTCCCACGCAGCCTTCCCTTCTTTATGAATGCTTCATCGCTCAAGGTAAATCGAACTCGTACGAGGCCATTTCGGCATTCGCCTGACTCAGCAGTTTGGCGCCCTCGCCTTTAAGGTGCCGGTCGAAGAACGCCACATTGTACTCCTCGATCCACTTCGGGTTTCCCTGCTTGATCGCTTGCACCGTCGTCATGCCCAGCGTGACCAAGTTCGTCCATTCGAAATGGGTCGCGTTCTTCACCACGAGAAAACCCTTTCGCGCGGGAACCTTTCCCGGCGTTGCCGCATCCAACGCCACCACACTGCTGTCGAAAGAGCCCACAGTCCAAATGGAATCCGGCGCTGAGCAGCCTAAACCGACTGCGCGTGGGTAGGTTTCGGTCGACCCTCCGATTTTCGGTCGTTTGCACAAGCAGGTGCCGAACCCGCCGAATTGCGTCTTACTCCAAACACGCCAACCGCTTACCAGAACTTTTTGTGCTTGGCCCCAACCTTGCCTCGTACCTCATCGACAGTGCTCGATGTCTGGCAGCACCTTTTGCAGTGGGACCCGAGTAAAGGAGATGCCCAAATGCGTAGACCAACCCCTTGGGCTTGGCCCTTGTTGCTGATCGTGGGCGCCGGAAGCGCGTTCGCTTCCGAAGGCGTCGACGAGATCGTGAAACTGGAGGAGGCCGGCGTCAGCGACGACGTACAGCTCGCATACGTCCAGAACTCCTCCATTGCCTACGATCCAACCTCCCAAGAGATCGAACGGCTCGAACAGGCCGGCGTTTCGGCCTCGGTGATCGTCGCCATGATCGAACGCGGCGAAAAGGCGGACGCTCGATCGGCCGCCGCAAGCCAAGGCGAACTCCGAAACGCGGCGTCCAGCCCCGAAGAGACGGTCATGACTCGCGGCGCCGAACCGCAGCCGCAGGTTCCGCCGCCGGTTTACAACGACGACGTCTCCGTATCCGCCGCCGTCTCGTACGTACCGCCGGGCGGCGAGATGGACGTCAGCTTCTTCTACGGCTCGCTCTCGCCGTACGGGAACTGGCATCGCATCGACGGCTACGGCTATGCATGGCGGCCCAACGTCGCGATCACCGTCACCGACTGGCAGCCCTACTGCAACGACGGCCATTGGGTCTGGACCGACCACGGCTGGTACTGGGAAAGCAGTTACCCGTGGGGCTGGGCCGCCTTCCATTACGGCCGCTGGCACCGCCACCATCACCACGGCTGGGTCTGGATCCCGGGTACGACCTGGGGCCCGGCATGGGTCGACTGGCGGCATTCCGACGAATACTACGGCTGGGCGCCGCTCCCACCGGAAGCGCACTTCCGAGCCGGGGTGGGGATCACCTTCGGCAGCGGCGACGTCCGCGTCGGGCTCGGTTTCGGTTTGGCGTCCGACGCCTACACCTTCGTCCCGGCCGGAGCCTTCCTGGAACGCGACTACCACCGCCATCGCGTCCCGCGGCGAAACGTGACCAACGTCTACAACCGCACCACGGTAGTAAACAACACCTACGTCTACAACGACAACCGCGTGATCAATCGCGGCATCCCCGTCGATAACGTGCGCCGCAGAACGCGGGCCAACATCGAGACCGTGCAGGTCACCACCATGAGCGCTTCCGAAGGCCAGGCCCTGACACGGGCCGAACGGCGCGAGCAGAATCGCATCGAGGTCTTCCGGCCGGTGGTCCGCGAAGGGGCCCGGCAGGAACCGGCCGCCGCCGCGGCCACGTACCGCACCCGTGCCGCCGAACGGCGTGAAGCGCGAGCGGCTCAACGCCTCGATGCCTCGAAGGAACGCCGCGAGCGCGTTCAGGATCGCCGTGAAAACGCCCGTGAGCGCCAGGAGGAAGCGGTGCAAGACCGCCGCGAGGATGCGTCCGAACGGCGTCAGGAAGCCGCGCAAGAACGCCGCGAGGACGCGGCGCAGCGCGAAAGCGCACAACAGGAACGCCTGGATCAACTCAAGCGCCAGCGCGAGAAAAAGCGTGAGGGCGTCCAGGAGCGCCGCGAGGATGCGTCCGAACGGCGTCAGGAAGCCGCGCAAGAACGCCGCGAGGACGCGGCGCAGCGCGAAAGCGCACAACAGGAACGCCTGGATCAACTCAAGCGCCAGCGCGAGAAAAAGCGTGAGGGCGTCCAGGAGCGCCGCGAGGATGCGTCCGAACGGCGTCAGGAAGCCGCGCAAGAGCGCAGGCAAGAAGCCGCACGGCGTCAGAGTGAACGCCAGGGGGCGCAGCAACAGCGCCAGCAGCAGGCCGAACGCCGCCGCCAAGAAGCCGTCCAAAAGTCGCAAGAACGGGAAGCGGGCGACGTACAGGGTAAGCCGGTCCAGAGGAAAGGCCAGCGGCGCTAACCGCACCATGCGCCGGGCGGGAAAAGACCGCCCGGCGCCGGAACGAGCAAAGGAAGAATTCGAATGAAACGCGGCATGCAAGCGCTCCTGCTCGCCGGAGCGATCCTGATGGCGGGACTAACCTTCCTAGTCTGGTCCAGCCAGGCAGCCGACCCGCAAGCCGTGGCCACCATGGCACAGAAGGGGGCAAGCGAAAACGAAATGCTGGAAGCCGTCCTGAAAACCCCCGGCACCTTTGCACTCAGCGCCGACGACATCATCCGTCTCAAACAGGCTGAGGTACCTGACACGGTGGTGATCGCGATGCTCGAGAAGAAGGTCCGCTCCGAATCCGAAGCCGCGCCGGGGGCCGGAGCGGAGGTATCCGAACAGCCGGCGCCGTAACCTATCGAAACGAGGCGCGAGAGCCTTATCTCTGCGTAGCGCCTTCCCGAGCGCTTCCGCTCACCCCGGAAGCGCCGAACTATTTTCCGGCCACCGTTCGCTAGCGTTTGATCCCGTTCGGCATAGGATGCGTATGCCGCCATTGCGGATAGTAATGGCCGGGGCCGCCGCTTCTATGTTTGCACTTCATATACTCAAGGACGGTATCAGCACGTCCTACGCGCTTAAGGACGGCAACCGCTGGAGGATCGGCCGACATCCGCCGTGCGAAATTCTGGTTGCCGATAAGCGTATCTCCGGCGAACACGCCGAGATCCTGCTCGAAAACGGGTCCTTGCGCCTGCGCCGAACCAAAGGGCGCATGGCCATCAGTCTCGATGGACAAGTCGTCGACGACGCCGAACTCGCCGACGGCTCCAGCTTCGACATCGGCGAAACCAATTTCACCGTCGTTCGCACGCACGAGGGGATGAACCTCTTCGACGCCCGCTCCATGCTGAAAGGATACGGAACGCCGGCCCCCGCCGCGCCGGCCGCCACTGGGCTCACCGAAGAAGAGACGCACCAGCTCGCATCGCGCAGCAGCGCGATGATCGACTCGCCCTCGCGCCTGCTCGCCCAGCTCGTCTCGCTCCTGCACCGCGCCGAAGACCTGGAGAGCCTTACGCGCATGGTCCTCGAGATGGCCTGCCAGCGCCTGGGCGCCCAGCGCGGGCTGATCGCGCGCTTCGAAGACGCCGAAAACCTCGTCGTCGTCGGCACCCAAGGCATGGACGCCCATGCCCCCATTGCCGAGCTGATCTCCACCTCCGTGCTCAAACAGATCGTCGATGGGCGCCGGGCCGTCTCGATCGGCCGCAAGAGCGACGCCGATTCCAAGATCATGCTCAGCAAGAGCATCGCGAAGAACAGGATCACCGCCATCGCCTGCACCCCCGTTTTCGACAGCGGCGGCGAACTGCGCCATCTGCTCTATGTCGATAACCAGGAACGCGAATCCGAATTCTCCGTGCGCGACACCGAACTGCTCGTCTGGCTCGGGCAGACCTATAGTCTGCTGTACGAAAACATCGAGATGGGCCGGCGCCTGCAAATGGAAGTCGCCGAACTCAAGCGTTCCGCCGTACGCGACGCCGAAGTGATCGCCGAATCGCCGCCCATGGTCCTGCTGCTCGAACGCGTCCGCAAAGCCGCCGCCAGCGAGGCCAACGTCCTCATCCTTGGCGAAAGCGGTTCCGGCAAGGAACACATCGCCCGTCTCATCCATAAGCAGTCGCCGCGCGAGGCCAAGCCCGTCGTCGCCCGGAATTGCGCCGCCATCCCCGAGAATCTCTTCGAATCCGAGATGTTCGGGCACAAGAAGGGCTCGTTCTCCGGCGCGAACGCCGACCGCAGCGGCGCCTTCCTGGAGGCCGACGGCGGCACCCTCTTCCTCGACGAAATCGGCGATCTCGATTACGCGCTCCAGACCAAGCTGCTCCGCGCGATTCAGGAAAAGAAGATCCGCCCCGTCGGCAGCGATACCGAAATTCCCGTCAGCGTCCGGCTCGTTACCGCCACCAACAAGGATCTACGCGAGGCGTGCAAGGAGAAGACCTTTAGGGAAGACCTCTTCTTCCGCATCTCCACCGTCATCCTCGACGTCCCCCCGTTGCGCGAGCGTCCCGAAGACATTCGCGCGCTGTCGCGCCATTTTATGCAGACGCTCGGCGGCGGGCGGCGCACGCTGTCGCCGGCGGCCGAAGCCAAGCTCTTATCCTATGCTTGGCCCGGCAACGTCCGCGAACTGCTGGGCATCCTCGAACAAGCCATCATTTTTTCCGCCGGTACCGAGATCACCCCCGACGATCTCAGCCTCCCCGTCTCCGAAGCCGATACCATTCCGCTCGGGGACGATTCGCTTGCCGAAGTCGAACGCCGCCACATCCTCCAGGTGCTCCAGCGCTGCCATGGCAACAAAACCGAAGCCGCGCGCATGCTGGGCATCGCCCGAAGCACCCTCGTCCTTAAACTCAAAGCGTATGACGACGCCTCGGCCGTGAAACGCGTCAACGGCTGAAACTCGTCGGCCCCTCCGAATATCGGACGCCGGACGAATTTCCGTACCGCTTCCCCCGTTCTTCACCGTTCACGCATCTCCTTGCGCTTCATTCCATTGCGGTTTGATCGCCGCGAAACGACCGGTTGGCACCGCACTCGCTTGATGCACTACCGCCTGTATCGCCAACGCCGTAATAGTTCGTATCCGAACGGCATGGCGAAGGCGCGCGGAGCGTGGCGATTATGCCAAGCCAGGCGCTGGATGTATCCAGTCGGCCAAGCGCGCGCCTTCGACTTTTTAAAACTCGAACGGAGGACTCGACATGAAGATCGCCATCGTCGTCTTAACCGTGCTCCTCGTCGCCGGCGGCATCTGGACCATGCGCGCACAGGAAGGGCAGGCCCAACCGCCCGCCGAACCCGCCGCACAGCCCGACCGGTCCATGCTGGAAATGCTCCAGAAGGACGGGCACTACAAAATTCTTCTCGCCGCGCTTAACGGCACCGAACTGGAAAAGACGCTCGCCGGCAAAGGGCGCTACACCTTCTTTGCGCCCCGCGACGAGGCCTTCGAACGCGTCCCCGATCTGAGCAAACTGCTGGACGACGCGCCGCGCCTTCAGGCCGTGCTCAACCGCCACCTGCTCGACGGGCTCGCGCTCGAAACCAAGGCGCTGCGCGATCTGCGCAGGCTCACCCCCAAGCAAGGCGAAGAGTTGGAAGTCAGCGGCGGTAAGGATGGGAAGCCCATCGAGATCAACGACGCCAAGATCCTGGCCCCCGACGGGAAAGCCAGCAACGGGATAGTCCACGGCATCGACCACGTGATGATGAAGAACAACGACTCCATGCTCCGCGAAGCCGGCGCCGCCATCGAACGCGGCATCAAGAAGGGCGTCGAGGACGTCAAGAACGCCTTCAAAACCGACGAACAGGAGAAGAAAGCACCGGCCGCAAACGAGAAGACCGCTCCGGTGGAACAGCCCGCCGAATAACGCACCTTGAAAGCCCGCCACCCACCCCCCGGAGTGGTGGCCGGACGGCTCCGGACCGCGTCGCCCACTACGCGGTCCGGAGCATCCGATTCGAATCCAAGTTACGGACGCCCCGCAACACAGGAGAACGACCATGAGCCGCATGATGCTGCACGAGATCCTCAATCTCTGCGACGGCCGCCCGGCCAAGAGCGGATGGAGCCCCTCCGAATCGGCCACCCGCGCCGGAAATTTGGTCGAAGTAATCCGCGCAAGCGGACGTTTCCGGCTCTTCGAGATCGCCCTGCGCGAAACCGAACTCGAGACCCGCCTGCGAGAAGCCGGACCTTACACCGTCTTCGCGCCCACCGACCGGGCCTTCCAGCGTTTCCCCAACCTGGCCGGCCTGCTCTGCGACGCGCAGGCCCTGCGCGAGGTCATCAGCCGGCACATCGTCTGGGGCTATTTCGATACGCAGGCGCTAAAAGCCATTCCGCTCGTCGCGCCCATCCGCGGAGCGGCGCTGCGGATCGAAGGCGTTCGCGTCGACGGCGCGCACTTCGCCGCCCCCGATCTCAAGGCCGCCAACGGCATCGTCCACGGCCTCGACCGCATCCTGACGCCGCAAAGCGTCCCCGCGTGGGAAATAACCCGCGATCGCGTCTCTGCCGCCGTACGCAATGGCGCGCTCGCTATGACCCAACGGCTGCGGGTCGGTGTCGAACGCCTCGAAGGGGCGCTCCAGGGACACCGGTAGTCCCCGCAACCCCGTTGCGGTCGACGCCGCGGCGTCGGACACCCTCTCGGTGACGTGAGGTCGTCCGGCGCCGCGGTCTTCTCCTAACGCCCACGCCTCCTCGGCAGACCTCGCCATTGTCCCGGTCATACCGCGCGCTCCTCATTTGTGATAAGGTTATGAAAGGGTGTCGCGGAGTGCGCGCATGAAGACAACGCAACGCAAGGTGGATGCCCAGGAGTTGGCGGCGCGGCTGCAACGCTTCGATGCAGCGTGCCGTCAGGCAGGCCTGAAGCTGACGCATCAGCGGGCGGAAGTCTTTCGCGCGGTGGCCCGTGCGGACGGGCATCCGGACACGGACGAGATTTACCGCCGCGTGCGTCGGCGGCTTCCGGCCATCTCGCTGGACACGGTATACCGGACCTTGTGGACCCTGAAAGACCTGGGTCTGATCGCGACGCTGGGCACGCCCAGCGAGCGCGTGCGCTTCGACGCGAACTCCGTTCCGCACCACCATTTCGAGTGCACGATCTGCGGCACGACGCACGACTTATGCGATCCCGAGTTAGACGGCCTGACGGGCCGAAGGTCGGTCCGAGCGCTGGGCGTAGCGGCTTCTTGCCATGTCGAACTGCGCGGGACGTGCACCGCGTGCCTGAAATCCCCGCGAAAAAAACACCGCTAAATCCACTTACGCGTTGACAATCAAATAAGAATGATTACTAATTAGATCCATACTTGCCATACGGCTCATTGGAGGGTGGTCATGAAAGGCGCCGTTTTAATGTTAGCCGGATTACTCGTGGGCATTGCCATAGGCGCTTTTGCCTTTTCCTCAAAAAAGCCCTCACCGGAAGCGTCCACGTCGCGTACCACTCCTCCCTTGGCATCTGAGCAGCAGGTTGCGAAGCCCGCTTCCGCCGAAAAACCGGCGGAGGCCGACGAGAGCAAGTGGAAAGAGCTTCCGGGCTTCATCGGACCGTTGCGTCCGGTCAAGGCGCCAGCCGACAACCCGACGACGGACGAGAAGATCGAACTGGGCCGGATGCTGTACTTCGATCCGCGTCTTTCGGGGAACGGCGCGCTCTCCTGCGCGAGCTGCCACAATCCGGGCCTGGGCTGGTCGGACGGATTAGCCAAGGGGATCGGGTTTCAGCACGGCGAACTTCCACGCAGCAGCCCGACGGTGCTGAATGCGGCGTACTACAAGTCTCAGTTCTGGGACGGCCGAGAGCCGACGCTGGAAATGCAGGCCAAGGGCCCAATGACCGCCGCGAAGGAAATGAACAGCACGGCCGAGAAGGTCACCGCGGTGGTGAACTCGATCCCAAAGTACAAGGAGATGCTGACGAAGATTTACGGGGAAGCGAATTTCGAGAGCGTGGCCAAGGCCATTGCCGCGTTCGAGCGGATCGTGGTGGACCAGGACAGTCCGTTCGATCGGTACGTGCGCGGGGACGAGAACGCCATCGGTGAATCGGCCAAGCGCGGCTTGGATATCTTCACCGGAAAGGGTAAGTGCACTTCTTGCCACAATGGACCGAACTTCTCGGACGACAAATTCCACAATATCGGCGTGGGCGACGCGGACCGCGGACGGTTCGAGATCACCAAGAAAGATGAAGACCTCAAGGCGTTCCGGACGCCTACGTTGCGCAACATCGCGTTGACGGGGCCCTATATGCACGACGGTTCCCAGAAAACGCTGCGCGAGACCATCGAACACTACGAGCGGATTCCTAAAGAGAAGGAAAAGCATCCGAATCTTTCGGCGTTGATGCTCGACTTAACGCTCACGGAACAGGAGAAGCAGGATCTCGAAGCATTCCTGCATACGCTCACGGGCGACAAACGCGATCCCCGCATCAATGTGATTCCCGATCTGCCCCCGGCCGCGTCCGCTAAGTAATCGCACTCAAGCGGCAAGCGGCCTGCATCCCAAAGATAGGAATACTTGCGTGAATAGAACGATCGTGGTCCCGATGGTGCTGATCCTTTTGGCCGGTTGCGGCGGCTCGGATAAATCGCTTCCGCCGACCGGAGCCACCAAGCCGGCGTCGTCCGCTCCGGCTCCGCAGCAGTCGGCCGCCTCCAAACCGTCCGAAGCCGCGAAGCCCGTCCCCTACCCTAAGGACCAAGCCACCGCCTCGGTGGCCGGCAAGATCACCTTTACTGGTAAAGGCGACCCCGAATGGTCGAAGCCGATCGACACAAGCGCTCACCAGGATTGTGCGAAGATTCATGGCGACAAGAAGTTGAACGAAGAACGCTTGGTGGTGGGTGCGAGCGGGGAACTGGCCAACGTGCTTGTTTTCGTAAGCCAAGGCGCGGAGCGCTACGTGTTCGAGCCCTCCAAGGAAGCGGTGGCGTTAAACCAGATCGACTGCCGATACGAGCCGCACGTCTTCGGCGTGATGGTCGATCAACCCATCAAGATCACGAACAGCGACGCGACGGTACACAGCATCCATGCTTGGCCTAAAAAGAATGCCGATTTTAACTTCACGCAGGCCAAGCAAGGCCAAGTGGATGAAAAGTCATTCGATACGGCCGAGTTGCCGGTCCCGATTCGCTGCGATGTGCATCCGTGGATGCAATGCTATGCTGCGGTCTTCGAGCACCCGTGGTTCGCGGTAACGAAGGCCGACGGAAGTTTCGAGATTGGCGGCTTGGTGCCTGGGTCGTACACGCTCACGTTCTGGCATGAGAAGCTGGGACAGCAGACCCAAACCTTTGAAGCGACCGCTGGTCAAAAGGCACAACTGAGCGTCGTTTTTGCGGGCAAGTAGCGTATCAAAAGCGCACACCCCCGCTTCGTTCCTGGGGCGCTTTAAGCGCCTATTCTATCCCGTAACTCATTCTTATATAAACGCTTAGGCCTTAACCTGATTAAAACCGAAAAAGTGGGTACTCTTTTTGCACTGGTGCAAGATTAGGGTGTATACTGGGTTATAGGTTCGCTTCATATAAGGTGGGCGGCGTGGGCACACTGGAAGGCGTCCAACTCGGACCGTATGTCATCGGCCGGCGTCTCGGCAAGGGGACGACGGGTACGGTGCATTACGCCTTCGACGGGCAGTCGAATCATCCGGTGGCAGTGAAGTTCCTGGCCGAGCATTACCTTTCGGACGCATCGATGTTGGCGCTCTTCGTGGACGAAGCGCGCGCCTGCGCGACGCTGGATCATCCGCATATCGTTCGCGCGCTGCGCACGGGCAAATACGAAGGACGCCCGTTCATCATTTTCGAATACGTGCAGGGACATACGCTGCAGAACCTGCTGCAAAGCGGCGCGCAATCGGAAGGCGCGTGCGTCTGGATTCTCCGGCAGATGACGCAGGCGTTGCGGGAACTGGCCCGCAAAGAGATCGTGCATCAGGACTTGAAGCCCTCGAACATCATCGTGGAGCCGGGCGGGAACTGCCGGCTGGTGGACTTAGGGTTTGCCCGGCAGCGCGATGGAATGGATTGGGAAGGGCTCGCGGCGGGGACGGCGTTGTACATGTCGCCGGAGCAATGCCGGGGCGGGCGCGGCGTGAAGATCGACTCGCGATCGGATCAGTATTCGCTGGGCGCGACAATGTACTACGCGGCGACCGGTGCTCCGCCCTTCGATGGCGAGAACGACAAGGCAGTGATGTGGGCGCACCTGCAGACGCCGCTGGAACCGCCGGTGCAGCGCAATGCGCGCTTGAGCCTCCCGTTCAGCATGATTCTTTCGAAGATGCTGGCGAAGGATCCCGCCCACCGCTACGCCACCCCGGAAGCGCTGCTGATGGACCTGCGCAAGCTGAACGTCGAGGCGAAGCCGCCGATCGTGACCGGCTCGCGGATATTCTCGCATGAGACTGTACCGGTGAGCAGCCGGCGCAAGATCAGCCGGCTGCTGGGCCTGAGCTGATCGCGGGTGGCCGTGCGCCGCAAATCGATTCCGATTCAACTCACCGCACATTCGGCCCGTTCCACCAGTCCGCGAAACAGGGGCAGCGCTTCCTTGTAGCCTTGCAGCGCTGCGCCGTCGAAGCCGTTGTCTTCGCGGTGTGGTGCGGGATTGTTCCAACCCTGGTAATGCCCGCCAAAGAGGTGCCGAAAGCCCGCCGCGCGCGCCGGCCGCGCGGCGTGCCATACGCTCTGTTCGAAGATCACGACCGACCCCGGCGGGCAGTAGACGACCACCTGCCCCGGCCAGTCGCCGGTTCGGTGCGTGTGGGGCGGCGCCAGCACATCGTCGACGCGCCGGGGATAAAGCAGCAGCGGTCCGCGCTCGTCGTTCGAGCCGTCGATGTAGCTGTTTGCCAGAACGCGCTCGATGCCCGCAGGACGGTCGGTGCGGTTCGGATCCCAGGCTTCGGGTCGGCCGATGTCCGAGCGGTGGTAATGCCAGTCGGTGAATGGCCGCGCGCCGTCGCTCATCAGGCCGCCGGAGTGCGCCAAGCGCGGCGCGTCGCCCAGGACTTCGCGCAGCGCTTCGACGACTTGGGCGCGGGCGTAGAAGCGCGCGAGTTCGGGGGCATACTTCAGGACCGGATGCATGACGAACCCGAACCGGCCGCTCGTATTAGGCCGCCCCGCTCGCTGCCAGGCATCCTGAAAGATCGCCTGAATTTCGCGGCAATCGCTTTCGTCGTACACGCGCTCCAAGACCGCAAAGCCTTGTTCCAAAATGCACTCGCGTGGTCCGCGCATGGGGTAGTTCCTCGCAAGTAGGACGGTCGTCGGCATCGGCTGGGGCGGAAGGCCCATGGACCCGATCGATTTTGCATAGTATATTCCACACATACCCCTGGGAGCTACGCCGATGCGCTCCAATAGTATGCAGAAACGCTCATCCGAGCGGCGCGTCCATTTCGAACCGTGGAACTTGGACCCTGCCTTCCCTTTGCATGTCGTCGATTATACGCACCGGCCCCGCGGCCCCGGTCCGTTCCACGTCCACGAAGTCCTCGAGGTCGGCTGGTGCCGTTCGGGCACAGGGATGTTCATGGTCGAAGACAAGGCCTATACGTTCCGGCAGGACGACGTGTACGTGATCAGCAGCCTGGAAGCGCATTACGCGTATCCGACGGCGGGTTCGACGAGCGAATGGACGTTCGTCTTTCTCGATCCGCTGCGCCTGCTGGGCGCGGCGGCCAATCCCGGACTGATCGATCTGAGCCGTTGCTGCGGAGCGCATTTCGAGAATCGCTTTAGGCCTGAGGATTCCCCCCGGCTTTGCGCCGCCGTCCGCGAAATGATCGGCGAGTTCCGCGAGCGCGGGCCACACTTTCGCGATGCGATCCATGCGCTGGCGCTTCGCATTCTGGTGGAATTGGACCGGCGCACGCGCGGACAAGAGCCCTTGCCCAAAGTCCTCGCGGGTGCGCCGCCAAACCGTTCCCTGGAACGGATGCGTTCGATCGAGCCGGCGTTAAACCTCATCGCGCGGGAGTACGCCAAGCCGTTGTCGCTAAGCCGACTGGCGCGGGCGTGCTTCATGAGCGGCAGTCACTTCCGGCGCGTCTTCGCATCGCAGTTGGGCGCCAGTCCGCGCGATTACGTGTTGGGGTACCGCGTGGCCATGGCCGCTTGCCTGCTGGCCGGCACCAAGAAACCGGTGACGCAGATCGCCGCCGACGCGGGCTTTCAGACACTTTCTTCCTTCAACCGGCAGTTCCTCAAGCGCAAAGGCTGCTCGCCACGGAGCTGGCGCGAAAAGCAATCCTAAGACGAAGTCTGAAGGTGCGGTGCGCGGCCGTCCTTTCCTTGACAGGGAGCCGCTTCCCGAGTCCCCTATCCACCTTGGTTGCACTCGAACCGTGATTTCCCACGAACCGGCGCACGCCGGCTCGAACGAGGGTCCGTTATGGCCACATCCGAAAACGCCGAACAGGCCGCGATTCGCGAAGAACACCGGCGCTACTGGGGCACCAACCTGCGCATCCTCGCGGTACTGCTGACGATCTGGTTTGCGGTCTCGTGCGGACTGGGCATCTTCTTCGTCGAACGCTTGAATACGATTCAATTCATGGGCTTCCCGCTGGGCTTCTGGTTCGCGCAGCAAGGCTCGATTTATGTCTTCATTGTGCTGATTCTGATTTACGCGCTTCTGATGGACCGCGAGGACCGGCAGTTCCACGTGGAAGAAGGCGCCCAGGCGGACGACGTGGAAAAGGATGCGTGATGGACCCGACCAAACTCTGGACGTTCATAATCGTCGGTCTGACTTTCGCCATGTACATCTGGATCGCGGTGGTGACGCGCGCACGCACGACCGGCGGGTTTTATGTCGCCGGACATAATGTGCCGGCGATCTTTAACGGCATGGCGACGGGCGCGGACTGGATGAGCGCCGCGTCGTTCATCTCGATGGCCGGCCTGATCTCGTTCATGGGCTACGACGGTTGCGTGTACCTGATGGGCTGGACGGGCGGCTACGTACTCCTGGCGCTTTTACTGGCGCCGTACCTGCGTAAATTCGGCAAGTTCACGGTGCCCGACTTCGTCGGCGACCGCTATTACTCCAACACGGCCCGGCTGGTGGCGGTCTTCTGCGCCATTTTCGTGAGCTTTACCTACGTGGCGG
>BTVV01000055.1:0-37794 GCA_045863855.1 Planctomycetota bacterium | reverse complement strand
CCTGCGCACGCTGGAGGGGATTCCCGAGCCGGAGATTCTGCGCACGCTGGCCGAGCGGGCCGGGGTGGAGCTGACGCGGCGCGGCGTCGATCCCCAGACCGCGGCGGAAAGCTGGAAGCGGCGCGAACGCCGGGCGGGGCTGTGCGAGCGGTTTTGGACGTGGGCCGGCGAACGGTTGTGGGCGGAAGCGTGTCACCCCCAGAGCGAAGCGGCCCGCACCGTCGCTCTGCTGGCGGCGCGCGGGTACGGCGAGCCTCTCGCGCGCGCGATGGGGCTCGCCTACCTCCCGCCCGCGGCCGAGACGCGCGCGTTTCTGCTGCAGGGCGGAGCGGACGAGGAGGACTTGCGCAGCCTGGCGTTTCTCGATCCGGCCTTCGACCGGCGCAACGGCGCCGGCGCGCGGATCTATACGCTCGCGATTCCCTACCCCGAACTGCAAAGCCTGATCGCGCGCGCGACGCTTCCGGCGGACGAACTGCCCGGCGACGCGCCGAAATACCGCTACCCGAAGGGCCTGACCCTCGACGCGCCGGCCTTCCTGCGTTCGGTCGACCGCCGCAAGCCGGTGGTGGTGGTGGAAGGGTTCCTCGACGCCGCGCTGGGGCAAGCGTGGGCAGAGTTGGGCGAAGGACAGGGCGCTCCCTCCATCGAAAGTTCAAAACCGAAAATCCAAAATCCGCTTTCGGCCCAACTGGTCGCCACCGGAACCAATCGGCTCAACCGCGCGCAGGTCGAAGCCCTGCAGGCGGCCGGTGTGCGGGAACTGATTCTGTGCTTCGACGCCGACCGCGGAACGGACGGCGCGCCGGGCGCGGGCGCGCGCGGCACGCTGGAGACGCTGGAGCGGCTCGCCGAGGCGGGCACGTTCTTCCCGCGCGTGCTGCGGATTCCCGAGGAGCTGGGCTGCAAAGACCCGGACGAGGTGCTGACCCGGCACGGCCTGGCGGTGTGGGAAGCGCTGCTGGCGGAGCGGACGCAGAGCGAGGCGGAGTTTCGCGCGGCGCTGCTGCTGGGGCCGGAGCGCGCGCGCTTAAGCGTTTCGAACGGTTCGGCGGTCTGGGCGGAACTGGCCGAGATCGTCGAACGCGAAGCGGCGCGGCCGGCGCGGGCGCTGTTTTTGGGCGAGTTGCTGCGGATACTGGCGGCGGAGCTGGCGCTCGACGAAGCCGCGCTGGCGGCGGCGTTGGAGCCGTTTCGCAAACAGGCGGCGCAGCGGCGGCGCGCGGAACTGCTGCAGCGCGCGGCGCTGGACGTTCAAGCCGAACTGGGCCCGCGCGGCAGCGCCGCGCCGGATGCGGAGGCGCTTACGCGCGTCGAAGCTTCGTTGCGCGAGGGGCTCGAACGGGCCGCGGCGCTGCGGGACAGCGACGCGGGCAAGGACGTGCTGGCGCCGGTGAGTCTCGCGGCGTACCGCGCGGCGGTGCTGGAACGGCCCGATTTTCTGGAGACGCCCTTCCGGAAGCTCGACGAAGCCGCGGCGATTCACCCCGGCCGCATCACGCTCGTCGCCGCGCGCCCCAGCCACGGCAAGACTACGTTTCTGCTTAACTTGGTCGTGCACTGGCTGAAGCGCTACCCCGAGCGGCGCTTCGTTTATTTCAGCTACGACGGCCCGCGCGAACAGCTCATGAGCCAGTTGGTCAGCCGCGTGACGCGGCGCTACGCGCTGCGCGAGGTCGAGGACGCGCTGCGCGGCGAGGTCGATCCGGCGCATCCCGAAGCGCGGGAACTGCTCGAGCAGGCCCAGGCTTCGCTGCGCTGGCTGGACGCGCAGCAGATCGAGAAGCGGCTCTTTATCGTCGACCGCGCGCTGACGGCGGGCGAGTTGTGCCGCGCGGCAAAAGCGATCTCGTCCGACGGCCCGCTGGGCGCGGTGCTGGTCGATTACATCCAGCAGATCCGGCCCGACCGCTCCAAAGGGCGCGCGATGGATACGCGCCAGCGCGAGGTGGGCTACGTTTCGCGCGCGCTGCAGGCGCTGGCGCAAGAGACGGGCGTGCCGGTGATCGCGGCGGCGCAGCTCAACCGCGTCAGCGAGACGGCCAACCGCACCGATCGCCCGCGGCTCTGGCAGTTGCGCGAAGCCGGCGACCTCGAGCAGGACGCGACGACCGTTTACGGGCTGTACAACCATCATCAGGCGGCGGCGGAAGCGTTGCCGTTCGACGAAGGCGGCAACGGCGCGGGTTCGTTCGGCGGCTACAGCGTCCCGCCGCTGGGCGGGCGTTCGGCCTGGACGGGCGGGCCGGTGCTGGGCACGGCGAGCGGCGGGAAGGCCCGTTCGCGGCGCAACGGCGCGGCCAAGCTGGGCGCGGCGCTGCTGGAACCCGGCGCGACGGCGGTCGATTCGGCCGAACTGATGCAAGCGGGGCGCTGGAGCGCGCCCAGCGCGCTGCGCTCGGTGGCGCTGGATATCGAAGTCCTCAAAGCCCGCCACGGCCGCACGCACGCGCGCGTGGCGCTGACCTACGATCTGATCGCGAACTACATCAGCGACGGCAAGACCGACGGGCGCGGCGAAGTGTGAGCAGGAGAGATTTTAATAAGCCTTTAGCGCTTACGAAGAGGGAAGGGTCGTTGTCCGTTCACCGCTGCTGGTTGCCTGCCGCGGCCGGCTCGTTGACCTCCGGCGCAGCGGCGGCTTCCGGCACGGCCGGTGCGGCCGTCTCGGCGGCCGGTCCGTCGATGGGATCGGCGACGGGCGCGGGCGGCGCTTCGGCGGACGGTTCCACCTCGGCCGGCGCGGCGCTTCCCGAAACCTTGGCGTAATCGTCGGCCGTGAGCATGAAGAAGCGGTTATCGGCGGTGAGGAAGACCACGAAGCGGTCGCCTTCGGTGCGGCCCAGCGTGAGCCCGAATTCGCGCTTGGGATCGGCGCAGCCGAGGATCAGCGTGCGGTCCTTGGGCTGCGCTTCGCCTTTGAGCACTTCATCGACGGCCAAGGTAAGCGTGTACTGCTTGGGGCCCTGGTCGAGCGCCTGGACGCGCATGCGCCATACGTCCTGCGCTTGAAGCAGATGGCCTTGCGCGCCGGTCTCGAACTGGCTGACGTGCGAGAGCCCGAAGCTGGGGAAGAGCCGCGCGTGCAGCGAGGGTTCGCGGCGCGTGACGGCCGGCGCAGGTTGAACCACAGCCGGGGCCGGTTGCGGCGCGGGCGTGGCGAGAGGCGCGGGCGCCGCCGGCGTTACGGCGGGGACTGCCGGAGCGGCCTGCGGCGCGGGGGCGGCGGCCACGGGCGCCGCAGGCGCCATCGGCTGCTGCGGAGCGGCGGGCGCGTTCGTCGATTTCAGCACGATGAACGCCGCGGCCGCCAGCGCGACTAAAAACGCTCCGCCGGCCAGCACCAGCGGCCAGGGGCTGGCGGCGGGCGCCGGCGCGTATCGTCCGCGGTAGTCGTCGCGCGCTCGCGGCTCGCGCGCACGGCTGCGCAAGCGGCGTACGGGCTCGACACGGCGCCCTTCGGCGGCGCGGAACATGCGGGAAGATTCGGTCGTAGGCATCGGCGTCTCTCCTGATCGTCCAGCTTAAGCGGCTGGCGCGTTCATACGGCTTGAGACGCACGGCTTTTTCGAAGAGCTACCGGTATTCCGCGAACTTCGCTTTCGTACACGTTTCGCGCAAGGTGCGCGAAGACTTCGAACCGACGCACGCGGTTAACGGAAGATACGGAAGCGGCTCGGGTTCCCGGCGAGCGAAGCCGATTGCACGAGGTCGTTCACGGATTAGTGTGTAAAACTTGCGTTTCAATCCGAACGGGAGCGTTTCGCGCATGCGTTTGACCATCGTCGGCACCGGTTACGTCGGACTGGTGGCGGGCACCTGTTTCGCCGAGTCCGGGCATGAGGTCGTCTGCCTGGACATCGACGCGGCTAAAGTCGAACGGCTGCGCAAGGGCGAACTCACGATTTACGAGCCCGGGCTGTCGGATCTCTTCGCGCGCAACACGCGCGAAGGGCGGCTGCGGTTCACCGCGTCCTATCCCGAAGCCGTGCAGCACGCGCGGATCTTCTTCCTTTGCCTGCCTACGCCGCCCGCCGAAGACGGTTCGGCCGACGTGAAATACGTCCTCGCCGCGGTGCGCCAATTGGGGCGCGAACTCTCGGCCCAGGATGCCGCGGGCAAGGCCAAGCCGCCGCTGTTCGTCTGCAAGAGCACCGTGCCGGTGGGCACGCACCTAAAGGTGCGCGCGGCCGCGGCGGAAACCTACGCGCAACCGTTCGCGGTGGCCAGCAACCCCGAATTCCTTAAGGAAGGCGCGGCGGTGGAGGACTTCCAGAAGCCCGACCGCGTGGTCATCGGGACCGACGACGATGCCGCGTACAAGGCGCTGGAGTCGCTCCACGAACCGTTCTGCCGCTCGGGCGCGCCGATCCTGCGCATGGATCCGGCCAGCGCCGAACTGACCAAGTACGCGGCCAACTGCTTCCTGGCGACGAAGATCAGCTTCATGAACGAAGTCGCGCGCTTGTGCGAAGCCACCGGCGCCGATGTGGAACTCGTCCGCCGCGGCATCACCGCCGACGCGCGCATCGGGAAGGCGTTCCTTTTTCCGGGCTTGGGCTACGGCGGTTCGTGCTTTCCCAAAGACACCCGCGCGCTGGTCGCGACGGCGCGGGGGCTGGGCTTGCAAGCGTCCATCGTCGAAGCCGCCGAAGCGGTGAACGACACGCAGAAGACGATCCTGGTCCCGAAGGTGCTCCGCCATCTGGGCGCCGATCCCAAGGGCCAGACCGTCGCGCTGTGGGGCTTGGCCTTCAAGCCTCGCACCGACGATATCCGCGAAGCGCCGGCGCTGGCGGTGATCGAGAAGCTGCTCGCCGCGGGCGTCAAGGTGCGCGCCTTCGATCCGGAAGCGATGCCCAACGTGAAGGCCCGGCTCGGCGCTTCCGTCTACTTCGCGAAGGACATGTACGATGCGCTCGACGGCGCCGCGGCGCTGCTGCTCGTCACCGAGTGGAACGAATTCCGCGCGCCGGACTGGGAACGCGTGAAAGCGCGGCTCAAAACGCCCGCGCTCTTCGACGGGCGCAACCTGTACGATCCCGCCGACATGGCGGAACTGGGCTTCCAATACTGGGGCGTGGGGCGCCAGGCCGCCCGCGGTTCGTAACCGCGGCGCGGTTTCCATTACTGATCTTGTTCCGCCGCGAGAGCTTGGCAGACTGTACCGATGCCCGACGCCGTGGTCTTCAAATCGCTCCTGGATGTGCGCAAGTACATCGAACATGCCGCCGCCGAACTGGACCGCCAGTCGCGGTACGTGCCCGAATTGCTGCGCGTGGTCGATGCCGCGCAGGATATCCCCGATTTCGAACGCCTGATGAACGAGGGTTGCCGCGGGCAGCGCCACGCGGGCGCCGACGTCTTCGCAAAAATGTCGCTGCGCGAAAAAGTATTGGCCAACCTGATCACGCCCGAAACGACGCTCTTTCGATTCACCGAAGGCGAACTGGAAGCGCTGGACCGCGAAATCGTCCCGCGTCTGCAAGGGCGCAAGGCGCGTCTCCTGGTTGTCCCGTGCAGCCTGGGCGACGAAGCCTTCACCGCCGCCGCCTTCCTGCTCAAGCGCGGCATCGATTTCGAAATCTTCGCGTTCGACATCCAGCCCGCGCTGATCGAATCGGCGCGTTCGGGGCGGCTCAGCTTCGGCTTTCCGCTCGAATACCTCGACCCGCCGGGCAAGGTGGCGCCCGCGTTGCTCCAGAAAATCCGCTTCGAAGTCGGCAACGCGTTCGCGCTTCCGCTGCAGGAAGGCGTCAAACCTTTCGACGTGGTGCTGTGCCGGAATTTCATCGGTTACTTCACGCCTGAAAAGGCGCAGCGCCTTGTCGAACGCCTGGCGTCGCGCGTCGCGCCCGGCGGCGCTCTGTTCCTCGATTCGTTTTGCCTGGACAAATTCCCGGAACTGCACAAGCCCCTGACCGCGCGCCGCGCCGTCCGCGTCGGGCACCGGCCCGTGTACCTGTTCCCGCAGCATCTCGAACAACCGTAAGCGGCCTGAACCGGAGAAGACGCACATGCCCAAGCGAGTGATCGTTCCCGCGCCCAAGGAACTGGCCTGGGAGGAATACGAGGAGCCCGCGCTGCAAGCCGACGAGTTTCGCGTGCGCGCGGAATTTGGCGCGGCGAAGCACGGCACCGAATTGAACGTCTACAAAGGGCGCTTTCACGAGCGCGGGCAATACAACAAAGAGCTGCAGCTTTTCGAAAGCCCCAAAGACACCGGCGCGCCGTTCGGCAAGGCCAGCGTCGGCAACATGACCGTCGGGCAGGTGGTCGAAACGGGGAAGGCGGTCGACCGCTTCAAGACCGGCGACCGCGTGCTCTGCTATAGCAGCTTCCGGCAGACGGTGGTGAAGAAGAACACGGGCAACGAATTCGAGACCGCCTGGAAGCTCCCCGCCGGCGTGCCGTGGCAATCGGCCGTCTGCATGGACCCCGCCGACTTCGCGCTGAACGCGCTGCGCGACGGGCATGTGCGCATCGGCGACGCGGTGGCCGTCTTCGGCATGGGCGCCATCGGGCTGATCGTCGTGCAACTGGCCAAGCGCGCCGGAGCGTATCCGGTCTTCGCGGTGGATATGATTCCGCGCCGGCTCGAAGCCGCGAAGTTGTGCGGAGCCGATTATGTCGTCAACGCGAAGGATGTGGATGCCGCGCGCTACATTAAGGAGCAGACGAAAGGGAAGGGCGTCGATGTGGCCGTCGAGTACAGCGGAAGCTGGCAGGCGCTGCAGTCGGCCATCCGGTCGGTGGCCTGGGGCGGCATCGTCGTCGCCGGCGCCGCGCCTTCGCCGTACGGCGCGGGGCTCGACCTGGGCGCCGAAGCGCACCACAATCTTCCGACCATCGTCTTCACCCGCGCGTGCAGCCAGCCCGACCGCGATTACCCGCGCTGGGACAATACCCGCGTGTATGAAACCTGCTGGCGGCTGATCTGCGAAGGCCAGATCGACGGCCGGTCCATCGTCCAGCCGGTGGTGCCCTTCGACAGCTTGCTGACCGAGTACCCCAAGATCGACACCGAGCCGCAGAACAGCATCAAGCTGGGTGTGAAGTACTAACCGGCCTTACCTGGGATTTTGCTTGCGACGTTGCGTCTTCCCTCTTTGCCAAGGAGGGGTAGGGGAGGTGGACAGAAGAATCCGCGCGAAGCGCGAACCCTGACGCGGGAAATTCAAGCCAGACCACGAAGCGGCGAACGAAGCCAAGGAACGCATCATGCAAGACCCACGCTTGGAAAAACTCGCGGCGGTGCTCGTCGAATACAGCACCGCGGTAAAGCCCGGCCAGGTCGTCCGCCTCAGCGGGCCGACGGTGGCCGAACCGCTCCTGGTGGCCCTCTACGAGAAGCTCGTGCAAGCCGGCGCGCATGTTCGCGTCCGCTGCACGCCCGAGGACTGCGAAGAGATCTTCCTCAAGAACGCCAGCGCCGAACAACTGGCCTTCGTCTCGCCCCTCGACGTGGAAGAAGTGAAGACCATCGACGTATCCATCGGGCTGTGGGCCGACGCGAACACCAAGGCGCTCAGCAACATCGACCCCAAACGCCAGGGCCAGGCCAGTTCCGCGCGCAAGCCGGTCTTCAAGATCTTCATGGAACGCGCGGCGCGCGGCGAACTGAAGTGGTGCGGCACGCTCTTTCCGACGCAAGCCAGCGCGCAGGACGCCGAAATGAGCCTGCGCGAATACGAAGACTTTGTCTTCAAGGCGGGCTTGCTGCACCTGCCCGATCCGGTCGCGGCCTGGAAAGAGATTCACGTCCGGCAGCAGCGCGTCGCCGATTTCCTGAACGGGAAGAAAGTCGTGCGTTTCCGCGCGGCGAACGGGACCGACCTGACCGTCGAGGTCGACGGGATGCGCTGGATCAACTGTTCGGGGCACGAGAACTTTCCGGACGGCGAAGTCTTCACCGGGCCGAACCTGAAGGCGCCGCACGGCGGCGTCAACGGGCGCGTGCGCTTCAGCTTCCCCGCGGTGCATCACGGGCGCGAGGTCGAAGGCGTCGAACTGGTCTTCGAACGCGGCCGCGTGGTGCAGGCGAAGGCCGAGAAGAACGAGCGCTTCCTGCTGGAGATGCTGGACCAAGACGAAGGCGCGCGCAACCTCGGCGAGATCGCCATCGGCACGAATTATCAGATCCAGCGTTTCAGCAAAAACACGCTCTTCGACGAAAAGATCGGCGGCACCTTTCACGCCGCCGTCGGCGCCGGTTATCCCGAAACGGGCAACAGCAACGAATCCGGCCTGCACTGGGACATGGTCTGCGATCTGCGCAAAGGCGGGACGATCGAAGTGGACGGCCAGGTCATCAGCCAAGACGGGCGGTTTGTCTTTCCCGACTGGCCCGCGCCGAGCGCCTAAGCGGCACTAAAGGACGGGCGTGCGTGAAAAGTCGCCTCTCGCCGAACGTCCGATAATAACCCTTATGTTATAGGTTGTTGCACGTAGCCGCGCGAGCCGAATTAACTCCGATTTTCTATGCAGCAGCCGCGTCTCCTGCAGGAGTCTATAGGCTAATACGCGCGCACCTTGGGTAAAGCGCGGCGTCTTGCAAGTCGAATGCAGGCGATGCGTTACACTGAGGTATCGGCTTCGAGAGGCGGTGCACGGTTGGGACGTTCGGCCAAGCGATGGGTCTGGATCCTCCTGCTGGTGGCCGGCCTCTGCGCAGGCTCGGTGCGCGCGGATCTGATCGTCTTCCACGACGGGCGCGAACTGGAAGGCGAAGTCGTCAGCGAAGACGCCGATTCTTACGTCGTGAAAGGCCGGTTCGGGCAGACGCGCGTGCCCAAGCGTGAAGTGCAGGAGATCCGCAAGACCAAATCCGCTCGCACGATCTTCGACGAACGCTGGGCGGCGCTCGAAGCCGCCGACCCCAAGGCGAAAGCCGAGGCCTGGCACGAGTTGGGCGCGTACGCCACCGAACAGAAGCTCGAGAAGCAGGCCCAGCAAGCGTACGAACGTGCGGTGGCGCTCGATCCGGACCTGCGCGCCGCACACGAAGCCTTGGGCCATGTGCGCTACCTTGGCGCGTGGGTGCCGCTCGAAGTGAAGATGAAAGCCGAAGGGCTCGTCAAAGTTGGCGAACGCTGGGTGGCTCCGGCCGACGCGGAAGCGGTGGCCAAGCCGGAAATGGATCTGATCTCGCCACCGAATCCGCTGGAGCCCGCCGGCGCGGTAGCTTCGGCCTCCGCGCAGTTGCAGCCGTGCGGAGCCTGCAACGCGACCGGCTACGCGCGCTGGTTCGACTGCCAGCAATGCCGCAGTTCGGGGCGCAAAGGACAGATCAATCTGGGCGAACGTTGGGCCACCTGTCCGCGCTGCCTGGGCAAAGGCGATATGCCGGTGCTGCCGTGCGCGCGCTGCGCGGCCAGCGGCAAGGTCGATCCGCAGCGCCCGCGCACCGCGGGCGGCGCGGTGATTCCTCCGGGCTTCCGCGAGTGCACGGCATGCGAAGGCACCGGCGGCGGAGGCTGGCAGGATTGCGACGGCTGCCGCCGCGGCCGGCCGCGCGGGTATCTTAATTTCGGCGACCGCTACGAAGTCTGCCGCTCCTGCATGGGCCGCGGCCAAGCGCCCACCAAACGCTGCGATGCCTGCAAGGGCGCGCAGGTCGTGAAGAACCCGTAATTCGTAAGCAACGGAAACTCCCGCGAGCGCCGGAGCATGCAGCGGCCGCGCCGCGCCGGCCGGAAGATTCCGATTTACCTGACCGGATTCGATGGTAAAGATCACCCTTTCCGCCTGCGCGCGGCGAGGCGTTCGACCGAGGTGTGCATGAGCAAGCTTCGAGTGCTGCTAACGGGCGCGGCCGGCCGAGTGGGCCGGTATCTGTCGCCCGAATTCGAAAAGCGCTTCGCGCTTCGCGCCTTCGATCGCGCGCCCGTGTCGGGCGTGGCCGATTCGATTCAGGGCGATCTCTCCGATCTGGACGCGCTGCGCAAAGCGTTGCAAGGCATCGACGTGCTGGTGCACCTGGCCGCCAACCCCGACCCCTTCGCGAAGCTTCCCGAAGAACTGGTCGCGCCCAATATCGTCGGCTGCAATCACGCGTTTCTGGCCGCCGCCGAGGCCGGCGTGCGCCGCGTCGTTTACGCCAGCAGCGTACAGACGGTGATGGGCAAGCCGTGGCTCGAACCCGGAACCGTCGAAGTCGACGATCCGCCGCGGCCCTACACGCTATACGGCGCGACGAAGCATTTCGGCGAAGTGCTGGGGCGCTATTACCACGACCACCGCGGCCTGGAAGTGATCTGCGTGCGCCTGGGCGGATGCTGCGAAGCGCCCGCGCACGGCTTTAACCTCACCGGGGAAGGCGCCTACAACTGGATCAGCCCCCGCGACGCCGTGCAGTTGTTCTCGCGCGCCGTCGAGACCCCCGGCGTGCCCTGGGCCGTCGTCTTCGGGACTTCGACCACCTACCGGCCTTACCTCAGCCTGCGCACCGCCCGCGAGGTCCTCGGTTACGAGCCGCAGGACGACGTACATCGCCACCTGCGCAAGGAAGCCGTGAAGCGCACCTGACCGCCGGCGCCGCTTACCGCGCCCCGTACTGGCGTTCGTAATACGTGAGATATGCGCCGCTCTTGATCTCGCGCCACCACGATTCGTGCGCGCGGTACCACGCCACCGTTTCGGCCAAGCCGGTGTCGAACGCGACACGCGGACTCCAGCCCAGTTCCCGAGTGGCCTTGGTGTGGTCGATCAGGTACACGCGATCGTGCCCCGGGCGGTCCTGAACGTAGCGGATGAACGTATCGTCGCGGCCGGTGTAGTGGAGCAACAGGCGCGTGATGCGCAGATTCTCGCAGGCGTTTCCGCCGCCGAGGTTATAGACCTCGCCGCTTTTCCCGCGGACCAAGGCCGCCAGGACGCCGCGGCTATGATCGTCGCAGTGGATCCAGTCGCGAATCTGTTTCCCGTCGCCGTACACGGGCACGGGCTTGCCTTCGAACAGGTTGGTCGTGAAAAGCGGGATCAGCTTTTCGGGGAACTGGTACGGCCCGTAATTGTTGCTGCAGCGCGTGATGACCGTATCGAGCCCGAAGGTGTGGTGGTACGCGCGGACCAGCAGATCGGCGGCGGACTTGCTCGCCGCGTACGGGCTGTTGGGCTTCAACGGCGTCTGCTCGGTGAACGGCTTTCCGTCGTCGGCGCTGCCGTAAACTTCGTCGGTGCTGACTTGCAGGAAGCGCAGCGCGCGCTGGGGCTGCGCCGCATGCACCGCGCGCAAGGCATCGAGGATCACCTGCGTGCCGACGACGTTCGTGAGCACGAACGGCGACGCATCCAGGATGCTGCGGTCGACGTGCGATTCCGCGGCGAAGTTCACCACCGCGTCGCAGGGTTCGGCGAGCAGCTTCGGCCAGAGCGCCTTATCGCCGATCTCGCCCTTTACGAAGCGGTAAGCCGCGTGATCCTTGACCGCATCGAGGTTGGCGAGGTTGCCGCAGTAAGTCAGCGCGTCGAGCACCGTGACGGCATGGCCTTCGGCCAGCGCCAGCCGCACGAAGCTCGACCCGATGAATCCCGCGCCTCCGGTGACGATCAAGCGCACTCGCAATCCTCCATGCCCGCCTGAAGCAAGTAGCTTCGCGCGCGAAAAGGCAGACCGCTATTCCCTACTTTCCGCAAGCCTCCAGCCGCGCCAGCGCGGCGGCCACCGGCTCGTGCAGATCGTCGGGAAGCTGCGGCGGCGGCAGCTCCAAGCCGCGGATCACCTCCGCGCCGAAGACCGCGTGCCCGAACGGATTGAGGTGGAAGCCGTCGAGCATCAGCTTGGCGTACGCCTTGGGCTCGGCCTCCCACCACGCGCGGAAGCGCGGGTAGCGGTTCACCAACAGCGTTCCGTTACGCGCCGCCGCGCGCTCGTTGGCGGCCATGAACTCCGCGAAACGGCGCTGCTGGATCTCGTCGAGCATCGGAGCGTAGTAGGCGTTGAAGATCGTCATGCAGCCCAGCGCGCGGTTGCGTGAGGCGATCTCGTCGAGGTTGCGCTCGAGGGTCTCCAGATTGCCGCGCATGAAATCGTTCCCGCCGACGGTCACCAGCATCGCCGCGGGCCGCAGCGGTTCGGCGTCGCGCGCGTAACGCGCGGCGAGATCGGTGCTCGTGTCGCCCGAAATGCCCAGGTTGATCGTTCGCAGCGTCCGCCCGAACGCCCCGCGCAGCGCGCACTCGACCCAGCAGCACCACGAAAAGCGCCCCTGGTTGTGCCAGAACTTTTCCGTGTTGCTGCTGCCGAAGCTCGCGAAGAGTCCCCCGGCGGCCTTCTGCTTCAGCGTTTCATGCAACGCCCGCATGTCCGATCTCCGGTTTCGAAGCTCCGAACTTACGCGCGCCGCCGTTCCCGTCGAGATCGATTTCGCGCCGCCGCCGATTACACCTTCTTGCCAAGCCCGCGGTACAAACGTAACCTCCACGCATGCACGCTCGAGACGCGATTCGCGCCGCCCTGACGCCGCCCGCTTCCGGTGCGCTGGTCGAAGCCGCGTACGTCGTCCGCCAGACGCAGCCCCTCGAGCGCGCCGATCCGGTTTCGCGCATGGACGTTCCGCGCCTGATCTTCGTGTTGCGCGGGCAGCGCGCGTTTACCACGCATGCCGGCGGGCGCACCTTCGTCCAGCGCGTTCGGCCCGGCGAAGGATTTTACATTCCTCCCAAGGTCTGGCTCAGCCGGCATTACGAACGCCCGTACGAGTCGGTGGGCGTCGTCTTTTATCCCGACTTCACGCGCTTCATCCTGGTCCGGCGCACCGCCGCGGCCGTTCGAAAAAAGGCGGCGGAACCGTCCATCGCCGCGCAGCACCACGCCGCCGCCGCTTGGGACGCCCAGGGCCGCGCGCTCGGGCTGCTGCTCGAACGCCATCCGCATCCCGAACCGGCGGCCGTTTACGCCCGCGATCTCCTCGAAGCCCTGTTGCTGCACGCGCGCGAGAAGCTGGCGCAAGCCGAGCCCAGCCGCCGCGGCAAAGCGCTGTTCACCTGGCGCGCAGCCTGCCAGTACATCGACGAACACCTCGAATCCCCTCTCGACCGCGAAACGCTCGCCCGCGCGCTCGACATCCATCCCAACCACGTTTCCCGCCTCGCGCATCGTTTCGGAGGCTGTTCGTTCAATGCGTATGTCCGCGGCGTGCGGCTGGGCCGCGCCCAAGAGTGGCTGGCCGATCCGCGCCTCACCGTCGCCCAGATCGCCGCGCGTTGCGGCTTCAGCGGCGCCAACTACTTCGTGCGCTGCTACCGCCAGCGCTTCGGACGGCCGCCCGGCGCTTCGCGCGGCTCCGCTTTTCAGGCGCCGCCCGCGCGGTAGCATCGAACGCTCGCCTATTAAAGGGGCCCGCATGAGCGCCGATTTCGACGTAGCCGCAATCCTGGCCATGATGCCCGCCGCGCCGGCGCTGCCCGCGCCCGCCGGAAAAGTCGTGCGCATCCGGGACGCCGAGGCCTTCTGCGCCGCCGTCGAACGCGCCGAGCCGCACAGCACGCTCTTGCTCGAGGACGGCCATTACCGCATGCCCCATGCGGTGCAGCTTACGGCCAGCGATGTCCAGATTCGTTCGGCCAGCGGCAAACGCGACGCCGTGGTGATCGACGGCGAAGGCGGCAACCTGACCCGCGGCGAAGGCGACTGGAACCACGCGCCGGCGATCCTGCGCCTCAAGCGCGCCTGCGGCGTCACGATTGCCGGCGTGACCTTCAAGAACAGCCCCAAGTACGCCGTGCTGTTTTACGGCGACAGCGGCGTGCACGGGCTCACGCTGCATGACGTGAAGTTTCACAACATCTGGGTCCGCGGCCTGAAGGGCACGCATCCCATGCGCCCCGACGACCGCGAACTCGGCGAGAAGAATTATACGCCCGAAAAAGTGGAAGAAATCCGCCCGCGCAACGGGCGCGTGCGCCATTGTCTTTTTCTCTGCGACCGCGTGAAAGACGACCGCCAGGACGGCTTCGACGGCGATTACATCTCCGGCATTGATTGCATGGGCCTTAAAGATTGGGTCTTCTCGGACAACGCCTTCATCGGCATCCGCGGCGCAAACGGCGGCGGTCGCGCGGGCATCTTCGTCTGGCAGGGCTCGACCGGCGTGCTCTGCGAACGCAACCTGTTTGTGGGCTGCGACCGCGGTATTTCATACGGAAATTTCTCGCAGAAAACCGTCAGCGTCGCAGGCGGTGCGATCCGCGGCAACCGCTTCGCCTTGGGGTCCAACACCGCCATCGAGTGCTGCACCACCCGGGATATCGACGTGCGCGGCAACACGATCGTCGATACCGGCGCGAACCGGTACTACGCCGTGCGCTTTCTCGCCGGGAACGACGGCGCGCGCTTCCGCGAAAACATCCTCTCCGGTTCGCTGGGCGCCGACGAAACCGTGCGCATGGAATCCAACGTCATCGGTTCGTTCGGAGCCGCCTGCTTCGCCGATCCGCTGCGCGGGAACTTTACGCTCACCGAAAAAGGCCGCGAAGCGCTCGGCGCGTTTGCAGCCGCGCGCCTGAGCTGAACGCCTTCGCGCTCGCTCTCGAGCCTCGGCCCGGCCGCTCCGCGCTCCTCCTGCCGCTTCAGCGCTTCTAGAATCTTGCCCCGCGTCACTTCGAGCGACGCGTAGGCCAGCGCGCCGGCCAGCAGCAAACCTCCGCCCAGCAGCCAGAGCGGCCACGCGCGGCGCGTGCGCCAGCAGATCGCTGCGAGCACCAGGCCGGCCAGCGCCCCAGCCACCCACAATTCCGTTGTGGCGAGGGCCAGCGTCAGTTTCGTCGGCGCGGGCAGATCCACCTTCAGGGACTCGAAGAGCGGCCGAACCGACGGGACGTAGATCCGCACCAGCGCGTACCAGCCGCCCAGGGCGGCGCCCAGCAGCAGCGCCGCGCACGCGCGTTCGCCCCACGAAGCGCGGGCAAAGTCCGGAACGGCCGAGGCCGCGGGATCGCTCATCGCCGCCGATTGTACGCGCCGCCCAGCAGGCGAAAAGGAGCTATGCCCGTCATTCGGCCACGCTAAATTAATCGGTGCACTCAGCGTGATTTGCTTTTTCGGGGCTCAGGAGCGGCATACCTCATGGCGAAGCGTGTACGAATCGGACTGATCGGTTGCGGCGGCAACATGCGCGGAGCGCACATTCCACGCATTAAGAATACGCCCGGCGGGGAGCTGGCGGCGCTCTGCGACGCCTTCCGGCCCAACGCCGAGCAAGCCATCGAAAAGTGGGGCCAGCCGCTCCCGATCTACGAAGATTTTCGCGCCATGATCCGCAAGGCCGAACTCGATGCCGTCCTGATCAGCACGCCGCACAACCAGCATTATGCGCAGATCAAAGCCGCGCTCGACGCCGGTCTGCACGTCCTCGTCGAAAAGCCGCTCACCATCACCAGCGCGCACGCCAAAAGCCTGCTCGCGCTCGCCAAGCGCAAGAAGCTTATTCTGCACGTCAGCTACCAGCGCCACCACGTCCCCGAATTCCGCTACATCCGCGACCTGCTCGCGTCGGGCAAGTTCGGCGAAGTCCGCGCCGTCGTCGCCTACGTCACGCAAGGCTGGGGCGGCATCGGCAAGGGCAACCCGCGGCGGGTCTGGCGCCTCGATCCGGTACAGTCCGGCGGCGGGATGTTCATGGACACCGGCAGCCACCTCGTCGCCGCGACGCTCTTCCTCACCGGGCTTAAGGCGAAGGAAGTCAGCGCGCTGGTCGATTTCCACGGCCGCTTCGTCGACATCAATACCGTCGCCGCCGTGCGCTGCCACAACGGCGCGCTCATCTCCTTAAACACCATCGGCAACGCCGTGCGCCACGACGAACGTCTGGCCATTCACACCAGCGCCGGTTCGATCGTCATTCACCAGCATCAGTGGGCGCTCAAGCCCGTCTTGATCAACGAAGAGCCGCTCAAGCTGCCCGCAAGCTACAAGCCGCAGACGCCCGACAGCTCCTTTATCGGCTGGATTCAGGGCAAGGCCGGGTACGAGCCGCCCATGTACGCGCTCGAAGTCTCGCGCCTCACCGAAGCCGCTTACGTCTCGGCGAAGAAGAAGAAGCCCGTGAAGGTGAAGCAGTAATCGTAACCTGCCGAAAGGGGGCCTGCTTTTCGGGCCCCCTTCCGGTATAGTGTCCCAACGTACGTCACGCGGGAGCCGGACCGATGAAGAAGAAGTGCCAGCCGCAGAACCCAAGCGACGCCTTCGAGCGCAGCCGGCGCGAGTCCGCCGCCGCGCGCGCGCGGGCCTGAACCCCCACCCCACCCAGCGACGATTCATCCATCATGGCCATTTTGCTCCAGCTTCAGGAAGGTTTGAAGTGCTACGGCGAACGCGTGCTCATCGATCACGCGTCCTGTGCGCTCACCGACGACCGTAAAGTGGGCCTCATCGGCCGCAACGGCGCGGGCAAGTCCACGCTCTGCCGCGTCCTGCTCGGCGAGGAAGAGATCGACTCCGGCATCGTCGTCCGCAGCCCGCAATTACGCTTGGGCTACTTGCGCCAGCACGATCCGTTTCTGGAAGGCGAAACCGTCCTCCAGTTCCTGGTCCGCGACAGCGAGCAACCCGAATGGAAGTGCGGCGAAGTCGCCGGCCGTTTCGAGATCAAAAACGAGTACCTCAACGGGCCCGTCCGCGCGCTTTCCGGGGGCTGGCAGACCCGCGTCAAGCTCGCCGCCCTGCTGCTCCACGATCCCAACTTGCTCGTTCTCGACGAACCGACCAACTTCCTCGACCTGCGCACGCAGATCCTCCTGGAGCACTTTCTCAAGAGCTTCAAAGGCGGTGCGCTGATCGTCAGCCACGACCGTACCTTCTTGAACGATACCTGCGACGATACGCTCTCCCTTTCGCGCGGCGAACTGACCCTTTACCCCGGCAAGGTCGATGCCTTTCTCGCCTACGAGGCCGAACGACGCGCCCAGGACGAACGGACCAACGCCGCGACCCAGTCCAAACGCCGCCAGCTCGAACGCTTCATCGCCAAGAACCGCGCCGGCGCCAACACCGCCAGCCAGGCCCGCAGCAAAGCCAAACAGCTCGAACGACTCGAACTGATCGAGATCGACGCCGACGAAGCCACCGCGCGCATCCGCGTCCCGCGCGTCGAACCGCGCTACGGCAATGCTCTGCGCTGCCACAACCTCGCCATGGGCTATCCCGGCCGCATCATCGCCCAGGAAATCACGCTCGACATCGAACACGGACAGCGCGCCGTCATTGTCGGCGACAACGGGCAGGGCAAGACCACCTTCCTGCGCACCGTCGTCGGCTCGCTCCCGCCGCTCTCGGGCAACGTCAAATGGGGCCACGGCTGCGACGTCGGCGTCTACGCCCAGCACGTCTACACCTCGCTGCCCGAAGACCAGACCGTCGAAGAGTACCTCCTCGCCTGCACCGCCGGCGAATGCACGCTTCAAGAAGTCCTCAACGTGGCCGGCGGCTTCCTTTTCCGCGGCACCGACATCAAGAAGCCCGTGCGTGTCCTCAGCGGCGGCGAACGCGCCCGCGCCTGCCTCGCCGGGCTGCTGCTGGGACGCTTCAACGTCCTGGTCCTCGACGAACCCGGCAACCACCTGGACGTCGAGACCGTCGAGGCCTTCGCACAGGCGCTCTTGACCTACAAAGGCACGCTCATCTTCACCAGCCACGACCGCCACTTCGTCGAGCGCGTCGCCACTTCGGTGATCGAAGTCCGCGACAGCCGCGTCATCAACTACCCCGGCGCGTACGATTCGTACCTGTATCGCATCGAGCAGGAAGTCGAAGCCGGCGAGCGCGAGCGCAACCAGGGCGGCAAAGGCAAGCCCGGACCCGCGCGCGCCCAGGAAACCAAAGAAGAACGGACCGCCCGCAACCGCCGCGAGTTCGAACTGCGCAACGAATCCCGCTCCTTGGAGCGAAAAATCGAGAAGTACGGCGCGCGCAAGAAAGAGATCGAAGCCCAGCTTCAGGAAATTACCGACTCCAAGGAAATGCTTACCCTCCAAGCCGAACTCGAAAAAGCCTCGGGCATCCTCGACACCTCCGAAGCCCGCTGGCTCGAGATTCAGGAAGAACTCGGCACCTGATCCCCCGTTCGCCGTGGGTATCGCGGACGTCCCGCCCGCAGCCGTAGCCCTGTCCTGCCGTAGCCCGGTTTGCTCTTTGCCGTTTGCAGATTGTTTGGTTCTTACCGTTTGCAGTTTGCCCTTTTCCGCCCCCGTCAGGTACTGTCCCCCCATGGCCGACCTGCGCGACCTCCAACTTTCCGGCAGCCGCGTGCTGCCCGCTCGATGGCTCTCCATCCGCTTCGCCCGCTCCGGCGGACCCGGCGGGCAGAACGTCAATAAAGTATCGAGCAAAGCCGACCTGCGCCTTGACTTGGCTGCGGCCGCCGCGCACTTCTCGGCGGAAGAACTCGAGCGAATTCGCGAGCAGCTAGCCCCGCGCATCGACGCCGAGGGGCAGTTGCAGGTCGTCAGCAGCGAACACCGCGAGCAGGCGCGCAACGTCGCCGCGGCGCTCGCGCGCATGGAAGCGCTTTTGCGCGGGGCGATTAAGCGCCCCAAAGTTCGCCGCGCCACCAAGCCCAGCCGTGGCAGCAAAGAACGCCGCCTCGAATCCAAAAAGCACCGTAGCCAAGTCAAACAGTGGCGCGGACGCCCTGCCGATTGACCTGCGCGGCGGCTCGATTGTAAAAAATGCACAAGAGCGGCGCATCCTTAAGATCGTTGAGCCGTCTAATCCACAGAATGCGCGGAGGCGTCCCGTCGTAAAGTTGTAACTATTTGAAAATAAACAGTTTGCGCCGAAAGTGCAGGTCGGTGGCCGGTTCTTGCGTCATAACCTGTACCGGTGTGCCGTCAGGGTGCGGGCCTGAAAGGAAGGAAGCCGAGCGATCATGCGGAAGCACATGGGGTGGTTGGGAATCGCGGCGTTCGCCTTGGCCGGGGTCAGCGCGTGGGCGGCCAGTGAGGCCGAGACGCTCAAAAACGAAGCGCTTTCGGTACTCAAGAAGGGCAGCGCGCTTTCGCTCGACCCCAAGGAATACGCCGAATGCGTGGTCAAGCTCGAGCGCGCGCTCGACGCCCTCGATTCGTCCGGGCAGTCCGAAAGCGAACTGGCCCAGGAATGCAACTCGGCGCTGTACTGGGCGCGTAAGTTCGCCACCATCGAGATCATCGACCAGATTCGCAAGGAGCGGGGGGCCAAGCCGGCAGGCGTCGCTTCCGCGACCCCCGCCACGCCGCCCAAAAAGCCCGATCCGCCCGAAGAGGCCGCGCCGGCGATGCCCGGTGGCGGACCCGATGCCGAAAAGCTGGCCGACGCCAAAACCAAATTCGAGGCCGCCCAGCGTTACGCGCAGAGCAACACCAACGACGATTACGCCATCGCCTTGCGCTGGTTCCAGGTCGCCGAACAGGCCGGCGGGACGGATTATTCGCTTAAGGCGCTCGCCTTCGCCCGCGAAGCGCAGCTTCGTTACGCCCAGAAGCAGAAGGCCAAGGCCGGCGATCCGATCGACGGGGATCCCATCGGCACCGGCGCCAAGGCCCCCGCCCCGCCCCCGCCGGGTTCGCCTCTCGAGCAGGGTTCGACGCTGCTGGCTCAGGGTAAGCACGAGGACGCGATCAAGATTCTGGCCGCCGCCGGCGTCGGCAGCACCGACCCCGAACTGCTGCGCAAGCTGGGCCAAGCGTACTTCACGCGCGCGCAGCAGCTCAAAGACGAACTGATGCCGCAATACGATAAACTCGGCGCCGAATGGAAAAACGCCGTCAAGAACGCCACGCGGATCACGCGCACGTCGCGCGGCGTGCCCATCCGCCGCTTCGACGCCAACAACCCCGAAGTGCTCCGCGTCGGCAAGGAAATCCAGACGCTCAATCAAAACAGCGCCAAAGCGCTGCAGTACTACGACCGCGCCGCCGAGTCCTACAAGCGCGTGCTCAACGCCAGCAAAGACAAGAAGGATTTCGAGGCCGCCGCCCACGTGGGCCTCTGCTACAGCGTCCGCGGCGACCTCAACGCGCGCATGACCGGCCGCCGCCACCTCGCCGCATTCCTAGAGGAATACAAGCCCGCGAACGACCTCGAGCGCACGCTCTACGAGTTCTGCAAAACCGAGATCGCGCGCATCAACGGCCGCTAAAAAGAAAAGCGCGCCTCTTGCGAGGCGCGCTTAAGGGCTGCTTGTTCAAAGTTCCAGCGCTCAGGACTTCTTGTATTCCTTCAGGAAGCCCTTGAACTCGCGGCGGTGCGCCTCTTCGTTCTCCAGCAGCGTAATGACCATGTCCTGCGTCGCGTAGTCGAAGCCGTCGCAAAGCTGGATCAGCTTGTTGTACTGCGCGATCGCGCTGTTCTCGGCCTCGATCACGCCTTCGATCACCGCCACCACGTCGGTCGTGTCCTTCGGCGTCTGCAGGTACTTCTGCGAAGCCTTGAAGTCGTAGCTGCCCGGTACGATCCCGCCCAGCACGTTTACGCGCCGCGCCAGCGTCGTCGCGTGCCCGATCTCCGCCGCGATATCCGCCTGCAGCGCCTTCTTGATCTCCTCCGCGCGGATCCCGTCCAGGTTGATCGAGTTCGCGATGTAGTTCTGTACCGTCTCCATCTCCATCCAGTAAGCCACGATCAGCTCTTCGATGATCTTCCGCGTCTTCTTGTCCACTTTTTCCTTGGTCCGGACTTTGTCGCCCATGTTTCGCTCCTCGTTTGGGTTAAATGGGGCACGGCTTCGAATCGATCGCGGCCGCCGGCGCCGCCATCGCACGGCCAAGAGTATTCGTGCAGCGCTCGAGAGTGTCAAGCACGGCAGGCACTATACGCGTATTTTGCGGACGATTTCGCACCGAATGGAGAGCCGGTTTCACTTTACGCCGCGACGGCGGGCTCTTCTTGAGCTTCGATTGCTACTTCGCTTCGCCCAGCAGCGGCGGAAGCTCCGCGAGTTCCGCGATCGTGAACCGCGGCCGATGCGCCGATTCCGGCGCCGGCTTGTTCGTGCGCTTGATCCAGACCGCGTCGATTCCCAGCGGTCCCGCGCCTTCCACGTCGGCGTGGTACAGATCGCCCACGTGAAGCACCTCCGCCGGCTGCACGCCCAGCCCGTTCAGGCCGTGCTTGAATATCCCCGCGTCCGGCTTCGAACTTTGCACCACCGAACTGTCCGCGATCAACTCGAAATAACTCGTCAACCCCATGTACGTCATCCGCCGCAGCAGCCGTCCGTCGTTGTTCGAAATCACCGCCAGCCGATACCCGCGCGCTTTCAAAGTCTCCAGCGTCGGGACGCAATCGGGATACGCGACGCGCGATCGGTCCGAGATATCCCGGAACGCCTCGCCGAACTCCGCCGCGTGCCGCTTGATATCCTTCTCCCGCGCCCGCAGCGCCGTAAGCAGCCCGCGCGCCCACGCCGTATAGACGCGCTCGTACGCCTCGACCGAATCTTCCTCCACCGGCCATCCTGCTTGCTGATTGCTCGCTTCGTGCAGCTTCAACAGCTCCGCGTCGTCCTTCGGCAGCTTCAGGTCGAACGCGTCCGCGAAGCGCTCTTCGTACGTCTGCCGCAAGCGGCGAGCCAGCGGCACCGGGCTGACCGGCGCCAGCGTGTCCCCGAAGTCGAAGAATATCGTGCTGTAGCGTTTCACCGAGTTCCCCCCGAGGGCTTCGTCTCCGGCGCTTCCACCGGTGCGCCCAATCCCGGCCCGGTGGTCGGCGGCGGACCGCCCACCAGCCATAACGTGCCCGAACCGTCCTCCGGATCGACGCGCAGCTCGTCCAGCGTCCACACCCCCGCGGCTTTCGTCGCGCGCAGCGAGACCTGCGCCGAACCTTGCGTGCCCGTGACCTTGAAATTCAGCGCCGCCGTGCCCGCATCGTTCGTCAGTTGGATGTTTCCGCCCACGATGAAGCCGTCCGTCAGCGGAGCCCCCAGCTTCGCCCGCACCAGCGGATCGGCCTTCACCTGCTTCAACGCCATCTGGTACGCGCCCGACGAGCGCATCGAATAGAATACCGCGCCCACGATCCCAACGCAGCCGCCCAACCCCAGCAGCAGCGCCACCCCGCAACCCACCGGCAGCAGCCAACCGTGCCGCGCGAAGATCCCCGGTTGAATCGGACGGCTCTCGACCATGCTCGCCCTTTCGATGCAGAAGCGATCTACGCCAGCGTATCCGCTCGACCGTCCGCCACCAGCAAAGCGCCCGTTGCTCTGGCCCTCGCCTCCCCTTATAACACTCCTGTTATGAGCACCGGCGACCCCCTCAGCCCCGATCACGCGCTCTCGCTGATCCACGCCAGCCGAAGCGGCGGCGAGAGTTTCCGGCTCCCCTCCACCGCGCTTTTTCTGGGCCTTATTCCCGTCTTCAGCGGGCAGGCCCGCCGCGGCGATCTCACCGCCGCGCTGATGGACGAAGGCCGCCCGCGCCGAGACCGAGCCGGACGCGTGCGCAGCACCCAGAACCGTACGTACATCGTGTACAACGGACGCGAGAGCCAGGCGCGCACCACCGTCTCGCTCTTCGAAGACGATCCGCAATGGCAGGAAGGCGAACTCTCGGCGCTCATCAAGCGCCAGTTCGGGCCCACCGGCCTAAAGCATCTCCTCGGCGTCTTCATCGCCGCCGAAGATTTGGGCGCCCACGCCGCGCCCGGCGGATTGCCCGGGGGCTTCGTCTTCGACATCAACCGCCATCTCGACATTCTCGGCTACAAGCGTTCCAACCGTGTCAACGGCAAGGCCTACCACACCACCAAACACCTCAGCGAAGCGCGCCAGATCGTCGGCATCCTGTGCGGACTTACCATCGTTCAGGAAATCCGCCTCGGCACCCGCCGCGGCCAGACCATCAAGGTCCGCCTGCTGCTCGACGAAGCCAGCGCCACCGATTGGGAAGATGTCGTCGTCGACGGCGAACGCCTGCGCGACCGCATCGAGACCAACGAACGCATTTACCTGCGCATCAATCCGCACCTCTTCAGCATCGCCGCCGAAGGCACCCGCGCGCAGCAGAACTTTTACACCTACCAGCTCAAGCAGCTCGCACGCGAAAATGCGCACACGCACGCCCTCACGCTCACCCTCGGCGTCCATCTGCCGATCAAGTTCCGCATGAGCGGATGTTTGCCGTTGAAGTACAGCGCGCGCGCCTTCCTGCGCATGGCCGGCATCGCCGAAGACGAATACACCGCCTACGAACAGCTCGAACGCCTCGAGAAGACGATCAAGTACATGGTCGACAAAGGCTACGTCTCGGCCTTCGAGACCGAACGATTCCGTTACTCCGCCGCCGGCCCCGCCGAAGACGGCGTGCCGCCCAAGGGCCGCCTCATCGTCAAGCCCAAGGATCCGTCCCACATCGGCGAACCGCTCGACGAAAACTGGATCGTCGAAGCGCCCCACTTCCTCAAGGAACTCCTCGCCAACACGCTCGCCCGACGAGCCGAACAGGGCCTGCCCGCGGCCGTGCCGCTCGATTCGCCCGACGCCGAACCGCCCTCACCCGCCCCGCGCCCCGACGGCAGCCAGCCCAGCCTTCCGGGCTTCGAATTCGGCGGACCGCCGCCCCACGAAGGCGAATTGCTCCGCGAAGTCCGCAACAAACTCGGCCTCAGCCAGGGCCAGCTCGCCAAAAAACTCAACGTCACTCAAGCCGCCATCAGCATGGCCGAAGCCGGCAAGCGCCCCCACATGGCCCGCCGCCTCTTCGAAGAAGCGCGCCGCCTGAGAGAATAACCCCGGCCCGCACGAGGTCGCCCAAGATGGCCTTGCGCGCACCGCAAGCCCCAACCCCGCCCTTCTTTCAATTCAGCCTCGCCTGGATGCTTGCGCTCTTGCTCGCGGTCGGATGCTGCGCGTCGTTCGCCGTCGGCATCGTAAACGCCATCCAGGACGCGCAGGCGAGAGCAAGGCAAGCCACCGGCATCGGATTGCCCCGCGCTTGGGAGGAATTTCGAGCCAGTTACGACCACCTGCACGAAGACCTCGATGTCCGGTTCGAAACCTGGATGCGCGAACTGGCCCTGAATCCCGATCTGGAAACGTTTCTCGAGCAAGCCGGCCCGCCCGACGCCGCCGGAACGATCCCGCTCGCCTGGACCTGGAACCGCTCCGACCAAGGCCGCCGCGTCACGGTTACGCTGGAGCTGTTCGGCTCGGGCACCGGCCGCATGCTTCGTTACGCATACACGCATCAGCACCTTGCCGGACCGCACTCCGGCAGCACCCAATCGAGCGGGACCATCCTGTTGCGCTCCACGCAGGCCCACCTCGCCGTCCACTTCACCGCCGCGCTCCTCGGCATGGCCAGCGGCGGAGGCTTCGTCTTTCTGCTTTGGCTCTCGGTCCAATTCGGCCGCCGCCGCAAGGCCAAAGCCGCCGCCCGGACCGGACTTGGCGGCGCGGACCCGGAGCCGTAAAACACGCCCATGCGTGCGATCCCCGTACTCTGCCTGTGGGCCTGCGCCGCGGCGGCCCTCGCCGCCGCCGAAGACTCCGTCACCTTCGCCTACCAGATCCCGCCGCTGGGACAAACCGTCCGCCAGACGTCCGCACTCGAACTGCGCCTCGACGTCACCGCCCGAGCCGCCGGGAAAATCGTCCAGCAGGGACGTGACGAATTCATCCACCGCCAGACCCGCCGCGAAACCGTCCTCGCCCTCGACGGCAAGCGCCTCACCGGGCTCAAGGTCCATTACGAACGCGTCGATTTCAAACAGGCCGGCGACGTGCCCGCGCCTTCCGCCGTCGAGGGGCAGGCCTACGTCGTCGAACACCGCGACGGAACGCTCCAGACCCGCCGATCCGACGGGCGCGCGCTGCACCTTTTCGAAAAGCAGAAGCTCGAGGAAGACTTCGGCGCCTTTCACGAAGCCGACGCGCTCGCCGCCTACCTCGACGGGCGCGGCGTGAAGCTAAACGAAAAACTCGCCCCAGACGGCAAGCTCGCCCGCAAGCTCCTGAACCTCAAGCCCGCCGATCCCGAACAGGTCGAAACCTTCGAACTGACCCTCACCGGCACGCGCAAGGCCGCCGGTTTCGACTGCGCCGTCTTCAAGGCCAAGCTCGTTATGAGCAAGCTCGACGAATCCGCCGGCAACAAGCAGAAGATGACCACCGCCTTCGAAGGCGAACTCCTCATCGGCATCGCCAATACGTGGCTTGTCGAAGCCGCGCTGGCCGGACCGGTCACGGTCGCGGGGCACGTTACCGAAGGCGGTTTGAAAATGGAGGTCGAAGGCGCAGGGAAAGTGAAACTCAACCTGGAATCCCGCGTCGTCGAATAAGCGCTCAGCGGGCACAAAAAGACCTGGCCAGCGGTCGCATTCACGGTTGGATCGGGTCTCGGTCTGAGTTAGGATGAGCCGGCTGGATAAGCTAACGTATTCAGCTGCGGTGACTTGCATACACCCGCAGCACGTCCGGACCAAAAGTAGCCATACGCGGTGCTGCCGGCGTCGTTGAAGATATGTAAGGAACCGAAACCTTCGACACCGTTTGGCTTTTAACGTGTGAAAGAGGATAGCGCGAAGACCAACGATGAGCGACGAACGGACGGCCGTTAATCTAGCAGCCCTCGCGGAAGCCTGCGTGCAGGACGCCGAAGAGGACCCCGTGCCGCTGGGCGATCTGTGGGCCAACCAGCGCGCCGTCTTCGTCTTCCTGCCGCCGCTGCGCTCCAAGGCCGCGCGCATCCGCCTCGCGCTCGTCTCCGAACACCTCAAACCGTTCCGCTCGCTCGGCGCGGAAGTCTATCTCATCGGCCCCAACCGCCCCGATCAGGCCGACCGCTTCGAAGACGACCAGAAGCCCAACTGCGAACTCTACGTCGATCCCGAACGCCACGCCTACCGCGCCGCCGGACTCTTCAAGGAAGACCGCAAAGCCAGCCAATCCAGCGGCATCCTGCGCAGCCTCGCTGCGCTACTCGGCGCCAGTTTCGAAGACGTGAAGGAAGGCGTCGAGTACGGCGGCCTCGTGGTGATCGTCCCGCCCGGCCGCGTCGTCTTTGCCCACGCCGCGCACGCCGTCGACGAACCGCTCCCGATCAAGCAAGCCCACGAAGCGCTGAAGAACTCCGGCTGGAGCCACCTGGCGGAATAAGCCTTCCCAGACGGCAGGCCCGCGCACGTCCCGGCAGCTTCAGAAACCGACGCGATCCCTCATGCAAGCCTCGAACCTGCCGCGGCGGCACGCTTAATTCTTGAAGCGGTACGCGAACGTGCGCTTTCCATATCGATTCTGCGGATCGGTGCCGATGAATAGGTGCACGTTATCCACCGGGTTATACGCCAGGCAGTGGAAGGTCATGTGGGTGCAAGGGTCGCCCTGCATCGCGTGCGCGGCCCAAACGCTTTTCGCCGGATCGAAGGTGTAGAACTTCCCGTCCATGATCCCGCCGCCAATGAGCTTGCTCTTCGGATCGTAGGCAAACGCGCACTCCGAAGGCTGCGGCCGATCGCCGGTTGCGGTGAGCTTCGTGATCTTCGATTGCGCGAAATCCTGCCGGTTGAGTTCCAGCTTCCAGGGTTCCTTCTTGTCCCCGATGCCGTACATGCACTGGTCGGGCGGGTAGTACACCAGCGTGCCCGAGTAGGCGGTGACCTTGTGCTTGTCGATGATGTTATCGAGGATTTTGGCCGACTTGCGGGTTTCCAGATCGAGTACGAATACGCCCTGCCCGGCTTGGCCGATGACCTTCTTCGAAACCGGATCGTATTCCGCGACCGCGCCGTAACCGCCGAACGCGCTCTCGAACCGTTCCCACTTGCCGGTGGCGAAGTCGTACGCGCCGCCGCCGCCGCCAAAATACCCGATCCCCGGAGCGACGCTCGAAGGACCGCAACCGTTCATCAGCACCAGGAATTCCTTGCGGTGATCGGGCACCAGCAGCAAATCGTAAGTATGCCGGGCAACCGGGCGCGGATACGGACCTTCGCCGCCCGCCTTCCAGAAGGCCTTCTCCATATTCTCCGGCTTATAAAACCGTGCGGGCGTCGGCTTGTACAGCGAGGACCATTCCAGGGTCTTGAAGTCGAAGACATAGATCGTGTCGCTAAAGGTGGTTGCGTGCCCGCCGCCGAACATCAGCACGCGGTGGTTGTGCGGGTCATACGTCATCCCGCTGTAATCGGTTACGCCCGCTCCCGAGCCCTGGCCCTCGCCTTCAGGCACCTCGAGCTTCAACGGTCCCAGATCAACCACCGTGTTGTCCGGCAAATGGGCGAACTTCGGGTTCGGCGCGGGTTTCGGCGCGGCAAGCCCGGGTGTCGCGGCCCGCAGCGCAAACCCCTGGGCCAGGCACAGCACCAAGATTGCAACTCCAGCGCGCTTAATCATTTGCAGGCTCCTCAATGCAATTAAAGGTGTTCCGGCTACTCCACCTCTGTTAGTTAACACCGATAACTTTGTCATTTAATTCCTATTCCAAAACACATTGCGATGAGACACGTATTTCTAATCCTTATAAAGTAAACATTTACATGAACAGCCAGACCTGGATTGTTGATTTTGTTTGTTAGTTATGTTAAATAATAAGGATGCAAGAATCCGCCAAGGGGAACCAAATCCGTGCCTGCAAGGAGCACCTGCGTACCCTGATCGCGCGGGCCGAACTACCTGAAGGCGCGCCGCTCGATGAAGTCGATCTTCGCCGCGAAACCGGGGCCACCGTAAGAGCCGTTCGCGCAGCGCTTTCGGAACTCGCGCGCGAAGGCGTAATCGTACGCAAGCGCCACGTCGGAACCTTCGTCGCCGGGCATCTGCCCGAAGCCCATTTTCCGGTCCTGCCGAAGTTGCGCTCGGTCGGCATTCTCACCAGCCGTGGCCAAGGTTATTTCACCTCGTCCGAATACGGCATCGGTATCTTGCGCGGCATCGAACTGGCGCTGCATCAGCCCGCGCAGGTAACTTTCTTTACCCACGGCGAACGAAAAATGGGCCTCGACGATCTTCCGCCCGTCGATGTCGCCGACATGCGCCGCGCCTGCCAGGGCGTGGTGGCCGTCGAAGCCACGCACAGCGGTCAATTGAACGAATTCGCGCGCGGCGTCCCGCTGGTGGCCGTCGATTTCGCCCCGGCAGCCGCCGCTTTCGATGCCGTGGAAATCGATCACTTCCAGGCCGGCTATCTGGCCGCGCGGCATCTGCTGGCGCTGGGGCATCGGCGCGTGGCGTACATCGGCGAAGGACCGCTGCCCGAATCCACCGATCCGTCGTGGCAGCAACGCCTGAACGGATACATCCGCGCGCTGGTCGAAGCCGGACTCCCCGCCGGACCCGATCTGATTCTGGATGTCCGACGCAGCGTGCCGATGGTGCAGAGCCTGCTGCCGGAATTCCATCGACGAGTGCGCCCGGGCGCGTACGTGGTCGCGAACTGCGGCTTTGTCGAACCGATCGTACGTGTCCTGAGCGGCTTAGGCGTGGCCGTGCCGAACCAGGTAAGTCTCGCTGCAGCGGACAGTTCAAACCTGAAGGCAGGCGCGCTGGAGATCAGCCAGGTGCGCGCGGACTACGAAATGCTCGGCCGTCAAGCGCTGCGGTTGCTCGCGGCGCGCATGGCCTGTAAAGCGATGCCGCCCGTCAAAAGGGTCCAGCCCGTCACGTTCCAGCCCGCGCAAACAAGTGCCGCCGCGCAATAGCCACCGCACTTTTCCGCTTCGCTTGATTGTGCGCTCCGCAACGCCGAACCGTTGTGGCCGTTCTACTTTTATAACGTCCTAGGCGCGGTCCCGAAACGCCTCGAAGGCGGATGCGCCGCGCAGCTCCCCGCAAGCAGACGCCGAAGAAGGGGTTCGGGACAGTGCCTAGTGCACATTCTCCCCGCCGCGCTTCCACAAATTCCCCAGCCACGACCGAATCGAACCGCCCGGCCGCCCGCTCGCGTCCGCGTGCCGGTAGAACGCCACGATCCGGTCCCCCGGATTCTCCAGCGACGCCGCTTTCAGCGTCTCGCGCAGCCGAGGCATCAACTGCTGATCGATCACCCACGTCTGACCCGGCCAGATGCGCAGATGCAGCCGCACGAAGCATTCGCCGCTCGCCAGCGCCAGCTCATCCAGCACCACCGGCGGGGTGAGCACCACGCCCGGAAACTGGCGCGCCACTTCCGCCGCCAGCGTCTCGATCGGACCGCGCGCGCGTTCGGCCCCCTCGTGATCCTTCACCGCCACATCCACATAGGCATCCTGGCCGCCCGCCGGATAATTCGCCACCACCGCGATATTCCGGTTCGGGATCGTCACCGATTGGCCGTTGTAATGCACCAGCCGCGTCATGCGCAGGCCCAGGTCCTGCACCAGACCCGTCTGGCCCGAGATCTCGACCATGTCGCCCACGTCGAAGTGCGCCTCGAAAATGATGAAGAACCCCGTCACCATATCTTGCACGAAGCCTTGCGAGCCGAACCCGATCGCGAGCCCAAAAACCGAAAGCGAGGCAAGATACGTCGTGTAATTGATGCCTAATTCGCTCAGGATATAGCCCAGCGCCACGAAGCAGATCACATACTTCGCGCTGTTCAGCACCAGCCGGTGAATCGTCTCCGTCCGGCTCTTGTTCACCCGGTAGATGAAGCGCAGCGGACCCCACTCGCTGAAGATCAGCCAGTGGCTCAGCAGCCGCAGCAGCACGATCACCACCCACGCCGCCAGCGTGATCCCCGCCACGATCAGGATGCGGTTGAACTTCGTTCGGAATGCGTCCCAACTGAACTCGAAGAGTCCGCCCCACAGACGCGCCAGCGCCGGGCGGTAGATGAAGACCAGCGGCTTGTCGAGGTCCGCGCCGCTCAAGGTCAGTTGGTTGCCCTTCAGTTCCAGCGCGTACACGGCCGGACCGGTGTCCGTCGTCAGCTCGAGCTTGCCGTCTTTGAGCGCGTACGTCCCGCGCCGCGCGCCCAGTTCGTACGAACCGTCGTTGCGCAGCGAAAGGATCAGCAGTTCGCGCCCGACATCCGCCAGCCAGTCGCCGTGCAGCGCGCGTTCGAGCCCCTGGCGCTGCGCTTCCCGCAGCAGCGGCGGCGCCGCCTCCTGCGCGCCAAGGCCCGCGGCGCAAAGCATAAGCGCGGCGCAAAGTCCGAGTTTCGAAAAGGTTGGATCGCGGCGGGTGCTCAAGGTCGCTGCGGAGGCGGCGCGCACGCGCGGCCCCTCCCCTCCCCCGTGGGCTTAAGCGCGGGCCAGACGTTCGACCAGCGCCGCTTCGATCACCGCCAGCTCTTCCGGATTGCGCGGGTCCGGCGTGAAAAGACCGTCCAGCGTGATCTTCGACTCTTGCGCCAGGAAACTCTTCAACAGCGCGCGCACGAACATGCTCCGCGAAAGCTTCACGCCGTCGCCCGACTCGAACAGATCCGCAAGCTGCCGGTCGAGCTCCAGATACAGCGCGCGGTCCAGGATCACCGTCACCTGCTCGTAATCCTCGCCCCGCACCCGGCGCTTGAACTGCCGCCGCTCGCGCGCGGCGCTCAAGCGGCTCGATACGTCCGCGCCGTCTTCGCTGCGCGGCGCGCGCTTCGCCGCGGCACGGCGTACCGCGCGAGCCGCACGAGCCGGACTTTCGGCGCCTTCGGCGTCGGTCTCCGCCACGGCCGGAACCTCGCTCGGCGCCGCGAGCGCGGCGGCGCCTGTCGGCGCTTCGGCCGGCGCGGCCTGCAAAAGCCGCGCGGCGCGCGATGGCGCAACCGCCGGAACCGCCGCGGCCGCAGGCGCTTCGCCCGTCCCCAGCGTGCGGTACAAGTGGAACAACCCCGAGCCGCCCCGAGCCGGACCGCGCGAACCGTCCCCGGCAGGCGCAGGAACCGTACCGCCGTTCGAACCTGAAGCCTTCGTGTCGACCATGCATCGCTCCCTTACTTAAATAGTGGACGCGGCGGACGCTTCGCGCTCCGCCGGCGGCGGTACGGGCATCGAGCGCTGAACGGGCGGCGCCGCGCGCCGCACCATCGGATCGGGTTGTCCGATCGAATCCAGCAGAACCGGCTCGCTGTATGCGCAGCCGGAAAGCAGCAGCACGCCCAACAGCAGCGCCGCGCGAAGCGTGGAGCGTGCGCGCATGCTCAATCCGCCGCCGCCGGCTCGGCCAGCGCCGGAGCGCGTTCGGGCAGCTTCATCCGGCCCAGCACCTCCACCGCCAGCGCGTCGTAATCTTCCGCACCCGACGAACCCGGAGCGTGCGCGAAGATCGAGCGGAAATGACCCGGCGCTTCCTTCAAGCGCACCGTCAGCCGAATCGACTGCCGCAGCACCTGCTCGCCGAATACCTGGCGCAGATTCGCTTCGACTTCCTTGTCCAAGCCCAGCCGCCGGTCGACCATCGTCAGCACGATCCCCAGCAGCGCCGGATTCACCTGCAAATCCGCACGCGCTTCGTCGATCGTCGTCATCAGCGCTTCCAGGCCCTTCGCCGAAAGAAACGACGGCGTCACCGGCACCAGCAGACCGTCCGACGCCGTCAGCGCGTTCGTGAACATCAGCGAGAGCGACGGAGGCGCGTCCAGCACGCACAGATCGTACGCAGGCTTGACCGGATCCAGCAGCCGCGCGAGCACCCGCACCGCCGTCAGCGGATTCTTGATCCGCAGTTCCAGCGTCGCCAGTTCCGGCCCGCCCAGCACCACTTCGATCCCCGCGATACCGCTCGGCCGGATCGCCTCCACCAGCGGGCGGTCTTCCAGAATCGCCTTCGCCAGCGTCTTCTCTTCGCGCGCCGGATCCAGGCCCAGGCAGTACGCCGCCGAACTTTGCGGATCCAGGTCCACCAGCAGCGTCCAGAAGCCGCGCTGAGCGAAAGCCGCCGCGAGGTTCACCGCCGTCGTCGTCTTGCCCGTGCCGCCTTTTTGATTGATCACCGCGACCGTCTGCATGGCTCGAACTCCGTTCCGGGGACATGCCGCCGCCGCGCCGCGCCGCGGGCGTGCGGCCGTGCTGCGCGGAGCGTTCGTCCCGGGAGAGGCCTGGGCTGGGGCCGGACGACTGTGGGGGGGAGTCAGTCGCCGCGGCCCCTGCCCTGCTTGAGCTGAATTGCGTTCTACGACATAACTGAGATCGGACGCGCGGGACCCCGCCTTGAGGCCTTCCGCGAAAATTTTTTACGCCAAGCGCGATTCCGCATGCCCCCACCCCGCTCACCAGCGCCATGCGATCCGCATGCTTGCGTCACGCCGCGCAGTTTCACGCAACGCCGCGGCGCAGCTTCACGCGGCGCTTCTACCGAGGTTTCGGCATCCCGCGATGCGGCCCGCACCGGCGCGGAGCGATCTTTTACACGATCCTGCGCCGCGGGCTTAAACCGTGCGGAGCACACGGCTACGGCGTCCCGCGGCGCGGCAAGATGCGTCGCGGAAGTCCGGAACGCTGCGCCACGGAACACAACGTCACGTGACGCAGCATCCCGCGATGCCGCGGGGCGGGGGAGGCGCGGATTTACTGGGAAGTTGGACCGTGCGCACGAGCGTCACTTGCCGAAACCTGTAGGATGACGACGATGCTGCTCAGGCCGCGCCCCGAATGAACGATACGCCAGCCGAAGCTTCCCCCGCTCAACCCGCACCGCCGCCCAGCCGCGCGCGCCGCGTCCTGGGCATGCTCAACAGCACCCCCGTTAAAGCCGCCGTCGCCATCGCCATCCTGTATTGGATGTGGCACACCCAAATGCTCGACTTCGACGCGCTCAAGCCCGCCTCGTGGACCCTAGTCGGCCTCGCCTGCGCGATCGTCCTGCCCAGCTTCCTCATCGCCACCTTGCGCTTTAAGCTCCTGCTGAACGGGCTGGGCCTCGAGTGCACCTACTGGCGAGCGCTGGTCTGGACCATGATCGGGGAATTCTGGAACGTCGCCATGCCCGGCACCGGCGGCGATCTGATGAAAGCCGTCTACGTCGTACAGACCTACGGACCCGGACGCCGCGGCGTCGCGGCCATGTGCGTACTGCTCGACCGCATCATGGGGCTATGGGGCTTGCTCTGCTTCGGCCTCTGCGCCTGCCTCGCCGGCGGCGCGGCCGTCTCCGGAAACGAACAGCTCGTCCACGTCCGAAACGTCCTCCTTGCCATCTGCCTCACCTCGCTCCTCGCGCTTCTCCTCCTCGCCTCGCCGTGGATCCAGAAAAGCCGACTGCGCCAGAAGCTCATGAACCTCCTGCCGTTCCCCGAGAAGTTCGAAAAAATCTATCAAGGCTTCTCGAACCTGATGCAGCGCCCGGGGACCATCTTCGCCGCGCTGGGCTTATCGGTCCTCAATCACGCCGTCTGGTGCGCCGGCATCCTGGCGCTGGCCTACGGCCTCGGCCAGAACTTCGACCCCTGGGCCGGGATGGTCGTCATCCCCATCGCGCTCTTCGCCAACGTCTTCGGCTTCGCCGGCGGCTTCGGGGTGGGGGAGTTCGCCTTCGATAAGCTCTTCCAGCTCTTGCTGAACCAGCCCCAAGGCACCGGCGCCGCGCTGGCCTTCGCCTTCCACCTCATCGCGCTGGCCATGCGCCTCTTCGTCGCCGGACCGTTCTACATCCTGGCCGGACGCGGACAGCCCGGCGGCGAAATCGCGGCGCAAGGACCCGCTCAAAGCGCCGAGACGGTGAACCCCGAATAAAAATCCTCGGCGTACCCGCCGAAATTACGCAGCCCTATCTTTCCGCCGCGCAACGGCTCCTTAAAATGAGCGTACGCGCCGCCGTCGGTCCAGTCGTGCAGCAGCGCACCGTTCAGCCACGCGCGCACGCGCCCCGGCGTATGCTCCAATGCGTACGACTGCTCGCGCCCCAGATCCGCCGCGGTCAACGGCTCCGCCGTGCTGCTCATCGTGGTATCGCGGTTCATCTCCTGCCACGCCGCGCCCGGATACTCGGCCTGGCCCCACGCCGCAGGCACGTGCCCGCCCAGCTTGCGCAGGTTGCTCGGCTGCCCGTACACCGCGCGATGAAAGCCCAGCGTGTGCAATACCATCTTCCCGTAGCCGGCCAGATCGCAATAGCGCGCGTCGGGGCGCGGATCTTCGAATAAATGGCTCAGTCCCAGCGGCCGCGCATTGAACATCAGCATCGCGTTACCGGCCGCCGCGTCGCTGCGAAAACGCCACGCCACCCGGTACGCCTCCGGCAATTCCAGCGCCTTCAACCACACGTTCACCGCGCGCCGACCCGGACCGCAATGAAAAGTCCGCACGAGCAGCGCGCCGTCGTCGGCCTTGAGCAGCTCGCCGTTGCCCTCGAGTTTCCAATCCTCGAGGTGCCCGTCGCGCCGCCAGTCGTACAGCACCGCACCGGCCATCGTTCACGCTCCGTTCGCCGCGGCCGGTTCGTCCGGAACCGTAATCGCATCGCCCGCGGGCTTCAGCTTGGGGTGGGGGAGGGGAGGATACGCCGCGCGCGGCGGAACGTACGTCCGCAGGATCCAGTCCAGCCACGGGCACGTGACCGAATAGTTCCCCGCCGGCGCGTGGAAATGGTGCTCGAAGTGGCAGCCCTTCCACCAGCGGTACGCGCGCGCCTCGCGCCAGAACGCCGGCAGCCACGCATCGTGATGCATCAGCGCGTGGCACGCCTCGTAGACGAACACCACATGCCAGAGCATCCCCGCCCAGAACAGGACCACCAGCCACCACGGCCAGACGAACGTCAGCGGAGCCAGCGCGGCGAGCACCCCCGCGAAAAAAAACAGATCGAGGCGCGGATCGAGCGTGTTCAACGCCACCCGCTTCGGCGCCAGGTGAAAGAATTCCCGATGGTGATGCAGATGAAAGCCCAGCGCCCAGCGGTGCATGATCCAATGCAGCAGATACTCCAGCAGCACGCCCGCCGCCCAACCGCCCAAGAAGCACGCCGCCGCGTTCATGCCCGGAGTATAAACCCCGCCCCCGACTTTGCCCGCACCGCGAAGCGGCCCGGGTATCGCGGGCGTCTCGCCCGCAGGTCATGCCGAGGACTTCCATGCGCCGCGCGCGGGCGCAACCGCAGGCCGCCGTACAGCGTTTGAATTGAACCTTTCGAACGTCGAATTTCAAAGCCCCGTCTTCATCAACTCCCGCTCCGCCTCCTCCTTCAGCCCCATGCCCACGCAATATTCGTACAGCGCCCGCCGGTCCACCGGGTACACGCTCGCAATCCCGTACATCTGCTTCGGCGGCAAGCCTTCCCACGCGATGGGAAAGCGATTCCCCTGCAAGCTGACCTGAAGCTCTTGCTCGTTGGCGGCCACCAGCTTTACCTTGCTCAGTTTGCCGAGTACCTCCACGAATACGGCTTCGTGCCGCCCCGCCTGAACCGCCGCCAGCACCGCCGCCTTCAGTTCGGCGCGGCGAGTCCCCGCGAGTGCGCGTGCCTCGGCGCTGGGCTCCTGCGCCGCCGCAACCGGTGCAGGCGCCACCACCGGCGGCCCCGCCGTCACGCGCCCCGCAGGCGCCGCCGTCCCGTCCAGAACCGCCTGCGTGGCCAGCGCCGTACGCGCGCCGCCCGCGGGGCAGACCGCGCCGCCCAGCCTCGACTTCTCGAAGCGGATCGTCGCGCCCGCGACGCTCACCTCGACGCCGTCCGCTTCATCCTTCACCGTGGCGGGGGCCGGAAGCGCGGCGCCGGAAGCTCCGGTCGTCAGCACGTGCACGAAAACGTCGAACGCCTGAGCCTGTACCGGGCTGATCTCGACGCGGCAGGCCGGTACCTCGGCCACCGGCTTCGACGGCGCGCAGTTCTGCCCGTCTACCGTATAAAGGTCCGCGCCCGAGCAACGTTTGACGCTCGTTTGCGCCGGCAGCAGCGTCTGCACCGTCAGCCGCCCGGCGCCGTTCGCGACGACCAGCCGCCCCTCCTGCTCCTTCGGCGTCTCCATAGCCTGCAAGAGCCACGTTTTCTTGAACGCCGGGCTCCGCGCGCGGACGCGGTCGCAGATCACGATCGTATCCGGGCGCAAGAAAACGATCTGCCGCGTGAACAGTTCCAGCTTCTTCGCGCTGTACGCGCGCGTAGCGTCGGCCGCCATATAGACGTACGCGCCGCGGTCCTCGAACGCCGCGAAGTCCGCGATATCGCTTAGCGCGCCCTGCGCCTTCCAGTCCGCCGCGTCGGCCGCGTTCCCGTTGTGCCCCATCGGCGATCCGCACCACGGGTACGCCTGCCCCCCGTCGTTAAAGGAGGCGCCGGCCGCGCGGATGCCGTCGGGAAATTTCTCGCCGGGATCGTGCACCAATATCGTATTGTGCGCGATGCTGCGCAGGTAATAGTTGCTCGCGTGTTTGCTCTCGAACGAGTCGTAAACGCCGCCATCCCCCGCCAACGGCGCGTGTTTGTAGATCAGGAAGTGCGCGGCGTCGAGGTGCTGGTGAGCCGTAAAGCGGTCGGCGCAGCGGAAGAACAGATACGTCGCATCCCCGCTCCAGTCCCCACGCGCGGCGGCCCAGCCCGCGCCGGGGCTGTAGTGCGAACGCTTGAACCCGTTCAGATCGCCGCACGGCACCCGCGGATCGTTCCACAGAAAATCGAGCCAGCTATACGCCTCGGGGATACAGGTCCGTTCGATCTTGCGGTTGTACGCCGCGGCCGCCGCGTGCGCCGGATCGTCGCGGTAATGCGCGCACAGGATCCGCCGAGCCGCCAGAATCTTTTCGCTGGAGCCGCCGTACGTCCCGTACCCGCCGTCGCCCATCGGAACCGGCCGGTTCAGTTCGTGCGGCGCATGCCCCGGCCAGACTTCGAACAAGCTCGCGATCGCACGCGATCCGAAAAACTTCGGCGCGCACGCGTACAAGTCCAGCCCCTCGCACGCACGCGCCGCTTCGCAGAAAACCAGCCATTCGAAGATCCAATAGTGTACGTAATGCCCCTCGGCCCAGCCGCCGCCTTCCCCGGCCAGTTCCAGCGCCGGGCACGCGCGCGTGCGGTAATCGTTCAAGAGCGCGTCCAGAAAGCCCCGCGCGCGAGGGTTCTCGTGCAGCGTCGCATAGCACGCCAGCCCGATGCCCCAATTCTTGTAGCCGTAATAGCCGTTGTGAAAGACGCCCGTCTCGGAGTTCGCATTCGCTTCGATCGTGCGGTTGGCGTACGCGATGAACGCCGCGCGCTCGGCTTCCGTCCAATGCGCGTGCGTGCAGTCGTAGACGATCGCGCACAGCGCCAGGTCGTGCCCGAACGTGACGTGACCCGTCCGGATCGGCCCTTGGATGTAGGGTTGCGCACGCGCGATCGCCGCCCGCGCCAGCTTCGCGTCGCCTTCCAGCGCGCTCACCAGCGCCGCCGCCGGCATCCAGCAATAATCGTTCAGCTTCTCGTCGCGCGCATTGGCCACCAGATTTTTATACGCCTCCGCGCGCTCCTGCCGGATCTGCTGGAGCCGCGCCAGCGAACCGAACAGCCGCGGATGCGTCTGCGGCACCGCCTGCGCCGCCCGGACCGGACCGGCGCCCAGCATCAGGACCAGCGCCGCCGCCTGCCACATTCCGCGCATGCGCACCCCCCAACCCCGCCGCCGCACCCCTTGCAATTTCCGTAGCCCTAGCCGTTTCCTTTGCCGTTGCCGCTCTCCCCCCCTTAAGTACAAGGGGGGGTAGGGGGGGTGCCCTTTGCCTTTGGCCTTAAGCCCCAAACCTTAGAGGCGCCCGCCCCGCCCAATCCTTCGCACCAACGCAAAGCCCCCGCAATCCCCGCAACCTCTTGCCCGGAAATGAATTGGTCTAGCTTGGTTTTGTGAGGAGCAGAGCTGAAACCACGCCGTGGCCGGATGCCGCCGCGTACCGGTTACCACGGCGCACGCCGCCGCCGGCCCGCGATTACGCGCCGTGGCCAGATGCCGCCGCGTACCGGTTACCACGGCGCACGCCGCCGCCGGCCCGCGATTACG
>BTVV01000054.1:0-38585 GCA_045863855.1 Planctomycetota bacterium | reverse complement strand
GCGCACAAGCTTCGCAGCGCGGACAAGCTCTTCGAGAAAAAGGACTTCAAGCAGGCAGCGGCGGCGTACGAGTCGTTCGTGAAGGAGTTCGAGCAATCGAAGGCGCTGGCGTATGCGCTGATCCGCAAAGGACGGAGCTTACAGCAAAGCAACAACCGCTTCGCGGCGCTGAAGGAGTACGTCGAGGTCACCGACTATTTCATCAACACGGATCCGGCGTACGCCGCGGCGGCGATGTACTACAGCGGGCTGTGCCATTGGGACAACGGGGACCGCGACAAGGCGATGGGCTTTTGGGGCAAGATGGCCCAGGACAAACAGTTCAGCAGGCATTTCCTTGCCGCCGGGGCGCTCAACCGGCTGGCCGACTGGTACGCCGGACGCAAAGAAGCCGACCGTGCACTGCAGACGTATCACCAAGTGGCCGTGACGTTCCGGCAATCGAACGAACAGGAAGCGCGCGAAGCCATGGCGAAAGCCATCGGCATGTACACGCGCAAGCCCGACGAAGCCGGATTGCGCAAGCTGTTCACGGACACGGGCGGGTTCGAACATCATCCACGCAAGCTGGAAGGCGAAATCGAGACGGATCGCAAATACTGGAGCGAAGTGTGCGAAGCGGTCAAGAAGCACGGCGCCTTCGAAAAGGACCAGACGGAGCTGATGAACCGTTATTACCGCTACTGGGCGCAGACGCTGGAAGGAAAGTTCGCGGCGTGGGACGACTTCCAGATCGACCGGATTGCCTTCATCCGCGCGTACGAGAACGATACGGCCAAGTGGATCGAGCGCCTCGACGAACAGTTCGAGAAGCAAAACAAGCAGGACGACTACGCGCGCATCGTGAAGTGGATCATCCTGTACGTGGGTCACGATGCGAAGGTGGACGCGTACTACCAGAAGCTCGATTTCGCCAAGACGAAGAACGAGGACATTTTCGACCTGATGAAAGCGTTCTACAACGTTAAGGGCCAGGAAGCGCGCGGGCAGAACGTGCTGCAGAAGATGCGGCTGGAGCAGCTCAGCGACGACTTCAAGCACCAGCAGCTTTCTGGTTTTTTATGGCACAAGGGCGACGACGATGCGATGGTGCGCGTCTGCCAAAGCTTCAAAGACGCGAACAAGGGCAAGGCGCGGCTGCTCGACTATTACTACCACCGCCAGAACACCGAAAAGGGCCTGCCGTTGGCGAACGAGTTGGCCGCCGAAGCGGATTACGCGGGCTGGGCGCTGTACCGGAAAGGCGAGTTGCTCAAGCAGACCGGGAAGCACGACGAAGCGATCGCGGCGTACCGGCAGTCGGACCAGCAGCCCGGCAGCCTGTTCCGAATCGCGGAATGCTACCAGGCCAAAGGCCAGCACCAGCAAGCGGTCTCGCAGCTTACGGAGATCGAGAACTTCTTTAAGGAACAGGCCAGCGAAGCGCTGTGGCGAATCGCGCAGGTTCACAAGTCGGCTGGCAACGAGAAGCAGTACGTCGCGTCGCTGCGTGGACTGATGTCGAAGTATCCGAAGAGCGGTCAGTCGACGTACGCCCACGATATCCTCGAAAAGATGGGTTTGAAGATCGGCGGAGGCGTCCATGCAAACGAATAGCCGGGCGTGGGGGTGGGCTTTGGCGGCCTTGGTGCTGGCCGCGGGCGCGGCGGCGGGAGAAGCAAAAGGGAAGCGCGCCCGGGAGGCCGCGAAGACCGCGGAAGCGCAAGAAGGCGAGACGAAAACCGAGGACGGCGACGCGCGCGCCGATATCGCGGCGTTGCGCCTGCTGAAAAAAGCCGAAGAACTGCTGGAGCAGAAGGATCTCGACCGCGGCCTGACGATGCTCGAGAACATTCTCGAGCAGTACCCCAAAAGCAAAGTGCGCTACCAGGTGTACCTCGCGCTGGGCAAGCATCACATCGCTCAGCACGACCAAGCCAAAGCCCTGAAGTACCTTCAGTATCTCGGCAAGCTGAAGACGCCCGACCAGGCGCTGGAGGGCGAGGATCTCGATCTGTACCTGCAAGGCTTGTACTACTCGGGCCTGGCCTTCTTCGAGACGGGCAACTACGGTGCTGCGTTTCAGCCGCTGCGCACGATCACCAACGACTACCCCAACACGGTCTGGGGCAATCAGGCGCACTACTACATCGGCATGTGCCACTTCCACAAAGGAAACTGGGACAAGGCGATCAAGGAACTGAGCCTGGTCGGGACGTTCGTCGATCCGGATAGCGAGACGGCGAACTTCGCCGAAGCCGGGAGGCGCTTCTTCCTTAAGGTGGAGGACGCGGACCTGCCGGTCTTGCAGCGCCAAGGCAAAGACGTGAAGGCTCAGGTCGCGGCCGCTTCGGGGGATGTGGAGGCGGTGCCCTGCGTACCGCTGACGAGCAAAGGCGACGTGCTGATCGGATCGCTTCCTAGCGCGGTGGGTGTGCCGAAGAAAGGCGACGGGATCCTGCAGGTGATCGGCGGAGACACGCTTACCGTCACGTACTTGGACGACAACTCCAAGGACGGCGCGAAGAATTCCGAGCGCAAGGGCCAGGTGAAAGTGGTGAGCACCGCGCGGCTGGCGTTCACCCAGGGCACGTACAAAGATCTGGCGGAAGCTGCTTTCCTGAATCAGCCGCTTTTCGTTTTGCTCCAAGATGCGGATCTCGACAAAGCGCCCGAAGCCGATGCGGTGGCGGTGCGGATGGTCTCGCGCTTCAAGGCGATGCCCGACGAGAACGCCGAGGATTGGAATGGGGAATCCGAAGAGCGCTGGGAAGTGCGCGACGAAGTGACCTTGAGCGCGAAGGAACTGGGCGAAGGACCGGTGGTTCGTACCGGGCAGTTCGGCGGCAGCGTGAAAATCGTCGAAGCCATCAAAGGACAAGCCGCGGACCGCGCCGACGACGCGCTCGCTTGCATGCTCAACGACGAGATCGTGGCCACGTTTATCGACGAACGGCACATCGGGGGCGAGACATCGCGCGAGGTGAGCACGAAGACCACGGTGATCGGCGAGATGGACAACCGGCCGGCGGCAACGCAGCCGGTGATCCACGACCCGCTGCTCAAAGCCAATAAAGAACTGCGGGACGCTCAGGCGTTCCTCGAGTTGGGCCGCATCTTCAAAAGCATGGGGCTGCGCAAGGGCGCGGGCGAAAAGTGCGACGAAGGGCTTACGCTGGTGGACCCGATCCTGAAGAGCCGCGACGATTTGCCGACAGCTCTGAAGGAGCAGGCGTTCAAGCTGAAGTGGGAGTTCTACATCGTCAAAGACGATCTGGCCGCGGCGATCCAGACGTGCGAGCTGTTCAACAAACTCTTCCCGGATTCGCCGTTCGCCGATCAGGCGCTGATGGGCATCGCCAAGATCCGCTTCGAGGCCAAAGAGTTCGCTGGGGCGCAGGGCGTCTTCGCTCAGGTTCTGCGCCTGAAAAATACGCAAGCGCAACCGGAAGCGATGTACATGATCGCACGCTGCGTGGAAGCGGGCAAAGGCGAGAAGGAGGCGATCGTCCATTACAAGGCATGCGCGGAGAAGTTTCCGCAGAGCGAGTTTGCGGGCGAATCGCTGGCGAAGCTGGTGGACTACTACGTCAAGACCCGCGACTTTGTGCTGGCCAACGACCTTCTGGAGCAGGTCTTCCAGGATTACCCGGATGCTTCGTTTCTGGACAGCATGCTGCTGAAATGGGTGATCGTGGCTTTCCGTAAAGGCGACTACGCGACGGCCCGCGAAAAGTGCAACCAGCTCATTTTCGAGTATCCGGCGAGTTCCTACGCGGAAAACGCGCGCAAAGTGCTGCCGAAGATCGAAGAGAAATTGCAAGGCGCCGCCGGGGGCGAAGGCGGCGGTGGCGAGGGCGGCGCGGAATAGGCCGGCACGAAGGGTTGAGTATCCGAACGGGACACCACGAGGACGCCATGCGACCGATCGAACGATTCGCAGGAATGCTGTTGTTGTGCGCGTGCGGTCTGTGCGCCGGCACGCTCCGGGCCGGAGAAGCGGCGCCGCCGGATCCCAAAGCGGCGGCCTTCGAAGCGCTGCTGTTGAAAGCCGCGCAGGGGCTGACCGATGCGGAAATGGCCGAAATCCTGAAAGCCGGCGCGGAACTGGGCCGCGCGCGCGAAGCCTCCAACGCCTTCAAGACTTACATGACGAAGCAGCCGGAGCCGGCCGAAGAGCTGATGCGGCAGGCGGCGGAGCTGGCGTTCCTGTCGGCCGATTACCAGACCGCGGTTTCGCGCTTCAAGGCATACCTGAAGGAAGCGAAGCCCGACGCGAAGAGTTCCGAAGCGGCCGGGCGGCTCTACGATTTGCTGGTCGGGTTCGTGCCCAACGAGGACGCCGCGTTTCAGTTCATGGCCACGCAGGGCTTGCCCTTCCGCCAGCACGTGTATGCGCGGAAATTCGATTCGTGGTTCCTCGAAGCCGCGCAGCGCCGAAACGACCTTCGCAATTACGCACGCAAACTGGTCTCGATTTACGCCGATCCGGCCAGCCATGCGAGCCGTTACTTCGACGGTCACATCGACTGGATTTGCGCGCGTCTGGCGGAAGACCAGGAACGCCGCCGCGACGCCGCGGACGATCTGCGGAAGCTTCTGCCGTCGATTAAAAACGAAAAGCGCAATGCCACCTTGGCCTTCTATACCGCGTGCCTGGAGCAGATGAACTGGGACGGGGGCGTGGATAAGCCGCTTACGCCGGAAGCCTGGAACAAACTGCGCGCCGCCGCCGAAGCGCGTATGAAATCCGATCCCACCTTCGACGCGCTATCGCAGACAGTCTGTGCGTTCTTTAAAGGCAACCGCCACTTCGACGAACGCGTCTACCGCAACCACGCTAAGGACATTCAGGGACTCTTCGCGGCGGTATTCCCGCTCCTGCCGAAGCCTGAACAGACCAAGTTCATGACTTGGCAGATCCACGGCCGGCGCATGGCGGACTATGCGGCGCCGGTGCAGCAATGGCTGGCGTGGGCGGAGAAAGATCTGGAGTTCTACAAGCAATCCGGACCGTCGCAGGTGTTCCTCTCGTTCGCACGTCCCGAGAACGCCGACTTATTCAAGAAGCTGGCGCCGTTCGTGGGAACCCATGCGCAAGCGCCGGCGGCGGCGACCCGGTCGCTGGCCGTGGACGGCGATTTATTGGCCGCGGCAAAGAACCTGTACACGACCGAGTCCTGGCACCTGAGCCTTCACGAGCCCACGCAGATTCTGCACCAGCATGTCGCGCCGGCGTTCCTGGGTTACAAGCGCGAGAAGGGCCAGGAACTGCCGCCGCAATATTGGGAGAAGACGCGGCTTAAAATCGGTGCGGAACTGATTGCGCCCTCACCCATCGCCCTGTTCGATCAAGGCGGCGCGCAGGACTTCGCGAGGCTGGCGTGGCAGTTCGGCAGCAAGGACGGCGAGGCCAATCACGATAAGTCGAAGACCGCGGCGCTGCTGAAGCTCTTAGCTTGGGTGCCCTACGACGCGGCCGCGCGCAAAGCGATCTTCGATGGACCTTACAAAGAGTTCCGGGACTGGAAGAAGCAGTTCGAGAAAGACGGCGCGGGCGTGGCCAAGGAGCAGCAGGCGGCGCTGAAAGCGCAGCTCGCGGAGATCGACCAAGTTTACCAGGACTTGCAGTCGGGCAAGGCCCAAGGCACGCCGCCAACACCGCTGTGCCAGCAATTGGCAACCGCCGTGCAATCGGCGCGCGCCAAGCAAAAGGACGCATACCTTAAAGTAGCGCGGGAGATTTTCGATGCGCACAAGGACTACAACGTCTCGCACAAACCCTTCGGCAAAGCGCTGGTGGCCTGGCAGGTGCAGACGGCGATCCAAGCATTTAACGATTACGAGTATGCGGGCGAGCTGTTGAAGGACCAGCTTGCGCTTCTGCCGGACGAATCCGCCCGCGCACGTGCGGCCCAACTCTGCGCCTGGATCGCCAGCGCCGAGAAGGAATGGCAAGGCGGCAACCAGATCACCAAGAAGGATATGGAGCACGCGATCAAGCTCGCCGGAATCATCGATCAAGCGTACGCGCCGCACGCTCAGCAAGGAAAATACTGGGGCGACCTGTACCACTGGATGCGCATGTTCAAGCGAGGCCAAGGCTGGCGAGATCAGGATGCAGGCGCCGCCACGCTGGCCGGGCTGATCGAGAAGCGGGTCTGGTTCGAGAATCCGCCCAAGTTCGACTGGTGGATTCAATCCGGAACCGCCGCCGCGATGCACCAGGTCCGCGAAGAATTCCAGGGATTGAAGGCCAAGTACCCGCTGGAATCCGGCTTCGATGCGATGTTCCTCGAAGAAGCGGAGAAGACGGGGCACCTCGATTTCCGCTACTGGCACATGGGCGGGCACGACCGCGAGAAGAAGATTCGCAACTACGCGGCTCAAAAGATGGCCGAGTGGGAACACTATCCCAGCGGTTACGACTGGGAATCCATGTGGGAATGGCAGCGCCGGCTGCTGGAAGCCGATCCGCAAATTCGCGAAGCCACGCTGGCGAAGACGGAGACGTACTGGGGCAAGACACGGTTCGACTGGTTCGCAATGGGCTGGGGCCGCTTCGCGTGCGGCTGGGGCAACGACGAGCAGCGCGCGACGCGCTTCCAGCAGTTGGCCCAGTACCTCGACCGCGCCGCGGAGACGCCGCAGCGGATCCTCGCGCCACGCCTGGACCCTTTGGGCCATTTCTTCAATACGCGCACGCCGCCCAAACCGGAAGAGCTGGACGTGCTGCTCAAATTTTTCCCGCTCGGCTGCCCCCAACAGTGGTACGGCGGATGGGGATTCGAATATCTGATCACCTGCACGTTGGACGGTTTGTCCAAGCAAAACCGCCTGAACGAACTACCGGCCGTGGCGCCTTACCTCTGGCTCATCGCGCGGGATACCAACAACGGCCAGTTCCATCGCGTACTGAGCGACTTCGCGGTGGACCTGTACAAGAAAGAGCAATACCACCTGGCGCTGACCGTGGCTGCGGCCGGCCTGGAGATCTTGGGCGACCGGATGGATAAGGAGGCCGCGACGGCGCTGACCACCGTGCGCACGCAGACGCTGGCCAAGGTCGGCGGCGGTATTTCGGTCTCGCGGAACGATCCGAATTATCCGTTTTTCGCGGCGCAGGAGCAGTACCAAACGAGCAACTTCACGGCGGCGTGGGACCAGTATTCGCGCAACGCGGCCAAGGCAAGCGGCGTGATCAAGCAGCTCGAGCCGAGCTTCGCGCTGTGGCTGATCCGGCGCCATACCGACCTGCAGCAATTCGATATGGCCGAGCAGCTCTCGCGCGTGCTGTTGCAGCACATGGAAAGCGCGCCGGCGGGTTTCGAAGCCGAACATCGCGCGGCGCTGCAAGTGGCGTACGCGGACATCGCGTTCGCGCGCAAGGAATACCCGCGCGCGCGCGCGCAGTACGAAGAGATCGCGGTTAACAAGAGCTACCAAGGCACTCAGTCCCAGATGGACGCGCACCTGCGCGTTGCGGAAGTGGATCGCCTGACCAAGCAATACGACAAGGCGATGGAGCAGCTCGAGAAGATGGCCGAGAGCAAAGAGCGCTATTTGCAGACCCAGGCGCTTTACCAGATCGCCCGGGTGAAGTTCGATCAAGGCCAGCAGAACGAAGCGGAAGAGGCGCTGAATCAGGTGCTGCTGCGCTCGCCCGACCACGCGGACGCAAAGCTGCTGATGAAGGAAGTCTTGATCGCGCAAAAGAAGTATGAAGCCGCGCTGCTGATCGCGCCGGGGCAATTGCGCAACCAGCAACTGCTGGTGCCGGGCGCGCCGCTCAAGGTCAGCCTCGAAGACCGCAACCTCGCGGTAGTCGGCAAGTCGCTGGCGGTCGAAGTGCAGGTGGTCACCAGCGCGGGCGACAAAGAGACGTTCAACCTCCTTCCGGCGGGCGAATCGAAGACCCAATTCCAAGGTCAAATTCCCACGCAGCTCGGCGCACCGGCGCCCGGCGACCATACGCTGCAGGTGCTGGGCAACGACACGATTTCGTACGACTACTCCGAGGACTTCAAAAAGCGCCTGCGCATCTCGCTGGGCGAGCCGGCGGCGCTGAAGATCGCCAGCGACGCGGAGATGTACGCCAGTTCGGGGAAAATTCTGACCAAGGAGGAACTGGAAGCGCATGCGCTGGAGCAGATGATCCGGCAGCGTTTGAACCCGCGCGGCGAGGAAGAAGGCGGCGAAGGCGTGGCGCTTTCGTCCCGCCGCGATGCGAACCAGGTCAAGCCGGGCAACGCCATCAACGTCCGGATCGTGGACCTGGAGCGCAGCACTACGGCCGAGGCGGACGAGATCGCCGTGGAGGTGACGACTTCGAGCGGCGACCGGATCGACGCGTTCAAACTGAAAGAGTCCGGTCCCACGACGGGCGTATTCGAAGGCGCCATTCCCACGGCCGCGGCTCAGGCCACGGCGTACGCCTCGGATTCCGACGAAGGCCGCATCCCCGATTACGTGATTTCCAAAGAACAGTACCCGCCGTGGCGCGCGCTGCCCGACAACAAGCGGCCCAAGGCGTTTATGGTCGACCTGGCCGATAACCTGCCGCTGGGCAGGATGACGCTCACGGCCAAAGACGATGCTCGCAAACTCAAGGCCTTTAGCGTGGAAGTTTCGCAGAACGGCCGGCAGTTCGAGACGGTGGGATCGTGGCCGCAGGCGCTGAAGCCCTGGAACGGCACGCCGCGGATCACGGTGGCGAAGTCCGGACCCAACCCGCCGCGCAACCTGGAACAATTCCGCGAGTTCTTCAACCGGGGCTTCATCGCGCAAGGCTCCCCCAAGCGCACCATGGACTTGCCACTGCAGAACCGCAAGACGCTGTCGGGCCGCCTGGACGGGAATGTCTTCGATCTTCGCAACGCTTTGCGACTGGACCATAACGATCTGTACGTGGTTCACCTGAGCGCGGCGTTCCAGCAAAAAGAGCGCAAAGCGCGGACGTTCAAATTCGTCTTCGAGAATCCCGGCCAGCACGCATACGCGGTTCTGGCCCTCGACGGCCAGGAAGGCTCCGAACCCGGCGTGGTCTCGCGGGCGCTGAAGGAAGGCGTGCACCGCGTGGATATCTACTTTTATTGCCGGGTGCATCACGGCACTCATTTCGAGCTGCAACAGGATATCGAAGCCGAACCGTTCATCGCGGGCTGCCCGCTCGAAATGTTCGGCGCGGATAAGAATCCAGCCGTGAAGGAAGAGGTGCAGCGCCCCGTGGCGCAGGTGACGGCCGATGGTCCGGGTACGGCCTTCGAGATCGCGTTCCCGTCCGATGTGCGTGCGCGCGTGGTCCGGTTGCTGCTCGAAGACTTCGCCTCCGACGCCCCGGCACTCGACAAAATCACTCTCACTTCCGCCGACGGTACGCAAGTGCTGCCGCCCAAGGAGGATTTCCAGGCGCTGCGCGTAAACCAGCAGCTCGAGATCGTCCCCGGCGACCGGATCACGATCACGTATAAGGATCCGATCCGAATCAGCGAGTCGAAAGGCGTGCATTCGGCTTCGCTATCCGCAACCTACCACGACGCGAAGCTCTCGGCGGTCCAGGTGGTCGAGAAGGTGGTTGCGGGCCGCGAAGAGCCCCTGCGCGATTACGTACCGATCCGGCGGTACAAAGCCGACGATAACGTCACCGTGTTCGTCAACGATCCCGACGGGGATGTCAGCGGCGAGAAGGATACGATCACGATCAAGGCGTCCACGACCAGCGGCAAGCAGATCGAAGTCAAGGCGCTGGAGTCCGAAGCGCACAGCGGGATCTTCCTGGGGCGTATTTTCCCGGTTCCTGGCGCGCCACAACGGCCGGTGGAAATCCAGGTTGGACAGGATGAAGATCTGGTGCTTTCCTACCTGGACCGCGAGAACAACAATCCGGGGGTGCCGTACGAGCGCACGCACGTGATCGAGCAGGCTTGGTACGCGCCGCCTGAGGTGCGTATATTCGAAGTCAGCAGCGCGCCGCTGAACGAAGCCGATGCCGAGCGCGGCGCGAAGCTGGCCGCAGCCTCGGTGACGGAGGAAACGTTCTTCCCGCGCCGACGGTTGCTGGCGCATCGCCCGGTGAAGCCGAATACCGACGAATCCGTAACCGTACCGGTTGCCGGACCGTTGATCGTTGAAGTGCTATTCCCCACCATCGCGTTTTCGGCCGCCAGCGAAGCCTCGCTGTACGTACAAACCTCTTCGGGTCGCGCAAAAGCCGGCGCAGGTGGCGCAGGGTTCGACCCGCAGGTTCCGGGCACTATCAAGCTGGACGTGTCGCCTTGCGACCCAGGCCGTGTGATGCCGCCGGCCGGATACTTGGATGTGCTCGTACGCGGCAGCGTGCAAGCCGGTGCGCCGCTCGAAGAGGGGCGCTTCAGCTTCCAGATTCCCATGGAACTGGGTCCGCTTCAGGAGACGAGCCAGATCGACTGGAAACCACCGGAAACGCAGGACCGGGCCGCGATCGAAGAGGAGCGCCCGAAGCTTCAACTCAAGGGTGGCGACACCGTCTTCCTGGGCTTCAAATACAACGACGACCAAAACCAACCGAAGTGGCTGGTGCGCAGCGTCAAGCTCGGCTCGGACGTATTCCTCGATGTCATGGACCGGCGCTTCCGCGAGGAAGTGAAAGGCACGTACGTAGGCGAAAAGGTGTACTTCCGTGTCGCGCACCTGACTCAGGATCTTACCGACGAACGCAACAGCGTGGAGATCGAGTTGGCCGCTGCGAGCGGGCAAAAGCGCAAGCTGGAGCTGACCGAAACATTCGAGCATACCGGTGTTTTCAAGGGCCTCGCGTCGTTGACGTACGCACCCGAGGCCGATGCCAAAGACCCGACGGTGCTTCCGGTGAATTACGGCGACACGGTTACGGTCACCTACGTCCCCGGTCCGGGGCAGGAGCCCGTGCAACGCACGCTGGATATTTACAAGGGCGCCGACGGCTCGGTGATCCCGTTCACGAAACGCTTCAAAGACCCCGAAATCGCGGTGAAGACGCAGTTCACGATCGCGGAAGCCTATTTCGAGCAAGCCAAGAAGCACCGCGCGATCAACGAGCGCGATCTGGCGCAGGAAGAAATCGCCGCGGGCAAGAAGATTCTGGAGGAAGCGCTGCGCGATCATCCGGACACGCAGGCCAAGGTGCAGGCCGATTACCTGCTGGCGAACCTCGCGCTGGAATTCGCATTCGAGGCCAAAGACGAGGAAGCGAGCAAAAAGCACTACGCCGAAGCGATCGCGCGCTTCACAGACTTGGTCACCACCTACGGCGACAGCGCGTATGCGCCGAAGGCGCAGTTCAAGAAAGCCCAGGCATTCAAACATCTGGGCGATATCGACAAGGCCTGCGAAGAGTTCGTGAAGCTCTCCTACCGCTACCCAGACAACGAATTGATCGCCGAAACGATCAGCGAATTGGGGCAATACTTCTGGAAGAAAGGCAAGGAGCTCAAGGACCGAACGGAAGCGGAAGCCGATCCGGTGCAACGCGAAAAGCTGAACCTGCAGGCGCAGGAGTTCTACCGTACCGCGGCGGAGGTGCTGCTGCGGTTGTCAGAGCGATTCCCGCAACACGCGCTGGCGATGGGCACCAAGGTCCTCGCGGCCGAAGCTTACATGCACGCCACGCGGCACGAGGAGGCCATCAAGACCTTCCGCGAAGTCTTCGAGGATCCGACGCCGGACAAGGAGCTCGCCCCGCGCGCGATGTACTGGTGCGGCCGCGCCTACCTCGAACCCGGGAAAACGAACTCTACGATCAATGCCTACCGTGTGCTCAAGAATCTGACTTGGGACTACCCCGAAAGCCAGTGGGCGAAGTACGCGCGCGGGATGCTGGTGGAAGAACAGTTTCAGCGCATCGACGCCGCGGGAGGCGAGCAACAATGAAGTCCGGCGACGAAGCACCCGGAACTCGCGCGCCGCTGATTCGAGCCAAGCTGGCCGGAGCGGCCGGCCGCCGCCGCGCGGCTCCGCTCGTGCCCGGCGAGGGTCCATTGCGAGCCCTCACGGCCGCGGAGCGCGCGCTGCTTGCGGCGCAAGGCGAGACGCCGGTGTACCGTGCGTTTCTCAGCACGACCCGCGTGGACGTGGGTTCATGGTTGCGCGACGGGCGCATCTGGGTCTGCGCGCGGCGGGTGGATCTGTTGCTGTTCGCGGCCGGACCGCGGCCCTATACGGAGCGGTTGGCCTTCAACGCGATACAATCGAGTGCGTACAATCATGTGACCGGCGAGCTGATTTTGGCGCCGGCCGAGGGCGCGCGCGTGCGGCAGGTGCGGGCGCTTCCGGCCGAAGCGCTGGCTGTACTGGAGTGGATGCGTCATTCGGCGCCACGCGCAGCCGCGCGCAGCGCTTAAGGCCGCGACCCTTTTTTGCGAGGAGCAAGCCGTGCTCGAAAGCATCGTCGATGGCGGCGTCATGATGTGGCCGCTGATGGTCCTGAGCATCATCGGCTGGGCGGTCGTGCTCGACCGCGCTTGGGCGTTCTACCAGCACGGGAAGATCGATTATCCCGCGCTACGCAGCCAAGTGCGGCAGAAACTCACGGCCGGCGACCTGGAAGGCGCGGAGTTGCTTTGCGCGAGCACCCCGGGGCCGACTTCCGCGGTGCTGCTGGCGGGGCTGCAGGCGTTTCGCAAGCTGGCCCCGGACAAGCGCACACCGGAATCGATCCAAGTGGTCGTCGGCAACGCGATGGAAGACCATACCGAACGCGCACTGAGCGCCATCACCAAACGCTTTTACGTGCTCACCACGGTCGGAAACGCCGCTCCCCTGCTGGGCATGACCGGCACCGTGACGGGCATGATCGTATCGTTCGAAGCGCTGGCAGGGGCGGCGGGTCTCGACAGCGGCTTGGTGGCGGCGGGCATCTCGGAAGCGCTGATCACCACCGCCGCGGGCCTGATCATCGCCATTGCCGCGGTCATTCCGTACAACATCTTCCGCAGCACCGCCGACAAAATCGAATTAGAAGTGGACGAAGCCGCCTCCGAGTTACTCGACTACCTGAAGACCGCGCCGGTCGGGGAGCCCACCCATGCGCATGCGGCGTAAATCCAAGCAGCAGGATGAGCCCGAGGTTCCGGTTTCTTCGTTCTCGGACATCGCATTTCTGCTGATCATCTTCTTTATCCTGGTCACGACGCTGACCAAGCGCGCGGGATTCATGACCGACATGCCGGCCGGCCAGGAAGGCGGACAGCAGACCTCCAAGACCGCGACCGTGCAACTGCACGACCAGAGGATTGTCTTCAACGAAAAGCCGCAAGAGATGGACGAGCTTCGCAAGGCGCTCACCGAACTGAAGCTTCAAGAAAAAGAAGGCGACGCGAAGATCGTGATGCTGGAGACGACCGGAAACGTTCCTTATCAGCGCTACTTCGAAGTAATGAGCGCCATCAGCAACGCGGGCGGCGTCATTGCGATCGTCTCCGAGGAACAAGACGAGGACGGCGGCTGATGAAACGCCGGCACAAGAAGAAAGAAGAGATTCAAGTGCCTGTCGCCAGCATGGGCGACATCGCATTCCTGTTGATTATTTTCTTCATGATTTGCAGCACATTTGCCAAAGACACGGCGAAGCTAAAACCCCCGCACGCCCCGGACCTCGCTGAGTTGCAAAACCGCGCGGTGATCGTCTCTATCGATTCCGATCAGCGACTCTGGCTGCAGGGCCGCATGATGCCCAACGCGAAGGCCGTGGGCCAAGGCGTCGCTGCTCTGATCGAAGGCAAGCAAACACAGGAAGACCGCACGGTGCTGTTCAGTTGCGACGAAGGCGTCCCGAAACGCATTTTCGAACCGGTGCTGCGGGAATTGGGCGAAGCGGGCGCGACTATCGCGGCACAAGGACAACCCGAAAAGCCGAAGTAGGCGACCGAGTTCGAACGCAAGGAGTACAAGCCATGGCCAAAAAAGCGAAATCCCTCGAGCGCGAGGAATCGTCCACGACGCCGGAAAGTCTAATGACCGGATTCTCGCAGAGCCGATTCGGTCCGTGCATCATGCTCGCCGTGGCGCTGCACCTCGCAATCATCGGAGCGACTTCGCTCCGTTACCTGCACGGCCTGATCGACCCAGAGGCCGCCGCGCAGGCTAAAGCCGAGGCGGATGCGCAAGCCAAGGCCAAGGCCGAAGCCACGACACCCGCCCCGGTTGCGCCCGCGGCGAAGACCGAAGCGGCGCCGCCGGCGGCCAAGACCGGGACCACCACGGATGCGCAGCTTGAAGCCCACAAGGATGCGCCGGTTGTCCAACGCATCACCGAAGCCGCAAAGAAGAGCGAGATTCCCAGCGAACCCGATGGCGGGCTGGGACTCGATCTCGAATCCACGAACCCGAAGCGCTGAATCGGCCGCCCCAGGATCGCCGCTCCATGTCCGACGCGTTCATCGACACGTCGCCTGCCCGCCGCCCCGGCCTGCTCTTCGCGCCGGCGCTGGGGATGCTGGCGCTGACGTCGCTGGCCGCGGCGCGTTGGGGCCCGCAGCGGTACCTGGATGTGTTGAACGCCGAACCGGCGGCGGCGAAGGTGCTAAGCGAAGGAGGCATCGACGCGCTCTCCTACACGGCGGCGCTGGCTGCTGTGCTGGTGGGAATCTGGTGCGCCGCCGCTGCGGGCTTGGCGTTCGTGCGCAAGCGGTGGGCATTGAGCGTCTTGCGCAAGGGCTTCCTGGTCGTCTACCTGGCGGTGGGCTTTTACGGCGCGACCGTTTTTCAAGGCACCGCGTTGCTGCAAGCGCACGAAGTCGAATTCGGCGGCATCGCGGCCGAGGCGATGGACGTGTTCTACTGGCGCATCGAATGGTGCTGGCCCGCCGCCGTATTGGCGCTCGTCGCCGCCTTTTTTCACCTGCAGTCGTGGCGTGCTTCCGTCGTCGCCGCCTACACGGGAGAGGAACAGGACCAGCCGGCCGCGGGGGACCGGGTGCTCGAGAACATCCGCACCCACGGGCGCCAGAAGGAGTACCGCAAGAGCGCGATCTGGAGCGTGGCGCTGCACTTTTTCTTTATCGTCATTCTGCCGTGGTTGTTGGGCTTATGGTCAGGGGGTGTGGAGGACTATCGCGTGCCGAAAGGCAGCGGTCAGCCCGTGGTGGCGTTGATGAAGATCGTGAAGCCGAAACCGAAGAAGAAGAAAAAGATGATCCTGAACAAAAACAGCGCGATCGCCTTCAACCAGCCCGAACTCGATGAACAAATGCAGGAGCAGATCGAAAAGGAAACGATGGAGCGGGTGCAGTACAAAGCCGGCGAGGCAACTGCATCGGGCAAGATGGGCCAGGGCGGCGGCAAGACCGGCGGCTGGCCCGACGGGATGGAGAATTCCAAAGTCCGCTTCATCCGGCTCGAGTACGACGGTCCGGACTGGAACGACGGGATGGATGCGCGGCAGGGCGCGGACATCAATTTCCTCGCGGAATTCCGCCGCCGCACGGGCTTCAAGACAGCCACCAGCGGCGAGAGCCATCCGATCCGCCTGCTCAAGGATTACACGAAAGGGATGGCCCCGCCGTTCGTATACATGACCGGCTCGGGCGGAATCCGCACCAGCCGCGAAGACGTTAAGGTCTTGCGTGACTACCTGCTCGACGGAGGCATGCTCTTCGCCGACTGCGGTTTCCCGCACTGGCATCACAGCTTCATAAATTTCATGCGCCAAGTGCTGCCCGAATACAGCTTAGTGCGCATTTCGGACGACGATCCGCTCTTCCAGCAGCCCTACGCTTTGCAGGGGGGCGCTCCGCCGCTCTGGCACCATGGTGGTAGCGAAGCGCTGGGCATCAAACACAACGGACGCTGGATCGTCTTCTACCACCCGGGCGATATCAACGACGCTTGGAAACACGGCGGCAGTGGCATGGACGCATCTAAGGTGGAAGCCGCATACCAGAACGGGATGAACATCATTCACTACGCCTTCACTCAATACCTGGCCCAGACTCGGAAGTACCGCAAGTAGCCTCGGAGGCCGCGCTGCCGTGTTTGCGAATCTGTACGCCTATTTTGGTCTGACGGGTCTGGCTTCGATGCTGCTGAGCGTGTCGGCGCTTGCCGCGCTGGGGCTTTTTTGCCGCAGCGCCATGCGCGGAAAGGCGTACCTCGGGGCCTTCGGCTTGGCTTTGGTCGCATGGCTTTTGGCGGGTATCGCTTCCAACCGCATCAGCGAGATGCAAATCTCCCGCGAAGCCGCAGCCGAAAACCAGGCGCCGGATGCCGCCACACCCGATGCGCCCGCACCCACTGAAGACCACGTGCCCAGTTACCGGCAGCGCGGCAAACAGAAGCGCGACCCGTCTCAAAAGGACGAGAACGCGCCTCCGCTGCCAGACATGCCGGGCGCTACCGGAGAAGAACGTTCGGCCGAATCGGCGACCGGGGCCGCGTACCGCGAAGCCGAGGTGCTCCAGGCCAATCGCTGGGACCGCTGGAACCTTTTCGCGGTACGGGCCGCGCTGCTTCTGACCGTCTGCGCGCTCCTTTTCGATTACGTGGTGACCTTCAACTGTGCGTTTCGCGGCGGCCCGCCGCTTCCGCTGGCCGGTCCTTGGCTGGACCGAGTGTCGCCCAAAGCCTTCGCAGTGGGGATCGATCTCGAGGATGCGGCCGCGATCAGAGTCTTTCTGGAACGAGCGGTTCGCAAAGGCGAGACCTTCGTTTACTTGGGCCCGGAAGATCCGCTGCCTGGAGATACTTTGCCGCGACTAAAGGTCTGGGGCTGCCGCTCATCGCCGTCCTTGAATAAAGTGGCGATTTCAGAACCGGCAAAGCGCTTGGATCCGGCCTTCGTCTTCGAGAGCCTCTGGTTTGGCCGGCACGGCTTTGCCGCCACGGACGAAGAATGGGCCAAGCTGTTCGTCCGCCGGCTGCCCGCGCTGCTTCGCGAGCGGATTCAGACTCATGCGCGCGCCCGGGCCACCGTGAACGTCGTCTGGGATTTCGACACACCGCTAAGCAAGTCCTTCGTGCAGCGCCTCATCGAACTTGGGCGGCAGACGAATTTTCGCATCGTGGTCACGGCTTCAGCCGAAGAATGGCCGGACTGGAAGGGGACGTTGGAAGAATTCTCTCCGCAGTTGGTCTCCGCCGCTTGATCAAGGCTGGACCAGTTTGACAATCTGGACGATTTGTTCGGAACTAAGTGCACTCTTATAAATGCGCACGTCGTCAACCATACCCTTGTAATTCGTACCTTTGGAACTCCATCCAATATTCAATTCGCCATGGCCGCTACATTCGATCGCCTTGCCTTCCGCGACCTTGACGCCATTTAAGTATGCCGTGCGTGTACCCGACGCCGCATCCTGCACCAACGCGACATGCTGCCATTCGCCGGTCACTGCCCCGCCCACAAGGCTTTCACCGGCGAAGTACCACGTGGGTCCGGGGCCGATCCAGAGGCCGTAATTCTTCTTGCTTTCCTCGGCCTTATTCACCACCGCCTGATAGTCGCCCAGCACCGGCCAATCGGGCTTGGCCCAAGCCGCCACGGTAAACGACTGCGCTTCCGAAAAGCGGAGTTCGGGGTGGTCGTTCACCACGATGCGCTGTTTGCCGTCGAACTGCATCGACTTTTGGATCAACCCTTCCATCACGAGTTTCGGCTTCGCTTCGTCGTGACCTAAGCGCACCGAATGTCCGCTTTCCGAAGCATCGCGTAGAATCACGCTTCCCATTTTCATGCCGTCGAAATTAACCCATAAGGCCAGATTTCTGGAAATTCCGGAAGCGAGGGCGGGCGCCGACGCACCGCGATCCAGCGTCATGTCCAGCCACTCTTCTATTGCGGCAAAGGCCTTCGTTTCGCGGTACGCCGTTTTCAGGGCTTCCGCGTCCGCGCGCACGGACAACCAGTCCTTTCGAGCTTCGGCCAGACGTACGCGCGAAATGATGGCTTCGGCTTCGCGCTCTCTTTTCGAGTCCGACATAAAAGTACAAATATGTTTCAACGCCGCGAGATCTTCCGCCGATGCACCGGCCTTCTCGGCACGAGTCGCAGCAACTTCCAACTCCTCCGCCGAGAGCATGCGCTCGTCGGCATGTTCGGCCAGCATGCGCGCAAAGATGCGTCGCACCTGCCCCGCGCCATCGGCGGGCAGGCCCAGTTCCGCCAACCGCCATTGGGTGCTGGGGTGCAAGTCTGCGCGTTTAACCGAAAGCTGGAGGCCTTTGCTGCCGAACCAAAGCGCATCGGGATCGAGTTTCAGTATTTTGAACTCCGCGTTGCGGCCGAGCCAGACCGGCTTTCCTTGATTGAGGCGCAGTTCGAAGCGTTCCTGTTCCGCAAGCTTGGCCGCGCCGGGCCATACCGCGGCATCGAGTTCAGCCAGCCATCCGGCGGTGCGCCGGTCGAGCGCCAATCGGTCGCCCGCGGCTTTGACGACTTCCGGAGCCGCCGATTGGAGCAGGCGCGCGGTTTCGTCACGCAGGCCGCCGAAAACCGCGGCCATGAAATGACTCTGAAAGATCGCGTACGGATCCGGAGGCGGTGGTGCCTGCGGTTCGGGCACCGCCAACACGGCAGCGGGCGATCCGGAAGGGGACTGGGCTACGATCCCGCCTCCAGCGACAGGCGTTGCTTGCACGGCCTCGGATGCGTACTCTACTTTTCCAAAATCGGCCGACCAGCGCACGAATAGCACATCCGGCAGGTCGGAACCGAGATACAAGCGTCCCTGTGCATCGACTTCAATATCGACCTTGCCCGCATCGTAGACTTTGGCTGCGGAAAATACTTCGGGAATGCGCAGCTTGCGTGGCTCACCCGCTAACTCCGGAGGAAAAATCAGTACGTGCTTGAGGTCGATGGCGAGCGTGGCGACGCTCCCATCCGGGAATACGGCCACGGCCGCATCGGCTTGAACTTCCGCAATGAGCTCGCCGCGCCTGGCTTCGTCGTAGCGGAATGCGCGCAAGCGGTGCAGGGTACGCTTATGCGGATGAACGTACGTAACCGCATAAAGAACCTGGCGAGCAGGATCGGCTTCCAGGTCCGCATAGGTCAGCTTGTCGCGCTCCAGGCTCTGCGGCTCGTCCTTGGCCCACCGTGCGATTTGGCCCACATAGGCGCCGGCAAGGTCGAAGATCGCGATGCGGCTGAAAGCAAACTCGCGGCTGGTGGCGCGGTCGATCGCAAAGAGCCATTGGCGCGTGGCGTCTACAGTGCCATTGCCCAACGAATTCCAATCGGGGTCGCCGCGCAAACCGTTGTCGTTCCGCGTCACCTTTACCAGCGTGCGCGCGATTGCGCCGTTGGGTTTGAACAACGCGAGTTGTGCGTGCGCGTAGCCGATCACCCCAACGAACCAACCTTTCCATTCGCCTTGGTCCAGTGGCAGCAATTCGATCGGATTTTTCCCGTTGTCTCCGGGCTGGCCGGTCGCCAGGTAGCGGCCGCTGGCGTCGAAGCAGACATAGCCTTCGCGGGAACCTCCGAAATAGAGCTTCTGGCCGTCGGGGGAAATCTCGAAGCGCCGAAGCTGCTTCCAAATCGCGGCATCGGCGGCCGGGGCTTCCTGAGGAACATTTCCAAGCGGAACGAGCGCTGCTTCTTCATCGTCGCGCTGCTTGAGCCAGACATTCAAGCGCGATGCTTCCAGCGATTGCGGGTAGCGTTCCAGAAAGGGCTGCGCGGCGGCTAGTCGCGCCGCTCGATCGGACGCCAATTCCTTGAGCCGCGCCAGAACTTGGTCGTAGGCCGCGCGGCGCTCGGTATCTTCAGCCGAATGCGCTGGGGAAGCGGGAGGAACAGGCGCCTTGGTTGCCGACGGTTCCGTTACCGAGTCGGTTGCCGCTGGCGGCTCGGCATTGTTACGAACCGCCACTTCCGGAGCCTCAGTAGTCGGCGGCTCCACCACGGACGGCTCCGGCGTCGGCGCTTGCATCTGCGTGCGATCCGAAGATGCCTTTTTTTCGCCTCGCGACACCCACACCACGGCGGAGATGCCGATGCCCAAGACCACGGCGCCGAGACTGAGGACCAACAACCCCGGCCCGAAAGGCGAGACCGGGCGCGGCGGCTCTTGGGATTCCCGAACGCGCGAAGCGCGGGCGGAGGCGATCGCCGCGCCACTTTCTATTTTCGATCTTCCCGCACTGGGTTGGTCTTGCAGAATCTTCTGCGCCTGATCTTCCGTGATCGGCATGGTCTCGAGCGTCAGCACGCCGGCGGCGCAATCGGAGCAAAATACTCCGCGCAGCTTCTTGTCGCGCGCCTGTCCGGCGGCGACATCGGAATCGGTGACGCGCTTGCCGCACTTTTCGCAAAAGAAAAATTTCATCGCCTGGTCCCGAGCGAGTCGCTTACATCGTAGTTCGGGATTCGAGAAAGGACACCGTCAAGCTGCACTTGTGAAGGCAAGTCAGCCCGCGCGGCGGCGTGCGCTCCGCCGGCTGGAAACGCCTTGCGCCGAGCCGGTGGATTCACGAACCACCAGGATCGGATCGATTTTGGTCACGGATTCGAACGCGATCGGTGGATTGTGGGAAGCCATGCGCTCCAGGCTAGCGACCAAGGCCTCCGCTGTTGCCTGGGGGTTCAAGGAGACTGAAGTAAGCATGGGCACGGAATCGACCGCCCAAGGCGTATCGTTGCGCCCGATCAGCGAAACGTCTTCCGGAACGCGCAAGCCCGCTGCGGTGAGAAAGTTGATGGTCTGCATGACTTCGTGATCAGTGATGCCCCAATACGCTGTCACTCCTTCCTCGCGAATCCACTTCACCAGGAGGTCTTTGGAATTCCCGCCAATATAGAATGGAAGCGCCTGGCCGCCGGCGACTTCCATAAAGTCGCGGCAATACCCCGACGCCTCGGCGGCAAAGCTCGTTTCGCGCGGCGAAAGACCGGCCACGATGGCGATTTTGCGATGACCCAGCTTGAGCAGGTGTTCGACCACATCCTTCGCAGCCTTCAGATGATTGAGCGTGATGAGGTGGCTGTTGGGCAGCGGGTTGCGATTGTCGATCTGAACGAGCGCGCGCCGGCGAAAGCGCGGTGCGAACTCCTCGGCCACCTTAAGAATCTCGGGATGCGGCGAAAGCAGCACGAGGGCATCGGACTGGCCCGGATCGCTCAGCAATTTGCGGCAATGGATGGCCGTGGCTTCCGGGCCCATCGCCGTAGGCACCAAGTCCACCCAATACCCTTGCTCCACCAGCGTCCGCAACAGCGCGTCCTGGTAGATCAAGTTGGTATGCGCATCGTTGGAGAGCCAAAGGCAGACCCGGCCGGTGCTGGGCCGCCGCGCGACCACCGTACCCTTGCGCTGGACGCGCTTAAGCACGCCTTCCTGGGCCAAATCGGTGAGCACATTGCGAATGGTGCCGGTGCTGCAACTGAGTTTGGTGGCCAGCAACTCCGCTGGCGGGAGCACTTCGCCCAGCGAATACTTACCCAAGGTGATGCTTTTTAGTACGTGCTCTCGGGCCTTATCATACAACGTGCTCACGATCGACTTACCCCCCATCTGGCTTCCTTATACATTAGGTAACGCTATTGGAAATATGAAAAATGTCAACTATTACGTTAGCATTATATAGTTTAGGTTGTATTTTAACTAGGGTCGGTTCGGGACTGCTTTGAGCGGTTTGCCGACCTCCGCGGCGGCTCTTTTATGAGGATCCCCCCATGACACGTTCTACCTACCGGTTGGGCGACCAGTGCTTCGAGATCCTGACCGAAGGCGAACGCTACCTGGGGCTGGGACGGATCGAGCTAAGCGGCGTTGCGGTACGCTCGGGACGGCTCCCGATGGGCGTCGCCACTCAATCCTTTACGGGCGCCGAATTATCGGCACTAAAACTACTAGGGGTGGACGAGAAGCCGGACGAAGTGCGCATTCGCCTCAAAGCGGAGTTCCAGGCTCTCCCAGTGAAGCTCATGCGCGATCATAGCTTCGACCCAATCCACGATACACAGGATTGGGACCGCACACCCGAAGCCGGAACGGGAAATCTGGACTTGGTGCTGACGCCCGCAGAGGACAACTTCAACGGGCGGCGCTTCAAAGGCTTCGCCTACCGCTACGAGTACCGCAGCGAGACCGTTCCCCTCTTTTACCTCATGGACCGCAGCTCGTGGGAACTGGATGGCGAGATCGCGGGCGCGACCGTGGTTTCGCAGTCTTCGTGCTCGGCGCCTGTGGTCGCTTTCGAACCCGAGACGAGTTGGACCACGGAAGGAGTGATCTTCTTCGGCGACGACGCGTCGAAAAACAATCCGGTGATGACGCACAATCTCCCGCGCTGGGCATCGCATCAGGCGTTCGACTTTCAATACAAAGGAGACCGGACTCTGCTGGGTGTCTTCGCGCGAGTCGGGCTGATCCGCACGCTCCTACAGCGCGAACCGGGCAAATCCGAACTAAAGACCTTCGATAAGCACCTCTTCGATCAGGCGCTGGAGTGCGCGACCGTTCCCAAAGCGATCCTGCTCAACGTGGAATCGAAAACCGTCACCGACCAGAAGAACCTCTGGACGTGGGCGATCCAGGAGATTCACGATCGCGCGCGGGCGGAGTTCGGTCTGCGTGAAGAGCCGGTGGTGCCGCGCCTCTCGCAGAACTACTGGCACAACTTCACGGTAGACAGCTACCGCAAAGACTTGCTTCCGGCGGCAAAGGCGATCGGTGCGCAGGGCCTGTTTATCGACAACATGAATCGCAATGCGGCAACGGAAGGCAGTCCGCACAAGAATTGGTCTTGGAACATGTGCTGCGGGCACGAATACGAAATCAACGACAAGAACGGCGGACCGCAGATGCTGAAGCGGTTCATCGAAGACTGCGACGCGGCCGGGATCTTCGTATACTCCTGGACCAACAACGACCAGGCCTTGTCGAGCCCGCTGAACCGAAACGAACGCGCGCACGGCGACAACTGGTACGTATTGCTGGAAGATACGCGCCAAAAATACGGCGGTGCGTACATGGGCTGCATGAGTGTCTGGAGCTTCCGGCACGAAGGTGCGCGGCGCAACTGGATCGATAGTCTCAAGAAGAACAAAGAAGCAGCGGGGCTGCGCGGATACCTCTTCGACAGTTTCTACAATCTCGGCTTCATGCCGATCGATTACGCAAACCTGCAGCCGCGAACGATGTGGCGCGAGTTGGTCCAGTCGTTTAAGGAATTGCAAGACGAGGGCGTGCACTTCCTGATCGAATCGTTCGGCCCATTCGGTCTGGTGCAGCACGGCTGCCCGCGCAGCTATAACGTGGAGAACCTCTTCGCGTGCTACAAAGTCGGGCTGGGCACCGGATACACGACCGTACCTTCGGGGCAGGAAGTTCATCCCGCCACGGCCGAAGAAGCGGGGAGGCTATATTACATCCTCGGCCATATGACCGATCCCAGCTTGCGGCTTTTCGTGGACAAGAAGCGCATCGATACGATCTGGACCGACGCGCATAAGCAGGCGCTGGCCGACTACAACCGCAACTATCCGTTCATGCAACGGCGCTACTTGCAGGAGGACGATCTCTCGGTGGTCTGGCACGACCGCGAGGGTAAGCGCGCAACGGTCTGGAACTTCGCGAACCGCTCCCTTTCGCTTCCGGGAAAGGTGTTCGACCTCACAACCGAACGGGAGCTGCCTAAGTCCGAACGCTACGCGCTCCAGGCGTGCCACACTTACGCCGTCACCGATTGTTCCAGTCTCCCGAGCACGATCCAAGCATGAAGCGCGCATGGACCCGGTCGGAAATCCATGACCCAAGCGCGTACTGAAGTATGCACCACCCAGAATGAGCGCCAGCGCGGCGCGTTAAGCGTCTGCGCAACCGGTTACTTCACCGGCGGCGCGTCTTGAGGCTCCAGGGAGATCGTGGCCTCTTTGACCTTGCCGACCAGCGCTGTCGGTGTGCCGGGAGCGGCGGAAGGCCACGTCCAAACATCTTCGAAGTCCGGGCCCTTCACGGTGACGTTTGCGGCTTCGCCGGAAGGCGCGGCCAAGGCGATGTGTACGCCGCCTCGTTTCCATGGATCGAACACGCTCGCGATCCGGATCTGCTGAGTCTTCGCCGAAAGCTGAAGTTGCTTCCAGCCAAGCGGTTTGCCACGACCGTCGGCCGTCGAATCCACCACCTTTGCGGTCAAAGGCTTATCCGCTGCCACTTGAAATTCGCAGCTCGCGACTTTCTTCTCCAGAGCGTACACATGCGCGCCTGCTTCGCGCTCGGCAACCGCTTGGCTCTGCATCAGCCAGGTCAACTCGGCTTCCTCGGCGGCACGAATGTCGTCGAGCACCAGCAGATAACGGCCCTTCGCCCAAATGAAAGTTCTACGGAACCGCTCAAGCTTGGGCCGGTCTTTGGTGGCCAGATACGATCCTGCGGCCTCGCCTTCGGTGATCACCAGATCGCCGGCATCTTTGAAGGCGGTAATCTGAGCCATCTTCAGCATGTCCACCTGCCCGGTGGCGGGCTGCGACCAGACCCCGCCTTCCGGACGACCTACGGCCATCTGGCCCGTGCCGTTCACGAGGATCGTGTTGTGATTGGCGCTGCGTTTGTGCTTTGAATAACGGCTTGTCTCGGCAACCAATTCTCCGCCCGTGTAAATCAAGAACGAATTGGCGTCGGGGTCGTCGTGGGCCACGTTGACATACTTGAAGTTGTGCTCGTTACGGTATTCGTTCAGCCGAATGCCTCCGAACGGACCGCACTTGAACATGGCGCCGACATTGTCCTTCTCCCAGCCGTCCCGCATGTGAGTCATGCCCAAATCCGGCCAGAAGGCGGTCGTATGTAATTGGGCGTAAGAGCCCCCCTTCAATTCGGGATCGAGCCAGACGAAATCGAACCAGCGCACCCAGAAGGCGCCTTCGTTGCGCTTATCCGTCTCCAGGAGTCCGGCTTGAATGTCCTTAAGCCCATTCTGGGCCGCGCATTGATATAGGTAATTGTTGTATGCGCCGATCCCGCCCGAGTCGCCGTAGTGAAAGGAATCGGTCAGTCCCGGCAAGAGCACATGCATGCGAAAGAGCGCTTGGTTCTTAAAGAACGGATTCTTCAAGTAGTCGGCGCCCAGGCAACGCGAAGCCGCTTGCATCGCCAGCGTAAGATGCGCTCCGCCGAAGATCATATAGCTGGAAGACTCGTGGCAGGTTCCGTCTTCAGGCAAATAATTCGCGACGAAATCCAGCTCTTCCTTGAGTTTGGCTAGGATCCAATCGTCATCGGTCTTTTCCATATCCGCCGCCGCCAGCGCGCACAAAGCGAGGCCGGCATTTCGGTGCCAACGGTGATTGTTCTGCGGATCGCCCTGCCAGTAGCCGATACTTTTCGCTTTATTCAAGTGCCCGAGGTGGTATTGGCGCCGCGCCATCAGCAACAATTTATCGCGATACTGCGCGCGAAATTCGGGCTCCAACTCATCGTACAACCAGTCGTAAAGCAAGGCCGCGCCGATCGCGACATTGGCGCTGCTCATGCCGGAATCCAATTCGGCGCCCAGTTCCCAGTGGTCCAGCCTCAGGAACAGCTTCATGTAGTCGATGCCGATGGCGAGTGCCTTCTTGTCGCCCGTGAGCAGGTAATACATGCCCACCGTCGGCGCTTTCCAAAGTCCGTGACGCTGACCGTCCGTCGCATCCTTAAGGAAATCGGGCGTACCCTCTGGCGCCCGGCAACTCTTGAAATATTTCTCCAACTCCGCGAAGCGCGCCGCACCCTCCCCTTTAGCAAAGGCTTGCATGCGCGGAATATCCTCTTTTCCAAAGAGCAGCCGCGGGTGCTTGTTGCGCCAGTTCGGAACGAGGTCCACCTTGAATTCCGGCGCGGGATCGCTTGCCGGCGTCACGTCCTCCCCCGCAAAGCTTGCGCAGCTAATGAACATGGCCAGCAGACCACATAAGCACACGGTCGAATGATTCATGGACTCGGCTCCCGATATCCCACCCAGCCGCACGCTTCGGGCGGTCTTTTGAGATACACCAAAATTCGTGGAGGAAACGAGCCAATATTAGCTAATAAAAGCGCTCTCGATGTAACCTGCGTTACTTTTCAAGGACGCGTGAGGCTTCAACCCCGCATTGATTAGGGCCTTTCGATGCGCATTGGTTGATGCCAGTCGCTCCAACCGCTCCAGCGCCCTTGGCCGTTCTGCTGCCGGCAGCGTACCCAGTAGATTCCGCCCGCTTGAAGCTGAGATTCCTTCGCGAGCGCACCGGAAAAGGATCCGTTCTCTGACGAGACCGCAACCGTCGCGACCCCTGCGCCAACCGGCTTGGAACTCCAAACCGTGCGCAGCCAAACGTCCTCGCCCTTTTGGTGCCCCCATTCGTCGGGCAAGCGCTTGAAGATTTGTTCCGCGCCTTCCGCGGCAGCTTCTACCTTCTCTGCGACCTGTGCTTCCCAAACGCCCGGCTTCGATCCTTCAGGACCGACGTACGGAGTCCGGCGCAGCACCGGGTGGCTCGAGGTCACGAGCGGCCCAATCGGCTTCGTGCTGACGACGAAATCGTCGTACCAGCGCGTTTGATCCACAGGGCTGCCCTTATTCCAGTACGCCTCGAGAAAAACCGCATTGATGCCGTGCTCGGTGTACGTTCCGCGCCAATCGAGCGCCTTGCGATCGCACTGCAGGAAACCATCCACCCAAAGCCGCATGACGCCATCTTTCTGGCCGGGCGTATTCAGCTTCACGTGGGCTTCGACGCAGACCCAGCGTCCGGCCTGGTCAGCTGCATGGAGCAGGAACGGGCTGGCGGGTTTATTGCCCAACCATTTCAGGTTCGGGAAATCGTTGTATTTGGTGGTCACCACACGGCCGTCCTTGATGCCCGAGGCCGGGTCCAACGTGAGCGCTTCTCCGCTGGACCAGACGTGCCCGATCATGGCCTGCGTCCACTTAGCTGACGAAAAACTCGTGCAGCGGCTCATTTTATCCGGGCCGCCACCGGTCCAATTCGCGGGATGCTTGACGTAAATGCGCCAGTACAGCTCCTCGAATTTTTCTCCCTTTCTCAGTGGGGGTCCAAAGGGGCAATCGCCAAAGGTCAGCTTCCGGCCGCCGATGCCTTGGGAGCCTTTCGGATAATGAATCCGTAACGATTTCCCGGATGCACCCAAACGCTCCGCGTCCACCCGTACGTTCTCCGCGTGGCGCGAGCCGTACTCGTGATACGATTGCTGCGTCGCTTCGTCGCCGTCGAAGTCGTCGTACCAGATCACATCCGGATTTTTTTTCCAAGGCTGCGGCGCATCCAATTCGATGCTGTCTATGCGGGGCGCGGCCGGAGCGTCTTCGGCGCCTTGTGCGGCCAATCCGAGCAGAAAAGCGAACGTCAGGAATTGAATGCGAGGTGGCATAGGCGCTCCGGAGTCGGGTACGGGGACAGTCTACCCTTCCTTGGAATAGGGCTCAAGCGTACCGCCGTTAACGTCCACAGGCGAGGGGGACCTCAGGGCTAAGGCCGGAGCGGATTGCGTTGGGGATGCAGCGTCAGGATGAATACGGGACCCGTCTCGATGAGCAGCGTATTCGCGCCTGCACGCAGTTCGACCTGAGCGCTTTCGCGCCCCAGCTTCCAACCGCGCCAGATGCCCGCCTGGTAAACCTTCACTCCGTTCAGCCATACGCTTTGCAAGTCGCCCCCCGTGTGCAGGTACACGGTGCGGACTTCGGGAGCCGTGAAGATGGCCGCGGCCTGATACCCAGGCGCATTGCCGAGGACCGGAACCAGTAGTGCGGCCCCGCGCTCGAGTTCCTGCGCATACCAAAAGTTTTCGGGATCGGCACGCATGGGAAGCTCGATCGATTTCCAACTCTCGTCCGGCTTCAAGGATTGAGCACCGGCCGCATCAAGCCCCTGCTTGGGATCGGGCGCGATGCGTACGAGCCATTCGCGAACGAGGCCGGGGTACGGCGTACAAGTCAGTTTCTCTGGAACCGCCACTTCCTCATACCCAGCGGCATCGAGCACGGCGCGCGCCATCCAGCGATAGCCGGAAAAGTGGAGGTGGATATCGTCGGGGCTGAGCAGTTCAGATTCGCCGCGATCGCGTGCGGCGGACATTCGAGCATGTACCTCCGCGACCGGACAGCCTAGGGATTGTCCGAGCGCATGGATTCGTTCGTGATACTGCGCGCGGACGGGGTCATTAGCCGCATACTTAGGACCGACGATCGTAGTGGTGAGCAACACGACTTGGGCCTCGTGCGCTTTCGCGGCTTCCAGAATGCCGGATAGTTCCGACGCGAACGCTTCGGGCGTGACATTGCGCACCACGTCGTTGGCGCCGGCGCTAAGCACAATCCAAGTGGGCATGAAGGGGAATACGTCGCGGTCAAGGCGCGCGCGCATCATCGCGGCAGTATCGCTGGCCACTCCTGCGTTCACGAACTCGGGTACGGGCCGGCCAGCTTGACGCAAGGCTTGTTCGACCAGCAGCAGCAGGGTGCCGCCGTCGGTGATCGAATCGCCCAGAAAGACCACGCGATCCTGTTCCGTCCACATCGCCGGCTTCGCCTCGCTAGCGGCCGCGGACCCACCGGCGGCCGCAGCGGCAGACAACATCAGAAAGCTCATCGAGAACCCCACGCGCGCTCCGAATGCGTCGGGCTACCAAGTCAGCGGCAGAAAGTAACCCAGGCAAGCGCCCGCGAGAAAGCAGTAGAAGAAAATCCGCGACGCGCGGCGCGGCGCCGGTTCGATGGAAACCTTCGTGGCACGGCGGCGGCGGAGGGCCGAGCCGCGCCGCCATGCGGACGGGCGCGGCTTGGGACTCGGACGGAGTTGGGTGCAGTCAAAGCAGAGCAGTTCGCAACCGACGGTTCGCGCACGTCCGATGGCGACATCGGGCTGGGAGACGCGCGATTCGCAGCGTGTGCAGTAGCAGATCCACATGGCTGAAGCCCTCCCCCTGTACAGCGCTACATACACCTGCACTCCAATAAATGTTAACTCTAAATGCAATAAGACTATCATTATTATTGATTCACCTGTAAACCAAGCTTTATTCAGGACTTAGATGGAAAGTCCGGCGCTTCCCGATTGCCCTCGGAAGCTCAGCCGAGAGCATGAAACCCCTTATTAAGGAGACGAAGCATGCCTATGCACAGGATCAGAAAGCTGAAGACGGTGGTCGGCGGGATGGGTGGTTGGCGTGGTTCGCACCTGAAGCCCACGAGCAGAAGGCGTTCTTGATCGTAGCGCGCGGCCTATATGGCCTGGATGCCAGCTATGGGAAATGCCATCTTTGCCATGAATCGAAGCATGGCCCGAGCCGCCAGACTCTGAACGACCACGGCAAGGCTCTGCAAGGCGTGGAAGATAAGTAGCCGATGCTAGGGAAGAACTCGAGCTACGCCTTCAATGCGCACGAGCTGCAGACCGTAGCCGAAGCGCAAAAAAGGTCGACACGGCAGTTACCGACGGCGACGGCGCGACCAATCGCGAGGAACTGCCGCTAAAGACGTTTCCCGCCGATACAATCGGCAAGCCGGCAACGGCGACGCTGGAACAGCTTCGGGCATAGGAAGCCAAGCGAGCTGCGGAAGCCGCCGGGAAGAAGTAGCGAGCGTGCTCGCGCCTGCGGGCCTTTTCGTTAAAATGCATGCTTCCCCTCACCTTGGAGGCGCCCGTTCATGCGAACGCTGCTCATCGTCCTCGATACGCTGCGGCGAGATTATCTGCGCTGCTACGGCAACGATTGGGTGCACAGCCCGAATCTGACGCGGCTGGCCGAACGCGGGGTCGCCTTCGACAATCACTGGGTGGGCTCCCTGCCCTGCATGCCGGCGCGGCGCGAGTTCATGACCGGACGGCACAACTTCCTGCACCGCAGTTGGGGGCCGATAGAGCCCTTCGATGACGTCCTGCCGGTGGAGCTGCGTAAACGCAAAGTATTCTCGCACCTGATTACCGACCATTATCACTACTTCGAGATGGGCAGCGAAAATTATCATACCGCGTTCGACACGTGGGACTTCTACCGCGGACAGGAAAGCGATCCGTGGGTGAGCCTGGTGGACCGCATGGCGCTGCCTGAAACGCTCTCGACGCGCATGAAGCCGCAGAACTGGCAGAATCGGCAGCGGCAACTGAAAGAAGAAGACTTCAGCGCGGCACAGACCTCCCAGGCCGCCGTGCGCTGGCTGGACGACAACCGCAATTCGGACAACTGGTTTTTGCAGGTCGAAATCTTCGATCCGCACGAGCCGTTCTATTGCACGGACAAGTACCGCGAGATGTACGGAGACACCTGGAAGGGTCCGCTCTACGACTGGCCCGACTACAACGAGGTGAAGGACGACCCCGAAGCCATCGAGCACATTAAGAAGTGCTACGCCGGGCTCCTGACGATGACCGACCACTGGGTGGGTAAGATCTTCGACGCGCTCGACCGGCAAGACCGCTGGAAAGATACGCTGGTGATCCTGACCACCGATCACGGCACGATGCTCGCCGAGCACAACTACTGGATGAAGAATTACATGCCGGTCTACAACGAGATCGCGCATATTCCCTTGCTCGCGCATTTGCCGGGTTCGGCCAAGGCCGGCACGCGCAGTTCGGCGCTGACCCAGACCATCGACGTGATGCCAACCATCCTGGAGCACCACGGCTGCGCGATTACACCGCATGTCTACGGGCACAGCGTCCTCAAGGCACTGGACGGCCGGCCCACACGCAGCGACGCGATCTTCGGTTACTTCGGCAAGGCGCTAAACCTCGTCGACGGGCGCCACGTGTACATGCGCAATCCCGTGGACGAAAAGGCTCCGGAAATCTTCGAGTACACAGCGATGCCCACCAAGCGCGAATGGGCAAAAAATCGCGACCTGTACTCCAAGATCGAAATGGGGCGCTTCTTCGGCCACGCTTACAACTTCCCGCTTTACAAGATCCCAGCCGGTGGCGGGCCGCCGAAGGCGCACGCGGGCGAGCCATCCTATGCCGGGCGTCACGAGGTTTTCGACCTGCAAAGCGACTACCGGCAGCAGCAGCCGGTCCAGGATGCCACGCTGGAAGCCCGCCTGACCGAACGGATTCGAGCACACTTGAAAGCCTGCGAAGCGCCGGCGGAACAGTGGTCGCGATTGGGCCTTTGAATCCGGCTCACGCGATCCTTTACCGGCGCGGTTCAACCACCAGCACGCAGCGCTCGAAGTCCAGTTCCAGGGACTTGAAGCTGCCGTAGATCAGCGGCCAGCCGAGAATGGCATCCAGTTCGGCTTCGACGACGCGGTTGATGGTGGCAACTTCCGCGGATACGTACGCCATGCTTGCGTTGCGGGTCTGCCCCAGGAAACTCAGCCGCACATTCGGAACAACCAGCGTGGCGCCGCTCGCGCGGGTTTCGGCCGCCCCCTCCAAAGCGTTGGGTACGGGCAACGCCAGCGGCCCACCACCCGGGGTACGCTTCAGCGCATCGAAAAAGCGCGGAAACAGCACGGCGCCGGGCTCGCACCCGCTGTCCAGAATACCCCAGGCCGGACGCGCGCGGAGCAGGTCGGGGCCCTCCGGCGCCTCCAAGGGCACGCAGACGATGCCGCCCAGCCGGCGAAAGCGAAAGGTGTGGAAGCCGGCCGGCGCGGCAAGGTCGCCTGGATCGGACACGGGGCCGGCTTTCGCCTTTCTGGGCTCACGCATAAGCGTCAGTTCGCGGCGAACCCAGTCGATCTTTACGCGATAGCCGCCGAAGAGCGCGGGACCGGCGATGTCGTGCTGTCCGATGGAAGCCAGCACATTCGAAAGCTTCCAGGCGCCCATGCGCAGTTCCGGAACCAGCACGGTCCGCATTTCAGCCAGGCCCGTGGCGGTGGCGTTGAGCAACGCGCCGACGGGTTTCGCGCCCAAGGCCTCGGCGGTGGCGGCCGTCAGGGTGAGCGACTCCTCACCGGTGTCGAGCAAGCAAGAAAACGGCTTCCCGTTCGCATGCTGAAACTCGACGCGCAGGCCTTCGGCCAGTGACAGCGGCACCGCGATGCGATCGGGGCGTTCGGCCTCCGGGGGCGCCACGTTGACGCGCGTATCGCCCAGCGCTTCGATGAGCTTCACGGCCCCTTTGAGATGCTCGGCAAAGACCGGCGGTCCTGAGCGCTCGAGGGCCAGGTATGCGCGGGCAAGTTCCAGAACGCGGGGCCGTTCGTCGTTCAAATCCAGCGCGGCGGCCAGCAACCGCAATGCGGCGGGATGTTGAGGCGCGTGGGCCAGCGCGCTTTGGTATTGTGCGCGCGCATCCTTCCCCGCGCCTTTCGTTGCCAAGGCTCGGCCCAAAGCGACGAACGCATCGGCGTTTCCGGAGTTGATCCTAAGCGCGCGCCGCGCCGCGCGTTCGGCGCCGTCGAAGTCGCCGCTTCGAAACAAGGCCGCAGCCAGATCGGCCCAGGCTTGCGCGTCCGCGGGACGGACGGCGGCGGCCATCAGCGCTTCGCTCACAGCGGGCATTGGTCGGTCACGTTCGATCCATTCGTGGACCGGTGCGGGCGCCGTCAGCGCGGTCAGATCGGGCGCAGACAAGCAAGCAAGTACGATAAGACCGAAAAGAACGGGTCTACTGGAGAGGTGCGAAGCTCGAAGGCCCGGCGCATGCGGAAACGCCGGCATGGCAGCCTACTTCTGCCAGATGGGCAGGTACTGGTAAGGTATGCAGAGGATCGCGACGGCCACGGACGTGCAATACGTGCTGCCGATGTTTCCGCTCCATTCGCCGCCCCCGCCTTGGGACGTGATGAGCCGCTCGCGCAGTTTGCCGAAATACTGCTGCCACTCCTTGCCGCCAACTTGCGCCATGGCCTGTGCGCCGTAGTAGTTAGTATAGAAATCGTGGTAGCCGCGGGTCGCGCCCGGGTCGAGATTGCGCTTGAGGTAATCGATGGCCTTCTTCGTCTCCGGCGCATCGTATTGTCCGGCCATCATCAGCAGTTCGGCGCCTGCGGCGGTAAGCGCCAAAGAACTGCCGCCGCCCGAACGCGCGGTGTAGCGCACTCCGCCGTCGGCGTTCTGCGACTTATGGATGTAGCTGAGCGACATCTTCATCACGCGATCGGACACATCGATGCCGACATTCGCGCAAGCCCGCAACGCCTGCACTTGGGTGATCGTCACCGATCCTTCGTCGTTCCCGCTGTTGGGCGAATAGTACCAACCGCCCCAGCTCGACTGCGCGCGCGCGGTGATTTTAACCGCGCGTTCGAGGCACCCTTTGATGTCGGGAGCCTGCTCGCTCGCGGGATCCATACCGTAGGCCTGCGCCAGGAACGTCATGGCGAACCCATGCCCGTACATACTCTGACCGTCGTTTTCGGTGAGGAGACCGTCGCGCTGCTGATGCTTCAGGCAAAAATCCACGGCTCTGGAAACGTTCTTGCCGTACTTGCCGCGGGCCTGCGTATGTCCGGCGGACAAAAAGGCCATGCCGGCCAAGCCGGTCATCGCCATGCGGTATTGCCCGCCCCCACCCTCGTTACCCCAGCCGCCGTCACGGTTCTGGCTGCGCGCGAGCCAAGCGAGGCCCTTTTCGATGGCCTGCTCCTGCTTGTCCGTGATCTCGCGAAAGTTGGGATCGCCGGGCGTGCTTTCAACTTCACCGGCCAGAAGCACGGCGGCCTGCAAAGCGGCTCCAATCAAAACCGCGGTAACGATCCTCAACACGCTTCGCACTCCCCTATGCGGAAACCCCGCCCCGCTTGGAAGCCTACCGCTGATACCAGACCCGGGAAACGGCAAATTGAGTCCCTGAAAAGTGGGAGTCCGCCGGCCGCGTCCATGCTGCACGCAATCCTTGGACTCCGAGCACCTTAAGCATGCTCAACTTCCCGGCTGGGTCATGCGGTCCAGCTTTTCCCATTCGCGGTCGAGCTTGGGTTGAAGGCGTTCTTTCAGGCGCTTGAGAACCTCTGCGGGACTGTGCCCCGGCTGGTCGCCTTTGGTCCAGACCTCTTCGAAACTTGCGATGCAGGCACGGCGGTACTCTTCCCACATCGGCATCATCGGCTCGATGATCGCATTCTTGCTCGCCGCCAAGTCGCTGAACACTTTGAGCTGCTCGTGTGGATGCGCCTGCAGAAACGCCTGCGTGGTGGCTCGGAACGGAGCATGCTTTCCGTGACCCAGGCAGAGGATCTCCATGCCGTCGATCTCGGACTCGGGATCGCCAGGATCCTCTCGGCTGTTGACGAAGCGAACGAACTTCCAAGCCTCTTCGGGATGCGCGCCGTCACGCGGGACGATCAGGACATCGGCCTGCGCGATGGTGACGGGATCCTGTTCGGTTGCCGCCGGAGCCGGAAAAGGCGCGGCGCCCCACTTGAGCGCCGGGTTGTAATTGCGAATGAAGTTGGCCATCCAGACCCCCTGGATGACCATGGCGACCTTGCCGGCGATGAAGCCGTTCTCGGGAGAGTCGAAGCTGCCCATGGCGCCCTTGAACGCAGCGACTTCGGCGCGACCGTAAAATGCGGCCATGGCGTTGAGCCAAGCGTAGGCGTCGATCCAAGATTGTGTGTCGCACAGCAGCGTGCGGCCGTCGTCGCTGACGTGCCGCCCGCCAAACCAGTTGCCCCAAGCGTAATTCCACCAACCGGGCTCCGTCGGCAGGAAGCCCATGCGCACGATCCGGCCGGACTCGTCGCGCAAGGTGAGCTTCTTATTGTATGCGTCGAGTTCCGCGAGCGTTCGGGGCGGGCGTTCGGGGTCGAGTCCCGCGGCGGCGAAGAGTTCTTTATTCCAATGCAAAGCCACCGTGGCAGGCGTGGTGGGCAGCGCCCAAATCTTGCCTTGGTATAACCCCATTTGCCAATAGCATGGGTAGTACTCAGATGGGTCGGGACCGTCGCGGGCGATCCAGTCATCGAGCGGCAAGGCCGCCTGATACTGCGCGAAGACGGGCACGTCACGCGACCACAAGCCGGCTATATCGGGCGGCGTGCCGCCGCTCACGGCGAGCCGCGTTTTCTTGTTCACTTCGGTCACGCTGAGCATATGCACGTAGATGCGCCGGCCGGCGCGATCGAGGAATCGCTTGCGGTAGTCCGAATCCGCGTAGCGCTTCCAGCGCCGCTCGGAAACACCTTCGGGCCGCGGCATGGAATGGGGCGGCGCTACGCTCCACGCATGCGCCAACTCGCTGTGGCGGTTGAACGCATTGACGCACGCCTGCATCGCTTCGCCTTCGAAGCCGTTCCACTTCTCCCAATAAATGAGGTGCACGGCATCGTCGGCCCGGGGAACGGCATCTGGCGCGCCTTTGACTCGCATGCCGGAATGCACGCGGTCTTCGACACCCGGGCGGCGGTCCACCACGGCGGCAGCCACGGCCAACAGTACGAGCGCGAAGGTCAACAGGTAGGGGGTGCGCACGTGGCGGCCTCCCGCGCCAGTCCACGCACGGCTTGCCGGAAGGCCATGCGCGGTGGTAGCGTTACGTCAAGAGAACCGTTTTTTCTCGCGCCCGCAAGCCCGAATCGAAAGGAGCGCCTCCGATGAGCCACGTGCACTTCGAAGTGCTGGCCCAAGGACTGCTCTTTCCCGAAGGCCCCGTCTGGAACCGCGACACGCGAGAATGGTGGTTCGTCGAATTGAAAGGCGGACACGTTTCGAAGGTGGATGCGTCGGGACGATTGGAGCGGGTGTTCGACACGTCAGCGCCGAACGGCATGAAACGGCACGCCGACGGATCGTTCTGGATCTGTGAACGGGACCGCAAGGGGCTCCTGCGATTCGACCCCGGCACCCGTCAGGCCGCGCTGATCGCCGAGGGTTGCAGCGGACAGCCCTTCCTGGGGCCGAACGACCTGTGCTTCGGGATTGCCGAGCGCTGTTACTTTACCGATCCGCACGGCAGCAGCCGATCGAATCCGGCCGGCGCGCTGTACCGGCGCGACCGCGACGGCAAAGTAACGCGGGAGGCTTCCGGCTTGGCGTATCCCAACGGCGTGGCGCTCACGCCCGACGGCACGCGGTTGGTCTTCGCCGAAACGCATACCCAGACCATCTGGATCGCGGACCGCCAACCGGACGGAAGCCTGGGCGGCAGGCGCCCCTTCGCGCGAACCGAAGGCGGCAACGGGCCCGACGGAATGGCTTTCGACGCGGCAGGCAACCTTTTCGTGGCCGTCTTTGGAGCGGGCCACGTACAGGTCTTCGACGCTCAGGGCCGCGAAACGGAACGCCTGGACGTTCCGGGCAAGCAACCGACGAATTGCTGCTTCGGAGGGAAAGACTTCAAGACGCTTTGTGTAACAGAAGCCGAGCGCGGGCAGTTGCTGGCTCTTGAGCTGAGCACCGCCGGATATGCCCTTCCTCCGGTAACGAGCGATAGTGTGGTGTTTTGAGCGAGTCTACTTCAGCACGCGGATTTTTAGGTCTTTCCATTCGGGCTTATGCCCGGGACTCGCATACAGCGCAATTTTTCCGGTGCGGTTGGCGGTGGCGCTGTCTGGGGTCTGGTCGGCCTTCGCGCCGCCCACGGTGCAGGTCACTTCATCGCCTTGAGCCAGGATACGCACCTCACGCCACTCGCCCGGCTGGCCCGCATTCTTGATTTCGAACACGCGGCCGTACTCGCGCACCTGAATCTCGATGTGCCGGGTCCCAGGCGGCATGCGAACTTGCGCCACCAGCTCGAAGTCACCATACCCTTCGGCGCTCTCGATACGATTGCGCTGCGCACCCGTGGCCGCAAGCGCACCCTCCACCACGCGCCACTCGCCATGAGTCGTAATCCATCCGGTCAAATCCTGACCGTTAAACAAGGTCTTCCAGTCGGAAGTACCTGCTTCCTGCGCCGTGACAGGAGCAGGAGCAGAAGTAGAAGCACCGTCGGCTAGCGAACGAATGCGAAGATCTTTGAGGTGCAAGTGTCCATTGTTGGGTTTCAGGAAAGAGATAACAAGCCTGCCTTCACCGCCCGTTCGCTCAGCCAAGGATTGCGCTTGCCCGTTCACGGTCAGTTCGGGCTGCCCACCCTTATAGCGAAGCACGAACGGCAGCCACCTATCGTATGCGGGCTTGGGCTTGAAGAGATGGCGTGCGTTCGGGTTGGCCAATTCGATCAGCCGCACTTCGATCACGGGATGCCCCGTATGCAACATTTGGCCCGTCAGCTCGAAGTTTTCGTACGTCGCAGCCGAATCGATCCGCGCGCTCCCTTCCGGTGACGCGCCTGCATCGGCCGTGAGCGCTCCCTCCAGCACCTTCCACTCACCCTTGCGGCCCTGCCAGCCCGCAAGGGTGGCCCCGTCAAAGAGGCTCGTCCATTCGGCGGTAAGTTTCGCTTTCTCGGGCGGGGTTGCCGGAGCCAATGGGCGATATCGAAGGTCTTTGAGTTCGATCGTGCTGTTGTTGCCCTTCCAAAAGGCAATCCTATAGCTCTTTGCGGCCAATACCTTGGGGACCGGCATTACCTTTCCGTCGAGTTCCACCACCGGCCGCTCGCCGCCCAGAACCAGTCGCACCTGATGCCAGGTCCCCACGTCAGCCGACAAGTCGTACGAAATCCAATCGCTGTCATCCGCATTCACGAGATTGAGTTCTTTGTAACGATGCCCTGTCAGCCGAAATTTGTACTCAACTTCGCCCGAATCGTACAAAGCCTTGGAGTCGAGCCGAACGGAAGTCTGTTCGGGCTTGGTCGCGTCTCCTACAATCACTCCATCGCGAATTTCGAACCGGCCTTTGGCCTCTGTCCATTGGGCGAGGCTCTGACCGTCAAACAGCGATATCCATTCGCCCTTCGCGGCGGGGAGCGCAATGCGCAAATCCTTGAAACGCACCTCTCCCTCGCCGGCCAGTTCGAGCGCAAGGGCGCCTTCCGTGACCGAGCGATCGAGATGGCCCCAGGGAATCGTTTTCCCATCCAGCGTCAAGACCGGATCGCCCTGAACACAGGTGACTCGAAACGCAGACCAAACGCCCGTATTAAGCGGAAGAACAGCGCGCATGCTCCCCACACGCGGGACCAGACTAACGGTTCCAGGGCCGTCCAGGCGCACCTGCCCTGTCCAATCGTAGGCCCCAAACGAAGCGACGGTTTCGATGCGAGCGGTCTTGTCGGGACCGTCGCTTTTCACCAGCAGTTGCGCATCGGACACGCTCCAGCGCCCGCCGCCGGTGCGCCATTCGCTCAGGCTGGTCTCGTTCCAAAGCGGCTGAGCCGCGCCCATCGGCACCCCCGGTGCGGACGACTGAACGGCAACCGTCTGAGCAGCAGGCTGAACCTCGGCCGATTGGGGCTCCGAGGGCTTAATCAAACCAGCCTTCACCTTCTGTTCGTATAACTCCTTGGGCGTTAACTCCCTCGGCTTCGCCTCAGTAACCTCGGCCGCGGGGGCCCGCGCGGGAAGAACCGGCGGACTCGAAGGAGCAATCGGAGGTGCTGGTAGGCGTTGCGTAACCGGCTCGGGAGTCTTGGTCGAACTCGGACGCTTGGCGACTTCGACAGGAGCTTTAGACTTGCCGCCGAAGATCAAGAATGCTCCGACCAGCACCAAAACAACACCGCCCCCCAAGGCGGCATACGCGGCAACGGGCATAGACCCAGCGGAAGCCGGACCACGCAACGGGCCTTGCGCAGGGGTCGCGCCGCGTGCGCCGCGTCGTGCCGGAGTCATGGACGATTGAGAAGTACCGCGCGCCGAAGGCGAAACCGGTATCTGCTTAC
>BTVV01000053.1:0-38924 GCA_045863855.1 Planctomycetota bacterium | reverse complement strand
AACGCGGCGCGCCCATGGGCGCGCCTCTTTTTGGCCGACGGGCGATCGGCCCGCGATAGCAATCGGCGGCGGACTTACTCGCCCTGGTAGCTGCGGATTTTCTCGCCAAGCTGCACTTCCAGCTTTTGCAGCTCTTGCTGTCCGGCATCCAGCTTACCGCGCAGGGCGATCAGTTCGTCTTCGGCCGCGCCCAATCGCGTGACCCACTTGGCGCGCAACTCGGCTTCCTGCGGGCGTCCGGTATTCAAGCTGCCCATGTTGTTCCTCAGCCGGTTCTGTTCTTCGCTCAACTGCTGAATCTGCCGGTTCCATTCGTTCAGTTGTTGCTGCTTCGCAGTGCGCTGATTCATCAACTCCACGAGTTCGTTGAGGAACGCCTTGGTCGGCTCGCTGAAGAATTTCTGCGCCAGCAGGAATCGAAGCTGCCCGACGTCGCTGTTGGACAGATACACCTGCTGGTAGATCTCGCGCTGCTCTTCGACGACGAAATCCTGCTGCGCACCGGCCTTCAAGGCCACCTCGAACCGGTAGTGCCCTTCGACTTCCTCCAGCGGCTTCTCGGGCTTCACGAGCTTGTAGGCGAAATTCTTGGGCTGGTCGATCCAGAGCAACCCATCCTTCTTGCCTCGGTTGGTGAGCTTCCAGGTATTGGTCACCTTCTCGGTAAGCGTCAGCGTAGCGACGCCGTTGACGATCGAACCCTTGTAGGCCGGCTCGTGCTGGCTTTGAACCTCGGGCGTGACATCCACCGAACCGTCGATGGCGTAGGGCAGCACCTCTTTGCCGCCGGGGGCCAGCGTATGTGCGAGGATGCCTTCGCCCAGCGCCGTGTCGCTTTCGAAGAAGGTGACCGCGCCGGCTTCGAAGGTTAGTTCGGTCTCGTTCTTGAGCACGTACGCGTTGGCGGGGCGCGGCGAGAAAGCAGCCTTGTAGTAAAGCAGGCGCTGCCCTTTCACCTGCTGCGAAATGATCGGCACCATGGCGGCCTGGCCGCGCTTGATGCTCACCTTCTGCTGGCCCTGGTAGCTGAACAGTTCGCCCACGGAGACGCCTTTCGCCGCGGTGGACATGCTGCTTTGCAGCAAATCGGCCATATCTTGTTCCGCTTCGGCCGCCGGCGCCGCCATGGCCGCGCCGGGCGCCATCGGGGCGCCGGCTTTCTGAGCGGCCATTTCCATGGACGCACCTTCCTGCGCGCGGCTGTCACGCTTGCGTTCCGCTTTGTCCTTGGCCGCGGCCAGCATCGACGGCTCGGGCGCCGCCGACCAATTGGCACTCACACGGTCGAGACCTGGAATCGGGACATGCGGCCGCTGGATATAAAACGGGCTGTAGAGATCCATGATGTAGCTGAGCGGACTACCGGCGACGAATGCGATGTCCACTTCGTTCCAATCGTCTTCGGTGGTGTTCTCCGCGAGGGCCCAACCTTGCAGGAGCGATTCGGCGTCCACATTCTTCGCATCCAGGATGACCCGGTAGCTGGCCTTCCAGATCGGCATCTCAACCAGATAACCGACGCGCAGTTCGCGTTCGCCCGCACCGGTCGCGACGATCCGCATCTTCTTGCGGTTGGTGTACTTGCTGTCGAGCGAGATCGTCAGCAAGCGGTTCAGGTCGCGCTGAAGCTCGGGATCGTCGAGCGTGAACTCGGCGATGCTGAACAAATCCAGGCTGCGAATGGTGCCCACGCCGGTCATCAGCACCAGGCGAAAACCGGTGTTTATTTGTTTGTTGTCAACCACCTGGTTCACGGGTTCGACGCCCAGAATGCGGCCCTGCACCGTCTCGCCGGCGGCCTTCGCGGTCAGGCTCGCGCCCTTCAGTTGCATCAAAAACTGGCTGAGCGCATTTCCTTCTGGAACACGGATCAGGATGCCTTCGAGCTGCTTGCTGAGCGTATCTTTCGTTTCGTACTGCACGCTTGCGATTTTTCCGCCGCCCAGGTCCACGGCGAAGAAGCTGGTGAGCAGATCCTTCATCTGCTCGGCGCGGAAATTAAGATCGATCATCGCGTCGCCGTCGATTTTGCCGCGGCGTTCGATGTATCCCATGCCGTGCTTGTATAGGATCACTTTCTGCACGGGGGGCGCTTCTTTAACAGGTGGTTCGCCGGCGGCGAGCGTGCCTGCGACCAGCGCCGCGAGCGCCAAGACCGAACCGGTCCCTACCTTCTTGTATCGATGCATCGATCAGCTACCTCCTGGAGATCGTGGTGGACAGCGCTTTACCTTACCCGAGCGCACAGGCCGCCGCCAACGCACGGTTCGGCACTCCCCTTGGACGCAGCCGAATCGCGGCGGTTGCGGCAATCTTACACCTCATCTTGCCGGACCGACGCCCCACGCTAGGATAGGCGCCATCGACTCGTTTTGGTTTATTTCTGGTTTGTAAGTCATAGTTCGCAAGGAGGCTTCCTCGTGAATGGGCGCGTAGGTTGGTTAGCCGGCACGACCTGGTTGCTGGCCGCGGCGCTGACGGCGGGCGAAGGCGAGACTCCGACCGCGTTGACCTTACTGCAGCGCTCGGGCAAACGCATTCCCTGGGCGGATGCGTTCAAAGTCCCATCGCCGCACTTTCTCGTAACCACCAATACGAACGAAAAGCTCGCGAAGGAAGTCTCGCAGGCGCTGGAACAGCAGTTCCAGGAAATGTTCACGCGCTTCCGCCTGGGCAAGCCGCCGAAAGAACAACTGGCGGTGCTGATATTCGCCGAGCGTGCGGAGTTCATGAAGTATCGCGCAGACCACGGCATGCGTGACAGCGAGCACACGGTAGGTCACTTCGACCCGACGCGCAAGGAGATCGTGCTTTTCTGGTCCGACGATCCGGAGGACGTACTGAGCACCCTTTACCATGAGGTAACGCATTACGTAACATCGCTCTTCGCGCCCCGCGGCAACATGCCGCTGTGGGTGGATGAAGGACTGGCGGTCTACTTCGAGACGGCACAGTTCAAGAACGGCAAGCTGACGACCGGACAGGTGCCTTACGGGCGGCTGCTGCACTTGCAGGAAGCCGTGAAGAAGCGCGAATACCATTCGCTCGCGCAGTTGATGAAAATGGTCGACTACGACCGCTACGACCTTCTGGCCTACGCGCAGGGCTGGTCGGTGGTGTACTACTTCGCGAAGAATAATCTCGCTCATGGTTTCGGCCTGTACCTCGAAGAAATCAAGAATGGACGCGACCACGTTCAGGCCTTCAAGAAAGCCTTCAACGGCGCCACGCCCGAACAGCTGGAACAGGCCTGGAAGACCTGGGTGCTGACTTTGGAGATGCAGAGCGCCAGGGGCTGGTTCGAGCGCGGGTTGGCGCTTTGGTACGAAGACAAGAACGACGAAGCGCTCGTAGCATGCGACGAAGCTCTGAAGCTGGATGCCAAATTCTCCAAAGCGAAGCACTTGAAAGGCCGAGTGCTTTTCGAACTGAACAGGCCGGCCGATGCGTTGGAGGTGCTGGAGGCCGCCTGCAAGGAAGATCCCACCGATCCCCGCAGTTTTTTCGTCCTCGCGCGCGTGCACGAAGCGTTGGCTTTGGCGGGTGACAAGCGCGGGAGCGAGACGGCGCAAGAACAGGCGTACCTGAAGGCGCTGAATCTGCGCCCCGACTATGCGGACGCGATGGGACTGTTGGCGTGGCTTTACGCCACCGCGGAAGACCCCAAGCTGCGTAAAGTCAAGGACGCCATCCCGCTCGCCGAACGCGCGGTGGAACTGGATCCGACCGCCGAAGTGCTGGATACGCTCGCCGAGTGTTACCACCAGAACGGGCAGCAGGCCGAAGCGGTGGCGACCATCAAAAAGGCGATCGCGCTCAAGCCGCCGAATATCGAGTACTTTCGCGAGCAGTTAGCAAAGTTTCAGGCGGGAAAGTGACCGGAGCGGTTAGCAGCCCGTCGAAAAAGGGCACGACCGCGCAGCCTTGAATGGTGGACCGGATCAAGGCGCGCGAAGTGGAGTCGCATCAGGGAGATGCGACTCCCTGCGCGACGCCTTGCCCAGTTCAAATGCTCTCCGCAGCGCGGTCAGCACCCTTTTTCAACGGGCAGCTAAGGTTCGTTCTCGGGATCGAGCTTCACGTATCCGACGATGGGCGAGTGCAGATAAACGGCGTCCTTGGCGGCTTCCGTCGCTCCGCGCAGGTCGCTCAAACTGAGGAGGGCCTGGATCGCCGCTTTCTCGGCGTACTTGATCTCATCGACGATGGCGCCTTCGTACAGGCCGGCAAAATCGGCGGGCGTTCCTTTCCATACACGAATCACGCGCAGCCGCCCGCCCGCTTTCTCGGCTTCTTCGTTCGAAAGCTCGCGCACGCGCATGCCGCGCCAATCCAGTTCGCCCTTCTGCACCGGAGGCACTTCCGGAATCCGCGGATCGAGTTGGTTGCTGACGCGCACCAGATCCGTCGAACGCAGGCCCACGCGAACCTTCAGGTCTTCCATCTGCCCGCCCGGATTGAGCAGACGCACGGCCGCCAGCTTGCCCACGGGAGCCATACCCACGGCCATGATCAGTTCGTCGGCGCTGGTCACCGCCATTCCGTCGAAGGTCACGATCACACTTCCGCGCTGCATCCCGGCGCGGTCGGCCGGCATGTCCCGGATCACTTCTTCGACCAGCACCCCTTGATTGCCGGGCACCGCGAAAGCGGTCTGGTCGCCCTCCAGATCGCGCAGCCGCACGCCGAGCCAGCCGTACTCGACGGGACGCCCCGTGGTCAGGTAGGCCAGCCGCGGTTTGATGTCGTTGGCGGGAATCGCGAAGCCGAAACCCTCACTGATACCTTTGTGGCTGTAAATCATCGTGTTGATGCCGATGAGTTGCCCTTTGAGGTTAAAGAGCGGCCCGCCGCTGTTGCCGGGGTTGATCGCCGCGTCGGTCTGAATCAGATTTCCGTAGAAGACATCCTGGTTCAGCCCGCGCGCCGGCAAGCTGCGTCCGCGCGCGCTGACGACGCCGACCGTCAGCGTATTGGAAAGCTCGAACGGATTGCCCACGGCCAGCGCCCACTGGCCCACTCGCACTTCGTCCGAATCGGCCAACATCGCCGGCGCCAACGGCTTGGCCAGCGGCTTGACCGGCTGAATCACGGCCAGATCGCTGCGCGCGTCGGTTCCAGACAAGCGCGCGCGAAAGACCGTGCCGTCGTGAAGTTCCACGCGGATCTGCTCGGCGCCGCGCACCACATGCTCGTTGGTCAGAATTGTGCCGGACGGATCGATGATCACGCCGGAGCCGGTGAAGCGGCTTTCGAAATGCATCCCCCCGCCCTGCTCGTGCAGGCGTTGGAGTTCCTCGGGCCAACTCGCGCGCCCGGTGATCACGGTGAGGCTTACGACGGTGGGTTTGGCGCGCGCGGCGACCTTTTGAAATGCGCGCTCGAGGCGCATGGCCAATTCAATATCGGGATCTTCGTCCGCGGGCGGAGCTTCGGCCGCAGCCAGCGTTTGAAGCGCCGCAAGGCACAGCACCGGCAGCAGCCAGCCGGCACGCCTGGGGTCCACGCGACCCGCCATCCGCCCATCTCCAGGCCCATGCGAACGAAACGCCGCCGGGAGTATAGCGAACGGCCGGCCGCGAAGGAAGGACAACCTGGCGCCCCGGTTCGAGATGCGATTACTCGTCCGCCCCGCTGCTCTCAGCCGGCGCCGCCATCACGCCGCCGCTGGTCAAGCCGCTGCCGGTCATGACGGCCGAGTTTTCCATGACCTTGCGGCGAATTTCTTCGCAGACGTCCGGATTATCCTTAAGGAACTTGCGCGCGTTCTCGCGGCCCTGGCCCAAACGGTTGCCGTTGTAACTGAACCAAGCCCCGGATTTGTCGATGGCGCCCAGAATGATGCCTTGGTCGAGCACCGAACCTTCCCACGAGATGCCGCTGTCGTACATGATATCGAATTCGGCCTGGCGGAACGGCGGCGCCACCTTGTTCTTGACCACCTTACAGCGCACCGCCGAGCCGATGGGCGTCTCGCCCTCCTTCAAGGTGCCGATGCGGCGCACATCGACGCGCACCGACGAATAGAACTTCAGCGCGCGACCGCCGGGCGTCGTCTCCGGGCTCCCGAACATCACGCCGATCTTTTCGCGGATCTGGTTAATGAAGATCACGCAAGTATGGCTGCGGGAGATGGCGGCGGTGAGTTTGCGCAGCGCCTGCGACATGAGCCGCGCTTGCAGGCCGACGTGGCTGTCGCCCATCTCGCCTTCGATTTCCGCGCGCGGCACAAGCGCCGCAACGGAGTCGATAACGACGATATCCAGCGCGTTGCTGCGCACGAGCTGTTCGCAGATTTCCATGGCCTGCTCGCCCGTGTCCGGCTGACTGACCAGCAGTTCGTCGAGATTGACGCCCAACTTGCGCGCATACGCCGGATCGAGCGCGTGTTCGGCATCGATGAAGGCCGCATATCCGCCGTTCTTCTGGGCGTTGCCGACAACAGTGAGCGCGAGCGTGGTCTTGCCGCTGGATTCCGGCCCGAAAATCTCGACCACACGCCCCATCGGCATACCGCCGACGCCCAAGGCCAAGTCGAGCGAAAGCGCGCCGGTGGAAATCGCCGGTATGACCTTGATCAACTGGCTGTCCAGACGCTGGATGCTGCCGGCGCCAAACTGTTTTTCGATCTGTTGCAGCGCGCGAGTGAGCGCCTCGGTTTTGCGGGATTTCATCTCGTCGCCTTCGTCGGCGCCCGCGCTGCTCTTGCCGCTCGCTTTAGCCTTGGTCTTGCTCATACCGGTTCCTCGGGAAGACGTTGCCGCCGGCTGTTTCAGTACGGCCGCGCCGGCCAGTGCGACCTCGCTCATGACTTGAACCCTCAGCGTATCCGTTTCCGCAGATAGTGGCAATCGCCAGCCGCCGGCGGAACGCCGGGGCAAACCTCGTTCGGAGTTGGGGTTGTGCGATGTGCGCGAAACGGCGTTACGGTCCGTCCGGTGAGGCACTCGCCTGAGGGATTCGGCGAACCGCTGCGGAATACATATCGTCCCGCGAGGCATCTGTCAACGATTCAAAATATAAAATTAAATCGTAGACACCAAGCGCTATCCCGAATCGCTTCGAAAGCGTATGCGTGGCGTGGACCAAGCAGGGCGAGGAAACAGAACCCGCTGTATCGGTAGAGTCGGTACAGCAAGCGAGGCTGACGAAGCGCTGCGTAGATCCCCGCAAACAGACGCCGAAGAAGCGTTTCGGGGCAGAGCCTAGGTTTTGACCAGCACGCGCATGGCAGCACAGAGTTCTTTGTGCTCGGCCGCCTCGCTGGTGTGGATCTTGTCGCTGACCAGTTCGAGCCATGAGGTTGAGTTGGGCGCCTGGGCGGCGAAGCTGGCGGCCATCACCGCGGCTGCGGCCGCGCGAGCGGAGTGGCTGACAATGCGCGAAGGATCGTCGCTGCCGGCGGCGCGTGCGGCGCGAATGGCCGCTTCGGTGGCGGCCTGCCGGATGTAGGCGCCGGGACCCTCGACGGGCGGCGTGCCGACCAAGGCTTCTTGCGCGGAACCGGCCGCCTGAGCGGCTTCTTCGCTTCGTGCGCGCGTGGGTTCCTCGACCCAGCGTTCGGCAGCACCCAAGGCGTTGCGTGCCGCGGCGTCCGGCGCCCAGCGCTGCGCGCGGACCGCGCAAAGACAGGCTAGTTTTACCAGCATCCGCTTGCCTTCCCGAGTGTAAGGCGGGAAGCGCGTATACCCCAGCAATTGCACCAGCCAGTCGGCGTATTCGATGCGCCCTTCAATCTCTCCAGGCTCGACACCGTTCGGCCAATGCCGCCCGACCCACTTGACGAAGTGCAGATCGCGGCAGCGCGCGCGCAGCCAATCCGCGTCGATACGAGTCGGTCCGGATTCGGAAGTCACCTCGGCGTCCGTCGTGCCGCCGGGGCTCTTCAGCGCGTACGAAAGCCGCGCGATATCCAGGGCGGGCAGCGAAACGAAACGCAGCGATAAACCCGGATAAGCGTTTCTTAGAATCATGCGGAGATCGGCCACGTGCGGCTCGAAGTGGCCGTCGTCCAGCGGAAGCCCCAGTTTGCTGATCCGGCCGACGCGCCGTTCGGCGCCGTCCAGGGTGACGTTCTTCGCACCGCAGCACAACCGCATCGGCGGCACATCCAGTACCTGAGCGACATACTGCAGGATCATGCGTTGCTGCGTATCCTGGTTGTCGAAGTGCGGCAGCGTCTTGAAGCCGGTCTCCTCGAAGGTATTGCGAACCTTGGAGTAATTGTGCTCATGGCAATCCACGGCGCATAGAATCGTGGCGTTGTAAGGCGATTCGCGCAGCGCGAAGTGGCGCAGAGCCAGGAGCGCCAGTGTGGGCGGAGCGGGTGCGGCAGCGAGCGAACCGCGTGCCACCGCAGATTCCGCCGCGGTGGGCGGCTCCATCGACCCCAAGTGCCGGGTCTCGCCGCGGCCGGACGGCGAACGCGGCGGTACGGCCGAAGCGAACGGATCCGCCGCGGCCGGCTGCGGGCTCAGCTTGGCTTCCAGTTCGGCCAGCCGCGCACGTAATTCTTCGCGTTCGCGCCGGATCTCCGTCTCGCGTTCGAAGCGCGACGTGCTGCGCTTGAACAGGTCGTCCTTGCTGACCATCAGGCTTTCGGCGCCGCCTTCTTCAGCTTCTCGCGGCGGATTCCTTTTCAGATCTTCGAGTTGTCGCTTCAGATCCTGCAGATTCCCTTCAAGCGTCTTGACATAATCCTGCATCTCGATGCGCTGGGATTGCAGCTTTTCGCGCTGGGCCTTGAGTTCTTCCACTTCGCTGGACAGCGGAGTGAGGTGAATCGTGGACTGGCGTAGATTCTGGAGTTCGCCTTGGGCGCCGTCGAGGGCGTCCTTGGTGCGGCGCAGCACACTCTTGAGCCGCTTCTCGCGCTGGCGATGCTTGAGCAGACGGCGCTTGAGGGCTTCGGCGGTCTGGCCGATGCCGTCCACGGCATTCAGCGTCGTATCGGGGCTGGCCTCATACGCCTCGGCGCGTCCGCCATGCCGCGGGCTGATCTTCTCGCCGCATCCGCTGCAAGTAGCCAGATCGGCGCTGGCGCGCTGCGGGGTCCAACAGAAGGCGCAAAGCACCTGCCCCGGGGGCGGTACTTGGGGCTCTTCGGGAAATCGAAACCGCGTCGCACAGCGTGTGCAGCGATACTTGCGGCCGTCGGCGACGCCCTTGAAGCGTTTACCGCATTGGGCACACGAAACGATAAGCTTAGACATATCCATCCACCGTGCCGCCTCGGGTTTCTGACACCCGTAAGACGAACCATTTAAGGTCGTTGAGGTGCTAACCTTACGTAAAAACGCGGCGTATGCCAGCGCGTTTGAGGCCTCAGATTCGATGGCATATGACGAGTAGGCACACCTTACTTTACCTGTTAAAAGGGAAGGCTATGGAAGAACCACAGCCCGATGAAATCGATGCTGCCGAGCTTGAAGACGACGACTCCGAGGAACCCGGTTCGGAGGTTCCTATGGCCGTCGTGGCGCTCGCCGGCTCGATCGGCGAAGCCACTTGGTTATGCCACGTGCTGGACGAGGCCGGGATTCCAGCCTCCCACGAGATGCCCCAAGCTTCCATGGCACTGACGGCCGGGGCGTTGGAGTTGCGTGTATTCGCGCCGCAGCCCCAATTCGAACCAGCGCAGCAAGCCATCGCTCGAGCACGAAACGAAACCAAGCTGCGTGCGCATGTGGACGCATTCAATCCGGAATCCATCGAAGAAACGGACGAAGTGGAGTTCGATAATCCGGAACGCCAAGCGCTGGAGCGGATGACGCAATGGGCGCCCGCCGAGCGCGAGGTGCGCATACGCGAGCTGCTGGCGGGTTGGCTGACCGACGGAACCGGTGCCGCGCAGATCGCTCGCCACATGGCCGTCGCTGGTTTTTCGCAGTCCGAAGCCGAACGGATTTGGAAAGATGTGGCCGCTCATTCCCAGGAGCAGATCCAGGCAGCACGGGATAAACAGGTGCAGGTGGGACTGTACTTAATTGCATTGGGCTTGCTGTGGTTTGTCGCACTGCAAGCCATCGGCTATTTTGGATTTTTGGTATCCGCGGGTCTGGTCTTGAGCGTCGCCGGAATTGCATACGCGGCGCTCGCGCGGTCGCGTCCATTGCCCGAAATCCCGAGCTTGCCTGCTCCCGAGCCGCCCACCGATGGCAAATGATTTCGGTTCTGGAGACGCATGGACGCACGTCCATACCGCGCGTTCGCCCAGCGAAGCCGCCTTCTTGGCGGCGGCGTTAAACGAAGCGGGTATACCGGCCCAAGCCCAAGGCGAAGCGCTCTCGGCTTTGGCCGGCGCGGGATTTCCGGGACCGGTTTTCTCCGTGCGCGTGCCGAAGTCATACCAAGAGCGAGCCGAGGCGCTGTTGCGCGACCGTCAGGCCTTGGCCCTCGCCGCACAGGACGATTCCATCGCGCCAGCGGACGCCTCCGAACAGGAGGCCGCGTTGCGAGAGGTCTTCGCCCGCGATACGGCCTTGGCGATACCCGACCCGCGCCGGCCGTCCGATCCCTTGCTGGCCGACATGGTCCAGCTCCGCGACCAGCCCAAAGGTCAGCGCCGCGAAGCCCTGGAGCCGTACCTGCGCGATTGGATCGCACGCGGCGAGGATCCGCTGGCCGCCGCCAAATACCTGGCTGCCGCGGGACTGTCCCTGGAAGAAGCGGCCGAACTGGAGCGCGACGTGCGCGCACGACTGGAACCGGAAATGCGCGCATTGGGCCGAGCGCGCATGGCCGCCGGTTTGGCGCTGGGCTTCGTAGCCGTGCTGCTCGCCTATGTACAAGCGCTACCGATCTGGGGGCTCTTGTGCGCAGGATTCGCCTGCGCGGCGGTCGCGGTCTTTTTCGATGGCTTGCGCGTGCTGCGGCGCTTGAGTCCCCCTGCGGCCTGAGAGGCCTTGCACGGTGCGCCCGGATTGCATTTAATGAAGCTGGGGAGCACCACGCCACGCCGGAGATCCGCCGATGAACACCGCGAACGACGAAACGTTGCCGCCGGACCTTTTGCACAAGATCGCGCAAGCCCGTGACATGCAGGCGCGCCCGCACGCTCGGCGGTTCACTAGCCCCGATACCTTTGCAGCGGCCTTTCACGGTCAGGTGCAAGCGCGCCCCGACCAAACCTTCATGATCTATTTCGGCGAGGACGGGAAGAAACAGGAACTGCGCCGCGAGCACACCTACGGAGCGTTTTACGCGGAAGTTCGCCGCATCGCCTGGGTGCTCGGCACGCGCTTGGGGTTGCGGCGCGGCGAACGCCTCGTCACCGCCATGCATAACCACGACCGGACGATCCAGATCGCCTTTGCCGCCTGGCACTTAGGCCTGACCGTGGTTCCGCTTAACATGGGCGAGGACGACAAGCGCCTGCGCTACGTCCTCGAACACAGCCATGCGCGGGCGCTTGTGGCCTTGGACGATTACGCCGCACGCATGGCGAAGCTGAGCACCGGACTTGCCGCACTGGAGCATCGCTACACGGTTTTCGCCGACGTGGGTGGATTCGATCGTGCGGGCTTCAAGCGCCTGGAGGATGAACTCGCACGCGCCGAAATAAGTGCCGCGGACCTGGCCACGACGCCTGAAGCACCGCGCGGCGACGACGAAGCGCTGATCGTCTACACCAGCGGAACCACCGGCGCGCCCAAAGGGGTGGTGCTCACTCAGTACAATTTGCTCGCCGACGCGCACAGCATCTCCACTTGGCACGACCTCACACCCGAAAAGCGAATGATGTGCGTACTCCCGATTCACCACGTCAACGGGCTGATCGTCACCCACGTGACGCCCGCGTTCTACGGCGGTTCGGTGGTGCTGAACCGAAAGTTCTCCACATCGCAGTTCTTTCCTCGAATCGCACAGGAGCAGGTGCATGTCGTCAGCGTCGTGCCGACGCTTCTGCAATTCCTTTGGGAAGGCGTGCGCGAGGGCTTCCGCCGCGAGGATGTCCCGACGCTGAGCCACATCATCTGCGGCGCAGGGCCGCTCACCGTGGATTTGGGTACGCGCTTCGAGGACGCGTTTAATGTGCCGGTCTGCCATGGCTACGGCCTGAGCGAGACGACCTGCTATTCGTGCTTCCTGCCGATCCCTTCGCGCACGAAGCCCGAAACGCATCGCGGCTGGATGCGCGACCACGGCTATCCGTCCATCGGGATCCCCGTCGCGACAAACGACATGGAGATTCAGGACGACGCCGGACAAGCGCTTCCCGCGGGCCAAAAGGGCGAGATCGTCATTCGCGGGCACAACGTGACCACCGGTTACGCGAACAACCGCACGGCCAACGAAAACGCCTTCACGCACGGCTGGTTCCGCAGCGGCGACGAAGGCTTCTGGATGCCCGGCACCGACGGCCGGCCGCATTTTTTCATCAGCGGACGCTTCAAGGAACTGATCATTCGCGGCGGCGTGAAGATCAGCCCGCTGGAAGTGGATGAAGTCATTAACACCGTGCCGGGGCTCAAAGCCGGCATGGCCGTGGGTTTCGAGAACACGGTCTTTGGAGAGGAAGTGGGGTGCTACGCGGTCAAGCTGCCCGGTTCGAACGTAACCGCCGATGATATCCTGCAGCACTGCCGCACCAAACTTGCCCCGCACGCGGCCCCGAAGGTCGTCGTCTTTGGCGAGACCTTTCCGGTCACCAGCACCGGCAAGTACCAGCGCAATCAGCTCAAGCCGCTGTTTGCGGCCTGGAAAGAGGCGCAGTTCAAGTAGTCCGCTTTTTCGATTCCAGTACCCAGACAGGTCTTCCGACCACGGTATTCAAAACCAGAGGTATACCAATGATATACATATAAATATCATAAATCCTTTATTATAATATGGTTGCAATTATTAAATATGAATTTAAGTAATCTAGTCTGCATCAATGCCACGAATGGGGTATACCAAGACATGAGCAACGAAATCCAAAAGCACGCACCCATCCCCATCTTCGAGCAGGTTCGCGAACTGCTCCGCGAGCGAATCGCGCAGGGGATTTACAAGCCCGATCAGTCGATTCCTGACGAGCGTTCGATGGCCAAGCAGTTTGGCCTCAGCCGCATGACGGTCCGCCGGGCGATCATGGATTTGACAGCCGAAGGTTTGCTCACGCGCACGCGCGGCAAGGGCACTTTTGTGCGTGGTTCGTTTGCGCCGCGCGAGCGCCGCGGGCGCCCGCCGTTATTGGGCATCGTGGCGCCCTTCGGGCAGGCCGATGTCCGCAACAGTCTTTTCTGCCATCGCATCCTGGCCGGCATTCAAGAGGCCAGCGAACAAGCCGGCTACTCGCTCGCGTTCCGGCGCGTCTCCGAACCCTACGAAGCTTTCGTCGCGAATCTGCGCGAAGATACGGCACTGAAGGGCTTGATCCTGGTGGAGATGCACAATCCGCCGCTCCAGCAGATGTTGGCCAAGCTCCCGATTCCCAGCGTACTGGTGGATAGCTGCCAGCCCGACGATGCGGCGCCGGTCTTTAACGAGGTGAATCACGACAGCACGGCCGCGGTGCGGGAGGCGGTGGCTTCGCTGGTCCGGTTGGGGCATCGCGAGATCGCGCTGTTCATGCACGAGGCCCGCACGCACCTGCACCGCATGCGCCGGGCGGGGTACGAGCAGGCGCTTCGCGCGCATGGACTGCCCGTGCGACCCGAGCGGATCTTCGAGTTCAACCCCAGCGGCGAAACCGCATACGCCCTGATGAAAACCCTGCTGCGCCAAGAGCAACCGCCTACAGCGCTGGTTTGTGCCGGCGGCGACGAACTGACCTTTGGCGCGCTGGCCGCCGTACAGCAGCAGGGGTTGCAGGTGCCCCGCGACTTCAGCGTGATCGGCTACGGCGACACAATCGTTTTTGCGGTGCCGCCGCTCTCGACCATCCGAGTGCCGTGGGAAGCCTTGGGCAAGACCGGCGTGCAGGTCCTGCTCGAACGCTTCAAGCAGCCCACCGCGCCGTTGCAGCGAATTTTCCTGCCGTGCGAGTATTTGGCGCGAGGCAGTTGCGAAACGCCTCGCACGTTGGACCTGGCCGGTTCCGCTGCGCGCTGAACCGATGCGATCCGGAGAATAGCCATGTCGATTCGCCCCTGGTGCGCCTTGGGCGCGCTGCTGATGCTCTGTTCGGCTGCCGCCCAGGATACGCTGACACTGGCGGACTTCGAGTCGCCCGAAGACGTGCGCTTCGCTTCCCCTCCGGCGGTTCAGATCGTCGACGAGCACGCACGACACGGCGCGAAGGCCCTGAAGCTGGATCACGACGGCAAGGGTTACCCCGGCCTGCGCATCGATGAAGGGGCGCTGCTCAAGCGCATCCGAGAGGGCTTTCGCGAGCATCCCATCTTCGCGCTGGACGTGTTCAATCCCCAGGACTTCGTCGTCAGTCTCGGCGCCAGCGCCGGCGACGCTGAAAGCAAGAATTACGGCTCTCGCTATAACGAGGACGGTCTCAAAGCCCCGCCCGGCTGGTCCACGATCCGCATTAATCTCACCGGCCTGCTCCGTTCCAACTCCAACAACTTTCACGAGAAGAAGCCGCTCGATGCCTCCGGACTGACGTTCCTTGTGATTTTCATGCATCCGCACAACCGAGGTGCTTCCACGACGCTGTACTTCGACCACGCACGGCTGGAAAGCCACGGCCTGCCGCGGGTCGAAGGCCTGAAGGCCTTCGATTTTGGCCCGCAGGCCGCGCCGGTCTGGCCGGGCTTTACCGGCGTCCACCCGACTCACGTATGGAACTCGGAATCCGCGTTCGGCTGGAAAGGCGGCATGAGCGGGTGGTCCCGCAGCTTCGGCAACCCCGACGACTTGGGCGGAGACTGCGGCGCAGGCGATGCATTCATGGTGCGCGTCGAAAAGGCGGGACCGTATGTCGTGGAGCTTTGTTGCGACACCTTCGGTGCCTGGCAAGGCACCCAATCTTTCCGCAAGCGCACCGTCACGTTGAACGGGAAGGTGGTTTTGGAGGAAAGCTACGACGGCGCGCGCTTCATGCGCGAACGCTACCTCGCTTTCGAAGACGCGGAAGATTCACCGGGCATGGACTTATGGACCGAACGCGTCAAGCCGCTCCTACCGGTGCGTCGCTTCGAGACGACGGTCGGCGCCGACGGACTACTGGAAGTGTCCGTCAAAACCGAAGGCGGTTGGCCGGGTCTGCTCAGCTTCCTGGTCGTCTACTCTAAAGAGCAGCAGACCGGCGGCGAAGGATTCATGGCCGCGCTCGAAAAACGCCGCCACGAGGCCTTCCGCAGCACGGTGGTGGTAGTGACGCCCAAGGCCGACCGCGTTGCGCCGGCGCCACGCGCCGAAGATACCGCTCGCGGTTTCGCTCCGTTCGTACGCTCCACCGAATTGGACATCAATGCATTAGATGCGCCTTCGGAATCGGAACGCGCTGCGGCGCTCGCTTGGACGGCCTGCCCGGGCGAGCGAACCGCGGGACAAGTGGGACTCTTCCCGCTGCGTGACGTTAAGGGCCTCAAAGTTTCGGCCGGCGGCCTGAAGGGCCCCGGCGGCGCCGAAATTCCCGCGGCGGCGCTGGCGATTCACAAGATTCGCTATTTCGCCTCACGCAGCGGCAACCAGATGACGATCGTCCCGCGTATTCTGCAACCCTTCGAGTCCCTCGACCTGAACCCGGGACTTACCCGCGGGCTGTGGCTGACGCTGACGCTTCCCGCTGACGCCAAACCCGGCACCTATACGGGCGCGCTTGCCCTCGAAGCCGCCGGCGCGAAAAGCGAGATCCCGCTGCGCCTCGAGGTACTGCCGATCCGGCTCGAAGCGGCGGATGATGTGAGCCTAAGTATCATCGGGGCAACCGTCGGGCACTGGCCCATGCACTTCCCGGATCTGGAAGCACGATACTGGAAGGTGGCCGAAGACGTCATGCGCGATCACGCCGCGCACGGCATGAACGCGGTCACCGGAGGACCCGGCATGCCGGTTCTTTCGGTCAAAGACGGCAAAGCCAAATTGGATTTCGAAAAGGCCGATCGCTGGCTGGCACTGGCCAAGCAACACGGCCTTGTTCAACTTGGTGACAGCTACCAGGGTCTCGACGCGAGCTTGGGTATTCAGCGCGGGCATTCACCCCAATGCATGGAAGAGCACGAAGCGCGGAGCAAAGAGAAGTGGGGCGTCGGCTTCGAAGAACTGATCCGCCTCGTGTACGGGGAGATCGCCCGGCATGCCAAGGAAAAAGCCTGGCCTGAACGGAGCTTCTACCTGCTCGACGAACCGCGCCCCGAATTCGGCAACGTGGAAAGCGCGCGCCAGATGCTCGAACTCCACATGCGCGCCGCGCCGGAGACAATCTTCTCCGGGTACTACTCGCCCGGCGACGGACGCGACGGCTACTTCAAGCTCGCGCCTTTGAGCGTGGCGCATCACAGCGCCGAATCGCTCGCCGCGTGCCGTGAAGCCGGCAAACGCGCCTGGAACTACGGCGCCTACGAGCGGCATTGCACCGGACGCTGGTTGTACGCCGCGAAGCTCCAAGGTCTCAGCGGTTTCGCCTGCGGCGGCTACCAGTACGTGAACTCGCATGCCTACTACGACTTCTCCGACGTGGAAGGAAGCTGGTGCGCGGTCTACCCCAGTAAGCATGGGCTCGCGGCCACCGTGAAGTGGGAACGCGCGGCGCAAGGCATCCACGATTACCGATACCTGAAGACCTTGCGATCGAACATCGATGCGGCCAAGCAGGCCGGACGAAAGCCGGATGCCGTCCAGGCTGCCGAAACGTTCCTGACCGCAACGCTAAAGCCAATCCAGGTCGAACCTCAGTCCAGCGCCAAACTTGATCCGGAAGGCTGGTCGGGCTTCCGCGCTGATCTGGCTAAGCACCTGATGGCCCTGCAGCCCTGATTAGACCTGCAAAAAAATCTAAACCTTGAGCGACTCCGCGCGAAGGAGCCGCCAGTATGCAACCCTCTCCTCTTCGGAACCCTAGGAGATCCATCCATGCCCGCCCTCGCCGATCAACCGATTTCGCTTACGAGTCTCTCCGTACCGCGCGCGCACCCGCGCCTTTTCGGAACGCGCGAGGACCTCGTGAGTTTGGCGCGTTCACACCCGGAAGCCTATGCGCGAACGTCCGCCGTGGCGCGCGATACGTCCGAGTTGGCGGTCGATGTGGATAACGCCGCGCTGTTGGGCCGGATCATGTCCATGGGCCTCGTCGCCTGCGTGGACGGCGACACGGACTTGGCTCGCCGCGCGGTGGACCTGATCGCCGAACGCTATTTGAATCAACCCGTGCGAACCGGACACGTTCCCTTCGGCGGCAGCGTCGCGATGTGCGCCTGGATTTACGATTGCTGCCACGACGCCTGGACCGACGCGGAACGAAAGCAATTCTGGACCTACATGCATGAATCGCGCGAGCAGAATCGCGATGAAGAGCCCAGCGTCTTTCACAACGGCTGGTACGGCTACAAAATGTACGGCTTCGGTCTCGGCGCGCTGGCGACCTGGCACGAGAATCCGCGTGCGGCCGAACTCTTCGCCGAATTGGACACCGAAACGCGCGACCGCGCCTCGCCGGCTTTAGAACTCTCCGGCGCAGGAGGCGGATTCGGCGAAGGCTATTACGTTCACTACTGGCTTTTCGAATGGCTCCTCTTCTGCGAATGCGCGCGCCGCTGCGCGGGGATCGACTACTACAAGCTCGCGCCTTCGTTCTACGGGCAACGCGCGATCGCCAGCCTCTTCGAGATGTACCCCGCGCGCGGCCCGGAGGGCACTTACCGTCCCGTGCCCATGGGCGACGGGAACGGCCGCGGCTGCAATCCCGAACGCGATAAGGTCCTCGCCGCGCGGCGCATCCTCGTCCAATACCATCGTGACGATCCCGCGCACCGCGCCGTCCATGCATTCAATAAGACCACGCACATGAACTGGGCGTACAACGCGTACCGCGACGTGCTCTGGAACGACGACGACGTTCCTGCCGGGAAGCTTGACGACCTGAAATTATCGCACCTCAGCGCCGGACCCGGACATTTCCACGCTCGCGGCGGATGGGGCGAAGACGCCACCTACCTGTACGCACAGGCCGGACCGCGCTTCACCAGCCACCAGCACCTCGACCAAGGCCATTTCGCGCTCTTCAAGCATACCGAATTGCTGGGCGATGCTGGGCACTACGACGGCTGGACGACGCCTCACATCGTCAATTACTACGTGCGCACCATCGCGCATAACTCGCTGCTGATCCACGATCCGTCCGAACGCTGGCCCAACATCCGCCTCGCCGAAGGCATCGCCAACGACGGCGGCCAGCGCTTCCCGGGATTCGTGCGGCACCACAACGGCGACGGTTCCGACGTTCCGACCTGGATGAAGCTGCGTGACGAGTTCGATACCGGCCGATTTGTCGCGCACACCGAAGCGGGTACATTCGCCTACGCGGCGGCGGATATCACGAAGGCGTACGCCGCGCAGAAGGTCGAGCGCGTGACGCGGCAGTTCGTTCTGCTGCGCCCCGACACGGTCCTGATCTGCGACCGCATCGTGGCTAAAGACCCGTCGTTCCGCAAAACCTTCCTTTTGCATACGCTCGCCGTGCCCGATCGGAAGGGCGAACAGTGGGTGGTCACCAACGGCAGCGGAAGGCTTTTCATTCAGACGCTCGCTCCGGCCGCTCACGAATCAAAGCTCTGCCACGGTGAAGAGCTTTACGCGTACGGTGGCCAGCGCTTCGATCCGCTTAAGAAAATCCTGCCCGAGCCGGTTTGCCGGATGGAAATCTCGCCGGCTCAAGCCGGCTTGGAGCATGTATTCCTTCATGTGCTGACCTGCGCAAATGCGCAGACCGCAGCCGCCCCGCTTGCAAGCCTATCGAAGCAAGGTGAACGCTATTTCGTGAATTGGGACCACGCGCAGGTTGCTTTCGATCCGGCAAACCTGGCAGGAAGCGTGGAGCTTGAAGGACAACGAAACGAATTTCCAAAAGCCATCCTCTAACTGAGCAAGGGAATATGCACGTCCGGCTAGGCTCCGCGCGAGCCCAATCCGTACCTTGGGCTGACGCGGAGCTGAGGTATACTGGATAGCTCGAATTGGGGATTCGATTCCTCAAAAGGAGCCTGCTCATGCGTATCCCAACCCGAGTTGCCTGGACTTTGCTTCTGGTGGTGGCGCTCTGCTCGGCGCAACGAATGTTCGGAAATGAAGTGCCGCCGCCCGCCGGTGAGCCCGCTCCGACGCCTATGCCCGCAGCGGAGGATGAAGCCGGTAACCATGCGACGAACGAAGCCGATGCTCCGGCGAAACCGTCCGATCAGCCTGCCGCCGGTCCTGTCAAGGCCGGCCCCGAGGCGCCAAGCAAGCGAACGCCCGATCCTAAGGCCATGGAAGCCGCTCGAAAGATGTTCGAACAGCGCAAGAAGGAGCGCGAAATCGACGAGCAGATGGAGAAGTTGGAACGCGCCGAACGCGATAAGGAACGCGAGGCTCGGAAACTGAAGCGTAACGCCGAACAGGTAAAGGCTTCCGTCAGCCGCGAGGAGTTCGACGCCTTGAAGAAGGAAGTGGAAGAGTTGCGTAAACTGCTTAAGCCTTCCGCCGATGGTCAGCCGGTCCAGACCGGAACGGCCCCCGCGAAAGACGGTGAAGTCAAGATCGGCGTTCAGGCCGCCGGCGCCCAAATCGGCGACCCGGCGAAACCCGGCGAAAGCGGCATCACGGTAACCGCCCCCGGCGCAACCGGCGTAGAGGCCGGCAAATCCGACGGCGAAGGCCGCGTCCGAGTCCACGCCGAAGGCGAGGACCGCGACGACTGACGGTCAAAAAATCTTGAATCGCGCCTAAAGGCTTCGTCCCACTCGCTCATTAATGGATCCGTCTGCTTCGGTCGTTTCGAACATCGGATCTTGGAGCGCAAGAAAAAGAATGCATGCTGCTTTCGACATGGGCTCTCCTCGGGCTTGGGTCGTGGCGGTGTTTTGGATCTGTTCTTCCGCTGCGGCGCTGGACGTTACCGATATCCCATCGCCCCGCCCAACCGGCTGGGTGTCAGACAGCGCCCACGCCATTCCTGCCGGCTTGCTAGCCGAACTGAATACGCTAGGCGATCGAGTCCGGCGCGAGAGCGGGGCAGAACTGGCGGTCGTCACGATTCGAAGCCTTGGCGGCCAGGAACCACGCGCCTTCGCTACCCGCCTCTTCAATCACTGGGGCGTCGGTCATGCTACGCGCAACAACGGGATCTTGATCTTCGCCGCGCTGGACGACCGCAAAGCCGAGATCGTCCTGGGCACGGGTATCGATCGCGATACGCAGGTCGCTGCGGCCCAACGTATCTTCGACCAGGAAATGGTCCCGCGATTTCGCTCCGGCCGGCCCGGCGAAGCGTTGCTCGCAGCCGCCAAAGCGTGCGCGAGAGATATCCTCCTGCTGCCCGCAGCCGCGCCAATTACCGAGGTGGATGAGGGGGTCTTGCCCCTGGAGACTCCCGCCCAACCGAATTCGGCGGCCGAGCCCGATTCCGAGACCCTACCGGCCGTCGATACTACTCAGCCCGCGCCACGCCTGGAAATCACATACATCCCCGACCCGGCATCCTCCGTTCCAGCCACGCCAAGCTCCCACTTTCCCTGGCTGGTGCTGGCGATTCCCGGCGTTTTGGGCGGCGGCGTGGGGCTTTACTACTGGCTTCGCTACCGCGCGCGGCGCTGCGCAAGCTGTCGGCTTTCCATGCAGCGACTCTCCGAGGCGGCTGACGACGAACACCTCAATGCCAAGCAGCGCACCGAGGAACGACTCGGCAGCGTCGACTACGACGTCTGGCAGTGCCCGGAATGTCGGGATATCAAGATCCTACGCTGGGGCGCACTCTTCAGTTCCTACGGCAAGTGCCCGTCGTGCCACGGTAAAACCAAGCACTCCCAAAGCACCACCGTACGACATGCGACCTACGATCACGGCGGCCTCGTCCACGTGGATGAGCAATGCCGCTACTGCTCGTACCGCAACAGCTACACCTACCGCACGGCACGCAAGACACGTTCTTCAAGCGGCGGCGGTTCTTCGTTTGGCGGTAGTTCGTCCTTGGGCGGAGGCCGCAGCAGCGGAGGCGGCGGGTTCGGCGGCGGGCGTTCCGGCGGTCGCGGAGGCGGCGGCGGGTGGTGACCCAAGTCCCCCGCCTCACCTTGCGGAAGAGCTATTTCTACCGGATAGTGAGACGCATGAGTGCAAACGAGATTCGACCTTTGATAGTTGCCATCGACGGCCCTGCCGGCAGCGGCAAGTCTACGGCCGCGCAGATGCTGGCGGAGGCCGAAGGCTTCGCGCACATCAACACCGGGGCGATGTACCGCGCCGTGGCCTATTTGGTCGTTGAAGGCGGAATCGATGCGGAAGCCCATCCCGATCGCGCCGCAAGAGTCGCCGAAGAGATGGCGTTCGAGTACGACTTCACCTCGCCGCAATGCATCCAGCGCTTCGTGGTCGCCTCGCGGCCGGGCGCGCGCAAGCGCGACCTCACCGGCGAACTCTTCACCGCGGCCTTGACCCAGAAGCTCAAACCCGTCGTGAACAACGATGCGGTGCGCGGTGTACTGGTCAAGAAGATGCGTACTGCCGCGCTGGAAGTGTTGTCTCACCATGCACCCGGCGTGGTCCTGGAAGGGCGCGACATCGGCACCGTGGTCTTTCCGGACGCTTTCATCAAGTTCTTCATCCAAGCCGATCTCGAAGAGCGAACCCGCCGTCGCGCCACGGAACTCCACGCTCGCGGCGAGACGTACGAACTGGAAGGACTGCGCAAGCAGATCGAGTTCCGCGACCACGTGGATGCCTCACGCGCCATCGGGCCGATGAAGAAAGCCGACGACGCCATCGAACTCGATACCACCTTCCTCTCCCCGCAGCAGACGCTCGAACGCTTGGTCGCCGAAGTTCGCAAGCGACGCCGCGAACTGGGCCTCTGATTTCTCCGCAGTCGTTGGACCGGCCAACGCGATCGGCTTACGCAATCGGTCATAGCGTTTGCTACGCGGTCGCTCCTCCGTTTGAACGTTCAAGAACCAAACGCTGCCGCGATTTGGCAACCTATTCGAAACAAAGATCTTATGCGATTTCGGAGCGAACTTGGGCGCGCCGGTCCAGGCTTTGCCATGTTCCCACCGCGCGGTCGAGAACCGCGGTACCAGGGAAAAGGGAGCCGCTTCATGAATCGTCAGAACCGCTTGCATCGACTGTGGATCGCGCCGATTTTGTGCGTTTGCGCCTGGAACACCTCGGCGCAGGACGACCTTACGCCGCTTTCCGACGAATTCGACGATCCGGCCACCTGGACGAACTTTCAGCGCGTGAGCGACGTTGAAGAGTGGAACGGAGACCAACTCGAAGCCTGGGATATCGGCGAAACCTCGCCTGGCCGTCTGATGATGATGCCGTACACGAACGGTTGGTACAACGATTACCGTGGCGTGCTGGCCTTCAAACCCGTCAGCGGCGACTTCGTGGTAACCACGGACGTCGAGACCCATCGCCGCGGAGGCGCCGGTGCTCCAGAGGCGCTCTATTCGCTGGCCGGCATCATGGTGAGAACGCCCAAGACCACCACCCGCGAGACGTGGGCGCCGGGCGGTGAGAACTACATCTTCTTATCGGTGGGTTCCGCTAGCAATCCGGGCACGTACCAGCACGAAGTCAAGACCACCGTCAACAGCGTCTCGACGCTGGACATTACGCCCGCTACGGCACGCGTACGCATTCAAGTTGCCCGCATCGGTTCGGTATTCATCTGTCTGCGGCGTCCCGAAGGCGGCGCGTGGGTCGTGCACCGGCGCTACAGCCGGCCCGATATGCCCGCCACCATGCAAGTGGGCCTTACCACCTACACGGATTGGAATTCGATGAGCGGCTTATCCTATGTGGAATACAACCAGACGGTGCTCACCAATGGCAATCCGGACTTGGTGGCGCTCTTCGACTACCTGCGCTACCGACGGCCGGCGGTGCCGGCAAACTTGGTGGGCTTGAATTTCGCCGATCCGGCACAAGTCTCCGATGCCCAGTTGCTCGCCTTCCTTGGCGCGAACGCGGACTTGGCGGCTCCCCCGCCCCCACCTCCTGTCAATGCGAACCCGGTCATCGAGAGCATCGATGCATCCTCCACCCCCGCTCATGCCGGTGATGAGATACTCTTCACTGCGACAGCCGGCGATCCGGACGGCAACGACCTGACTTACTCTTGGGACTTCGGCGACGGGGAGATCGGCAGCGGCGCCCAAACTACGCACGCCTACGCCGCCCCGGGCACCTACGAAGCGACCCTAACCGTAAACGACGGCAACGGTGGCACCGACGTAGCCACACTCGAGGTGGTGATACTGGCCGTGGCTCCGGCCGAACTGCCGCTGGCCCTGAAGCGCATACAACTCAGCCGCAATTTCAAAGCTTTCGGGCGCGATAAAGCGTCCTTCACCGGTACGCTGGCCGTGCCTCAAGGCTTCGTGTTGGAAGGCGCAACGGTCCAAGTGGACGTCGGCGGCGTCGCCGCCACCTTCGTGCTCGACCGCCGCGGAATTGGCCGGTCCACGCTGGGCACATTCAAACTCAACCCACGCAGCGGCTCTTGCTCGCTCATCCTGCTGGGCAATCTCGGGCCCGACTGGGTCGACGAAGGTCTGGCCAACCTTACCGCCACCAAAGCGGCGGTGGCCGTCGATGTCCTTCTACGCTTGGGCCAGCAGGCCTATACGCGGCACGCGAACCTGCTTTATACGGCCCGCTTGGACAAGACGGGCAAGGCCGTAGGCGGTGCGCAGTAACTCGGTGAACGGTGAACGGACTACTGGGCATGCCTCTCGATGAACCGACCTTTTCCGTTCTCCATTGCAAGTCTGCATCCCGGCTTAAGCGCTCGGCGGGTCGGTGGTCGAAGGCGGAATCCCGCCTTCGGCCGCCGGAGTTTCCGGAGCAGGCACGGCCGAGGAAAGCGTCGGAGCACTTTCAGTTTCGGGCTGCTTGAACTCGTACCACACAAACAGGCAGACACCGACACAGATGCAGATATCGGCCACGTTAAATATCGCCCAATGCCCGACAAAGGGAAGCTCGGGCCGAAAGTCGAAGAAGTCTCGCACGCCGCCGAAGATCACTCGGTCGATCAGATTTCCGATTGCGCCAATGAGCAGCAAGGATTGAGTGGCCAGCACCAGCGCACCCGAGGTTTGACGCCGCTTCCAATACCACGCGATCAAGGCACAAACCGCAAAAATGGCAATCGTCAAAATCACCAGATCCTGCCCGGCCAGCATACTGAACGCGACGCCTTCGTTGATCACGGGTGTGAAGTGCAAGACGTCCGGCCACCACGCCAAGCCGTCCGCGGGCACGGTGGAAAATACCCAGACCTTGCTGAACTGGTCAGCGGTGATCCCCAGCAGCACTACCGATAAGAAAATCCAAGGGCGGCGCATGGGAGCAGTCTACGAGAGGCGTTCGGAATTGGGATTTTAGAATTGTGATTTCGGAAGGGGCTCCCGAGCCAGGCCCCGCTCGGGCGCTTACGCGTCCTCGTCGCCCGGAGCGCCGGCTTGATCGGCGTCGTCGTCCAGCAACTCGAAGTCCCTGCCGCTGCGGCGCATGCCGCCCTGTTCTTCGAGCTGCTGGCACTTCACGCACAGGTCGGCCCAAGGCATGACTTCCAGGCGCTCTTCGGGAATATCCGTCTCGCAGGCTTCGCAGACCCCGTAGCTCCCCTCCTGGATCCTCTCCAGCGCGTTCTCGATCTTGTCGAGCAGTTCCTCTTCGCTCTCGATCGAGAGGAACGCAAAATCCTGCTCGTAGGTATCGCTGGCGTTTTCGGCATTGTTGAGCGGCGACTTAGAGTGCTCGGTCGATTCGGTGCTGGCCGTGGCATCTTTGCTCAGCGACTCAACTTGGCCATTGAGCTGTTCGCGCTTATCCATCAGGATCTCGCGAAAGCGGGCCATATCGCCTGAGTTCAGGTGTTTGGCTTGTGGTTCGGGCATCGTTTCCATCGCCGTTCGTTCCATCGGACCCCCTCCTGCGCCTGCCGCAACGAATGGGTATGCGGGGCAGGTATCTAGCCGTGTAAAGCGAATGAGTCAACACCGAAGTCCGAAAAAGGCCCAGAAAAGAACGCGCGTGTGCCTGTGCAACAAAAAAAGAGGTTCGAAAGTTTCAAGTTTCACTGCCTCCCATAAGTGCGATGCTCGTGAGGACGCCATCAAGCGGCCTTTCTTAGCCGTCTGAGGGGCCGGTCTGGCTGCCGAATAAAAGAATCGTCTGCCGGCCTTGGCTTATCCCGCGCCTTGACAGCCTGATGCGCGTCGGTAGCCTTTCCCCATGGAAGGCTGCTTTCGCCGCTCGGTCCCTTTTTCAGCTCTAAGCTCAGCGCCGCATCGCGCGGCCGCACCATCGCTGCGGCCTGGCATGCGCTATTAGGAGGCCGTCCGACATGGCCCAAGGCGAACCCGAAGACCCGCGCTTTCTTGGACTCGGCATCACCTTCGACGACGTGCTGCTGCTGCCGTCCGAAAGTAACCTGCTTCCGCGCGAAGCCAACACCTCCACGCAATTGACCAAACGCATCCGCCTCAACATCCCGATCCTCTCCGCCGCCATGGACACCGTCACCGAGTCGCGCCTGGCCATCGCGCTCGCGCAGGAAGGCGGCATGGGTATCGTTCACCGCAATCTTTCGCCCGACGACCAGGCTCGCGAGGTGGTTAAGGTCAAGCGCTCCGCCAGCGGCGTCATCACCGGTCCGGTCACCCTATCGACCGAGCACACCATTGCCGACGCGCGGTTGATCATGGAGAAGAACAACATCTCCGGCATTCCCATCGTCGAGTCCAGCGGCCCCGAGATTCAAGCGCTCTCCGCCAAACAGCGCCCCATGGTCGTGGGCATCCTGACCAAGCGCGACCTCCGCTTCCAAACCGATAACCTCAAGAAAATCCGGGAAGTAATGACCAGATCCCTGGTCACCGCGCCGTACGGCACCAGCCTGGAGCAAGCCAAGGAGATCCTGCAGCGCAACAAAGTCGAGAAGCTGCTGCTGGTCGACCAGGACGCGCGCCTGCAGGGCATGATCACGATCAAGGATATCGACAAGACACTGCAGTATCCGCACGCCTGCCGCGACGAGAAAGGTCGCCTCCGCGTGGGCGCGGCCGTCGGCGTGGGCGATTTCGCGCGCTGCGACAAGCTCGTCGAAGCTGGCGTCGATGTGCTCTGCGTGGACACCGCGCACGGGCATTCGAAACGCGTAGTGGAGTCCGTCCGCGAACTGAAAAAGCGCTACGGCGACCTGGATGTGATCGCCGGCAACGTCGCCACCGCGGACGGCGCCAAGGCCTTGGCCGACGCCGGAGCCGACGCCGTCAAAGTGGGCGTCGGACCGGGCAGCATCTGCACCACCCGGGTCATCGCCGGGGTGGGCGTCCCGCAGATCACCGCGTTGCTCAACGCTCTGGAGGGCCTCAAAGGCCATGGCATTCCTGCCATCAGCGACGGCGGCGTGAAATTCTCGGGCGATATCGTCAAGGCGCTTGCGGTCGGCGCGCAGTGCGTGATGATCGGAAACCTTTTCGCCGGAACCGACGAATCCCCCGGCAAGGTAGTGATTTATCGCGGCCGTACCTTCAAGGTGTACCGCGGCATGGGCAGTTTGGGCGCCATGGTCGAAGGCGGCGCGCAACGCTACGGCCAGGAAGGCAGCAAGGCCGACGAAATGGTGCCCGAGGGCATCGAAGGCCGCGTCGCTTACAAGGGTACTCTCGCGCGATACCTGTACCAGCTTGTGGGCGGCTTGCGGGCCGGCATGGGATACCTGGGCGCGCGCAAGATCGCCGAATTGCCCGAACGTGCGCGCTTCATCCGCCAGACCGCCGCCGGGTTGCGCGAAAGCCACCCGCACGACATCCAGATCACCAGCGAAGCGCCCAACTACAGCGTCGACGACGACGACGATTGAACGCCGCGCGGGACTGGCATCCGCGCGCGCTTCGGGTAGACCGCGTTTATGCTTGTCCAACGCCTGGGAATTGCGTTGCTGCTGAGCGCATGGCTCGCATGCGGCGGCGCGCGCGCGGCCGAACCGCTATCGGGCGAACTCGTCGTCTACTCGCCCCACGGCGCCGAACTGGAAGACGCCGTGAAGCAACGCTTCGTCGCGCTACACCCCGGCGTCACCCTGACCATTCTCGACATTCCCGCCAGCCAGATCGCAAACCGTTTACAGGCCGAACGCGCACAGCCCGTCTGTGACGTATGGTGGGGAGGCACGACGGCCGATTTTCAATTGGCCGAAGCCGACGGACTGCTGACGCCGTGCGAGCCGTCCTGGCGCGACGCTCTGCCTCGTGGCGGCCGTGGCCAGACGGGCATGTGGTACGCGCTCTACCAGACGCCCACCGTGATCATGTACAACGCCAAAAAGCTGAAGCGCGAGGATGTGCCCACCACCTGGGAAGGCCTCTTGGATCTAAAGTGGAAAGGCCGAATCGTCGTACGCGACGTTCGCCCCAGCGGCACGATGAAGACCATTTTTTGCGGGCTGATCTGGCGCGAGTGGAAGCGCACCGGCCAGATCGACGACGGATTCCACTTCCTGGGCCGTTTGCATTGGAATACCGGCGCCTACGCCGCGGACCCGCAAGCCATGTACGAAATGCTTCAAGGGCCCAACGATTTCGCGCTCGCGCCCTGGAACATGCCCGACGTCTTCCTGCAGCGCGATACGAACGGTCTCCCGTTCGAGTTCGTCATCCCTGAAGATGCGCCCGCGCCGTTCGATCCGGTGGCGCTGGTGGCTGGCGCTCCGCACCCCGAATTGGGCCGCGCCTTCATCGAGTTCGTGGGCTCCACCGAAGAACTGCTTCTCCAAGCCGCCGAGTTCAACCGCCTGCCTGCGCGCACGGACTTGCCCCCCGACAAACTGCCCGCGTGGATGAAGGATCTGAACCTGAAGCCGCTGCAAGTCGACTGGAGCGCGCTGCGCGAATACCAGGCCGAATGGATCGACCGCTGGTACCGCGAAATTAAATCCAACGACCTTCCGCCCGGCGAAGAAGGGCGACCGCGCTGGGCCTTATGGCTGGGAGCGCTTGCGGTCTCGATCGGACTCGCGATATATCTTCGTAAAAAGAAACAGGATTTACAGTCCTAGTCCCAGGGGACGGACCCTTTTTTGATATCGAACGTAATCGCTTAATTCCAATCGGTCAGTGGCCGTGCTTCTTCTCGGGCACATGACCGGGAATATTGTCCGGCCGGTACGCGTGCTTCGATAGCGAGAGCCCCAATTGCTCGCCCAGTTCCAGCAACTTATCGCGCCGATACACTTTACTTTCGCGGCTGTCGGCCACCACGTTGTAGGTTGTGGAAAGCGCGATGGCGTCCACGGGGCAGGCTTCTTCGCACATCCCGCAATAAATACAGCGCAGCATGTCGATCTCGAAGCGCTTGGGATAGCGTTCGCGATCGTGCCAGTCGGCGGGCGTCGCTTCGGCCTCGATGTGAATGCACTCGGCCGGACAAGCCGCGGCGCACATGAAGCACGCGACGCACTTCACGTGGCCGTTTTCGTCTTTCTTGAGGTAGTGCTCGCCTCGGTAACCTTCGCGCGGCTGATGGTACTTGCGTGGATTGTCGCGTTCGGTGCCGTCGTAATCGATGGTGAACGACGGCGTAAACATCCGGCGCATCGTGTTGCCCAGTCCCTTCACGATCTCGGGCAAAAAGAGATTCTCGACCCAGGACTGTCCGGGGTCACCGGGCGCCAACTTGTAGCCGGCCGGCAGATCCAAGGCCGCGGCTTTGCCGTGGTCCGCGTGTCCGTGCGCGTCGCTCATGTTTGCTGTTCTTTCTTCGGGCCTTACAGGTTCACCAGTGCCGTCACAACCAGATTCACCAGAGCAAGGGGAATCAGCACCTTCCAACCCAGTTCCATGACCTGATCGTAGCGGAATCGCGGGAGCGTCCATCGCACCCACATCTGAAAGAGCACGAAAATCATTACCTTGGCGCCCAGCACCGCGAGCGAAATTATCGCCGCTAGATTCGGACTCGCCGCCGCCACGCTGGCGTAGCCCGGGTAGTGCCAGCCACCGAAGAAGAGCGTGGAGATCACGGCGCCCATCGCCAGCATCGCAATGTATTCGCCCTGGAAGAACATCCCGAACTTCATGCTGCTGTATTCCGTATGGTACCCACCCACCAGTTCGGCCTCGCACTCGGGCATGTCGAAGGGAAGGCGATTGTTCTCGGCGAAGGCACAGATCACGAACAGCAGCGCCGCCAACGGTTGGTGCCAGACGCCCCAACTGCCCAGGCCGTTGGACGCCAAGCGCCCCAACAGAGGATCGAAATACGTGGCCTGCGCCTGCACGATCTCGGGCAGCGACAGAGAATCGTAATGCATGAATACCGAGATCAGCACCAATCCCATGGCGATCTCGTAGCTGATCATCTGCGCCGTCGCGCGCACCCCGCCCAGCAGCGAGAACTTGCTGTTGCTGGCCCAGCCGCCGAGTTGCACGCCGTATGCCGCGAGGCTCGAGACCGAAAGCACCCACAGCATCCCAATGCCCAGGTCGGCGACGATCAGCGGGACCGTTGTACTTCCGAAAGTCAAATCCGCGCCTACCGGCACCACCACGAAGGTCAAGAACGGAGGAAGAAGCGCGAAAAACGGCGCGAGGCTGAATAGAAACTTATCTGCCTGCGCCGGAATGAAGTCTTCCTTCGAGATGAGCTTGATCGCGTCGGCCAGCGGCTGAAGCAACCCGCCCAGAAAACGTTTGCTGCCTCCGGAAAAACCCAGCACGCCTTGCGCCAGACCGTCAGGCCCCAGCAATCCGACGCGGTTGGGTCCCACGCGGTTTTGAATCCACGCGCAAACTTTGCGCTCCAGGTACACGAGCAGCGGCACCACAGCCAGCACTGCGCCAAATACAAGCAGAACTGGAACCAGCTTCCAGCCCACCGCTCCCGCGTCCAATCCCAGACTGAGCATCCCCTTTACTCCTGTCATGCCGCGCACGTCCTACGGCTCAAGCTCCGCCGCCCGAAGTCGGAGCTGGCTGGCCCACTTCAAGGATCTTGCCCTGCCGCCCCAGCGTCTGGTGCGAAAGCTCCGCGAACTGCGCATACTGCTCGGCCATGCGCTGGAATACCACACGAGCCGAGCGCAGCCGGCCCAATTCCTCGGGCGCGCCCGCGGCCTTCGCGACGCGCTGAATCACCGCCAAGTCGTCGTTGCCTTGGCCCAGCGGATCGATCGCCCGGCGCAATACCTGCGCGCGATTCTGGCTGTTTACGAAGACCCCGTCCTTCTCCGCAAAGCTCGACCCCGGCAGTAGAATCTTCGCCTTCCCGGACAGCGTACCGTGCCGCAGATCCTGCACGATCACGGTCTCGACCTTCTCAAGCACTTCCAGCAGCATCGCGGGCGGCGCAAAGTGCGGCATCGACGACGCGAGGTACAGCACCTTGATCTTCCCCGCCCGAGCGGCTTCCAGCACCTTGACCGTATTCTCTTCCGCTTCTGGCCCGAAGACCGCGCGCGCGCCCGCGGCGTTGGGATTGCGGTCGGCCTCGATCTTGAACTTGGGGAATGCTTTCGCTTCCCAATCGGCCTGTGCGAGCAGCCCGACCTGGAGGCTCTTGAGCACATCCACGAATAGGGTCTTGAAGAGGTGCATTTCTTCAACGGTCAGCCACACGCTGCACAGACCCGCCACCGAGTCCGGATCGGCACTGGCTGCTTCCGAAAGCACCTTGCCGGCCGCTTCGCACGCGGCGAGTACCGCCACATCCTGCCCGTTCAGTCGCCCTTGCAGAACGCGGTCCTTCTCGCCGATGTACTCGAAATCCTTGCGTCCGCGGTCGCACATCCAAAACAGATTGACGTCGCGGTTCTCGCGCGGGACCAGCCGCCGAACGTAGTTCTTCTGCGTGTTCACCTTGATGTTGCAGCCCTTGCTGCAGCCCGGGCAGATCGAGTCCGTCGCCTGCAGATACCAGGCACGGTAGGTGAACATCAGATCCTTGTCGATCAAACAGCCCACCGGGCAGATATCGACAATGTTGCCCATCATCTCGTTGTCGACCGGATGCCCCGGCATGATGTCGATCTCGCTGCGGTCGCCGCGCTGCGTGACGTAAAGCTCGCTCGTCCCGGCCACGTCGTCGAGGAAGCGCGTGCAGCGCGTGCAAACGATGCAACGGTCGGTCCACAATTTGATCGAGGGCCCCAATTCCTTGGGCGCCTTCTCGTTTTTATGCTCGTGAAAGCGGCTGTCGGCCTGGCCATGATTGAACGAGTGGTTCTGCAGCATACATTCGCCGGCTTTGTCGCAGACGAAGCAATCCAGCGGGTGGTTGATGAGCAAAAACTCCATCACCCACTTGCGCGCGTCCTTCACCGGCTGCGTGTCCGTCTCGACGATCATTCCGCGCGGGTCCAGCGGCTGGCGACAGGAGATCGTCGGCTTGGGGTACATCGACCACGGCTGAGTCGAAAGATTCGGCCCGGCCATCGGTTTGCCGCTCATCGGGTCGACCATGTTCACGTAGCAGATGCGGCAGTTACCGTCGGGCTCCAGACCCGGGTGGTAGCAAAAATTAGGCACATTGTTGTAGCCCAGATCGTGGAGCGCCTCGATCAGCACGCGGTACTTTTTGGGGTCGATAAAGTGGTCCTTGCCGTCCACGCGCAGCGTCATCATACCGTCGGGCGCTTTGGGCAGCTTGATCGCCGGCTCGGGCCGGGGCGGCGCTCCAGCCGGAGCCGCGGGCGGGGCCGCGGGCTTCGCTTCGGGCTTCGTCTCGGCCGGCTTCTTCTCGTCGCTCATCGTCATCCACCGTCCTGGGTGCGCCGCAGGCGCCATCGGGGCCTGCGGGTCCGGCTTTGGGGTTCGGTCCGCCCGCCGCGTTACAGCGGGATCGGATTCTCCACCATCGACTTGCCGTGCTGGCAGTAGTACTCGAACTCTTCACGGAACTTGATTACAAACGCGCCCACCGGCATCGCCACCGAATCCGCGAGCAGGCAGATCGTCGTGCCGCTCATCTGACCGGCCACGCTCAAAAGCGTCTGCAAATCTTCGGGCTTGCCCTTGCCGCGGTAGATGCGAGCAATCAGTTTCTCCAGCCAGCCCGATCCTTCCCGGCATGGCGTGCACTGCCCGCAACTCTCGTGATGGTAGAAGCGCACCAAGTTGTACAAGGCGCTAACCATGCAAGTCCGTTCGTGCATCACGATCACCGCCGCCGAGCCCAACAGCGTGTTGGCGTTCTTCAGCGTGTCGTAATCCATGCGGATGCCGTAGTCGTCGGTCAAATCTTTGCCGTTCGAAGCCTTGTACGATTTGCCGTCCACGCGCAGCACCGGCATCGAACTTCCGCCGGGAATGATGGCCTTCGGCTTCAAGTCATCCAGGATGCCGCCGCCGAACTCCTCGACGATCTCCTTAAGCGTCACATGCATCGGCGTCTCGTACAGGCCCGGCTTTTTCACGTGCCCCGAGAGGCAGTACACCATCGGCCCGCTGTTGCGCTCGGGGCCGATCTTGCTCCACGCCTCCGCGCCCATCGTGATCACGCTGGGAAGCAGGGAAAGCGTCTGGACGTTATTCACGACCGTGGGGCAGCGCCACGCGCCTTCGACAGCCGGAAACGGCGGCTTGACCTTCGGATAGCCGCGGTCGCCTTCCAGCGAACTGAGCAGGCCCGTCTCTTCGCCGCAGATGTATGCGCCGGCTCCGCGGTGCGGCGTGATGTGAATCGTGATCCCGCTGCCCATCGCGTTTTTGCCCAGATACCCGGCCTTATAGGCTTCGGCGATCGCCCCAACGAGATGTTCGAATTCCACCACGTACTCGCCGCGAATGTAGACGTAGGCATTCTCGACGCCGCACGCGTGGCACGCGATCATGATGCCTTCCAGCAGCATGTGCGGGTTGTACGTCACCACCACGCGGTCCTTGCACGTTCCTGGTTCGGATTCGTCGCAGTTCACCGCGAGGTAGCGCGACTTCTTGGACTTGTAGTCCACGAACGACCACTTCATGCCGGTGGGAAAGCCCGCGCCGCCGCGCCCGCGCAGCCCGCTCTTCTTGACCTCTTCGATCAACGGCGGGACGTTGTTCGTCGCCGGATCGCGCGGCATCGAAAGCACCTTCCGTGCGGCTTGGTAGCCGCCCTTCTTTTCGTACTGCTCGATCGCCCACTCACCCTTCTTGTAGGCGCCGTCGAGCAGGATGGGCTTGAAATCTTTTACCAGCATCTGCGAGCCTCGATTGCCTGCGCGGTTTCAACACGGTCCGGCCCAAGCGCCGAACGGCCTACTTCCCTTCGGGGTACGCTTCCACGATCGGCGTCCAATGCCGCTGGCCGCCTTCCAAGCTCGGCCCGTTCGAAAGGTGCGGCGGTTTCTGGTCGTTCTGGAGCGCCAGCACGATGTCGCGAACCTTCTCAGGCGTGAGGTTTTCGAAGTAATCTTCGTTAATCTGCACCACCGGTGCGCTGGCGCACGATCCCAGGCACTCCACCTTCTTCAGCGTGAACTTCTTGTCCTTGTCCGTCTCGCCCATGCCCAACTTCAAATGTTCGCCGAACGCATCTCCGATCGCGCACGCGCCGCGCAGTGCGCACGGCAGCGTCTGGCAGACCTGCACGATGTACTTCCCCTCCCCTTCGCGCCGGTAATGCGAATAGAAGGTGAAGACGCCGTTGACGAAGGCGGGCGCCAGATCGAGCTGCTGAGCCACGTACTCCATCGACTCCTGGCTGACGTGGCCTAACTGCGCTTCCACCAGCCGCAGCGCGGGCAGCAGCACCGCCTGCTTGGTCGGATACCGCGTCACCAGCCAGTCGAACTGCTTGCGGTACTCGTCGTTGAACTGAAAAGCCATCCCAGGCTCTCGCTTTCCGTTAAGGCGCTCAGCGATCCAGCTCGCCCGCGATCACGTTCATGCTCGACAAAATCGCCACGGCATCGCTCAACATCCGTCCTTCGACCTGCGCGGGGAAGGCCTGATGGTTGTAGAAGCTCGGCGGGCGAATGCGCACGCGGTACGGCAACCCCGTTCCGTCGCTGACCAGGTAAAAGCCCAACTCGCCGTTCGGCGATTCGGTGCAACTGTACACTTCGCCGCGCGGCGGCGTGATCCCGTGCCCCGGCATCACGATCTTGAAGTGGTGAATCAGGGATTCCATGTCCTGATACACGAGATCCTTGGGCGGCAGCGCGACCTTGTGGTCCACACTGCAAACCGGTCCCTCGGGCATCTTTTGCAACGCCTGCTCGATGATGCTCAAACTCTGCCGCATTTCTTCCAGCCGCACGAGGTAGCGCGCGAAAACGTCGCCCTCGGTGCGCACCGGAATTTCGAAATTAAGCTCCGGGTAGCACAAGTACGGGCGGGCCTTTCGGACGTCGTACGCCACGCCGCAGGCGCGCATGCAGGGGCCGGTCATCCCGTACGAAACCGCCTGTTCCCGAGTCAGCGCCCCGACGCCCACGGTGCGGTCCTTGAAGATCTTGTTCTTGGAAAGCATGAACTCGATCTCTTCGATCACCGGCGGCAGCTTGGACGTGACGCCGCGCACCAGGTCGGCGAAATCGGCCGGCACGTCGCGGAAAATGCCCCCCACGCGCGTCCAGCTCGTGGTCAGGCGCGCACCGGTCGTGGCCTCGAAGACGTCGTACATCTTCTCGCGCTCGATGAACGCCCACAGCATCACGCTGAACGCGCCCAAATCCATCGCCTGCAACCCGACGCTCACGACGTGATCGGCGATCCGCGAAAGCTCCGCCAGCACCACCCGCACGTACTGCCCGCGCGGCGGCACCCTCACCCCGAACAGTTCCTCGCAGGCGATCGCGAATCCGATGTTATTGTTCAGAGGCGAAAGGTAGTTCGCGCGGTCGGTGATCACGACAAACTGGTTGTAGTTGCGGTACTCCCCCAGCTTCTCGAATCCAGTGTGCAGGAAGCCGATCTCCGGCACGCAGTTCCGGATCGTCTCGCCGTCCAGCTCCATCTTAAAACGCAGCGTCCCGTGCGTGGCCGGATGCTGCGGGCCTAGATTCAGCGCGAGGCTCTGCGTGGCCAGCGAGGTGGCTTTCGGGGCGATCTGCCGGATGTCTTCGACGGGGTTGGCCATGGCGGCGGGCATCCTGATTCTCGGTTCGGCGCGCGGCACTTCGCTCACGCGTGCTCGGGAATCTCCGTGTACTTGGGAAAGTTGTCGCGTTCGCCGCGGCCCTTCAACGGGTAATCCTTGCGCAGCGGATGCCCTTCGTAATGATCGGGCGTCAAGATCCGGCGCAGGTCGGGGTGGCCCAGGAACACGATCCCGTACATGTCGTAGACTTCGCGTTCGGCCCAGTTCGCGGCCAGCCAAAGTCCGGTCAAGCTCTCGATCTCGCAAGGCTCTTCCGGAACGTACGCCTTCACCCGCAGCCGCGCGGTCGGCTGCGAGGCGGCCCGGGCCTTCAACTGCAGCCGCGCGTTATGCACCAGGCTGTACAGGTGATACACGACCGCGAAGCGTTCGCGCGCCCAGCTTTCCATCTCGGGCGGAAGCCTCAGGTGGTCCAATGCCGTCACATCGGTGAGCATCTCGAACTTGAAGGCCGCCTCGTCGCGCAAAAAGCGCATCACGTCGGCGACCCGGTCGCGGCTGAGGTGCAGGCACGGCTGGTCGCGAAAGACGGTCCAGTCGAGCACCACCGGCTCGAATCGTTCGCGCACCGCCTGCTGAAGTTTCTCGAAATCGATCGCCATGGCCCCTCGCCCCGTTGCGAATCCCGATCCGTTACGCGGATGGCAGCGCCTTGTTCGTTTGCGTGGCGATCGACGCCGCCGTATTCCAGTCCCGATCGCGAGCCGTATCGGCGTCCTTACGCGGCAGCGTGTGGTGGCTCCCTGTCAGCGCCGGCGGCGCCTGCACCACGTCCGAAACCAGAGCCACCGGTTCGAAATCCAGCGGATGCTTGGTCCGGTCGTATAGCTTGGTCTGGCGTTCGCCGCGCTTCACCTTGTCCTGAATCAGCATCACCGCGTCGATCAGGCTCTCCGGCCGCGGCGGGCAACCCGGGATGTACACGTCCACCGGAATGAACTGGTCGACGCCCTGCACCAGCGTGTACGTATCGAAGACCCCGCCCGACGAGGCGCACGCGCCCATGCTGATGCACCACTTCGGCTCGGGCATCTGATTGTAGATGTCGATCAGCACCGGCATCATCTTGATGCTGATGCGCCCGCTCACGATCATCAGGTCGCTCTGCCGCGGCGAAAAGCGGATCACTTCGGCGCCAAAGCGCGCTAAGTCGTAGCGGCTGGAGAGCGTCGCCATCATCTCGATCGCGCAGCATGCGGTGCCGAACGGCATCGGCCAGAGGCTGTTCCGGCGGCCCCAGTCGCGCAACGCCAACAGAGTAGTCGTCAGAAATCCGCCATCGCCGGTCTTCAGTCCGCCGGTGGGCGCAGAGGATGCGGAAGCATTCATCGGCAATCCCTTTCGACGCTAGTGACCGTGCCCGGCCGCGGGCCGCGCATCCGAAGGCGCGTCCTCGGATTCCGAATCGCTCCACGTCAGCAGCCCGCGCTCGAGTTCGTAAAAAAGCCCCAGCGCCAGGATCGCGACGAAGATCAGCACCGCGTACAACCCTTCACGGCCCAGTTGCTTAAACGTCACCGCGTATGGAATCAGAAAGACGGTTTCCACATCGAAAAGCACGAAGGACAGCGCCACCAGATAAAAGCGCACCCCAAAGCGCGTCCGCGCATCGCCCAACAGCGGCACGCCGCACTCGTAGGGCGCGTCCTTGCCTTCCTTATGCTTCTCGGTCTTGAGTACGACCTTGGTCATCAGCCGCACTAGCGCAAGAATGGTCAAGCCCATCCCTACGCACAGCAGTACGAAGATCGTTGCGCCTAGGACTTCGAGCCCGGAGTTCGCCATGCGCGCTCGGTCGCTCCCCTAAAAGGTAAGGCCTGAGTTGAAAACGGTCTGCATCAGTCTACTAATGCACCGTGCAGCATGTCAAACTCGTTGGTACCGGTATGCCGGAATACCTGCAATCGCTTGCCGGGTTGGGACTTGGAACCTTAAAAATTAAGCCAAAGATGGTGCCGGAGGAGGGAATTGAACCCTCATGAGGGGTGAACCTCGGTGGATTTTGAATACACAGCGCCCCTATAGCAAATAGCTCTATGTATAACCTTTCGTATAACGTTTTTGTATAACTAGACAACACCCGGAGTACCCTCGATTCGTTGTGGACTTTTAATCTTCCAGGGCTCTCTAGAGTCAGAGATCATTTGGAAAAGATACCCAAATACATGCCTAAATAAATGTAGTGTGGTATAGTACCGCATGTTCGCCTCGAAGGATCCCAAAACCTGCGTTAATGGCCTGTCACGCAAGGTTGTAACGCCGTCTACCTTGCCATTTGTAATCCGCCGTTCCCCGCGAATGTTAACGTACAAGCATGATCTTGCGCTCCAAGTTAAAGATCGCTAAACTGCTCGGACGATTTTTCATAGAGCGGAGGGGTACTGGTGCGCAACGCGCGGGAGCGACGTGTGTCTGCGAAGGAAGTTCGTCGTTGGATCGATTCTGCCGCTGGAAGCCGAGCGATAAAGCACTCGGTTGAAAAGGCGCGAAAGATCTCGGAAGATTTTCTTATGGCCAGTGTTGTGCCCCAGAGTTCGCCTGTTGTTGCCCGTGGCCCTCGAACTAGGGCTAGTCGTGTCAAATCCTAGAGTTGCCCCCTTCACATTTGAAGAATTGAAGTCGAATTTGGCATACGAAAAGCCAAATTCCGCCAGACATCTTGACTACCTCTATAAGTATCTTACGGACCTGGGCGCAAAGACTATCGTTGTCGAATGCAATTACATTGATCGGGATTTCCTTGACGATTATGCAAATTATTACTCGCGGTGCTTTTCTCCTCCCTATCGTAAGTGCAGTCGGCTACATTTTTTTAATGAAAGATTTGTTCAAAGTAATTTTGAATCGATCATTTTAGGAGAAGCCAAGCCTGACCCATTGACTTTGTCGTATCTTGGGTTCATCGTTGTTCGCCCATTGCCAATTACAAAGATCGGGAAAACATGCCTCAAAACGCTTTTTGCAGACGGTCAAGAGGGATATTCTCCCGCAGTTCAGTCGTATGCTGTAAGCCTGTATGGGATTAAATTGAACGTCAAATCACTTGCATTTCAAGAGCAGGACAATGTGGCGGCAGCTTGTGCAACCAGCGCTCTGTGGATGCTATTCCATCGTACTTCTAATATTTATGGGCACAACATTCCTTCGCCACTCGAGATAACTCGCCAGGCAACGGCTCGTCTTCCCCTCGGTGATCGCATTTTCCCAAATGCTGGCTTACGAAAAGAACAAATGGCTGAGGCCATAAAGGAAGTGGGCTTGGAGCCTTTTGAAAAATCCGCCGATCCGCGGATATTCTCCATCATGCTTTACGCTTACCTGCGCGGGGGCACTCCTGCACTGCTGCACGTGATCGATCAGAGTGACAATCAACCTCATGTCGTCCTTGCATCTGGCTACGCATTAACTGGCAAACGACCCATTCCTTTTCCGAAATCCAATATCTTGTATCGCGCAACGCGAATGCAGGGTCTATTGGTCCATGATGACCAAATCGGACCTTATGCAAGATTCAACATATGTGCCCCAATTCGGGTTCGGTATATGGAGCATGGCAAGTTACGAAGCGGTAGGTTACCATTGCTTACTTCGAAATGGGAAGGACATGGAAATAAATTGGTCGGTGTCGATTTTATAGCTCAAACAATACTACTTGCATTGTATCATAAAATTCGCATCCCATTTTTAACTGCATCTAGCTATGTGAATACTCTCGACGGTGCCATGCGTCCAATTGCAAAACGCTTTAAAGTTCG
>BTVV01000052.1:0-39845 GCA_045863855.1 Planctomycetota bacterium | reverse complement strand
TTGAATACGCTGCCCGCGTTAATCCTCTGGACCTTTGCCGGAGCCATGCTGGCGCGGCTGGGCTTGAATGCGCACGCGTACCACTTCGGTTTTTACATGCTGCCGTCGGCGCTGGCGGCTTTCGCGGTGCTGTGGTTCAAGCACCTGCCGGATTGGTTTCCACGGATCGAGGCGCGGTGGTGGCATTGGGGCGGAGCGGGCATTTTTGCGGGGCTGCTGGTGACGCACGGGACGGCCTCGTGGCAGGTGCTTGCCGAACGGCGTGTAGCGCTCGAAGGTCCGCGCGGGCGGATGTACGTACTGGAGCGCATCCAGGGCGCGCCGACGGGAAGCTACTATCGTGCGGCGGTGGAACTGCTTAAAGCGCTGCCGCCCAGGACGCGGGTGCTAATCGTCCCGGAAGGGGCGGGGCTGGCGGTATTGGCGGGCGTGGAACTGCCCTATGGCCTGTATCATTTTCTGCCTACCGATTTGAGCGGCGACTATGCGGAGCCCCGGCTGTTGGAACGGTTGGAGCGCGAGCCGCCGGACGTGATCGTGCGCGTGGCGTACGATCTCTCGCAGTTCGGCGCGCGGGGCTTTGGCGTGGATTATGCGCCGTCCTGCGGGACGTGGATTCGGTCTCATTACGTGCCGTGGCAGGCGATCGGACCGCCGGAGCAGGCTTACCTGCTGTTCTTGAAGCGCCGCGGTGCGCCGGACCCGATTCCCGACGATCGTCTGCCGGGACGGCAACCGTAGGGTGTGGCTGGCATTAGCAGTGCGAATTCCTAGAATTCGGGGAAGCTAGGTGTGGCGAAAAGCATCCTATGGATAGGTTCGAGGGTGGCGGCATGAGGGCGGTATGGGGCGGCGTATGCGGGGCTTGGATCGTGGCGGCGGTGGCGCTGAGCGCCGCGCCGGCGCTGCGGGCGGCGGATGCCGACGCGGCGACGCTGATGATCTGGGCCGGCGAGAACCTGAACGCGGGGCGCTTTCCCGAGGCCGTGACGGTGCTGCGCAAGGCCGTCGGGGCCGCCAAGGAAGGCGAGCCGGTATACGGGGAGGCGCTCTTCAAGCTGATCGGGGCGCTGCGCACGGTGGGCGGTTACGCCGAAGGCTTGCAACTCTGCGAACAGTTCCTGAAGAAGAACCCGGACGATAAACGCTTCCGCTGTCTGCGCGGCGAACTGCTGGATCAGCTCGGCCACTACGACGAAGCCTTCAAGGAACTGGACGCGTTGGTGAAAGCCGATCCGGCCTTCGAGCGGGCGTGGGCGATGCGCAAGCAGACCGCCGCGACGCTGGGCAAGAAAGACGTCGTGAAGCAGACCATCGACCACTTCTTCGACCTCTTTCAGTCCAAGCCCGACCATTGGCATTCGGATCAAGTAGAGGATCCCAAGCTGCTGGCGTACATCGGGCTGGGGATCAAGGACGAGAATCCCAAGGACGCCTTCGAAGTCGGCTTCGCGCTGGCGGAGGCGCTTTCCGAGAAGCGCGGAATCCGCGATCCCGAGGTGTATCTCTGGACGGCGGAGCTGGCGTTCGAGAAGTACGCGTGGGCCGACGCGGCGCAGCGCTACCGCAAGGTATTGGAATTCCGGCCCAATCACCCCGACGCGCTGACGGGCATGGCGCGGATCGGCCTGACGGCTCAGAACCAGATCGAACAAGCGAAGGAACTGATCGACCAGGTTTTGCAGACCAATCCCAACCACGTCGACGCGCGGCTGACGCGGGCGGTCATTCACATGCAGGAAGATAATTATGCCGACGCGTGGAAGGAGATCGAGGCGGCGCGGCAAGTGAACGCGAACCATCTCGATGCGCTGGCGGTGAAGGCCTTTTATCACGCCTATTTGGGCGAGAAGGAGAAGGAGGCCGCGGTCGAAAAGCAGGTGCTTGCCATCAACCCCAAGCACGCGGACTACTACTGCTCCGTGGGCGAGATGCTGGAAAGCAAATACGGCTTTTGGGAAGCGCCTGTGTATTACCAGAAGTCGATCGACCTCGATCCGGGCTACTGGCGCGGCTACTACGGGCTGGGCATGAGCACGAGCCGCATGGGCGCGCACGGCGAACTGGAGGGCAAAAGGCTGCTGCTCAAGGCGTTCGAGATGAACCGGTTCAACGTCTGGGCCTCGAACATGATCAAAGTGCTCGACAAGGTGATCGGGGACGAAGAGCAGCAGGTGGCGCCGCAGTACAAAGAGTCGAAGACGGAACACTTCGTGCTCAAGTTTTTCGGCAAAGAAGAAGCGGTCGTGCGCCCGTACATGGAAGAGTGGGCCGAGGAGGCATGGGTCAAGCAGACCAAGCTGTTCGAGTTCGAGCCCCAGGGACCGCTGACGATCGAGCTGATGTACAGCTTCCCCGATCAGGCGGCTCGGACGGTGGGCCTGCCGAATCTAGGCGCGCTGGGCGTCTGCTTCGGGAAGCTCTGCACCGTCGTCTCGCCGCGCGAAGGGAAGGGGAATCATCCACCCTTCAACTGGCGCAAAGTGCTGGATCACGAGTTCTGCCACGTCATGACCTTGCAGATGGCGCAGTTCCGCATGCCGCGCTGGTACACCGAAGCCTTCTCGACGTACATCGAAGACGACAGTCGGCTCAATTCGGACGGCATGATGGTCAACGCCATCGCTAAGGGGCAGCTCAAGAAGATCGAGGAGATGAACGAATACTTCCGCGGCAACATGCTGATGGCGTACGTGCACGGGCGCTACGTGGTGGAGTACCTCGACAAAACCTTCGGGATGGACGCGCACCGCAAGGCGCTGCGCATGTTCGCCGAGGGCAAGCGCCCCGAAGAAGTGTTTCCGGCCGTGACGGGCAAGACCCTGGAGGAACTGAACGAGGGTCAGTTTAAGTACGTGCGCGAATTCTTCGCCTCGCGCGTGAAACTGCGTCCGAGTTACGACCAGGCCGACATGGCCGAACTGGAAATGCGCGCCAGCAAACCGGACGCGACGGCCGATCAGATCGCCGAACTGGCCGTGGCCCACATGACCCAGCGCAAGCTCCAGTTGGCCGAAGCCGGCGCGATCAAAGCCATGGAGAAAGACCCCAACTGCGCCGACGCGATCAACGTGCTGGGCAAGCTGGCCTTCGACAAGAAGGATTATCTGGGCGCGAAGAAGCTTTTCGAACAGTTCACCGAAGCCAACCCCGACAAGAGCTTCATCGCTTGGCATCATCTGGGCGTGATTTACAAGAAGGAAGGCAAGACTACGGCGGCGATCAAAGCCTTCGAGCAGGCGCGCAGGATCTATCCGCGTTATGTCGGTCCGGACAATCCGCACCACGAACTGCCTAAGCTGTATCTCGATCTGGAACCGCCGGATTACGCGAAAGCGATCGCGGACTGGAAGCTGGCCACCGAAGCGAACACCGAAGATGCCGAGGCGCCGAAGGAGGGCCTCAAGCTTGCCGTGAAGCAGAAGGACTGGGCATCCGCGGCCTGGTTCGCGATGCGGCACATCGAGATCAACCCGTACGACGTCTTCGTGCACCGCAAAGGCGGCGAGGCGTTCGAGGCGCTGAAGGACCTGCGCCGGGCGGCCCGCGAGTTCCGCATCGCCACGCAGTTGGACGAGCAGGACATCGATAGCTGGGTGGCGCTGGGGCGGGTGGAATTGGAGCAGGGCAACCGCGAGGCGGCCGTCCAGGCGGTCCGTTCGGCGTTGCATATCGACGGGACGCACGAGGCCGCCAAGGCGCTGAAGCAGCAGTTGGGTCTGTAGTCTCAGGTTCTATTCTAAGTCCTGCTAGGTGAGAGGTTTAATGGCCGGAATTCGTCATCCTTTCGCTGCCTGGACGGGCCCTCCCGGTGTAACCTAAAAGAGCGGCTTCGTGGGCATCGTTTCCCGCACGGGCGCGCTCCTTTGCCGGGCGCGGTTCTCCTTTCGGCGTTTCGAGGCATGGCATGAACTTCCGACGCATTTCCGGGCTCGGCTTCTTCGGTATCCTGATCTTCCTTACTTCGTTCCGCGCAGGCGCGGCGCAGCAGGAATGGTCGGCGCCGCTGACGGGCGGGACGTGGCCGGCCGAGCTGATCAAGGAGAAGTCCAAGGACGGGACCGGCGGGATCGAACTGACCAAAGACGGCGTGGAGCTTGCCGCCGAATCGCGGCGCTATGCGTTCCTGAAGCTGCGTAACGAACACGTGGGGACCGACGAGAAGCCGTACAGCGCCAGCGTCTACATCCACCAAACGGTCGAGACGGACCTGAAGCCCGCGTTGAACCTGTTCTGGGACCGCAAGAACTGGATCAACGTCCAGTACACGGCGTCACGGCACCTGTACGTGAACTGGAACGTCGACGGGAACTCGCGTTCGCGCGGCTTTTGGAACGTCTTGCCCGATCCCAAGAAAGAGGGCGGCGTCTGGCTGCGGGTGGTGTTGACGAGCCGTAACGCTACGGTGCTCTTAAGTTCCGACGGATCGGGCTGGCGGACGATGATGGACCTGGGCGGCCGTCCGGGCCGGGAAGGCGCGGCCTTCGGATCCCTGATCGTCGGGCGCGGCTGGAACGGCGAACCGGCCGACGATAAGGCGCGGCTCGATTTCGCCAACGACTACTACCCCGAGCCCAACAAGAAACCGATAAACTGCACGGTCCGCGATCTGCGTATCGTGGTCGGCGCCGAACCGCTCCCGCCGGACCTGCCGGAACTGGAAGCGAAAGAAAGCTGGGACGCGACGGTCGACGCGCTGAACGCGGCGGGTGTCCCGCGGCAGTGGACGATGCTGGGACCGAGGCCCGACAAGAAGTTCGGGTTATACAAGCGCGATAACCTCGAGCCCGAGAAGTCGGACGACTGGAAAGAGATTCCGAAAGACGAGCGCGGACAACCGTTCCGCAGCACGCAATGGGTGCGGCCCGAAGAGGACAGCGGCACGTACGTCGATATGGCCGAGATCCTCGATCCGGACAACATGGTGCTGGCCTTTGCGCGGACGGAGATCGAATGGCCGATCTCGGGTCCGGCGATGCTGTGGACGGATTCCAACGGACTGGCCACGGTCTTCGTGAACAACAGGCTGGTCTTCGAAAAGACCACGCGGGACCGCTACTGGCAACATCACGGCTCCCAGTCCGACCGCTTCGGCGTTCCGGTGCGGCTCGAACGCGGCAAGAACGTAATTAAGGTCAAGACCGGACAGGACAGCGGGAACTGGGGCTTTTACCTGCGCCTGGAACGCAACGATCCGGGCTTTCGCATCCGCTTGCTGGAGCGTCTCCTGGCGCTCTTCCCGCAGCACCAGCACGACTGGCGCGGCGCCGAGGCGCGGCTGGAGATCGCGCGTCGGTACGAGCAACTTTACGACTACGCCGGCGCGCGCGCCGCGTACGACCGGGCCTTAAAGGAATCGGAAAAAGACGACGAATATCGCGTCCTGGCGCTGGGCGGGAAGCTGCGGCTGCTGGAGCGGCTGCGCAACTGGCCCGAGATGCTCGCCACCGCCGCCGCCAACTTGAAGGCGTTTCCGGGGGCGCCTGGTTCGGAAGAATCGCTCCAAGCCTGTCTGCTTGCCGAATGCCAGTTGGGCAATTTGGCCGATGCGCAGAAGCGCGCCGACGCAGCGCTTGCCGCGGCGGGACGCGACGGCGACCGGTTGGAACGAATTCTGCGCGCGTTGGCCGGCGCGGCCGAAGGCGCCGGGAAGCGCGAGTCGCAGTGGGCGGCGCTCGAACGCCTGGCCGGGCTGGAAGCCGTCGAGCCCGAGGCGCGCGCGCGCGCAGGCTTCGAAGCGGCCTTCGGGCGGCTGGGCGTCGAACACTGGCGTGTGACCAACGTCGGCAAGCTCGAAGAAGCGCCCTTGAAAGAAGCGTGCGCGGCGGCGCAAAAAGCGCTGGCGCTCCTGCCCGGCGCCTCGAATCCGCAGGCACAACTGTACGCTAAGGAAGCCGAACAGGACCAGAAGGCGGGCAAGTGGGAACGCGCGGCGCTGGGTTATTGGGCGGCGGCACTGCATGCGTGGTGCGCCGGCGACGCGGAGTATGCCAAATATCTGGCGCTGAACAAAGCGTACACGCTGCCCTCCACGTCGCAGGATCCCGCCACCAAGCAGCCGCGCGCGTTCGCCGCCGCCTTGAAAGAACTGGAAAGCCAGTTGGGTCCTGCGGTGGGCGACGTGGCGTGGCAGGGATCGTGGCACGCGATCGGACCTTTCGATAATCCCGACGGCTCGGCCGAGCGCGAAGAACTGGGGCCGGAGGCCAACGCCGACCTGAACGCGAAATACAAAGGCCGCGGCGGGCAGAAGGGCTGGGTGGAACTGAAAAGCGACCAGCATTGGACCGAACTGGGGCAGGATCTGCGCAAGCTTCTGGGCGACTGCAAGAACGGCGTGGTGGTGGCGGCGCGTGAGTTCGAAGTCAAAGAAGCCCGCAAAGCGACGCTGACGATCGCCGCCCGCGAAGGCTGGTACGCGTATATCGACGGGCAGCGCGTGGCCGAACGCCCCGAGAACTACTACCGGCTGGATAAGGACCGCATCGAAGTCGCTCTCAAGCCCGGCAAGCACCGCCTCTCGGTCAAGCTGATCTCGCCCGAAGACGACGGCGAATTCCCGCTGCGCGCGGGCTTCTGCGACGAACCCATGGTGGCCACGGCGCTGCTGCGCTATTCGTGGCTGCTGCGCGATTTCGGGGCCGTCCGCAACCTCTACGACGCCTGGGACGGCCTGTGGTGGTGGTCGCGCTTCACGCACTGGAAGACGGGGCCGCAGGCCACCGCGCGCATGAGCGACTCGCTGGGGATGCTGTGGCCGGCGCATACGGGCATCCGCTGGGAGATCGGATACTGGACGGGCGACCGGCTGCGCGAGTACGGCATGCACGGCGAAGCCGCGGACTTCTGGCGCGGCTTCCTGAAGCGCCTGGAATTGAGCGCCGATTTCCCGGAACGCGATTCGCAGATGTGGGCCACCGCGCAGCGCCTCTTCGGCGCGCTGATGGCCGACGGCGAGACCGAATCGGCCGATGCCTTGCTGCAGCATGCGCTGGCGACGTACCCGCCTTCGGGGAGCGGCGTGCCGCAGGCGCTGATCGCGCGCGGGGTGCTGCGGCAGAACTTCAGCCTCAGCCGCGAGTCCGAGCCCTTATTCCGGCGCGCGTTGCGCGAGTATCCGTGGGACGATCACGTCGAGCGTTTCGCCTCGGGCGGACTTTCGTATGCCAGCGATTACCGCCCCGAGCGCCTCTCGTTCGACACGCGAAACGAAATTCAGAATGCGATCGAGGCGGCGCAGCGCCAGATGCAGGCCGGCGGCGCCGAGGACGTCGAGCGCGCGCTGCGCAACCTGGGCGATGTGGTCCGGGCCGGATCGGAAGCGCTGATTCGCGTGCGCGACGACCGCTTCGCGCCGCTGTACGTGGGGGTGCGCGAGTACATCCGCGCGCTCTTGCAGCACCTGGGCCCCGATACGCTGGCGGTCTACCGCAAAGTGGTGCAGCGCGCGTCCGAGCAGGCGTACGCGCAGGCCTTCTCCGACGGAGATCCGGCGCTGCTCGAAAGCCTGGCGGGCACCTACTACTACACGCCGGTGGCCGCGCGCGCGCTCAACCGCGCCGGCAACCTGTACCTCGACCGCGGCGCATACGGGCAGGCGGCGGCGGTTTTTCGCATCCTGCTTCGCGAATACCGCGAAGAGCCCGAGACGCCGGCGCCGCTCGTCGCCGCGAAGTATGCGCGCACGCTGATGCTGGACGGCAACATCGCCGCGGCGCGCAAGGCCATCGACAGCCTGGAGCAGGATTTTGCGGCCGCCACGCTGACCGTGGGCGGCAAGGAAATCGCCGTCAAAGCGTACGCTCAGGAATTGCGCAAGCAGGCCGCGCAGCAGGGCGAAGGCGCCGACGACGGGCGCTTCGAAGCCGCCGCGACGCTGGGCGGCGGCATGCGCCGCACCGGCGCTCCGGTGACGGCGCCGCATCCCGAGCCCGGCGGGCTGGCGTGGGCGCATCCGCTGCTGGGTTCCGAAAGCGCCGACGTGGCGCGCACGCGCTTCTACCCCGATCCCTACCTGCATCTGCCGTCGCATCCCATCGCCGCCGACGGCCGGCTCTTCGTCAGTTCGCCCGAATGGCTTTTCGCTTACGACTTGGAGAAGGGGAGGGAGCTGTGGTCGGCCGCCTGGAATTCGACGGGGCGGCTGCAGAACCGGGGCTTCAGCGGGCATCCGGTGAGTTGCCCGACGGTGCATCAGGACAAGGTTTACCTGCGCGTCCAATCGGGCAAGCAGTCGGCGCTGCGCTGCTACAACGCCCAAAACGGGAAAGTACGCTGGAGCACCGCGTCGGTCCCGGAACTGAACCGCGCCATTTGGCTGAGCGATCCGCTGATTGCCTACGGTCTGGCGCTGGCGGTCTTCATGGAAGGCAACGACATGAACACGCACGGCGTCGCGGCGTTGGACGCCGAGACCGGGCGGTTCCGCTGGCGGCGCAATCTGGTCACGGGCTCCACGGGGCTGAAGATCGGCGACGAGTACTTCGGCAGTTCGATGCAGTTGGGCCCGCCTGCGGCCGACGGCGGCGTGGTCTACACCGCGACGGGCTGCAACACGGTCGCGGCGCTGAACGCATTCACCGGGGAACTGGTCTGGATGGTGGGCTATCCGCGCCTGGAAGTCCGCAGCTTCGATTACGGCAACGTGGACTACACGCGGGACATGCCGGCGCAATACTTGAAGCTCATGGCGCGCGGGGCGACGTCGCCGGTGCTGGGCGAAGAAGTGGTCGTCCTCGCGCCGAAGGACGGTAGCGGTTTGTTCGCGTTGGAACGCCGAGGCGGCGCGGTGCGCTGGTCGCAGCCCCTGCGAAACGCGCGCTTCGTCGTGGGTGCTTGCGAAAACCGTTTGCTCGTCGCCGACCGCACCGTCGCGGCCATCGATATGGACAGCGGTTCGACGGTCTGGTCGCACGACCTGACGCCAGAGTCTTTGGTGGGTCGCCCCGGGTATTCGGGGGGCGTCTTGTACCTGCCAACCGACTTGGGGCTGCGCCTGCTGGACGCGCGCACCGGCGCGCCGCTCTCGCGCTACGCCTGGGATCCACGCATCGGTCCGCTGGCCAACCTGACCGTAACCGCCCAGCGCATCGTGGGCGTAACGGAGGACGATGTCGGAGCGCTGGGACCTCCCGGCACGCCGCCGGTCGCGCTGCCCTTAAAGGAAGCGCGCGCACTGGCCGCCGAAGGCAAGCACGAGGCCGCGGCCGAACGCTTTGGCGTGGCGCTGACGCAAGAGCCGGGCCAAGCGCTGGCGGCGCTAAGCGGGCGGCTGGCGGCGCTGGCCAGCCTGGGACGGCAGGATGAAGCGCTGGCCGATCTCGATAAAATCCTCGCCACGCAGCCGGAGATGCTTCGCGCGCCCGGCGGGCAGTGGGAAGTGCGTAAGCCGATTCTCAGCGCCTCGATTCGCACGCGCTTGGGTCAGCCGCCCGAAGTCCCGGTTGCGCCGGCGCTCCCGCCGGCGGGTCTTTTGACCTACGCGTGGCAGATCGAAGGGCGCAATCCCGATCTGCTCACCGCTCCGGATCTGGAAAAGGACCGCCTGTACGTGCTCTCGGACAACGAGATCCTGGCGCTGCGCATTTCGGCGGAACGCGAGCTGCTCTGGCGCGGGTACGCGGGCGTGGACGTGGATCACGTCGCGGTGGGTCCGCGCGTGCTGGTGGCGCGCGGTCCGCGCGAATTGCGCGTCCTGGACCGGCTCAGCGGCGAGCCCTTGGGCGTGGTGCGGTTGCCCACCGACAAGCGCCGCCGCCGCGGGCGTGCGAACGCCGACCGCTTCGGGCAGATCGCCGTCAACGAGAAGTACATCGCGTTTGCCGCCGGCGACGGCGTCTTCGTGTACGACCTCGCCACCTTGAAGGAAGTCTGGGCGCACGAAATGCGCGACCGGTCCAACGTCCTGCTGCGCTTTGCGGCCGACAAGCTGGTCGAATTGCGCGTGCACCGGCGGGAAGAATTGAACTGCTTCATCTGGGATGCTACGACCGGCCGGCGCTTGACGAGTTCGCGCATCGACAAACCGCCGCACTGGAATCAGGTCCGCGTCTCCGAGGACGGAAAGGTGGCCGTGTACCGTCACGGCTACAACGCGCTGTTCGGTGTCGATCTGGTCGAGGGCAAGAAGCTGTGGGGTACGCGCGTCGAACGGCTCGACGCGAGCGGCTATGCCGACCTGGGGCTGGAAATCTCGGGCAACACGGTCGTATACCACGGGAACGAACGCGACGGCAAGAACCGCGGTTGGCGCCGCATGACCTTCGACTTGATGACCGGAAAGCAGATCGACGATATAGCCGGCGGGCAGATCAAGTACGACGACGGCTGGCTGGTCTTTCAGGGCGATTGGAGCAAGTTGATTACGCGCCTGGACGGAGCCTTCGGCGCCAAGGAGACGAAGGAGATCTGGCGCATCGAACTTCGCCCCGAAGATGCTCAGAATCACCATTTGCGTTCGGCACAACGCTGGCAAGGCATGCTGTACCTCCTGTACACGCGCAGCGGATGGGGCGCCTCGGAGCGTTACGTGCTGCGCACGTACGACTGGGAAACGGGGCAGATGCTCGACGACCGCGATTTGCCGGTGACGCCGTTGCGCCATCCGCAGGGCCATGGCTGGATCGGCGAAGTTCGGCCCATGTGGCCGCTTTTCCTGATCGGAGGGCAGGAAGGGCTCTTCGCGTTCGCGCCCAACGAGAAAACGCGGCCGGCGGCGGCGTCACGGCTGCAAGCCGCGCTGCAAGACGGCAAGTTGCCTCCGGCCACGCATCGCGAAACGCGCCGCGCGCTGGCCGAGTTGGCGCCGCTCACGCTCGAAGCGTTCCTTGCGCCAAGCGGAGCCAAGGCCGACGGCGACCTGAGCGAGTGGTCCGGCAGCGAACCGCTGAACCTCGCCGATCCCGCACAGGCGTTCTCCTTGGGCGATGCGGCGGCGTGGAAGGGCGCGGACGATCTGTCCGCCAAGGTTTACGCCGGCTGGAACGAAGATGGTATTTTCCTGGCCGTGGATGTGCGCGACGACAAGTTCCAGCCGCCGCTTTCCGGCGCGGAACTGGCCAGTGCCGACAGTCTGCGCATCGGGCTGAACGGCCTGTCCGAGCCGCGTTACGGCTACGACCGCAGCGAGGATCTGGTCTGCTCCATGGCGCTGGTCGACGGTCGCACGGTGATCGATACGGTCACGCGATCTCAGGATGAGACTCCGGTAAGCGTGACCGGGCGCGTCAACCGCGCGCCGGACGGAAAAGGTCTGCGCTACGAACTGCTCCTGCCTTGGCCGCTGATCCGCCGCGACGCGCGCAAGCGCCCGGGCCGGGAGAACGAAATCTACCTCGGCCTGGCCGTGCTGGACGACGACGGCGAAGGGGTCGAAACCGCGGTGGAGTGGGGGGCCGGTGTCACCAGCCCGCAGTTGATCCTGCCGCGACTCGGACGCCTCTCGCTGCTCGATATCTCGACCGAAAAGGTCGAACGCTACCGCAAGGTGATCGCGAAGATTCCCGACGCGCCCGAATCGCTGCAGTACCTGGAGTTGATCCTGCGCAGCAAACGCGGCCTCAAGGCGTACGGCGAGCGCAAGATCGAACTGGAGAACTTCGTCAAGGCGCATCCCGAAAGCATCAACACCATTCGCGCATTGTCCTGGCTGGAAGATGCCAATCGTAGGCTGGGCGCGGGCGAACCGCGGCAGGCGACGGTGGCATTCGCCAAGAGCGCGAAAGTTCCCGAGCAGACCATCGACGCGCTGGCCGGTCGCGTGCTCCGCCTTTGGGTCTACCCCGATCCTAAGGAGCCGCCGCAGATGCTGATGGTGCAGTTCTTCCCGGTGGGCCAGAATTGGAATCGCCGCGCGTACTGGGGCGAGAATAAGGTGGGCTGGGGCCGCGAAGGCAGTGTCGAATCGAGGCGCATGGGCGACCTTCCGCCGCCCGGGCAGTGGACGCAACTGGAGATCCGCGCCATGGATTTGGAACTCGACGGCCTCGACATCGCCGCCATGGCGTTCACTTCGTTCGGCGGAAAGTGCCATTGGGACCGGGTCTCGGTCACGGTGGCAGGTAAGGAACAGGTTCTGATCGAAGACGCGCTCCCGGATAAGTTCCCGCTGGAAGGCAACGCGTTGAAGCTGGAGAGCGCGCCGGTGAAGTCGGGCCAGAAATCCTGGTCGGCAGGCGCCAACAAGGGGCTCTTGAACAGCCACCTGAACGAGCCCGGCTGGAAGATGTGGTTCAGCTTCAAGGATCCCAACGTAGTGGCCGCAAAGGCGCCCGACCATGAAGCGTACCGCAAGCTATACCGCGAAGTTGCGGACTTGGTGCCGGACAGCCCCGAGAGCTGGACCTTCTTGCGCCGTATCCTGAACACGTACCAAGGCGATCAAGCCGTACGCGATTCGATCCGCGAACTGGAAGATTTCTTGCGCCGGCATCCGGGTACGCCCAACGCGCTGGCCATCTTCGACTACCTCCGCGAACTCTATTCGCGCGACGGAACCGCCAATACCACGCTGCGCTGCGAAGACTTGATGACGACGCTAAAGCTTTCCCGTGACGCGCAGCGCGCATTCTACGCCAAGTACGCGCCTTGCTGGACGCGCTGGCAAGTCATCGGGCCGTTCCAGGCGCTGGGCGAACGCCGCGGCCTGGATCAGGTCATGGACCCCGAGCGCAACGTGGACTTGAACTGGAAAGTCGAAGGCCCCTTCACGAAAGAGCTGACCTGGCTGGCGCTCAAAAACGAAAACGATCCGAAGAAGGGCAAGAGCCAGTGGATGGAATTGGGCGATGCGCTGCTGGAGCCCTTCGAGAAGGACCAGCGCCGCGATCTGGAGCGTGCCCCGTACTTCGCTTACGCCTACCGTAAGTTCAACGTGCCGACCGAACGCAGCGCGCTGCTCTTCTTCGGCGTCAACGACGGCATCTCGATCTGGGTCAACGGCCGGCGCGTGGTGGCCGAACGCTTTCCGGGCAACGAGAAAGACCAAGGCATCGCGCAGGTCACGCTGCGCAACGGCGAGAACGAAATCCTGATCAAGGCCGGCATCCCGCAAGGCAAGCTGCGCTTCTGCTTCCGCATTGCCGACGCGGCCGGGAAGCCGTTCGCCGATCTGCCGAACGAATAGGGCGGCGCCGGATCAGGGCTTCGCGAAGAGTTCGGCCAGCGTGAAGGTTGTCCCCGCGGCATGCGGAGAGAGCACGTTGCCGCGCGTGACCGAGACGGTCATGCGCAGATCGGCGGGTTCGAAGACCAGCGTGTGCGCGGCGGCGGCGAGTTTTCCGGCGATCAGCACGCGCCGCGCTTCGGGCACGCCGATGGGCTGCGACTGCGACGCCAGCAGCCCCAGCGCGAGGCCGATCTGCGCAAAGCGGTCGCAGCTTTGCGGCGCGCGCCGCACGCAATAATGGTTTGTCACCACCAGCCGCTGCGAAGCGTCCATGCGCCGGATCTGCACCGCCTCCCCGCCGTCGCGGTCCTGCGCGTCGAATTCCAGCACCGCCGCCGGCGGCAGATCGCCCGCTCCGCCGGGCCAGCTCAGATGAAAGAGGTTGCCGCACGCGGTGGGGCGCTCGGCCGCCAGTTTGGCCGAAGCCGCGCCAGGATCGCCCGCGCGCGGGTCCACGCTTTCCAGGATGCGCCGCAGCAGCACGCCGCGCGCGACGAACCCTTCGTCCGCGCCGCCGTGCTTGACGTTGTTCGAATCGTGCAAGCAGCAGACCAGCCCCGCGTCGTTCATGCCCGAATACAGGCTCACCAGCCCCGGCCAGCCCACGCCGATCCACGCGCGCCGCGCGGGGCGTCCTTCGCGTTCGGGCAGCGCCGCGACGGCGAGGATCACCTGATTCGAGACCGCGCGCCCGCCGATGGGGAAGTCGAGGTTTCGGCCGTGAATCACCTTTCCGTCCGGCGTCAGCTTGCCCCACGCCGTGAAGCCCGAGCACGCCGGCCCGAACCAGTCCGCGATGCAGTTGATCGCGAATAAGTCGTCGGGTTGCAGCGCTCGGCCGAGCACCACGCTGCGCAGGCGCTCGGGCCCCAGCCGGGCGAGCATCCCCGCGTACAGGCCGGCCAATTCGTCTTTCGCGTCGGCGTCCCAGTGGAACTTGTTCGCCGACCACGGGCGCAATTGCTGCTCGTACGAATCCGCGCCGAACCACGGCAGGCTGCGCAGGGCGTCGTCGAGACTTCCGATCACGTGCTCGGCCAGGTAGTAGCCGTGCGCGAAACCGCGGCTGCGCGAGTCAGAGCCCGTCAGCCGAAGGATCGAATACCCGCGCAGTTCCACAAGTTCGCCGCCGGCGCGCGCCTGTTCGGCGGCCGTTTCGGCACGCAGGTGGCCGCAGCACAGCACGACGCTCAAAATCAGCCACGCTTGAAGCCGCATCCGGGGCGCTCCTTTACCGTTGCTTTCATTCTACCGCGAGAACCCCGCACGCGGGAGTTCTTGAACGTGGCATTCGCTGGGCGCGCGATTACGCTATTCCTTCGCATCGAGGAATCAACCATGCCGTCGCCGAACGCGTGCTTTCGCCGCACGAAGATCATCTGCACCCTGGGCCCCGCGAGTTCGAACCGCAAAACGCTGGAACGCATGATCCGCGCGGGCATGAACGTCGCGCGCCTCAATTTCAGCCACGGCGAATACGAGGCCCACGCCCGGATGCTGGCCGAACTGCGCGCCGCGTCCGAATCCGCGGGGGTTCCCGTCGGTGTCCTCCAGGATCTCTGCGGACCCAAGATTCGCGTCGGCACGCTGCCGGGCGACGCCGTCGAGATCGCCGACGGCGAGGTGGTCACGCTGGCTTCCGTGAAGCGCGGGGGCAAAGCGCCAGCCGGGGCGCTCCCGATCGAATATCCCGCGCTCGCCGACGATTTGACGCGCGGCGACCGCATGCTCTTCGACGACGGCGGCATGGAAGCGCACGTGCTTTCCATCTCGCGCGGACGTGTGAAGGTCCGCTTCGCCAGCGGCGGCACGCTCAAGAGCCGCAAAGGACTGAACCTGCCCGGCGCGAAGCTGAGCATCCCCAGCGTGACGAAGAAGGATTTGCAGGACCTCGAGTGGGGCATCGCGAACCGCGTCGATTTCGTGGCGCTTTCCTTCGTTCGCCGTCCCGAAGACCTCGCGCCGGTGCGCAAGCGGCTTGCGAAGGTCGAGTTCGCGCCATGGCTGATCGCCAAGATCGAAAAGCCCGAAGCCCTGGAACAACTCGAGGAGATCGTCAAAGCCAGCGACGGCATCATGGTCGCCCGCGGCGATCTGGGCGTCGAACTGGCCTTCGAGCGCGTTCCGCCGATTCAGAAGCGCCTGATCCAGCTCTGCAACCGCCTCGACACGCCGGTCATCACCGCCACGCAGATGCTCGAATCGATGACCCAGCATCCGCGCCCCACGCGCGCCGAGGTGAGCGACGTATCGAACGCGATTCTCGACGGCACCGGTGCGGTGATGCTCAGCGGCGAGACGGCCGTCGGCAAGTATCCGGTCGAGACGGTCGCGACGATGAGCCGCATCGCCGAGGAGGCCGAACGCTTCAAGCTCGGCGCGGACCTTTACTATAAGGATGTGGGCCGCGAGGCGCATCTGGGGAGTTTGCACGACGCGCTGGCGCTGGGTGTCGAGAAGATCGCGCGCAGCATGCAAGTCCGTGCGATCGTGGCCGTTACGCATTCCAGTACGACCGCGCGCTACGTGTCTTCCTCACGCCCGCGGGTCCCGGTGCTGGGGCTCAGTCCCGATTCGCGCGCGGTGGGGCGCATGACGCTGTTGTGGGGAGTCACGCCGCTGCCTTGCCAGCGCTGGCGGCACACCAGCGAAGTCCTGCACCAAGGCGTGCGGCAGGCCAAGAAGCGCAAGCTGGTGGCCAGCGGCGATACGCTCGTCGTCGCCGTCGGACGCGAAAAGACCGGCACTTTCACCGGACGTATTCTGATCCATCAGATTCCGTAAGCCGTTGGAGTTCCTGCGGTTGGCATTCTGCTCAACATTCGGCGGACTATTTCTCGATCCGCAGATTCTGCAATAGCACCGTCCCCGCCGCATCCTGATTGTAAAGCAGGATCGCCAGCCTCCGGACCTGCGTGCGCGGCCGGAACGGCGTGTCGTAGGTCTTCCACTCGTTCTTGGAACTCTTGAAATCGTCCAGCTCTAAGGGGAAGCGCAGGCCGCGGTTCCAGCCCGGGCGAACGAAGACCGGGCGCGTCTCGAAGCCCGCGAATTCCGGCGCGGTCTGATACAGCAGTGCGGCGTTGATCCCGTGCGGCAGCGAACTGTGCAGGTCGAAGACCAGCGCCTTCGCGGCGCTCAGGTCGAGATCCAGTTCCCGCGCGACGGCGGCTTTCATCTTCGCGCTGCCTTGGAAACGCACGCGTAAACCGCCAAACTCGCCTGTGCGCGCGGCTTCGAGAATCGCGGGGCTGCCCCAGTCCTCGACTTTCCAGCTTAAGCCGCCGGCTTCGGCGACGACGAAAGAATCGAAGACCGGGAGCGGCGGGCCTTCGTAGCGGTAAAGCTTACGGTCGTGCGCGCTGCCTTCGGGCGGCGGCGGGAAGCGCGGCGCATCGTGCTTCAGCGCATACGCGATCAGGTTAATTCCTACGCGCAACGAACCTTCCAGCATTTCGTCGGGCGTCAGATCGGTGAGCGAGAGGCGTCCGGCGGTCATGCGCGGATCGATTTCCAGGCCGTCGGCGTAGTCGTTGCGCGTATAGAAGAGCGCCGTGCGCGCTTCGCCGGCGCCGCCGGGCAGGTCCAGGCCGCGGAAGAACTGCTCGCGGAACTTATCTCCCGGCGGGATGCGATAGCCTTTGTAGCCTTCGCGCAACTCGTACGCGCTGGCGAAGACGTGATGGTCGGACGGCAGCAGCCGCAAAGGCGCGTGCGGCCAGAGCTTGGCCAACTGGGCCAGGAACGCGCGGTCGAAGCGTTCGTCGCCGCTGGCGCTGGAATCGTTGACCCAGAGCGTGCCGCCTTGCGCGAGATACGCTTGCAAGCCTTTCTCTTCCAACGGGTTCAGCGGAACCGGATCGTTGCTGGTCAGGAGCACCAACGTGCAGGCGTTCAGCGCCACGCGGTCTTCGAGCCCCACTTCGCGGACGGCGACGGTCACGTCGGGCAAGCCGCAGCGTTCGCGGAAGGCCGCGGCCAAATGGAAGAGCGCCGTCGGCGAACTGTTCCAGTCGCCGCGGTGGCGCGCGAGGCCCAACACCAGCTTCAGCGAAGCGTGCGTGGGATGCCCCCACTGCGGGCGCAGGCCGGTGTTCCGCGCGCTGGGCCCGGGACTCAGACTGGGATCGCGCGACTTGCCGTCGGCCCAGGCGAGCGCGTAATCGGCTTGCGAGTCATAGGGTTGCGTGCGCGGCATCGAAGGGCCGGCCGAAGGCATCCCGCCCGGCAGTCCGGCCCGATCGGTTCCGCTGCCGGGGCCGAACGCACCGCCGAAGCCCAGGCCGCTTCCGGCGGCTTCGGCGCGGCCGGCTCCTTTTCCGGCGTCGACGGCGCCCGGACCGGGCGTCTGGCCGCGCCCGCCGTGGCCGGGTGCGGCGCCTAAATCCAACGGAGCATCGCCTTTACCGCTGCCGCATGCGGCGCGTCAGGTAGCGCCGGGTTGCGTGCCGTTTGCGGTGCCCGCGGTCGAATCGATTCCGCTTCCGGAGCCGGCTTGCGGTCCGGGCGCCAAGCCGCCGTGCGTCGCACGCGGACCGCCGGCGTCCGAGAGGCCCGTACCGGTGAGGCGTCCCAGCGCGGCAAGATCGTTGCCCGCACCGCCTTCCAGCAACGCGCCGAGTCCCGAACCGCGTGCGCCGGGACGCGCCTGCGGACCGCTGCCGCTTCCGGTTGCGCCCGGCTGCGAACCGATTCCGGCCGCGCCTGTATTAGGCGCGCCGAAGTCCAGGGCGGGATCGCCCGGCGATCCGCCGGCCGCGCCGCGGCCGGAGCGTTCGACGCTGCCGGCGGCCTGTCCGGCGTGCGCGGGACCGCTGAGCGCCGCGGCGAACGAAGGCGCTTGGGAATCTCCAAGGGTGCTGGACGCCAGCGGTTGCGCGTTCGGCGCGCTTCCGGTTGTGCGCGTGGTTACGGACGATGCCAAAGTCGAGGCCGCAGGCACGGACGGCGCCGAGCCGGAGACGGAAGTCGTGCGCGCTTCGGGGCTTGGCGCGGCGGCCGGCGCCGGCGTGGCCTGCGCGACGGCGGGCGCGTCGAGCGGTGCTTCGAAGAACGGCAGATCCGAGACGGCGGGCGCTTCGCGTGTGGGACGTTCCTGCACCGGTACCGGGGTGCGCGGCGCAACCGCGGTCTGCGCCGATGCTTGCGGCGGCGTCCAAGCGGCTTCGGGCGCGGCGCGCGGTTGCGCTTCGCGCGGATCGCGGCTGGGCAGTTCCAAGGCCGGTTCGGAAGCGAAGACGGGGCCGCTGGATTCGGCTCGAACCGGTTGCGGCTGCGGCATTTGCGGAGCCGGCGCAGGCACCGGTCGATCGACGGGGAGCGCGGCGAGCGGAGCGTCGTCGGCGAGGGCCGAAGGCGCGGCGCGCGAACTTTCGGGCGCGGGCGGTGGCGGCGCGGCGGCTTCGAGTTGCGCGGAGGCCAGCGGTGCGGCGGCGGCGGGTGCGGCGGCGGCGCTGGTAAGGTCTTCAGGTTGAAGGAGATCGTGCCCGCCGGCGCCGGGCGGAGCCGATTCGGCCGCGGCGGCTTGCGCGCCCCCACCGGCCTCGGCGGAAGCGCCTAGTTCGTCGAGCCGGCGGCGCTGTTCGGGCGAGAGCGCGCCGCCCCAATCGTCTTGCGTCGTCAGGAGCGTGATCTGCACCGATTCGGGCAGCGCGCCGACCATCTGTCCCGGCGGAATGGCGATCAGGAAGAAGGCCGCGTGAAGCAGCATCGCGTAGGTCGCGTAGCGCACCCAGCGGCGTTTGAGCAGCGCGCGTGCCAGAAGTACCAGCAGCAAAAGCAGTAAGAGGACCAGCAGGCGCACCCAGTCGAAGAAATCGAGGAGCGGCGAAGCGCGCGGCGCGGCGGCGGTGGGCGGACTGTCCACGCGTTCGATGCGCACGCGGACCGCCTGGCGCTCGCGTTCGCCTTCGAGCACGACCAGTCCGGTCTCGCCGTCCACGGCATCGGGATGGGCTTGGATCAGCACGCTAAGCCGCGCGCGGCCCGGGAGTTCGCGCTTGGCTTCCGCTGCGCCTCGGCCCGCGGCATCCAAAATCATGGCGTAGGCTTGGGCCGATCCCGGTCCGGGTTCGGCGTGCAGTTGGATCGCCAAATCTTCGTCGCGGTGGCTGGTCAGCACCAGGGTGAGCGGCGCTTCGGGCACGCTATCCAGAATGCGCAGCGTGACTTCGGTGGGCGTGACGTGGAAAGGCGGGATCGGAATCGGGCTTTGGACGCGCACGCGCACCGGTACGCGCACTTCGCCTAAGCGCGTGCGCAGCAAGAGCGCCGAAGCGTAGAGCCCGTCTTGCGCGCTTTCGGGAACGGCGATGCGCGCTTCGCGGGCAAGCGAGCCTCCGGGGAACAGGTCCGCGGGCTGGAGCGTGGTGCTCAGCGCGTCTTCTAGTTGCATCTCGGGAAAGCGCGGCTTGGCCAGAGGTTGCGGCAACTCCGGCAGGAGGCGCACGCCGCGCGCGGCACGCAGCGCGACGTTCAGCGGGAGGCTCTTGGTCTGCCCCGGCCGCAAGAAGCCGAAGTCCAATTCGGGCGGATCGAGTGTCAACGCCGGCGCAATAACCTCGGCCTGCCAACGGCTTACGAGCAGCGCAGGACCGCGGCGCAGTTCGATCCAGCCGGTGAGCGGGCCGGCTGGGGCGGGCTGGGCGACGTTCAGCGTCAAGACGCCGGTGGGACCGTCCGCGCCGACGCGGGCCAGCGCCGTTCCGCGTTCCGGATCGTCGCCGCCGCTGCGGAAGCTCGCCGCCGGCAAAAGCCCTCCAGGCGGAGCCGGATCGAGCCGCCACGCGAACGGAAACTCTTCGCGGTCCCCGGGTTCCAAGCGTCCCAGCGCGGGTTCGGTTTCCAGCACCAGCGCGGTGGCGCGGACGCGCCCGCGCACGGGAATGCTCGCGCGTTCGACGCCGTCGAAATCGCGCAGCACCACGCGTGCTTCGAACGGTCCGGCCACGGCGTCGTGCGCGACCATGAAATCGAGTTCGAAGGCTTGGCCATTTCGATCCAGCGCCACGAGCGCCGGGTTCGCGTCGAGCAGCTTCAAGGCTGGGCGCGCGGCACGCAGCGGCGCCGCGGGTTGCCATGCGGCCGGATGCGCGAAGGTAACTCGGTTCTCGTCACGCAGTTGGAACGGGAAGACGCGCAGGCGTCCGGCGTCGGTCGCGGCGCGCAGCGCGACGTTGGCGTGTTCGCCGGGCCAGAGCGGCCCCAACTCCAGCGCCTGCGGTTCGAGGACGAGCGCCGGAGCGGTGACTTCCACGCGCCACGGGACGGCGGCCTCAAGCGGCTCGTCGCGTCCTTCGGCGTCCACGCGCAGCGCGATGCGCCCGCCGTAGACGCCCGGCGGGAGCGCTTCGGGAAGCGTTACGTTCAGCGTAAGTTGCGCGGAGCCTTGCGCTTCCAGGCGTTCGGGGACGCCGGCGAGTTCGGGCGCTTGGGGCAGCGCTACGTGCGCGTCGAGGCCCTCGAGCCGCGCTCCGAACGGACCGCCGCGTCCGCGCATGCGGAGGTTCAACGGCGCGCTAAGGGACGAGCCCGAAGCTTGTACGCCAAAGTCAATCGCATTCGGTGCTTCCAGCGAGCGGCGCGCGCTGCGGCGAAGCACCCACGCGGAGGTCGCTTCGCGCCGAAAGGGCTGGTCGGCCAAGCGCGGGCCTTGGGCCAAGAGCCGCACTTCGCCGCGCGTGCCGTCGGGGAGTTGCGCGGCGGCGAGCTTCTCGAAGAGCGCCGTGTAAAGTCCGTCGCCGGCAGAGGCTGCGAGCACGCCGGACTCGAGCGGCGTCCGCGAGCCGTTCACGTAAAGCGTAAGTTCGACGCGCGCTTCGGGCACGAGCCCCGCGCCTTCGGCCAGCGAGAAGGCGGCGCGCGGCAGATCGGCGTCGAGTTCCAGGGCCGCTCCGGAAACCGGCTGCGCGCGGAAGAAGAGCGGATAAAGGGCTGTCTGGGCCGAGAGTTCCAGATTCGCGGCGGCGGCTTCGGGGCTTTGCCAACTCGTTTCCCATGCACCGATAGCCGGCCATTGCAGATACAGGACCGCATGCGCGCGCGCTTCGCTGGGCCAAGCCGCGCCGCGCGGATCTTTCAGGTTCAGTACGCCAGCTCGGTCGCTCAAAGCGCTGGCGGAGAGCGAGCGGATCGAGCCGTCGGCGGGGAAGTTGGTGCTCGCGTTGGAGTTAAGCCGGGTGCTCAGGACCGTGCGGCCGCCGGCGATGCGTCCGGCCACCGCGCCGTATAGATGCAGCAATTCCTGTCCGCTCGCGGCGCTGCTGAAGGTTCCGCCGGTCTCGTCGGCAATGCGCTTGAGGAGTTCGCGGTCGGCCGTGCCGCCCAGCGCGAGCGTATGAATCGGGACGCCGGCGGCTTTGGCTTCGAGGTGTACATCGGCGTAGTCGCCGGGCTCCTGCTTGCCGTCGCTGAGGAGCACGATGGCGGAGCGCCGGCCTTGGGCGCCTTCTTGCAACAGCTTAAGCGCCAAGCGGATGCCGCCGTTGATATCGGTCTGGCCCATTTCGCGGAGGTTCTCGAACGCCGGCTCGAAGTGCGCCGGTTGATCGACCGGCGTGAGCGGCAAAAGCACGCGCGTATGGTCGTCGAACTGGGCGACAGCGACGCGCCCGATGCCGCCGGAGCGCCAGCCGAGGCGGACGAACATCCGCGCGGCTTCGACGCGGAGGCGTTCGGGATCGTTGCGGCCCATGGAGAGCGAACCGTCACAGAGCAAGACCACATCGGGCAAGCCGGTGCGAAAGCGGATCGCGCCCGGAAGTCGTTGCTCGCCTTGGACTTTCGTGCCCGGCCAGGACCATCTCAGGAGCAGGTCCCAGGCCTCGCCGTCGCCGGGCGGCGTGAGGCCGCGGACGTGCAAGTGCCAGGTTCCGGACTGGGTGGGGGAGGCCCAGGAGAAGACGCGTCCATGGGCCGCGGCGGCAGGCTCGGGCGCGGCTTGGCCGGTGGCCAATAGGTATGCAAGTACTTGAGGAGCTTGCGTTTGCATCCCGGCGGCGGGTGCATTCAGGACCAAGTTCAGTTCGAGCGTATCGTCTGGGCCGAGGAGCGCGCCTTGGGCTTCGGGGAGCTGGATCGTCGCTTCGGCGGCGCGCAGGGCGGCTGGCAAGGCTAGGCAGAAGGCCAGCGCGAGGGTGGCGGCGTGCACGTAACCCAAGCCCTTAGCTTGAGTTAAGGCGAAGGTGCGACCTCGTGCGCGTGCGTCGGCAGATCTCATAAGAGTGGGTGCGGCCCCGCCCCCACGGTTCATACGTTACTAACCTTTGTAAGTCACGGCGTCCTCACGAAATAAGACGATTCTGCGGGCGCGGGTGATGCAGCTCAATAGGGCTTCTTTTCGATTCGTACGGCGCGGCTACTTCTTGCCCAGTTCCTTTTCGAGCTTTTCCACCTTCGGGGCGATGATGGCGCGGCAATAGGGCTGGTTGGGGTTCAGCTTAAAGTATTCCTGGTGATAGTCTTCGGCCTTGTAGAAGGTCTGCGCGGGGCTGATTTCGGTGACGATCGGGTTGCGGAACTTGCCCGACTGATTCCACTTGGCCTTGGCGGCTTCGGCCTGCTTTTTCTGCGCTTCGGAGTGATAGAAAACCACGCTGCGGTATTGGGTTCCGACGTCGTTGCCTTGGCGGTTGAGCGTGGTCGGATCGTGGGAAGTGAAGAAGACGTCGAGGAGCTTATCGAAGCTGACTTTGGCCGGATCGTAGGTCACCTGAATGACTTCGGCGTGTCCTGTATCTCCATTGCAGATCTGCTTATACGTGGGATTTTCGATCTTCCCGCCCATGTAGCCGCTGACCGATTTCGAGACGCCGTCGATGCGTACGAAGATGGCTTCGGCGCACCAGAAGCAGCCTTGTCCAAAGGTGGCGAGTTCGGTCTTCGGTTCGGGCATTGTGGGCTCTTCCTTGGGTTCGGCGGCGTGCGCGGCGAAAGCAACGGCGATCAGTGCCGTAAGCATCCAGCAATTCTTGAGTAGCATGAACGCATCTCCGTGGGGCCAATCTATCTCAAGGTAGGACGTGGCGACAAGGGCGGGTCATTCCGGAAAACGGGGGATATCACAGGGGTTGGTGGGGGGTGGCGCGGGCATAACAACAACGCCAATGTTCCACGTGGAACATTCACGATGCGAAGCGAGGTGCTCTTGTGCGGCAACTTTTCGAACGAACTTTAAGGACTTAGAAGGACGAAAACGCGGTCTATACCACCTCGCGCACGTCGAGCAAAAATTCGATTCTGCCATAAAACTGCTATAAAACGCTGCTGCAAAGCGTATGTTTGCACGCAGGTGCTTAGTGTCCGGGCGGCTATGCGCGAGGGGCTGAACGGGTGCAGGCGGTGCGAGGGCCCAAAATACGCGGCCTTCCGTGGCCTTCGGCGTCCGGCTGCGCAGAGTGGTTTCGCGTGTGCGTAGGTTGGCGAGATCGTTCTGGGTTTTCCGGTTTCGGCGCGCGGGGCGAATGGCTTTGGGCTATCGACGGTTGCGCGTTTGGCGCACGGGTCGAGGGCGCGCGAGGCGCGGGCGGGAGCTATTCTTTTTCCACGGCGCTCGTACGGCCGCTGGTGCTTCGGGTAACGGGTTCATTCGGTGTCCCGAGCGGGTCCGCGCGCAAGCAGTACAACGTTTTCTTTTTCCCTGTATTCGATTCGAGGATGACAAATAGCCGCCCGTCCGCGACGGCTATTCTCGAGTGATACCTGGCATGATCCGGAACGCTGTTTTTCCAGAGCACCTGGCCGGTGGCGGTATCCAGGCCTGTGACCTCATGTAGTGCGACCCTAATAATCCGGTTGTTCGAGAGGCAGGGTTCGCTGGAAACATCCCACGTGTAGGATGAGACTTGGTTGGACCAGACGACTTTGCCATCCCGCAGATTCAGGCAGCGGTCCTGGGGGCCAAGCAGATACGTGCAGCGTGAGTTCAGTACGACCTTCCAACACGGCTCACTTTCCCACAGGCGCTTTCCGTCGGTCAGGTTGTAGCCATAGGTTCCCTTCTCGCCGGTGACCACCGCGAAACCTTCCACCGCGGCAACCTGCAGGGCATTGGGAACATTGCATCCTTCTTCCACGACGGTTTTCCAGAGCGGGAGCCCCGTGTCCACGTTCCAGGCGTGCAAGATGTAAATGGGGGCCGATAGATCGGGATCCGGAAGTTCGTGAACGGTCCTCAAGTCGGGGCCCTTCATGGCGCTGATGAGCAGGGTATTCCCCACCAGCGCGGAATTTTGGGCCTGCGCCAGTTCGCGCGGCAGCGATTTTTCCCACACGCTGGCGCCATCCGCCTGATTCAGACAGACGACATGAGTCGCATAGCCGCGTTTGTACGAGAGCGGCATGACCACGATTTTGTCGGAACTCGCCAGGGGCGTAACGGAGATGTTTCCGCCTTCCAGCGTACGCGTCCAAAGGGTCTTGCCGGTTTCCACGTCAAGCGCCACGAACTCGCACGACCGTTCGGGTCCGCCTGGGTCGCGCGCCAGAAAGATCCGTTTTCCGCGGACCACGGGATTGCTGTAGGCCTTGAGCGGAACTTCCCACAGCGGTTTGCCGGTTGCGGTGTCCAAGCAGACCAAGTGGTCTCCCTTTTTCGTCCAGAGCCGCCCGTCCTGAACCACGGGCTGCGTTTCGGGGGCTGGAAATGTCCAAAGGATCCCGCCCGGATCGAAAGGCGCGAGCAGCATATTGAGCCGGTTCAGCAGTTCCGGCGATTCGCACTGCTTGCGCGCCTCACGCAGTAAGGATTCCGCTTGTGCGCCGAGGCCCTTAAGCTTCTCCGTGGCCTCCTCGCGCGTGGCAAATTCATCCGCTTGCAGCGCCTTAACCAACCGGTCCAACGCCGCGCGATCCAGTACGGAAGGCGGTTTCTGTTCCGGTTCCTCGCCCGCCCCAATACGCACGTTTATGCACGGCAAGCTCGTGACTCCGCATACGCATAAGGCAAGCCACGCTTTACCCGGCGCCGATCGCTTCATGGGAGGACCTCGCGTGATTGTTCAAATGCCGACAGCCGTTCAAACCACCGTGCCGCGTCTCCACCTGGAGTGTCGTCGCTTCCGTAGACGTTGCTCATGCCGGGCGTGTGTACGAGATTCTCCGCTCACCGTTCCCATGCGTCTTGTGGCGCTGCTCTAAGATTATTTCCTCTAATGAGTTAAGCCTTGGTCGAGGGGAGCGTTCAAAACGGACCTAGGACGCCGGCCCGCTGCGCGGTCCTTGTCCTAGGCTAACGAAGATTGCGCCTTTGGCGCAAAGGCGGATGTGTCTTTTCGCTGTGACTTCAACTTCAACGGCCACGTCCACGGCACCCCTCATCCTGCCTTCCTCTACAGGGGGGAAGGATTCATCACGGCGCATCGCGCCTTGAAGGGCTAGGGTGAAGGGATGCTTTGGCGCTGCGCGCTCGACGGTTTACTTCCAACGGCTGATGACCACTCAAATCGGCGCGGGGAGCACGGTCCCGCTGCAGTCGCCAAACCCCACTCTAAACCCGTCGCCTTGGCAATAGCCGCGCATAATCACGGTGTCCCCGTCCTCCAGGAACTTGCGCTCTTGCCCGTTAGGCAGCTTGATCGGCTTCGTGCCCTTCCAGGCCAGTTCCAGCAAACTCCCGTAACTCCCGGGCGCATCGCCGCTGACGGTGCCGGATGCAATCAGGTCGCCGGTGCGCAGGTTGCATCCGCCGCTGGTGTGATGCGCCAACTGCTGGCACATGTTCCAATACATATGGCGGTAGTTGGTCTGGCTGATGCGCACGGGCTCGACCATGTCCGGCGCTTGAAGCAGGACTTCCAGTTCGATGTTGAAGGCCCACGGTCCGGGGCTGCGCAAATAGGGGAGCGGTTCGGGATTTTGCGCGGGACCGGCGCAGCGGAAGGGCGCGATCGCTTCGAGCGAGACGACCCAGGGGCTGACGGTGGTGGCGAAGTTCTTGGCGTTGAACGGCCCCAGCGGCTGGTATTCCCACTTCTGGATGTCGCGCGCCGACCAGTCGTTGACGAGCACGAAGCCGAAAACGTGTTCGGCGGCGCGTTTGATCTGGATCGGCTGGCCTTGAAGATTCGGCGTCCCGACGAAGAAGCCGACTTCGAGTTCGAAGTCGAGGTTCTTGCTGGGTCCGAAGACCGGCGCGGCGTCTTCGTCTTTCTTGGTCTGGCCGTTGGGTCGGCGTATGGCGGTGCCGCTGGGGACGATGGAACCGGACCGCCCGTGGTACGCGATGGGCAGATGGGTGTAGTTGGGCATCAGCGCGTTTTCGGGCCCGCGCAGCATCGTCCCGACGTTAATGGCGTGCTGCTTCGAGGAATAGAAATCGGTGTAGTCCCCGATTTCGACGGGCACGCGCATGGCCACGTCGGCTCTGTTGCGCAACGCGGCTTCCTGAAGTTCCTCGTTCATCTGCAGCCGCGGGTCTTCGCCGCTGAGAAGCTTGCTGACGGAGACGCGCGTCTGGTGCCAGGCGACGGGGCCGCTGCGCATGAACGCGTTGAGGGAAGGCTTGTCGAAGACGGTGTTCGAGCCTGCCCGGTTGAGGACGTTCAGGAAGGAGTCCTGCGTCTCGTTGGGGTTGTACTTCGCGGCTCCGGGCGTCGCGGAGACGAGGCCGCGGCGTTCGAGTTCGGCCAAATCGAGGACGTAATCGCCGATGGCGACGCCGACGCGCGGATTGCCGTCGTCGGGCGGGACGAAGACGCCGTAAGGAAGGTTCTGGATCGAGAAGGGCGTATCTTTGGGCAGCTTGAGCCAGCACTTCAGGTTCGGATCGCTGGTCGGGTTCATGGTCTTGACGCTCCGTTAGTCCAGCAGGTTCAGTTTTTTGAGGTCGTCACGCGGTTCGTCGAAACTGCAACTTCCGAAGGATACGCAAAGCGAGCGGGCGGCTTCGACTTGCGCGCGCGTCGCGGCGCGTTCGCGCCAGCGGAAAAGTTCGCCGTCGAAGGAAAAGCGCGCGGGATCTTCGTCCGCGACGACGGCGGCAAGTTCGGCCTCGTTGAGCTTCAACGCCTGCCCCAGCACGCCGGCTCCGAAGACGTTTAGGAATCCGTGCATGGTGGCGTTGGCGGCGGCGTTGAAGCGGCGCACGGGATGATGCAGCCCGGCGGTGGCTTTGAAAGGAGAGTTCGTTTCGCGGCAGAGCAGGAGCGCGAAGGCGACCTGCTCGGGCGAAGGGTAGGCGGCCGGATCGGCGCCGCCGCAGCGGAGCTTGAAGCCGCCGACTCGGCAGCGTTCGCGCCCGCGGCGCAGTTCGGCGGTGTTGGTCGCCGCGAGCGCTCCGCCCAAAGCCGCGAAATCCTCGCGCCAGGATGCGCGCCGCGCCGGTTCGAAAAACGGCGCGAGCGACGGCGGGCCGTCGGCGTTGATCAGATCGACGGCATGGGTGAGCAGATCGCAGAGTTCGTCGAGCCGTTCGGGGCCCAGAAGCGCGTCGGGGAGCTTGGCTTCGAGGACATCGACGACGACGCGATCGCCGTGGCGTGCGCGGAAGGCGGCGACGGCTTCGAGGTCGTCGGCGAGCCCGTCGATCCACGTATCGGCGTCGGTTCCGCCGCGGGCGAGGACGGAGAAGGCGAAGGGGGCGCCGGAAGCCAGGAGCGCGGCGTGCGGTTCGATTTCGTGAAGCTTGGCGGCGGGGATGACGAAGCGCGCGAGCATCCAGGCTTCGGGTTCGGATCGGTAACGGGCGTAGTGGCTCAGCGCCGCGTCGAGCGGGAGCTGAGCGGGCGGGAAGAGTCCCGCGTAATCGACGATCCCCGCAAGCAGGGCGCGCAGGCTGGGGGCCACGCGGTAGCTCCTTATGAAGGTGCGGCTGGGCGTATGGTAGCGGCGCGGGGCGGGGGTGCAATTGCCGGGAGCGGGATGATTTTTGGGGCCTGCGTCCGGGCGCTTGCGGCGCCGTGGCTAGCGCGAGGTCCTTCGTTTGCGGGGCGCGCTCTTGCGCTTGCGCACTTCCAAGTCCAGCGCAAGCATCATCCACGAAACGTGCTCGGCGGCCGTGTCGGAATCGCCGCGCAGATAATTATAAACCGACAGCCGTCCCACGGGAGATCCCAGCTCGGCCAGCCGGCAGGCGAAAGCGTTGAACGTCAGCCCGCGCGCCTTGATCTCCTTCAAGACGATCGCCCGCAAATCCTGTCTGCTTTTTTTGCTCATGTTCGCGGCCTCGTGTACAAGAAACTATACGTATCGGGGCCGGATCGGCAACTCTATATAAATCCGCCGAGGCGGACGGCGCGGTCCGGTTCCCTCGGAACGGGGCTTTGATCTTGCAAAATGAGCGGCAGCAGGTTCACATGGTGACTTCGTATGTACGCGCCGGTAGCTCAATTGGATAGAGCAGCGGTCTTCGGAACCGCAGGTTGGGGGTTCAAGTCCCTCCCGGCGTACCAGTTAGAGCGGCGGAGGCGGGTGCGGAGCCGCATCGCGTTGGGCTCAAGCGCAGTGCCTCGGCCGGACGATACGTGCAGCAGGAGAAGGGATACCAGCATTGGACACCGGAACGGGAATGGGAACTCCGCCGCGCACCGACCGGTTCACGCCGGCGACGCGCAACGCGATCGCGCTGGCGAAGGAAAAGGTGATCGAGTTCAAGCATACGCACATCACGCCCGAGCACATCCTGATGGGCCTGTTGAGCGACGCCGACGAGAAGGTGGTAATGGCGCTCAAGAGCGCCAAGGCGTCGGCCGATCAGATCCGCGACCTGGTGCTGCATCATTTGCGCCCGGGCGACGAAGGCATTCCCGAGCATCTGATCACGTTCAGCGAGCGCGCCAAACGCGTGATCGAGACGGCCAAGGAAGAAGCGCAGCGCGTGCGCGCGCCGCAGATCGGCCCCGAGCATCTGCTCTTGGGGCTGACGCGCGTGCCGAACACGGTCTGCGGAGCGGTGCTGCGCGCGGTGGATCTGACGACCGAGGCGGTGCGCGGGACGTTGGAGACGCCGAGTGGAGATGAGTCGGGTTCTTAAGGTTCAAACGGCAAGTTAAGCGGACGCGCATACGTTTCTTGCGTTAATTGAGCGCGCTGCGCGCGGCTTGTTGAGTCCACCTCCCCAACCCCTCCTTGGCAAGGAGGGGAGACTGCCCCGTCAAAGGCTATGGGCTCAGGCGAGTCCGCTCCCTGAAGCACGGCGGCGAGCGACCGGGCGCGGCCGGTCGATCTAAAATCCAAAACCTAAAACCGGTCCGGCTCAGCCCACCATCTTCTTGAGCAGGTCGTGGGCGGACTTGAGGCGCTGGTAGGTGAGCGTGGCGGTGTGGCCTTCTTCGACGAGCCAGCCGGTGTAGCCGCGCTTCTTGAGCTGCCCGATGACGGACGGCCAGTGCACGCTGCCTTCTTCGAGATCGGCGCTGATGCACTTCCACTTGGCGCAGCCCAGTTCGTCGACGCCGTCCTGGACCCACTTCGAGTTCTTGACGTGGACTTCGGCCAGGTAGTCGCCGAGCAGGTTGAGACTCAGGTCGAGCCGTTCCCAGCCGTCGGAGAGCATGTTGGCCGGATCGTAGAGGATGCCGACCTGTTCGGGTCCGAATTCCTTGATGAAGTTCATGGCTCCGGAGGGGCCGGGGAAGAGCGTGCCGCCGTGGAGTTCGAGGCAGGGGCGCACGCCGGCTTTGTTGGCTTCGGCGACGAGTTCCTTGAAGCGCGCCTTGGCTTCGGCGATGAGCTTGAAGGCGTCCCAGCGGTCGGTGTCCTTGGGCATGCTGGCGACGGCGCCGACGCGGACGTTCTTGATGCCGGCTTTGCCGCAGGTCTGGACCATCTTGACGGCGCGTTCCATGTCGGACGTGTTGGTGTAGCTGGCGACGCTGGTGATTTCGAGACCGGCGTCTTTGGCGGGCTTCAGCGCGGCGGCATGGTCGGCGAAAAAGGAACTCTCGGAAACCCCGCCCTTATTGTTGCCCCACGGGTTGTAGGGTTTGGCCGGATCGAAGCGCGCGGCGTTATCGGGGACGATGCGCGGCTGCACGCCGGCGTAGCCGATCGACTTCAGCAACTGGCAGGCTTCGGCAAAGGTGTACTCGGGAGCGAAGGTGGTGAAGGCGCCGATCTTCATGCGTGTTCCTTTCGAGGGAGTGGTAGACGCGGCTTATTCTGGCGCGTTCGCGGCGGACGTAAATCACAGATTGCGCGGCGTGCGTTGAATGGGCGGCGATTGGTTCTGGACGTGAGCCTGGTGCGGTCAGCGTTTGTTCTTCCAAGGCGTTGGGGGATGCGCGGCCAAGGGCGCGCCGGGGCCGTAGGCTGGGGCGGCAGGGGCCGGCGGTTCGTGGGCTCCGGCCAGGGGCGCGCGGCCCTTGGGGCGTTGGAGGCCGGCTTGGTCGGCGGTCCAGGCGAATTGCGGGACGGGAACGGTGGCGCGCAGGGCGGGTAGGTCGGCGGGACGATAATCGCCTTGGGCCGGATTTTTGAAGCCGGCGGCGGCGAGTCCGATGAGCGTCACGTTGCCGCCTTCTTCGAGCTTGGCTTTTGGGTTCAGGTTGGCGATGAATCGGTTCTGGTCCTGTTTTTCGCGGACGATCAGGTTGTTGTAGAGGCGCATGGCGGCGGGCGGATCCTTGAAGTTGCCGATGCGCAGGCCGTCGCCGCCGCAGTTCACGATGGTGTTGTGGGCGAAGAGGTAGGACGCGCCTTCTTTGGTGTTGACGTAGGCGCCGGGTCCGCCGCTTTTAACGAGGGTGTTGTTGAAGAAGGCCAGTTCGCCCAAGCCGTGAATGGTGAGCGCGCAGCCGGGGCCTTCTTCGAGGTAATTGTTGTAGACCTTGGCCTGGGTGCCACCGCCGATCTGCATGCCGTTGTCCTGCCATTGCGCGAAGGGCCGCTGGCCGAACTTGATGAGCGTGTTGTTGTAGATCTCGCAGTCTTCGACGGTGGAGCCGACCTGGATACCTTCGCAGCCGGTATTGAAGGTGCGGTTGTTGTAGAGGCGCAGGCCCTTGATCACGTGCGGCATCAGGGTCTTGCCGGAGGGCTTGTGGTCGTAGCCGCCGTAAAAGGTATGGCCGATGTAGAAGCCTTCGCCTTCAACGTCGTGGACGTAGTTATCGTGAATCGCGATATTGAACATGGTGAAGGTATCGCGTTTGGTGCTGCCGTCGGGGTTGGGTTCGTCCTTCACGTTAAAGCCGGCGAATCCCGCGCCGTAGACTTCCAGGCCATCGACTTCGATATCGCTGCTCTTGCCGTTCACGTGAATGGCCATCATGCCCTTTTTGGTGGCGCTGGCGCGGATGCCGCAGCGCGCGGCGTGGGGATCCTTGGAGCGCTGCGCTTCGGGGACGGGTCCGGAGCCGCTGAGGCGGACGTGGAGGCAGCCTTGGACGGCGATGGCGAAGCCGCGATCGTCGTTGGCGACGTCGACGAGGCCGGCGTTGACGAAAGCCACGGGGCGTTCGGAGTTGCCTTTGAAGTTGAGGATGCGCAGGGTCCGGGCCTTTTCGGATAGCGCGAAGACATCGCCGGGGGCGTGGGGAATCTTGGCGCCGTCGAGCGTGTGGTCGGGCTGGAGCGTGAAGACTTGCTTGGGCGCCGGCCACACGGGCGGGGCCGGCGGCGCGGGATCGGCGGCGTGGGCGGCGCAGGCGAGCGAGCACCCCAGCAGGAACACCAGGGCGCGGCGGCAAGTGCGTGGCATGAGGCATCCCTTACGCGGCAGCAAAGTGGCGGCGAGGACTCGTTCAGTCCACGCGGGTCTGGAGTTCGACGGCGCGGCCGTGCTGGGCGCTGGCGAGGCCGGCGAGGAGGATCTCGGTGATGTGGCGCGCGGCGCGGGCGGTCTCGAGTTTGGGCGGCGTGCCGGTGCGGATGCCTTGGATCCATTGTTCGTGCGGGTTGAGGTTGGGGTAGCGTGCGGTATCGACCTCGGTGCGCGTGGGCGGGATGTCTTCGCGGGTGGTGCTGGCCTGCTTGTACAGCGAGAGGGACGCGCCGGCGAAGCCGGGCGATTCGGCACGCCCGGTGGTGCCGTGGAAGGACATGCGCCAAGAGCGCGCGCCGTCGCACCAGCCGGTTTCGGCGACGGCGATGGCGCCGTTGGCGAACTGGATGAGCAGCGAGGCGGTGTCTTCGACCTGGCTGGGCTTGTCGAGGATCGCGGTCATGCCCATCACTCGTTTGGCCGACCCGAGCACGCCGACGAGGCGGGCGACGGAGTAGACGCCCATGTCGAAGAGGGCGCCGACGGCCGCTTCGCCGGCTTCGAAGAACCAGAGCTTTTCGCCGGGCTTGAGCGGGGGTTCGCCGAGGAGGTCGCGGACTTCGGCGTTGTAGACTTCGGGCCCGCCGTGGCTGTGCCGCGCGTGGGCGCCGGAGAGCTTGCCGAGCTGTCCTTCGGCGATCAGATCGCGGATCGCGAGCACTTGGGGGACGGCGAGCTGCGGGAGGCAGTAGGTGACGCGGTCGGAGGCGTCGACGGCGGCGACGAAGCGGTTGGCTTCGTCGATGGTCGGGGCGAGGGGCTTCTGCATGAACAGATGCTTCCCGGCCTTCAAGACTTTGATGCCCCAATCGACGTGGTGCGGGTGCGGCGTGGCGATGACGACGGCGTCGATCTGGGGGTCTTCGACGATGGCGTCGTAGTCGGTGACGGGCTTTCCGCCGTGGCGCTTGGCGAGGATTTCGAGGCGTTCGATTTTGCGTCCGCCGAGTGCGGCGATCTGGACGTTCTTGAGCGGTTGGAGCTGGGGGAGATGGAGTTTAGCGGTGATGCCTCCCGCGCCGATAATACCCACGCGGATGGGCGCATCGGGTCCAAATGCCTTTTTGGTTGCGTTGCTCATGTGCGTTTACCTCTGTCGCGAATTTAGCGTAAAAGAAGGTAGTGCTGGGCGTCCATCTTGTAGGAGTAAGGCGGCGCGGCCAGTTCATTTTTGAGACTTCGGGCATGCGGTTCGCAGACTTTCGACTTGGAGGGTTTGCAGGGGAGGTTGAACCGGTCGTTTCGACGCAATGAGCGTCAGATGTGCTCGGTGCAAGAAGGCTTTGCAGGCCGATCCGAGTGTGTTGACAAGAAGGGTCAGCGGGTGGCGAAATCTGCCGAGTCGGCGGAGAAATGTGCGCTACCCGGATGTTGTGAAGTTGCGTATAACATTCACTGAAGAAAAGGCGTTCTTCCGAGAGGAGTGCACTTCATGTTCGATCGATTCACGGACCGTGCGCGTAAGGTGATGAGTCTGGCGCGGCAGGAGGCGGAGCGCCTGAATCACGATTACATCGGCACGGAGCACATTCTGCTCGGACTGGTGAAGGAAGGCTCGGGCGTGGCGGCGAGCGTTCTGGAGAATCTGAGCGTGGATCTGGACAAGGTCCGCATGGAAGTCGAGAAGCTGGTGAAGCCGGCTCCGGACGTGGTGACGATGGGTCAGCTTCCGTTCACGCCGCGGGCGAAGAAGGTGCTGGAGTACGCGATGGACGAAGCGCGCGCACTGGATCACAACTACGTGGGCACGGAGCATCTGCTGCTGGGTCTTTTGCGCGAGCAGGAAGGCCTGGCGGCTCAGGTGCTGATGAACTTGAGCCTGAAGCTGGAGGATGTCCGGAACGAGGTGCTGGAGTTCCTGGGCGCGAGCGACGGGCGGCAGAACAAAGAGAACGGCGGCGGCGCGGCGAGCGGAGGCGGCGGCGGGGGGAGCGGGGATTCGTCCCGCGGGGAAGCTCAGCCGCCGGCGCAGGGCGGGCAGCCGCAGGGCGAGAGCAAGACGCCGGCGCTGGACAGCTTCGGGCGCGATCTGACCGAACTGGCGCGCGAGACGAAGCTCGACCCGGTGATCGGGCGCGAGGCGGAGATCGAGCGCGTCCTGCAGATCCTGGTGCGGCGGACGAAGAACAACCCGGTGCTGATCGGCGAGGCGGGCGTGGGCAAGACGGCGATCGTCGAGGGGTTCGCTCAGCGCGTCGTCGAAGGCGACGTGCCGGACCTGCTGCTGAACAAGCGGATCGTGGTGCTGGACCTGGCGATGATGGTGGCGGGCACGAAGTACCGCGGTCAGTTCGAAGAGCGGATCAAGGCGGTGATGAACGAAGTGCGCCGCGCGAAGAACGTGATTCTGTTTATCGACGAGCTGCACACGCTGGTGGGCGCGGGCGGCGCGGAAGGAAGCATCGACGCGAGCAACGTGCTGAAGCCGGCGCTGGCGCGCGGCGAGGTGCAGTGCATCGGCGCGACGACCTTGGACGAGTACCGCAAGTACATCGAGAAGGATTCGGCGCTGGAGCGGCGCTTCCAGACGATCATGGTCAATCCGCCGTCGAAGGAAGAGACGATCGAGATTTTGAAGGGCTTGCGCGAGCGCTACGAGTCGCACCACCGGGTGAAGATCAGCAACGCGGCGCTGGAAGAGGCGGTGAACCTCTCGGACCGCTACATCACCGGCCGCTTCCTGCCGGACAAGGCGATCGACGTGATCGACGAGTCGGGGAGCCGCGTGCGGTTGCAGAACATGACGCGCCCGCCGAACCTGAAGGACCTGGAGAAGGACATCAAGGAACTGGAGCAGGAGAAGGAACAGGCCGTCGCGCAGCAGGATTTCGAGGCGGCGGCGGAGTTCCGTGACCGCGCGGAGGTGCTGCGCAACCAGATGCGCCAGAAGCAGCGCGAGTGGCGCGAGCGGAGCAAGGACGTGATCGGGAACGTGGACGAGGAGATCGTCCGCGAGGTGGTCAGCCGCATGACGGGGATCCCGTTGCAGCGGATGGCCGGTCAGGAGACGAAGCGGCTGCTGGAGATGGAAGATTACCTGCACAAGCGGGTGATCAGCCAGCACGAGGCGATCAGCGCGGTGGCGCGTGCGGTACGGCGCAGCCGGGCGGGCCTGAAGGATCCGCGGCGTCCGATCGGGAGCTTTTTGTTCCTGGGTCCGACGGGCGTGGGCAAGACGCTGCTGGCGCGAGCGCTGGCGGAGTTCATGTTCGGCGACCAGGACGCGCTGATCCAGATCGACATGAGCGAGTACATGGAGAAGCACGCGGTGAGCCGGCTGGTGGGCGCGCCTCCGGGCTACGTCGGGTACGAGGAAGGCGGGCAGTTGACGGAGAAGATCCGGCGCCGGCCGTACTCGGTGGTGCTGATGGACGAGATCGAGAAGGCGCACCCGGACATCTTCAACATCCTGCTTCAGATCATGGAAGAAGGCCGTCTGACGGACAGCTACGGGCGGCACGTGGACTTCCGGAACACGATCCTGATCATGACCTCGAACGTGGGCGCGAAGGTGATCAAGAACCAGGGCTCGCTGGGCTTCGGGAAGAAGTCGGAAGAGGCCACGTATACGGACCTGAAGCGGAAGCTGAAGGACGAGATGGAGAAGGAGTTCCGTCCGGAGTTCATCAACCGTCTGGACGACGTGATCGTCTTCAAGCCGCTGACGAAGGAAGACCTGAGCAAGATCGTGAAGCTGGAGATCGACGCGGTCGCGCGGCGGCTGTTCGAGAAGGAAATCCAGCTCGTGATGAGCGACGAGGCGGTGGAGTTCCTGATTGAGAAGGGCCACAATCCGGACTTCGGGGCACGGCCGATGCGCCGTGCGGTGGAGCAGAGCATCGAGGATCCGATCAGCGAGCAGATCCTGCGCGACGAGATACCGCTGAAGTCGCGGGTGGAAGCGCGGGTATCGAAGGAGAAGGACCGCCTGATCTTCGTGACGATCGGGGAGTTCGATCCGAAGGCGAAGCCGGCGGGGATGGAGCCTGCGGGCGCGGGCGCGAGCGGCGGGCTGGCTCCGCCGAGCGTCGGGACGCGGACGCACCACGGCGGCGGCGCGGGACGCGCGTCGAGCTGAAGCTCCTAGAGCGCAAGCGAACGAAAAGGGCGGCCTTCGGGCCGCCCTTTTTTTTGTACTCCATTCTATCTTGGTAAAGTACGCAGGTGACTATAAGGTAGCTTGGCGGTGAGGATGCGTCATGGCTGAAGATGGAATTATTGCCGACACTATTCGTATTACTGAGCCGTATTTTGAGGATATACCCAGTGAAGGTGCGGATGTGTATTGCACCGTCCTGGTTAAGGGATTGACCCTTAGCCGTAAACCAACACCTGAGATACTAAATCAAGAGTTTGCGGCGGCAGGATTGTCCGACGGCTGCCTCAGTATCCGAGAATTCCAGCATGAATCAGAATGGGGATGTGCGCTGGTTGCTGGGATTGTTTTAAACATTCTTGCATATTTGTTGGTTCAATGGAGCTTGCCAATTATTGCAGTTAAGTATGGTTGGATGTTTTTCTTGTGTTTGATTGTTCTCGTACTTTTTTTGGGCAAGGTTTTTAGGAATTCGAGTCGGCACATTTCAGTGTTCTGCAGAAATGGCAAGGAGGTATCGATTGTACAGGGGACTCTTGGTCGGTTTGGTTCCAATGTTTCCGGGGTACATACGAAATGGCGGCAGCCACTGAAGCCGGAAATGTTGGAGACTTGGGCTGAGACGTGTATCAAGCGCGCACGCGTCCGCGCGGAAAAGATCGCCACGGAACTTGGGGTACGAATTATCGGCATTCACTCTTATATCGAGGAGCACTCTTTGCCCCCCGATACCTATTCATCACCTCCAAGTATGGGCGGACGGGTTAGAATGACATCACAATTACGGAGTGCAGAGCCGATGAGTTGGGATGTGGACAGTTCGAGCAGAGCTCGAATGGGCATTTGCGTCCATGTTACCTATCGTGTGGTCAATGCTGATGGCCTGAATGGTGTGGCGTAGATGTATGCTTCCCTGTCGTTGAAGATGCCGCCGTAGGACCCATAATCGACGCGATTGCTCGAATTGGGGGTTCTCTTCATGGCGGTACATTCCGTATCCGATTGTCTGAAGGGTAAGGTCGCCACCGGTACGCCGGTCACGCTGCGGGGCTGGGTGCGCACGCGGCGGGACAGCAAGGCGGGCGTGAGTTTCGTGGCGCTCCACGACGGAAGCTGCTTCGACGCGCTGCAACTGGTCGTCCCGAAGGAACTGCCCAACTACGAGAAAGAAGTCCTGCATCTGACGGCGGGGTGTTCGATCGTGGCCGAAGGGACGCTGGCGCCGTCGCAGGGCAAGGGACAGGCGGTGGAGTTGCAGACGACGAAGCTCGAGGTCGTGGGGCTGGTGGACGATCCCGACCGCTACCCGATGCAGCAGAAGCGGCACACGCTGGAGTACCTGCGCGAAGTGGCGCATCTGCGCGCGCGGACGAACACGATCGGCGCGGTGACGCGCGTGCGGCACTGCCTGGCGATGGCGATTCACCGCTTCTTTCACGAAGAAGGCTTCTACTGGATTCATACGCCGATCGTGACGGCCAGCGACTGCGAGGGCGCGGGCGAGATGTTCCGCGTCAGCACGCTGGACCTGTCGAACCCGCCGCGCACGCCCGATGGGAAGATCGATTTCTCGAAGGACTTTTTCGGGCGCGAGGCGTTCCTGACCGTGAGCGGGCAGCTCGAAGTGGAGACGTACTGCCTGGCGCTGAGCAAGGTCTACACGTTCGGGCCGACGTTCCGCGCGGAGAACAGCAACACGAGCCGGCACCTGGCCGAGTTCTGGATGATCGAGCCGGAAGTCGCGTTCGCGGACCTGGCGGCCGACGCGGATCTGGCCGAGCGCTTCCTGAAGTACATCTTCAAGGCGCTGCTGAACGAGCGGCCGGACGATCTTGCGTTCTTCCAGGAGCGGATCGACAAGGAGTGCATCGGGCGGCTCGAAAAGTTCGTAACGTCGAGCTTCGAGCGGATCACGTACACCGAGGCGGTGGAGATCCTGAAAAAGTGCGGGCAGAAGTTCGAGTACCCGGTGGAGTGGGGGCTGGACTTGCAGAGCGAGCACGAGCGCTATTTGACCGATAAGCACGTGGGCCGGCCGGTGGTGGTGATGAATTATCCGAAGCAGATCAAGGCGTTCTACATGCGCATCAACGACGACGGGAAGACGGTGGCGGCGATGGACGTGCTGGCGCCGGGGATTGGGGAGATCATCGGAGGCTCGCAGCGCGAGGAGCGGCTGGACGTGCTGGATGCGAGGCTGGACGAGCTGAAACTGCCGAAGGAAGCGTACTGGTGGTACCGCGATCTGCGGCGGTACGGGACGGTTCCGCACGCGGGCTTCGGGCTGGGCTTCGAGCGGACGCTGATTTACGCTACCGGTATGGGCAACGTGCGGGACGTGATTCCGTTCCCGCGGACGCCGGGGAGCGCGGAGTTTTAGCAGCCGGCCCACGGGCGTTCGGCGGCTCGCGGAGACCGCGGAAGTACGCCAATAATCGGGCCGGAAGCGCGTTATACTCCAGGCATCCACGGCGGTTCGAGGCGCGGAATCGGGGAAAGCTATCGATGTTCGTGATCTGCGCGGGTTGCGGCAAGAAGTACAAAGCCGAGCCGGGGCTCAAACGCTTCCAGTGCAAGCAGTGCGGGAACCTCTTCACGGCGCAGGCGAAGGTACGCGCGCCGGCCGAGGGGAAGCGGTTGTGTTCGTGCTGCTGGAACGAGGTTCCGTCCAAGCCGGCGGCGCTGGAATGCCAGGCATGCGGGCAGAAAGTGAACACGCCGGAAGGCGGCCTGATGCTGGAAGAAGGCGGCGGCGAGGAGGCTTCGGGCAGCGGGGAGAGGGAGCCGGTGGCGCCGATCGAACAACCCAAGCATCCGACGCCGCAGGCGCGTCCCGTGGTTCCGCGCCAATCGCCGTCGGGGATCTTCGAGACGCGCGTGACGCAGGTGCTCGAGAAGAGTGCGGTCGAAGACAAAGAGAAGGCCCGGCTGCTGCGCGATCTGCGCGGCTTGATGGACATTCGCCGGGAACTGGAAGTGAAGGTGCACACGCTGGAGAGCGAGGCGGTGCGTTCGCGCAACGTGGTGGCCGAAGCGCAGGCCGCGCGGGATGCGGCGGTGCAGGCGATCGAGGACATAAAGGCCGAGCGCGATCTGGCGCTGGCGCAGCTTGACGAAGTGCGCGAAGTGGTCACGTCGGCGCTGGAGCCGTTGCCTGGGGAGTTCGAAGCCGGGATGCGCGAGTCGCTGCAGCAGGCGGGAGACGTTTCGTTTCTCGCGAACCGTGCGCTGCGCTCGCTGCCGGCCGGCTCCGCCAGCCCGGACGCTCAGGAACAATTCAAGAAACTCGAGGCGGCGTTGCGCGCATTGGAAGATAACCTGCGCGATTGGCAGGGGCGGTTTACGACGCGGTTGCGGGAGGTGTTGGGCGGTCCGGGGGAGACGTGAGGCGGGAACGTAAAAGGAAACGGCGAGGCGAACGGCGAACGGTAGGCGGCAGGTGGGATGGGTTGGGGAAAGGGAGTGACGCTTTGGCTACGGACGATCGGGCGGAGTTGCAGGCGTATCGCCGGGCGCTTTTCGCCCCCGAGGACGAATTGCTGCGGGAGTTGATGCCGGCGGCGGAGAAGTTGGGCTTGCCGCGGATCAGCGTCAATCCGGAGGCGGGTAAGGCGCTGCAGGTGCTCGCGCGGGCGATCGGCGCGAAAAAGATTCTGGAGTTCGGTTCGCTGGCGGGCTACTCGGGCCTTTGGCTGGCGCGGGCGCTGCCGGCGGACGGAAAGCTGATCACGCTGGAGGCCAACGCCAAGCACGCCGAGGTGACGCGGGCGAACTTCGCGAAAGCCGGGCTTGCGGACCGGACGGAGGTCCGCGTCGGGCGCGCGGAAGAACTGCTGCCCGGCGTGCGCGGGGAAGCTCCGTTCGATCTGGTCTTCATCGACGCCGAC
>BTVV01000051.1:0-40077 GCA_045863855.1 Planctomycetota bacterium | reverse complement strand
ACGAACCCGACCGTACCCGGCAATGCCTGTACCGCGAAGGAGACCTCATTTCGCTGGTCGGCCTTATCGCGATGCTGACCGCCGGCTTCCTGCCCTTAGGCCTCGGGCGCGCCGCCGCGGGCGCCGACCTGATGCTCACCATCAGCGGCGGCGTGCTGGCCGTGTGGGGTATGAGCAAAATTTACCGCTTCTGGATCGAGAGCCCTAACTGGAACGCCATCTCAACTGGGCAACGAATCGTGCGCCTGTACGGCCAGCAAGCGATCGGACTCATCCTGATACTCGCCACCATCGTCCGCGTCCACGCCTACTACGGCGACGCCCCCTGGGCCGAAACCGTGCGCCGCCTGATCGGACCGTAGCACGCCCGGAGCGACGGCCCGGCCGCGCAACGCGGTCCGGCCCTTTATCAACGGACGGCTAACCTGCCCCGGTGGGCGCTTGCCACACGTACAACCCCCACGCCGCCCCGAAGCCCAAGCCGCTGGCCGCCAAGACCGCAAGAGCGTAACGGACCCAGGTGCCCAGGTCCGCCGGTCGATCGTCCGCGGTCTTGCCTTGATAGAATCGAATATCGCACCACCGCACGGCCAGCAACGCCGCCACGCCAAGCCAGTACACTCCGGCGAGCGGAAGCAGATCGTACTTGCGCGTGGCGATCATTAAACCGGCGAAGATCGGGACGGCGTTGCCCGCGAAGATCCAATAGATCCGAGCCAGACAGCCGGCGGCGGGGGTTGCGGATTCCTTTTCCGAATGGGTGGACACGTGCCTACCTCCCTTGCGCAGGTTATGCGCGTGGGGATGGCGGCCCGACCACCCAACTCCTGTGACGCGTGAGCGTCACACCCTTTATCGAAACGAAACGTCGTACGCCTCGCCAGCAGATTAGCCGTTTTTCCCGTACAATTCCGCACCCATTTTCGAATTCCTTCCGGCCGCGGAGCAAACGCCCGATCCCCGCACGCCCCGCAAGCCCTTCGCGTCCCGTAGGGACGCGGTGAACGCCGCACGCCCGCCTCGATCCACCCTCAAGACTGCGGATCGAATTGGAACACACGCAACTCTTGAGCGCAGCGGCAGGCTTGGGCGAGGCGAGCGGCCCAAGCGACGGCCTCCTCGCGCGACGGCAGTTCAAGCACGGTGAAGCCGCCGTTGAGCGGCGGCGCCCACGGATAGCCGCCTTCGGCCACGGAGCCGTCCGCCGCAACGAGCGCCGGCGGGACCGCTTCGTCGATGCCGCCGCCGAAGACGTAGACCCCGGCGGCCTTCGCCGCGTCGATCACCGCGTGCGCGTCCCGCCCCACCGCCTCCCACTCGCCGTCGGGTACGACCATCGCGGCGCTGGGAAAAGAGATCAAGTACTTGGCCATGCGGTATGTTCTCTCGGAGCTAGTTGGAAATCGCGAAGTGTGAGCAGTCTAACGCCCACGCGTGGCCTCTGCACCTCGTCCACTCGCTCAATCGTCATGGGTAGGGATTCAGCACCACCACCCTAGGCCAGCCTAAAATTCGAAACTCTTCCAGCTACGGGCTCACAAGGATGGGCACCCCAAGAACCCATGCCGTATAGAGGGCTTTGAGGACGTGGTAGAAGGCCGATTCACCAGTATGGTCCAGAGGTTCTTCGACACAAAACGAAGTACGCGATTGCCTGTCGGCAACGGTTTGAAGTGACAAGAAATCGTTCACATGCCTAGGCTCGACCGGCACCACGCCATCAATCTGAATAGCACCAAGCCAAAGCAGAATTCCGCCGCAATGCCAAGTGTCCAGGGATTCCCCTACTCCCAAAATCGCTTCGATCAATTGGCTCGATGTGAAGGTGGGGCGATTGAAAAACGAAATGCGATGAGTAGTCGTGAATGGCAGCTTGCTTTCAAATAAACCGGCCGCGCGCATACGTTCGACTTCCGTGCCACGATTATCAAACTGCTTCACCGATTGCAGGAACAGATTCCCACCAACGTGGCTGGGGGGTTGAAGCTTAGCGAATAGCCATCGTTCCGCGCTGGCAGGCACAGGGTAATTGAGAGCTCCGTAACATCCATATTCCGTCTGCAAGCTGTTGCCGGGGCAGTTTCGGCATGCTGCCGCATGAGCAGCAAGTGGCTGGCACTGCTCAACCAATGTTCCGTGGGTAACAGACTGTTGTTGCTCTATTCCGTCTGGTGTAAGGACGCGAACAGTGACTGAGATTTCAGAAGGACTCTTTCCTTTAGCCTTAGCTATTTCAACAATAGCCGCAGCACGATTTCGCGCCTTTAGAAGCTCGAGAATTGCACCAGTACCCTGAAGCAAATCTCCAGTGCCGAACGCCAGCTTGGGTTCGCAGGGCAAATTAATGATATAATCAACGGCCATAAAAACCTCCGAACAGCAGGTGGGCGCGCGCCGCATCCCGTGCACCGAGCGCCTCGGATCAAACGCAGTAAGCTTGCTCCGTGCTCAGTGCCCCTGCGCTACGGCCGTTCGCTTCCGGCCAACCGCCGCCGAGGATCGTGGCCCAAAGGCCAACATCCACCCTTGTGCCAACGGCACAACCTTGGTTAGCCCAGGGCAAGGCGCCCGCGCCGCCGCCCTGGGTAAGCGACCTCCAAAGCCGTTCCGCCCTGTAGGGGCGGCCTAAACGCACCCGCTGCACAAAGGGGACGACTGGCCGAATGCCGAGTACCGCGAAGCAAGCGCCCAAGGGTTTCCACGCAACACGAGGACACGCCAAACCGGTTAAGCCGAGGGTTCGCTATTCCCCTCATCTTCTGAATCAACGAACGGCTGATGATTAATAGTGACATACAGGAGAATCAAATAACCAACCGTGAACACAGCTCGGACACCCCACATCGAGCCGGTATCTTCTGGCTTGCCCTCCACGAACCAGATCGCACCGAGCATTGGCAAGCCTAGGATGCAAAGCAGGATCTTTTTCGCCCTGGAGGTCCTTGTCCTGCAATGTGGATCATTGCCACATTCAGGGCATATCCATACTTTCTTGGTTCCTAACGGAATAAGCGGGATGAAAAACAGATGAGCCATATTGAAACTCTGATGCTCTAGGGCATCCACCTTGGTCTGGCATGTTTTGCAGAAGACCTGAGCCTTGTCAGTGACCTTCTTGGAGAACTCGTGAATGCCGTAAAATATAAGCATTAGTTTCCCTTTGCGATGATCCTTCTAATTGGCCGGCGCCGGGTACTGCGGAGCAAGCGCCGTGCGCGTGCTCCCTAGCACTTCGAAACAAATTCCTGCCTGCCACCCGCCCTTGGTTGCTCATTCACGAAAAACCTCAGCAAGTTGGCCTGCCGGGAACCGCATTTTCAACCGCCCTCCCTACTCCTTAAATAGCGCCGAAAGCCGCTCTTGGGTAAGCCGACTAAACGTCTGGTTATGAATTAGCGGACGAATGGTTCCGCCTCGATAAAGATCGCCCTCAAATAAAACTTGGGCTAAACGGTAGTCTCGCCAAAGTTTCGCTGCTTCAGTGAATAGCCTTACTCCTTCGGGATCTAAGTCCTTCGCAATTTCAGCTTCCTTTTCAATCAGTTTCTTGTCTAGATATTCAGCGATCTTTCCTGACGCGATATTCATATCCGTTTGGGATTGGGCCGAATCGAGACGCGCCTCTAGCTCGCGTAATTTTGCGTCTTCCGCTCGAGATACGCTAACGAGAAGGAGCGCCACTAAGACCACGTGATAGAATTTAATGTGCATGATTTTCTGCCTACCTTGGTCTTCGACCGCATTCATGCAACCTTGTACTTCCAGGTTCATATTTCTTTTACCGCAACACGTCAACAGGCCACAAAAGGGAAATCCGCTCCCGCTCCTTGAGGCCAAGAAACGTACGCGTTGCGGATACGACACACATTCATTTTGATGTACTACCAAGTCATTACACGAGCGCCTTCGAACGGGCTCCAATCCGCTCCCCCGCCCTTCCAATCCACCTTACTCCTACCCCACCCATGACGCCCCGCTTCATCACCTCCCGCGCGCCGCAAAAGCGCGAGGTGCATAGTCGCCGGACGCTATGCGTCCCGTTGGGCCAATCTTACGCTTTGTGGCATCCATTTATAGCAGCATTATAGCAGGATCTCACTTTTGCTCCTCGTGCGCCCACACGTCTAGACCACTCTAAACCCTTAAAAACCGATTCCACGCACCTTGCAACCTCTCACTTCGACCCCAACCGACCCCGTTATCAAAAGCCCCGCAAACCCACAAAAAAAGCCGCGCCCGGTCACCCGAGCGCGGCTCCAAGACTCACCCTTTTTTTCTAGCCTCACTCCAAGCGCGGAGCGGCCCCGTCGTCCGGCGAGAAGCGTACGCTAAGCGTCTCCCCGCTCCCCAGCTTCACCTTCACAACCGGCCATGCCACTTGAGCTTCCAAGCGCACCGGGCCCGCCTCGGCCGCACCGGCGCTAAGCACCGTGACGAACCGCCACTTCGGCGCCCGAACGCTCGTCACCCGTAACTCCTCCTGGCTCTTGCCTTTCTCGGTCAGATCCGCAAGCTCCTGCCGCCGCGCGAGCACCGTCGCCACGCCCGCCGGATCCGCGTTCAACACCGGCAGAACGCTAAGCGCCGCACGGCCTTGCGTGAAGCCCCAATTTTTGCCGCCGTTATGAGCCACAAAAGGTGTCGGGCTGTGCCAAAGCTGTGTAAATTCTCGAGGCTCCGCGGCCTCTAATTCGTCGGCTACGACCAACACGTCCGGGCGAGCGTACAACACATGGCGGCGGAAGCTCTTAAGCTTCGCCTCGATCACGTAATCCCGCCCGCACTCCCCCACCCAGCTCACCGTTTGGCCGTCGTCGGCGAACGAAAGCACTTCCCCGTACCCGTCTTCGTGCAGCACGCGGTTCACGTTGTACCACTTCATGCCTTCGCCCAATTGCCCGAAACCGTCTACCAGCACGGTATTATGATGATCCGTTCGCTTCCGGAATTCGTAGCCCGGATCGCTGAGCAAAAATTCGCCGCGGCTGAACAACATGATGCTGTTGTTGTCGCCGTGCATGTGCGCGCCGCCCAAGTCGCCGCTGTTCCAGTTCATCAACCGATGCCCCTGGAACGGCCCGCAGCGGTACGATAGCGCCGTAGCGTTCGCGTCCCAACTGCTGCGCGCCTGCACTAAGTCCCAGTCGCTGAAGTGCTTGGACGTCGGCTCCGAACGCCAATCCCCCTCGGGAACGCTCGGATCGTACAGCAGCAGATCCAGCCACGTCAGCGCGCAATCGCCGCCAATCTCGCGCCGCCAGAACTCCAGCGCCAAACCCTGCACCTGCGGATCGCAGAACGCCTTGGCGCAAGCCAACATGGAATGAACCGGCCCGTGCGTATCGAAGCGCGGCGGATTATCGCCCCAGTTGAACGCATTGTGCTTGGCCTTGAATTCCGGAAGCGTCAAATGCTGAATCCAGCGCCCCATTTCCTTCTCGCCGTGCGCGTATAAATTCTCGCCCAGGCAGCGCTTGGCCGCTTCGTAGTGCAGCACCCGCCGCTCGCTCCCGTACGTCCCGTAGCTGCACCCTTCCAGATTCGTCCCGTCCTGCGGCTGCAGCCAGCTGATCGTCCGGTACACGCGCTGCACCCATTGCGCCCATTCCTTCGCCGGTGCCAATTCGTCGTGGAAGGCCATCCCGATCGCGCCCAGCGCCGTCCAGGCCACTTGGCAGTGATTTTGGAGCAAAATCGAGCCCCAATAACAAGTTGGAGCGGCCGTGATGTTGAAGAAATGGCTTCCCAGATCGAGCACGAATTGCTTGATCTCCGCCCGCTCCGCCGCCGTCCACTCGGCGTGCAGCATGTCGTACACCCAGGCCACGCACGATAAGCTATGCGAAACGGGCAAGTCCCGCTGCTGGTGGAACTTGTGATCCTGCCGCGCGATCGCCAGCGTCCAGGCCTTGGCCTTCTCGAGATAGCGCTTCTCGCCCGTAAGCAGATACGCCAGCGCGAGATACGGCGGCCACGCGCTCGGCCCGCGGTCGCTGATCGGCGTCCCCGCGGCGGGCGGCTGAAAAGTCGCCATGAGCTTCTCGCAGCGCTGCGTCAGCCGCTCCAGCATCCGCTTCTCGATTTTCCCGTCCAGCCGCGCCTTCAAATTCGACAACTCCGCGCCCGTGAACAACATGCGCGGACGCTCGAAGGCCGCCGGCGTCAGCCGGATCGGCTCGGTCAGTTCCGGCGGCTTCGGCGCCGGATCGGGCCGCGCAATCCGGCTCGTGACAACGGGTTCTTCGGTCGAAAGCGTGGTACTCATGAATCTTATTCCTCCGCGTTTTTCTCGCTGAATTCGGCCTGCTGCTGCCGCGCGTGGTAGCGGTAAACTGCCGGCGCCTCGCCGATCCGCTTCACGCTGGAACCTTCGGTCCACACAGGAGCTACCGTAGAAAGCACGCCGTGCGCGGCCGGCCGGCGCTCGCCTTCCTCCGGCTCTTCGCGCCGCAAGCGCCGCAGCACACGCAACGCCACCGCCCGCGCCAGCGCCTCAATGTCGGCATCCAAACACGTCGCCTTCGGCAGCGCCTCCGCCGGCCCAAACCCTACGTAGCTCAAGCGTTCGGGAATCGCCGCGTGCTTCGCGAGCCACGCGGCCCAGGAGCCCCACGCCGCCGCCGCCGTAACTTCTCCGCGCGCCAGCAATTGCGCCACCTGCGCCTGAGCCGCCGCGTCGTTTTGCGTGCGCTGTACGCTCCATTCGGGACGATACGCCACGCCCGCCTCGGCCAACGCAAACCGATAACCCGCTTCACGTTTGAAGCTGTCGGGCTCCGGAATCCGCGCGTCTGCACTCAGCGGCGCCGGATGCTCCCCACGATGCGCGCCCAAGTACAGAATCGAACGGTGCCCGAACTCCAGCAGCCGCCGCGTCGCCAGATAGCCTTCCCGGAACGTATCTTGCACGACCGCATCGAATTCCGCCGTCGTCGGCGCGGCATCCAGCGCCACCACCGGCCGGCCCAACGCCACCACCGCCGCGAGGTACTCCTCGTTCTGGATCCCCACCGCCAAAAACGCGTCCGCATCCACGGCGCTCACGCGATCCAGCCCCGGACCGAAGCGATCGCCCTCGGTGCCGCGTTCGCGGACCACCCAACTCACGCGTACGTTCTGGCGCTCCAAGCGTTTAAGCGCGGCGCTCACGATCCGCGCATACGAACTCCCGGGCTCCTGCCGCACCGAGCGGCTGCGGCACAAAATCGTGAGCCGCGGCGGGCGTAGATCGCTCACGAAAAGCCCGCGCCCTTTTTCGCTGCGCAGAAGTCCATCGCGCACCAGATCTTGCAGCGCGCGCGTCACCGTCACCTGGTTCAAGCCCAGTTGTTTGCACAACTGCCGCTGCGGGAGCAACGCCTGCCCGGGCTTCAAGCGCCCGGCGAGGATCACCGCGCGAATCCCTTCGCGAAGCTGCTCCACCAGCGGCGGCGCGTCCGGATCGTCGCGCTTCAGGTCCAGCGACCACGAAAACGCATCCGCGAAGCGCGGTTTGTACGCAGGCACTTTGGTCTTGGTGCTCATGTAAAGGTCAATCCACCCTAGCTTTAACCAGTCCCCACCCATCTTTAAGTGTACTAGTTCACTTAATATACCCCGTTCGACCGCCGCCAGCCAGCCGATTCCGCGATCGCACGGAGATTTGTTCCTACCTCTATAAGGAAGGCCGTCAGCGCCGCTGGCTCGCCCGAAATTCCGTCGGCCACAGCCCGATGCGCGCGTGAAAAGCACGCGAAAAGTAGAGCGGATCCTCGAAGCCGCACGCCCGCGCCACCTGCTCGACGTTCAAGTCGTCGGCCGCGAGTAACTCCTTCGCGCGCCTGAATTTGACGCGCAAAAGGTACTCTTTGATCGTCCCGCCCGTGCTCCGGCGAAACTCGCGCCGCAGCGTCGAATAGCCCGTGTGCAAGCGCTCGGCCAGCCCTTCCGGGGTAAGTCCCCGCAGCGCTTCGCGTTCGATCAGCCGCAGCGCGTCGTCCACCCGCGAACTCGGCGCCGCGCCCACGCGATCCAGCCCGCTCGCCAGCCCGTGCAGCACCACCAGCAACTCGTGCATCATCGCCGCCGCCGTCGCATCGCTCAGCGGCCCGCCGCGCAGAAACGTCGCCAGCAACCGTTCGAACAAGCCTTCCACCCGCGGATCGCCGCCGGTGGCGATCAGCGGCGTGCGCGCCGAAAAGTAACCTTGCCGCTCCAGTTCCTCCGCCAGCCGCCCGCCGAAGACGACCCAATGCTCGTCCCAGCCGGCGGGATCGGCCGAATAGCTGTGCGCCACCCCGGGCGCCACGCACATCACCGTATCCGCGCCCACTTTGCGCCGGCCGCTGGCGGCGCTCTCGTACCAGCCTTCGCCGCGCGCGATCCAGACCGCGGCGTAGCAATCCATCACGCGCCCGCGGACGTGCGTCTGCGGCCCTTGGTTCACATGCCGGCCAACGGAACTGACCCATAACCCCACACGCTCCTGAGCGCGGCTGGGCACGGCGTAGCGTGAGACGCGTTCGGGCGGAACCTCGGCGGCAGCCAAGTTCGGGACCGGCGGCGGGCGGGTCCGCCGGCGTCGAGGTTTGAGCATTTTTTCCATATCTCTAAGCAATGCCTCCATTCCGGCTCATCGACCCACAGGTAATAATGGCTTCCGACGATTGAAGCAAGCCCGTGAAGTGGAAGCAATAATCCTATCCCCCCAGGAGCACGCCCCGATGCCCGCCACCGTAACGCCCGCCGCCGCTCCCTCCAAAGTCCTGCGCCTCGCGCGCCGCGACCTGGCGCTCGACGGCCACGAACTCGGCTTTCTGCGCGAAACGCCCGCCGCCGGCGCCGATCCGCAGGCGCTGCGCGAACGGATGGCCGAAGACGGCTACTTGCTGATGCGCGGGCTGATTGCGCGCGAACGCATCGAAGCCGCGCGGCGCGTCGTCCTCGAACACCTCGACGCCCAAGGCCAAGTCGATCGCACGCGCCCGTTCATGGACGGGTACCGCGCCGAAGGCGCCAAGGGCGGATACTTCGGCGGGCGCCGCGAAGTGACGCATCGGCCCGATTTCCTGAACGCGGTGGAAAGCCCCGAACTCGCGAACTTCTGGACCGCGTACTTCGGCGAAGCGCCCGTGACCATCGAATACAAGTGGCTGCGCGCCGTGGCCGGCGGCGACGCCACCAGCCCGCACTACGACGTCGTCTACATGGGCCGCGGCACGCGCGAGCGCCTCTTCACGTGCTGGATTCCGCTGGGCGATCTCACCTTCGACGACGGGCCGCTGGCGCTGCTGGCCGGCTCGCACCGGCTCCCTTCGTACGAACGCGTCCGCCAGACGTACGGCAACGCCGACGCCGACCGCGACAACATCGAGACGTTCTTCTCGCACGATCCGCAAGAGATCGTGCAGCGCTACGGCGGGCAGTGGCAGACGTCGGAGTTCCGCATGGGCGACGTGCTGATCTTCGGGATGTTCACGATGCACGGCGCGGTCGCCAACCGCGGCCCGCGCTTTCGCCTCAGCACCGACGTGCGCTGGCAACCGGCGAGCGAGCCGATGGACCCGCGCTGGATCGGCGCCGAGCCCGCCGGGAACTACGCCTGGCGTAAGACGCCCACCGAACCGCTGGAAGTCTCGCGCCGGAAGTGGGGCGTCTGACCCGCGGCGGCGCCACCCCGAAGGGGTTGTGTACCCAAGCCCAGGGTGGGCGCGCGAGCGCCTACCCTGGGAACGCTCGTTTGCCTGCACCCGCAGCCCGCACTAGTTTAGCGAATTCCTTGAAAGCCTTGTTCGTGCCTTCGTATATTGTTTCGCCACGCACAATCACGTGACCTTGTCGCGCAGTCGCGTAAGAGGAGAAGCCCATGTTTCCGTTGGAAATGATTTCGTGGACGCTGGGCATCGTGCTCATCGTTCACGCCTTCGATATTCCCGACTGGATCGCCGCCGCGCTGCGCAATCGCACGCGCAGAAAGGAACTCGAACGGCGCCTGGCCGCACTGGAAGCCCGGCTCGAACGGCTGGAGCAGAACGCCAAGGCCGGTAGCCCATAGCGAATGCCTCGAAGCAAGCGCCGTGGGCGTGCTCCGTCCCTCACCGACCGCTAACCCTCAAGCCTCCGCTCAATCATTCACCGCCAGAAACTGGGCTGCTCTTCGCGCCCGATCCAAACAACGCCCACTCGACCAACGCTAGGGGTCCGGCGAACCGCCCATGCAACACGCAGCCTGCGACGTTCATGGAGCATTCGTGCGGTGGACGCAAGGGTTGCGAACGGCCGCATCCCGTGGCACCAGATCCGAAGGGGCGACACGTTCACGAGCGGCGAGAGGGGCTGCCCGAGCCACCAGCCAGGATTTCCAGCCGGTCGCGCCATTTCATTGCTGCTCGATCCATACGTTGGATCCGCGTCCTGTGCGATGCCAATGAATGACAATGACTCCGCACGCCAATGCCGAGACAAGCAAAGCTACATTATTCAGGGTTAACCCAGCACCCTTTACCATGAACAAGATCGCAAACACTCCCCATGCTGCACACAGAAGCACCGCCGGAACAACAGCCCACCTCCGCCGAGCGAAGATGCCGATCCCCGCAGGAATCGCGAGGGCAATTGTAATCGTGCCAAACAATCCAGGGGAGAGGCGACTGGCCACCAGAATGTAGATCGCACCAAGTAGCCAAACGATGGCGATTAATCTGACGGCGAACATCGTACGTATGCAAAGCCTCGAAGCCGGATTCCTATTTAGCTCACCTGCACCGGCCTCACAGGTTCGCTAAACTCAGGGAAAGGCAGGTGGCCGGGCGCCTCGAAGCAAGCGCCGTGGGCGTGCTCCGTCCCTCACCGACCGCTAACCCTCAAGCCTCCGCTCAATCATTCACCGCCAGAAACTGGGCTGCTCTTCGCGCCCGATCCAAACAACGCCCACTCGACCAACGCTAGGGGTCCGGCGAACCGCCCATGCAACACACAGCCTACCGAAGTCCGCGACGATCCTCGAGCGTCGTACGCTGAAGCACGGGTTGGTTACACCCGCAGCCAATGGCGCCGTTCCTAAAAGTACGCGGAAAGAGAAGGCGTGACAGGGCCACCAGCCAACGCTCGCGCTACGCCTTTCTATACTTAGGCTGATAAAGCTGCACGGTTACACCGCCGGGCATCTTGAAGTGCGTGACGAATCCATAGCCGAAGTCCTGGACGGCGTCTACGAATTCGACACCCCTTCCTTTCAATTCCGTCACGGTGGTTTCGATATCGTCGCAGTAGAACGAGATTGAATGCTCACCTGCCTTATTGCCTTCCTCGGTCTCGGCCGGATGGACTCCCATATCTGCTTCTGGCATCTCGAAGATCAGCCAACCGCCGCCGACGTCGAAGCTTTTAAAGCCCAGTTTGTCGCGCAGAAAGGCCCGCATCTCGTCTGCCTTGGACGAATAGAACATCGTGTGCACGCCGCGTATCATACGTGTCTCCTTTAGCCAGGGCCGACATCTTTACGCATACTCCAATGCCACCACTCGGCCAAATACGGCTGAAAGCCGCCCGCCCCCATCGCGCGGATCAGGATGCGGCGATGCTCGCGCGCAACACGCTCCGCTTCGGTCAAGTCCGCCTTCAACTCGAACCACAGCAGCGCGCATTCCGGGCCGGTGAAGTGGTCGATCGGGACGCCCATATCGAGCCGCTGGCCCTTCTCGTCGAGCACGCCCAGATCCACCGCGCCGCCGTAGCGATGGCTGTCGAAGCCGCAGACGATGCGCGAGAGCGGCGCCAGCTCCCTGCGGCGCTGCTGAATCCGTTCTTCCGTCCAATCGGGATGCGCCTTGCGGATCTGCTGCAGTGCGTCTTCGGCGGCCTTTTCCTGAATGCTCCACGGCCGCCAGCCGTCCACGATCCGGAAGTTGAACCCGGCCGGTAGGGCCTCGCGGGCGCGTTCCAGTCCTTCGGCTAGCCCCGGGCGGACACGGATGCGCGGGTCGTCCGTCCAGCCTCGGCGCAGCGGCCAGGAATCCAGCACGAAGCCGCGGCCCGAGAGCTCCACCAGGCTCCCCAGCACCCGCGTCTCGGCTTCGATCCAATATCGGTCGTCGGTTTCGGTCCACATAGATCGATCCAGAATACTAGATCGGCTTCGTTTCGCACAACCCGCGCAGCCGTGCCTTTCGATTCGCATGGCCAAAACGGAAAGAGATGGAGCCCCGGACGCCCTCGTCCGGGGGCTACAGTTTCAGGTAAGCGGACGAGAGCGCCCGCCGCTCCCCTTTCATTGAGAATGGGCAAGTCCGGCTTCGGCGCCGGCCGGCTTCGGCAGCACCGCCACCAACAGCACCATCCCCACCACGGCGCTTAGCGCCGAGCCGCCCAGGATCCCGATCTTGGCCGTGTCGAGCAACTCCGCGTCCAGCGCCAAGCCCGCGATAAAGAGCGCCATGGTGAAGCCGATCCCGGCCAGGAACCCCCCGGCCACGATGGCGCTCCAGGTGACGCGTTCCGGAAGCCGCGCGATGCCCAGCTTCACGGCCAGGAGGCAGGCCAGCACGACCCCCAGAGGCTTGCCCACGCCCAAGCCCACCATCACGGCCACCGCGATGGGTTCGCCGAACGCGCCAAGCTGCACCGGCACGCCGGCGTTGGCGAAGGCGAAGAGCGGCATGATCACGAAACTGACCCACGGATGCAGCATGCCTTCAAGGCGCTCCTGGGGCGAACGCGACTCGCGCGAAGCGGCCTCCACGCGTTCCAACACCTGCCGGCGCTGCGCTTCGGCCGCATCCTCCCCGCGCAGGAAGCTCATGGCGCTCGACGCCATCTCGGTCCAAAGCCCTTGCGAGACCCAACTGCGCACCGGCGTCAGCACCCCCAGAATCACACCGGCAATCGTGGCGTGAATCCCCGATTCGTGGAAAGCGAACCAGATCCCCACGCCCACGATCGAGTACAGGCCGACGCTTCGCACGCCCAATCGCTGCATGGCCAGCACTCCGGCAATCCCCGCTCCGCCCAAAGCCAGCGCGACCAGATTCAGCGCCCCGCTGTATCCGACCGCGATCACCAGAATCGCGCCGATGTCATCGACGATGGCCAGCGAGAGCATCAAGATGCGCAGGCCGTGCGGAACGCGCTCGCCCAGCAGAGCCAGACAGCCGACGACGAAGGCGATATCCGTCGCCATCGGGATACCCCAGCCGCGCGCGCCCGGTTCCCCCGCCTGAAAAGCCAGGTACAGTCCCGCCGGCGCCACCATTCCGCCGATCGCGGCCGCGATCGGCAGCGAAGCCTGGCGCAACTCGCGCAACTCGCCCACCGCCATCTCGCGCTTCACTTCCAGGCCCACGACGAAGAAGAAGATCGTCATCAGCCCGTCGTTGATCCAATGCTTGAGCGAATGCGTGAACTCGAACGAGCCGAACGTAAACCCCACCTTGGTCTTCCAAAGCGCCAGAAAAGGCTCGGACCATTGCGAGTTGGCCAGGAAGAGCGCCAGGACGGTGAAAATAAGCAGCACGATCCCGCTGGCGGCCTGGATATGCAGAAAGCGCGCCAGCGGACCGGTGAAGCGCTGGACGGGTTCGGAGGGTAGCGCGGGAACCGGAATCGGTGCGGACGCGTGGGCCATGAGCGGGCGAGCCTTTCAGCCATGGGGAAAAGGAAAACGGAAGCCACCCAAGGACGCGTCGGAGGGGCTGATCTTTAACTTTTCGGCCGGGAATCGCCGGAAAACCGGCCGCCGGAAGGTCAAAAAAAAAGCGCCGGCCCCTTTTCAGGGGCCGGCGCGGTACGGCTAAGTCCGGGACGCCCGTTGGGGCGCGGCCGGGTTATTGCTTGTAGAGCGGCAGGTAGCGGTAGTAGACCTCGAGACAGAGGCAGCACAGCGCTGTCTGGCCCACGCGGCCCCACTCGTTCGCGTACGCGCCGACCGGGTCCCACGAGCCGTCTTCGTCGCCGCCCTTGCGCTGATTGTCGCACAGCGCGCTCTTCATCGAGTCGTTCCACTGCTTCCACAGATCGCCGCCCTGCTGGAAGACGCAGAGGGTGCCGTAGTACCAGTAGTACAGGTCGACGCTGCCGCCGCCGTCCCACTTCGGCACGCCACCCTTGTTCATGAACCACTTCACGCTGCCTTCCAGGTCTTCCTTCTTCCAGCCCAGGAACTGGCGGCCCAAGGTACCGATGGCCGTCAAGCGGTGCTGCGTGTGCTCGTGCGGGTTCGTCGGCTGGTACCAGTAGATGCTCGCCGGACCGTATTCGCCGCCCTCGGCCTTCTTCTCGACGCTGTCCAGGAACTTGATCGCACCTTCAAAGGAGGCGGCGTCCACGCTCAGGCCCGAAACCTTGGCCGACTTGAGCTGCATGATAAACCAGCCGGTCACCGAGGTATCGCCCGCCGATTTGGGCTGGTAGCGCCACGCGAGCTTGTCGGAGCCGTCGCCCTGCTGGTGCACGTTACAGGTGTAGTCGATGGCCTTCTGCGCCGCCGCCTTAGTCTCGGGAACGCGGCCCATGCCCGCGGCTTCGGCCAGCGCCATGCCCGCGATGGAGTGCGGATAACCCGTACCGCGGTGCCCGCCCGCATCCGTGCTGTCGAAGGTGAGCCCGTTCGCCTGCTGCTTGCTGATCAGCCAGCTCACCGCCCGGCGCACGTTGTCCTTGTACTTACCGACCTTCTCGGTGTGACCCGCGCCCAGGAAGGCCAGCAGCGCCAGCGCTGTGCAGGCCGTATCCGTCTTGTTGCTGGCCGCGTACTTCATCGTATCCCAATGCCCGTCGGCTTCCTGGTGGTCGGCCAGCCACTTCAACGCCGCATCGACCGCCGATTCCGTCGCCCGGCCGCCGCCGCCGCGAGTCGCCAAGCGCCGCCGGCCGCCGCCCAGGCGATGCCCAAACGCGCCGCCGCCGCCGCCGCCCAATCCGATCGCCGCCACCGTGCCCACGCCGCCCAGCGGAACGTCCGAGATCGCGTTCTCGTCGCCCTTCGCCGTCGCCATGTCCATGTCGTTCTCCGTCTCGACATGGTCCGAAATCTCGACCTCTTCGTGCGTCACCACCGGGTTCTCGACCGGAGGCATATCGCTGTCGATCGGAACCGGGTTCTTAAAGACGTCGCGCGGCTTCTTCTCGTCGTATTCCGGCGGCTTGCTCTTTTCGAGGTCCGTCGTGATCACCACGTCGTTCGTCTGCGCGCGGTAGATCGCCATGCCGATCAAAGTGAGCAACAGCAGCAGAAGCGCGTGAAACGCTCCTGAGATCACCCACCAAGGCGCCGAACCGAACTGTGACGAAAGGCTGTCGAAAAAGCCCTCGCCTGCTGGCGCTTCTTCTTCCAGTTCCTCGTCGAGCAGTTCCTCTTCGACGAATTCTTCGTTCCGGGCCATGATCCGTTCTCCAGATAGGGCTTGCGAGGTCCCTCTCCCCGCAGCAATGTTCGAACCCCTAATCGCAGCGACTGCGGTCGGGGTTCAAATAAAGAACGAAGACTCATTCAAAAACTGTCGAATTCTTGACTTATGCCGTACAAAAAATATGCACTGAGTGCAGCGATGGGCTTTGCGGAAACTGCTATTGGGGTGCTTCAGCGCTTGTAACGGTAGTATACTTCTAGACATAGACAACTTAGGGCGGTTTGACCTACACGCCCCCAGGAGGTGCTGAAAGCTCCGATAGGCTCCCACGATCCCAGGTCCGGGCCGGCGGTCTTTTGGTGCTGGCAGAGGCTCGTAATCAAGGCGTGGTTCCAATTCTTCCACAAATCGCCGCCGTACTGAAATACGCACAATGTGCCATGATACCAGTGGTACAGATCGACCGTACTCCCGTCCTTCCTCCACTCGGGTACCCCGCCCATGTTCACGAACCAATGTATCCCGGCCCGTACCTTCTTGGGATGCTCGCCCAAAAAGATACGGCTGAGGCAGCCGATGGCGGTCTGGCGCACCCCGCGGGTGGTGCCGTCCTGGTATCCGTAGCGGTGCGCGTCGTAACCGTCTGGCGATTCTACGCGGCACTGCGCATGCTCCAGGAAGCGTTCGGCTCCGCGGATCGATTCGGCATCCACGCGCAGCCCCGCGACCTTGGCGGCTTTGAGTTGCATGACAAACCAGCCGGAGACGGACAGATCCCCGGCCTCTCCAGCCTCGTAACGCCAGCCCATGCGGAGGCCGTTCTGAACCTGTTGGTGGATGCGGCACGAATAGTCCACCGCGTTCTGCGCGGCGACTCGGGTCTCGGGCACCCGTCCCATGCCGGCGGCTTCGACGAGCGCCAAGCCCGCGATGGCGTGGTGGTAGCCGATGCCGTGAATTTCCCCCTCCTTGAAGAGCGAGCCGTCGGGTTTTTGGATGCTTTGAAGCCAGCGCACGGCGCGGCGCACGCATTCTTTGTACTCGCCGAAACGTTCGGAGTTTCCGGCGCCCAGCATGGCCAGCAGCGCCAGTCCCGTGACGGCCACATCGGCCGGTTTTCCGCCAAACTCTACGCAGCTCCAGCGCCCGTCCATCGCCTGACTCAGGGCGAGCCAGCGCAACCCCGCTTGTACGGCGCTCTCGGTCACGCGCCCGCCTCCGCCGGCCTCGGAAAGCCTGCGGCGTTCCAGCGCCGAGCGCTGGCCGTACGCGCCTCCGCCACCCCTGCGCAACCCCATTTGACCCACCCAGCCGTGGCCTTCCAAGGGTACATCGGATAAGGCTCGCGCATCGCCACGCGCGGCCTTCCATTCTTCTTCGGTCACGCTCTCGTCGTGGCTCACCACCACGTCCGCGTCGCGCAGCGGTACGACGGGGTTGTCCAGCACCCGATGATCGTCAAGCATTTCGAACGATTGCAGCGAAGCGTCTGGATGCCGCAGGCGCTCCAGATCCGGAACATGCGGGCGTTCGAGGCTGGTATAGAACGCGGTATCCTGGGACTGGATGCGCTGGACGGCCACACCCAACAAGGTCACGAGCATCACCAGCAGGCCGTGAAACGCGCCGGAAATCGCCCACCATGGAACGACACGCACGCGAGCGAACCATTCGGATCCGAAGTGGGCGGAGCGAGGCTTGCGTTCGGACGGCAGCGGAGCAGCGGGCGGCGTAGCGTCCGGCCCGTCCTCCTCCGGAAGCAGGTCTTCATCCCGCCAAGCGAGATCGGACACGGTTGGCTGGGCCGAGTCCGCATTTTCGAGAGCTGGCTCGCTTGCCATGCCACGCCTCTCCCATTGCCGGCAAACGCCCATTCCTGCGCGAGTTACTGTTCTTGGACGAAGCGAATGGGAGAAGCGTTCCCCAGCATTTTGGATGCTTGCAAACCCCCCTCGAATACGGATAATCGATATCCGCATTAGCTTGACGCTCTTCGGAGAGCAGGCGAAGATGCTCCCGTGGGCTTCCAATCATGCTCCGGATACGAAGGAGTGCTTGGGCGATGGCTGGTTTCGAAAAAGTGCTGAAAAAGGCCGACCTTCCCGAAGGCAAAGGGCATTGCGTGAAGGTGGCGGGGAAGCTGATCGCCATCTGGCACGCCAAGGGGCAGCTCTTCGCCATTGACGACGCGTGCACGCATGCCGACGCCTCGCTGGCCGAGGGCTGGCTGACCGACGATTGCACGGTCGCTTGCCCGTGGCACGGCGCGGAATTCGACCTGAAGACCGGCGCGGCGAAGTCGATGCCGGCGGTGGAACCGATCAAGAGCTACCCCGTTCGCGTGACCGGGGACGACATCGAAGTTCAGGTGGAATAACGTTTTCTCGGGTAACGACCATGAACCGCCCTTCCTCTTCCCCCGTCAAGAAGGATGCCCCGGCCATCGAACGCCAGCCGATCGACGGACGCAAGCTCGCGCAGGATTTCCCGATCCTGAAGCAGAAGGTGCGCGACAAGCGCCTGGTGTACCTGGACAGCGCGGCGACGAGCCAGAAGCCGTTCACGGTCATCGACGCGATGAACGAGTATTACCACACCAGCAACGCGAACGTGCATCGCGGGCTGCACATGCTGGCCGAGCGCGCGACGGAGATCTACGAATGCGCGCGGACGCGGGCGAGTTGGTTCATCAACGCCGCGCGGCCGACGGAGATCGTCTGGACCAAGAACGCGACCGAAGCGCTGAATCTGGTCGCGCACGGCTGGGGGCGCAGGCATCTCAAGGCCGGCGACGAGGTGGTCGTCTCGCGCCTGGAGCACCATAGCAATCTGGTCCCGTGGCATTTGCTGGCCCAAGATAAGGGCGTCGTGGTTCGCGGCGTGGAACTGAACGCCGACGGGACGCTGCGGCTGGAGGAACTCGAAGGGTTTCTCAAGGGCGGCAAGGTGAAGCTGGTGGCGCTGGCGCACGTAAGCAACGTGCTGGGCACGATCAATCCGATCGCCGAGATTTCGAAGCTGGTGCACGCGCACGGGGCGATTCTGGTTGTCGACGGCTGCCAAGCCGCGCCGCACCTTCCGGTGAACGTGCGCGAACTGGGCGCGGACTTTTATGCCTTCAGCGCGCACAAGATGCTGGGCCCGACGGGCTTGGGCGTGCTTTACGGGCGCTTCGACCTGCTGCAGCAGATGGACGCGTTTCTCGGCGGCGGCGAGATGATCGAGGAAGTGAAGCTCTCGAGCAGCACGTACAAAGATCCGCCGCTACGCTTCGAGGCCGGGACGCCGCCGATCGCGGAGACGGCGGGCATGACGGCCGCGCTGGAATACCTGGGCCGGCTGGGCATGGCCAACGTGCGCGCGCACGAGAAGGAACTGGTCGCCTACGCGCTGGAGAAGCTGAAAGAAGTCCAGGGCCTCAAGGTATTTGGTCCGGCCGATCCGGAACTGCGCGCGGGCGTGATCACCTTCGAGTTCGAGCACATTCATGCGCACGACGTCGCTCAGGTGCTGGACAGCGAGGGGATTGCGGTGCGTGCGGGGCATCACTGCACGCAGCCGCTGCACGAATGGCTGGGGAGTCCCTCGACGGCGCGGGCGAGTTTTTATGTTTACACGCATCAGGAAGAAATCGATCTGCTGGCCAAGGGCCTGTTGAAAGTGAAGAAGTATTTCGCGTAAGTCCGCAGGATTAAAGACAGGTGGGTCATGGTTTCGGTTCAAACGGTGCGCGAAGCGCTGCGCGAGATTTACGATCCCGAGATTCCGATTAATATCGTGGATCTGGGCCTGATCTACGACGTGAAAGAACACGCGCCGGGCGATTTCGAGATCGTCTTTACGCTGACCAACCCGGCCTGCCCGGTGCAGGACCAGCTCGCGGCGAAAATGATTGCGGTGGCGGCTAAAGTGGACGGCGTGGAGTACGTGCGCACGACGCTTACCTTCGACCCGCCATGGGGCAAAGACAAGATGACGACCGAGGGCAAGTTGCAGGCGAGCCTTTTGGGGTATACCTAACCGCACCCCGTAGGCCATGCGCGTTGCAGCAAAGTCTTGCATTCCGGAGTCTTGCGTTAGGATACCCGTACATGAGTCAGGTTCGGTCACTCAGCGAAGGCAGGTGTGCGATGGCGCGTCACGCTTTCCTCTTTCCGATGCTTTTGGCGCTTCTGTTCGCGCCTTCGGTTGTGCTGGCCGACACGGTGGTGCTGAAGAACGGGCAGGAACTGGAAGGCGAGATCCTGAAGCAGGACGACGACGGCATCCGCCTCAAGGTTCCGCAAGGGATGGTATACGTCGAACGCGCGAAGATCCTGGCCATCGAAGAAGACACGCCGGAGAAGATCGCGGCTCGGGAACGGGCGGCGGAAGAAAAGCGAAAGTTCGAAGAGGCGATGCGCGCCAAGGGCTTGGTGAACTTCGGCGGCAAATGGATGCGTCCGGAAGATCAGGCCAAGATTCTGGCCGACCGGGCCGCGGCCGATGCCAAGAAAAAAGCCGACGAGGCCAAGCGTAAAGCAGACGAAGAGAAGAAGACCGCCGAGGCCGCCAAGAAGACGGCTCAAAAGCCGGGCGTTCAGCAACCGTCCTGGGTGGACAGCTACCTTGAACAGCGCCGCACCGGGCGTGACTACAACGACAAGAACGAGCGCAACACCAACGACCGCTTCGACCGCAATCGTAACGACCGCAACGACCGGAACAGCCGCAACGGGAACAACCTCCAGGATCTGCAAGACCGGCTGCGCAACAGCAAGATCGACCGGAACAAGGTCAATAAGATGATCGAGCAGTACAACGGCCGTTAGGAGCCGGCTTTCTCGTAATTACCAGCCGCACTCTCGAGGCGACGGGCATATGCTCCTGTTAAGGGAGTACCGCGCCGCATGTTCAATCTCAGCCTAATCTCGACGCCGCCCTTCGGCATGGTCCTCGTGTGGATGGGAGTTGCGGTCATGATGCTGGGAGCTTCCTTGACTGGCGCGGGCGAAGAGGACGGCGCGGTCCCGGCGGCGCGCATCGCGCGTTTCTCCGGCGACAAGGACGCCGCGATCTCGTTCACCGTCGACGACGGTTTCAAAGGCGCGACGGACGAACTGACGAAGGCCTTCGAGCCCTTCGGATTCAAGGTCACGTGGTACGTCAATCCCGGGCCGACCACCGAGGATATGACGGGTTACAAAGGACGAACGATGTGGCCGCAGTGGCGCGCGTTACGAGACGCGGGGCACGAGATCGGGAACCACGGCCTGACGCACGCGAATCTGACGCAGCTCGAGGCGCAGGCCGCCGCCCACGAGATCGACGAAGCCTACGCCCAAATCGAGAAGCACCTCGGCGCGCCGCCTTTCTCCTACTGCCCGGCGTACGGCGCGCGCAACGAAGCCGTCGACGCGCTGATCGCCGTCAAACACCGCGCACAGACGGGCGCGCGCCTTTTCTACGGCGGCGACAAGTGGACGCTGGAGAAGGCCAATCGCTGGGTCGATGCCGCCATCGCCAAGAAGGAATGGATCGTACCGATGCTACACAGCTACTCGAAGGGCTATGCCGAATTCAAGGAGCCCGGCGCATTCGATACGCATCTCCAATATGTCAAAGAGCATGAAGCTCGGCTTTGGGTCGCGCCGTTTGCCACGGTCTCGAAGTACGTCCGGCTGCGCGACGCCTCGAAGCTGGAATCCCGGCCCGTGGCCGGCGGCGTCGAGCTGACGCTGTCCTCCGAACTCGATACGCGGATCTTCGACCGGCCGCTGACGGTCGTCGTCGATGCTCCCGGCGCCGTACGCGCCGAGGCCAAGCGTACGGGCCGGAGCGAGCCGATTCCGGCGCGCGTGGCGGAACATCGAATTCTGGTGGACTTGCTGCCCGGTCCCGAGCCCGTCACGGTGAGTTGGTCGAAGTAGGGCTACGCGTTCGCGTCGCTGAGCAGCAGCGCGCGGTGTTCCATTTCTTTGAGCGGCATCAGATCCCCCTTCCGCGAAGCGACGTCGATGCCGCGGCGATAGACGTCGCGCGCCTCGGCTTCGCGGCCGATCTTTTCCAGGGCTTTGCCGTAGGCCAGATAGATCGGGCTGCTGTCCTTCTGCAGGTCCAACGCGTTGCGGTAGACCAGCGCCGCGCCGTCCCAATCGTCGAGCGTCGAGAGCGCATTGCCCAGTCCAAAGAGCGCGACGGGATCGGCGGCGTCTATTTCCAGCACTTCCTCGAACATCGCTTTCTTGCGTTTGGCGTCTTCGATCCGCGCCAGGCGTTCGGCGGCTTCGCGGGCTTCTTCGGCTTTGGCGTCGGCGAAGCTGCTGAAACGCTTTACGGTGGCCTTGGCCTTCTCGTTCTCGGCGGACTCTTTGTCGCCGATCTTCATGTAGAAGAGCGAGAGATTGGTGTGAACCATCGGCTCGTTGGGCGCGACCTCCTCCAGGCGCTTGAAGATATCGATGGCCTCGTGGAAGCGCTGTCGCCGGCCCAGCATCACGCCCAGAGCTTCGTAACCATCGGCAAACGCGGGATCAAGGCGCAGCGCTTCTTCCAGGAGCGCGATGGCTTCGTCGTCCTGATGCTCGGCGAAGGCGCGTACGGAGCGGTCGTGCAGGAAGCGCGCGCGCTGGGTGCGGTCGAGTGCGTGAAAGAACGGCAGCAGCGCCACGCGCGCCTTCACCGTCCCGCCGGACACCTGAAGCTCCAGCGCAGCCCCCGGCGTGCGGTGCGCCTTATCGAGGTACGCGAAGGCCACCGGCGCGTCGAGCACCGTCGAAAAACCGCGCGAAGCCCAAGTGCCGGCTTTCTTCCCGTCGGCCAATAGCAGATCGCTTCCGTGCGGAGGCACGCGATGCAACAGCGCTTCGGACGGATCCATGGCCAGGGCGTCGAGCACCAGCCCGCGCATGGCATAGTTCGTCGCGCCGTAGGTGCGGATGCGCGCGATCACTTCCTGGCCGAGGTAACAGCCCTTGGTGTAACTGACGACCTGCTGTTCGAGGACCGTTTCGGGGAGCACGCGCGTGCCGGGTTCGAAATCGAGTTCCGCGCGCAGGACGCCGGCTTCGACGCGCAGGCTTTCGAGAACCGGAGCGAGCGCCTCGTCGGACGGCTCGATCAGGTTCCGCGCCCGGGCCATCCCGCGCAGCTTGCGTACCAGCGGATCGGCGTCCCCCGCTCCGCTGGGCAGCGCCAGGAGGTAGCCGTGTTCGCCGGTGAGCGAACGGCTAAGTACGAAACTGCCCGGCGGGATGCCATCGCCCCAGAGCATTTGCATGCCGAACTCGGGCATGCGCGCTGCGCCTTCCATTTCTTTGGTCAGCCCGGCGGCCAAGGTGGCGGGGGCTTCGGGGCCTTGCAGCAGCACCCAGTCGAAGGCGTCGGAGGCATCGTCGAGGAGCACGTCGTCGGTGAGGCAATACTTATCGAGGTCTTCGCGCAGCGCGGCGACGCCTGCGCTTTCGAGCAGCAGCAAGAATCCCGGCGCGGCCGGCGCTTCGTCGGGGAGCGCGTGGAGGCTGAAGGTCCGCAGCAGGCGGCCTTTGCCATCTGTGCGCGCATTGAGGTTCCCTGCGCCGGGCTGTAGCGCCGCGACTTCATTGGTGAGTTGGCCGTGGAGAAATCCGGCCGCTCCGGCGCCGGTAACGAGCAGCGCGCCCAAGTCGGCGAGGCCGGCTTGCGAGCGATTGCGTTCGGTAACGACGGCAAAGAGGCCGGTCTTGCGGGCCGCACGAGCAAGCTCTTCGGGTCGGTAGTTCGGCTGGGCCATCATGGAGTGAAGACTAAGGGTAGTGCGCTCGATTGGAAAGCGCGCGGACTCCCAGGCCGAGATTCAAGGCATGCCGCCTGCACGTCCTGGCACGCACGCCACGCGTCAGACGGAAAAGCTCTCGCCGCAGCCGCAGGTGTTCGTGGCGTTGGGGTTCTTGAAGATGAAGCCCTTGCCGCTGAGGCCCTTCTGGTGGTCGAGCGTGACGCCGCGCAAGTAGATCGTACTCTTCTTGTCGAGGTAAACCTCGAAGCCTTCGCACACGATGGCCACGTCGCCGTCTTTCTTCTTGTCGAAGTCGAGTTTGTAGACGAGCCCCGAGCAGCCGCCGCCGCTCACGGCCAGGCGCAGGCCCAACCCGACCTTCTTGTCATCGCGGATGAGGCGGCGAACTTCTTCCTTGGCGGCTTCGGTCAGGACCACGACATCCTGCGCGCCGGGGGCGGCCGGCTTCGGAGCGGGCGCCACAGCCACCTGAATCGGCGGTTCGGCTACGGCGGTCGCGGTGGCCATGCCGCCTTTCAAGTCAGCCGGAATGCCCTGTGTGAATTCGCTGAGGCGACGCACCCAAGCGACTTCCTCTCGCGGCACCGAGACTCGAGCGTGCTTCTTCCAGACCCCGAACTTGGCGGCGCGCTTGAGGTACTCTTCTTTGCTCCGCCCGCCCTGCCCTTCGGTATGCTCGTCGGCGTCGAGGAGGATCACCTCGGCGGCGTCCATATCGTCGCAGCGCCCGACGAAGACCTTCTCGGGCGTCTCGACGACAACGGTAATGCCGTGGAGTTCGTGCTTATCGTGGTGAAACGTACCCATGGGCTACCTCATTCCGGTCGAGCTTACGCCTTTACGCAATGTTCTTCGAAGGCCGCCTTCAGTTCCTGCGCGATCATCTGCGGGCTGCGCCCTTCGATCAGATGGCGCGGCACGAAATGGACCAGTTCGCCGTCCTTGAAGAGCGCGACGCACGGGCTGGACGGCGGAATGTCCGAGAAGTAGCTCCGCGCCTTGGCCGTGGCTTCCTGGTCCTGCCCGGCAAAGACGGTGGCGATCCTGTCGGGGCGGTTGGGGCTCTGGAGCGCCAACTTCACACCCGGACGCGCGCCGCCGGCCGCGCAGCCACAGACGGAATTGACGATCACCATCGCGGTGCCGTGGTTCTGCTTCATGAAGGTTTCGACCGCCGCTCCGGTGCGAAGTTCCTCGACGCCGAGAGAAGTAAGTTCGGCGCGCATGGGGGCGACCAGTTCTTCGGGGTAAGGCATGGCGATTTAGCTCCGTGCTCGCGAGCCCGGTACGGGCTCGACCGTCCACATCTTACGAAACTGTACCGAGAAGGGCAAGTATGCGCGCGCCCGAACCTCGGACTGGTGGACGGAATCCTCGCGATTCCAGCCAACGACTTTGTAAGGTATTTCCGCACAAGCGATTGACGCTCGATTGACGCCGTGCGCGCGGTCTGGTTATACTGCTTTCGCACGATTGTATCGGTTGGCTGATACGCCTCCTATCGATCGCCCGGGACTGGGACTCACGTGGATACTTCACGTCTCAAACAGCTTGCGCAGCAGATTCGGCAGCAGGAAGAAATGCGCAAGAGCATGAAGATGGCGACCAAGCGCCAGATGCGCATGCTGCCCAAAGTCCCGAAGGTGCCCGGATTCGAATTCCACGCGCTGTACGTTCCGGCGACGAACGTCTCCGGCGACTTCTACGACTTCATCCAGATCAACGACCACACCATCGGGCTGACGATGGGCGACGTCTCGGGACACGGGATCGAGGCGGGGATCATTATGGGTATGGCCAAAAAGGCCATGCAGATCTACGCCAAGGGCCGCGAGAGTCCCAAGGACATGCTCAGCGTCACCAACGCCGATCTGGCGCAGGATCTGGACGGCGAGACTTTCCTTTCGGCCAGTTACGGCGTGATCGACACTTCGACGCGGGTTCTGAAATTCGCGCGCGCGGGGCATAACCCGCCGTATCTGGTTAATCCGGCGCGCACCCCGGCGGTGACGGAAGTTAAGCCCAACGGGATGGTCATCGGCGTGGACAAGACCGGGCAGCGCTTCCCGGCGGTGATGAAGGAAGAGACGATCCAGCTTCAGACCGGCGATCTGTTCTTTCAGTACACGGACGGGCTGGTGGAAGCTCCGGACCGCGAGAAGAACGAGTTCGGCGACGAGCGCGTCAAAGACCTGCTGCTGCGCAATCATTCCGTCAGCGTGATCGACCTGATCAATCTGATCGAGGAATCGGTGCACAGCCACCTGGGCTCGGCGCCGCAGGAAGACGACATCACGCTGATCGCTTTTAAGGTAATGTAATTCGCCTTACTTCACGACCAAGACCAGCTTCTCGCCCGCCGCGAGGCTCACGCCCGCGGGGAAGTTCACGCCTGCGCCGTCGATTTCCGCGGCGATGGTTTTTCCGGCGGCTGTGGCCTGAACCTGTTGGGCTCCGCGAGGAAGGTTCAAATCCAGTCGATTCAATTCCAGGCGGCCCGCGCTCAGTTCAAGCGCCGCGTCGAAGCGAGCCTTGCCGGACTTTTGCGCGTAGCTCCCCCACCCCGAACCGGAAGTGAACGCGCAGCGGAAGTTCTCGGCGTTCGTACGCGGCGCGAACCCCAGCTTCTTTTCGACGGCGCTGAACGTAAAACCGCTTAATGCCAACAGCACCGACCACGAGGCCATGGCGCGGGCGTAGTGGTGCCCGCATTCGAACTCGTTCCAGGGGTTGCGCTTCAAGCCGTCGTGGCGTTCGCGAATGGCGGCGACCACACGGAGGCCTTCGGCAACGGCGCCTTCGTAGATCAGGTGCGCCGCGACCTGGTACTCGATGCCGGTCCAGACTTCGTCGCAGTAGACGAATGGCAGTTTGGGACGGTTGCCGTGCGGCCAAGAGCAGAGCAGCAGGCCGGCATCGTCGTTGAGCGCGTAGATGCGCTGGACGTTGCTGAAGCCGCCGATGGGGCTGCGGAAGTTGTGCTTATAGATGGCGCGGACCGCGGAGCGAACGTGCTTGGCGTCGAGGACATGCCCCAGTCCTGCCACGTGGCTGGCCCACTGGCCGAGCACCTGGTCGGAGAGGCAGCCCTCGCCGTACTGATACTTCACCTCGAAGTCTTTGCCGGGCACGAGCGCCGGAGCCTTGCCGCCGGGCGGTTCGTTGCAGGCGCAGGCCGGACCGCATTCGCCGGCAGCGAAATCGAGCGGCCCGCGAAGCTTGTCAGGCACGTTCAGTTCGGGAAGGACTTCGACCTTCTGGGTGTAGTACTCGCCGTTGAAGAGTTCACGGTCCATGCGCGCGCGCCCGGAAGCCGCGATCTCGCGATAGCGCCGCGCGGAACTGGTTTCGCCCAAGTGTTCGGCCATGCGCGCGGCGGCTTCGAGCGCGCCGAGGTACAACGAGCCCATCATCGTGTTCGGCCCGTAGAACTCGATGTCGTAGGTGTTGTGCTGGCAGCCCTCCATCACGCCGTCGGCGTCGGGATCCCAGCCGTGGGGCGCCGTCCAGGCGTACTCGAGCGCGCGCTTGAGGCCGGGCCAGATCTCGCGCAGGAAGCCGTCGTCGCCGCTCAGTTGCCAGTCGCGGTACGCACGAACGATGCAGCCCATCTGCCCGTCGGCGGCGGGCGCGTGGGTCCAGGCACGCGCATTGGCCGGCATGGAGACTCGGAAGCTCATCGAACCGTCGGGGCGCGTGGCGTTGAGAAATTCGTTGCGCCGGATGCTGCGTTCGAGCTTGGGGAACAGAAACGCGAGCGACTGCGCGTAATTCCAGACGTGGGTGCACGTCCCGTTGCAGCAGCCGGCATTGTCGCTGCAACCTTCCCAGCCGTAGAACTGTCCGTCGGCCAGGCGAATGCACGTTTGGGTGCGAATAATCGAAGCCTGGCTGGAGACGGCGTCGAGAACTTCGGGCGGCAGCGTGCTTTGGAAGAGCGCCGCGTGCCATGCGCGCGTTTGCGCATCGAGGCGTTCCTTCTCGGCCTCCAAACGGACTGCTGCGTCCCAAGCATCTTGAAATTGGGTGCCGACGTACGTGCGCGTGACGACATTATCGGTCCACGCCTTGAGATGCGGCGAATGCCAGGCGATATAGACCGGGAGCGTGCGCGACTCTCCGGGTTTGAGGCTGACGTGCAGGCAAATCGCGCCGACGCCGCGGCTGTGCTTGGATTGGACGATATCGAAGAATCCGGCACGCGCGTTTTCGGTGGCGCCCGCGGAACCCGCTTGGCCGTAGGTGCTGAGGACGCGCGGCGCGAGCCGGCCGTCTTCGGCAAAATCGTCCCAGAGCAGATGCGCGGCGTCCCACCAGCCGCCATCGTACAGATGCGTCTGCACGTCCAGATCGGTCCAGGGCGTGGCGAGCGCGGCGGTCATGAAGTTGGGATCGTTGCGGCCCAGTTCGGGCGCGGTGTACCAGATCCCGCGCACGCCGCCGTCGTCGCGGAATTGGTTAAGCACGCTCTTGATTTCGCTCTCCACACCGATGTTCGAGCGGCCGATCGGATTGTGCAGCGCGGCCAGCAGAGACAGTTCGACCTTTTGCTTCGTCGGATTACGGAAGGTCCAATTGAAGATCGCGACGGGATAGGAGCTGTCGTCTTCCTGCAGCGGAATGAAGGGCGTGTAGGCCTCCAGGCTGGCTTTAACGGGCAGTTCGCGGTCGGCGAAATCGATCTTCGCAAAGGGATACTCGCCCTGGAAGGTGGCTTCGTCGAGGCGTGCGACACCGCCCAGCGCATGGCGCGAGAGCCCGTGTCCGGCGTGGTACGGCGGCAGGACGCGGCGTTCGAGAATTTTGGCGACGGGCGCGGCGTCCTTGGCGGCCGGCTTGGCCCAGACGGCGAAAAAGCTCAGCGGAAGCGTCGAATTCTTGTTGGGCCGGTTCCAGATTTCCCAATCGCGCAGTTCGCCGCGGCCGCCGAGCGAGACGGTGCCGGTGCCGATTCCGCCCAAGGGAAAGGCGATCTGAGAGAGCGCCTCTCCGGTGAAGGTTCGGAGTGCATCACGGCGCGATCGGCGGGCGGCGGCGGGCATGGGAGCTCGGCTCCGGATTCGGTAATTTGCATTTGCTCACACGAGTGAGCGCATGGATTTAGGATATGTACCCCATGCCGGCCCGAAGCGCAAGGGCGGCCTACCCCACCGGGAGCCGGCGGCGGTAGGCGCGCGGCGAAAAACCCACCTGCTTGCGAAAAACGCGGCTGAAATAGGCGGGATCTTCGTACCCCACCGCGCGCGCGATCTCGCTCAGCCGGAGGTCCGGTTCCTCCTGCATCAGTTCCTGGGCGCGGCCGACGCGGAATTTCTCGAGGTACTCCATGGGCGTGAATCCAGTAACGGCGCGGAAGCGGCGGATGAAATGCGATTCGCTCATGTGCGCCGTCTGCGCCAGTTGCGCGATACTGAGCGCGCGCTGGTGTTGAAAGCGCATGTAAGCCAGGGCCGCGGCGATGCCCTCCGGCGCGGCGTGGGGGGCGACGGTCAGATCCTGGGAGGCGGGCAGGCCCGTACGGCGCAGTCCCTCGATCAGGTTCGCTGTGAGCGCCACCAGATGCCGCCAGACCCACGCGTCGTAGCCGGGAGGCACTTCGGCGAGCAACCGAGCCAGCGCGTGGTAGTCTTCGTCGAGCTTCTCCCGCGACGCGAAGGGAATGACGCAGCTTCCGGCCGAGGCCAGCAGCGCTTTGGTCACATTCGCCACGCCCGGCCCGTCGAAGCGAACCCAGTACATCTCCCACGGATCGTCCGGATCGGCAAAGTAGCTGTGCGGCTGGCGCAGGTCCATCAGCACCGCCTGCCCTCCGCGCGCCTCCCACGCTTCTCCGCGATAGGCGCCCGAACCGCGGCCGCGCAGCATGAACATGATCTGGTGTCCGTGGAAGCTGGGCCGGTCGCACCCGAAATCGGGGCCGCAAACCATGTGCGCGCCGTTGTGGACGTACCAGTACAGCCGCCGCGCCGACTCGCTTGCAAAGCCGGTCATGGTAAACACGGTACGGCTTCGTTTCGGAGCAGAATTATCCAAGTTATTATCAAAAGCCTCCCGATGCGCCTCTAAAATCCAGGTTGTATGGTACTTCCATAAGGCAGAATCAGTCAACTTGGAACCTTGAGGGCCTTCGACATGAGCACCCAGACGGCGCCGGCGCTGAGCGCGGAAGAACTGGCCACCTACGAACGCGACGGCTACTTACTCAAGCGTGGGCTGGTTCCGAAGGATTGGATGGCGCTGATCGACGCGGAAACGAAGTCGCTCCACGAGCGCATGGCCGAGCATACGCCCGAAAACGTAGGCGTGACGTGGGACAAACAGGTGCCCGGCCGTCCCAAGCGCATCCGACAGCTCATGCACAGCGAAAACGTCTGCCCCGGTTTGAATCGCTTGCTGCACAGCGACCTGATCCTGGATGTGGTGGAAGGGCTCTTTGGGCCGAATATCGCGCACTTTCACAGCAAGCTTTTGATGAAGGCCGCGCGCGACGGAACGATCACGCCATGGCACCAGGATTTCGGTTACTGGAAGAGCGCGTTTACGGAGCCGCACCAGATCAACTGCATGCTGGCGATCGATCCGGCGGAAGCGACGAACGGCTGCATCCAGTTCGTCCCCGGCAGCCATAAGCGCGGTCTGGTGGAGCACATCAAGAAGGATACGGGGTACGGCTTCGGCATTTACCTGCCGGGGTACTTCAATCCCCGCAGCGACGCGGTGGCGGTGCCCATGGCGCCGGGCGACTGCGTCTTCTTCGGAGCGCTGGTGATCCACGGCAGCGACGCGAACCACTCCGACCACGACCGCCGCGCGAATACCTTTGCCTTCAACCGGCCGCAGGACGGGCATCACCACGGAGTGCTGCGCCAAGAGCGAGCCTAGCAGCTACCAGAAGCGCCACCAAGGCTTCAAGGGGCGGCCGGCCGCGACGGCCGCCACCTGCTGGCGAACCGATTCGAAAGAAACGGCCAGGAAGTTCGCTTCGCGTTTCTCCCAACGCTTCGCCACGAAGTTGGCGGGGTACAGCACGACGTCGCCTTGTCCGGGCAGCGCGCGGACAGCCAAATCGGTCCCCTGCCCGTCGTCTGCGATGACCCAGGCAAAGCCCAAGCGATCCACCAGCATCTGACCCCATTGAATGCCGACAAAGTTCACGATTGCGTTAACTTCGGTTTGATCGCTAGAGCCGCGACCCAGCCAAGCTGACCACGCGCGATCCAGGACTTCGAGCGTCAGCGGTCCAGTCGCGTCCTCCGGTGACATCGCCCCTACAAAATGCCGAGCGCCTTCAAGCTGGGCTGAGATCCATTCGCGTTCCGCGTCGCTCAAATCGGAAAACGCTGGCGCAGTCATGGAAGTCTTCCTTTGATGGCTCAAATACCTTCACTGGGCATCGCGGCGTCCGATACGGCCGCAAGCATCAGGACGCTTTGGCCGGCGGCTTCAGCCGTTCAGCCAGGCCGATCACATCCGGTTTGGGCGGTTCCGCCGAATGATTGAAGTACGTTTCGATACTCACGCGTTCGCGCGGCATGCCCGCGGCAAAGAGCGCGCTCCGAAAGAGATGCACCATCTCGCCGTTACCGACTAAATGAACATGCAGGCGGTCCAATCGCCCCAGCATCGGCGGTAAGGAGTCCGTCACGCGGCCGGTCAGGCCGCGCCACTCGGGCGAAGGCCGGGTCAACGTGTAGCGATAACCGAAATTAGGATAGCGATGCGCAAGTCCATCGAGTTCGTCGCGCAGGCACATATCGGACTCTTCGCGAAACCCGGCAAAGAGCGTGATCGGGCGCATCTCGCCCAACTCCAGCACGCGCTGGGCGTACCCAAAAAGGGGGCCGATGCCGGTCCCCGTCGCAATCCCCATAATGCGCTCGGCGGCCGGATCGACCTCGTCCTCGATGGGCCGATGGCCCGGTCCCTGGAAGTAAATCGTCTCGCCGGGGCGCAATTTCTCGAGGCGCGGGGTGAGCCGACCCGAAGGGATCACGCGGTACAGATGGTGAAAGCGGCGCTGCGGCGCATCCCCAACGCTTACGGTATACGCGTGGCGCAAGTACGAACCGTCGGGCTGGCGCAACCCCAGGCCCAGCACATGTCCGGGGCGGAAATCGGCCGCGCGCCCGTCAGCGGCTTCCAGCGTGAGCCAGATGCTCCCACGGGCCATGGGTTCGTTTTGGACTATGCGCGCGGGGCGCCATGCGGACAAGGCTTCGGCAGGCATCGAAGGCAAATCCCTACGGGGTTGGCGCTCCTTCAACTTCTCCGATTTCGTTCCCGCGTCAAGCGCGGGCGGCCCAGGCGGCGCAAGCGGCCAGCGCCGCCGTCTCGACGCGCAGGACATGCGGCCCCAAGCGCGCGCGAAGCGCACCGGCATTCACCGCGCGTGCTTCTTCTTCGGCCGTAAAGCCCCCCTCGGGCCCCACGAGCACCAGCCAGGGCCGAGTGTCCATCGCGGGCTCTTCGATCAAATCCGCGAACCGTTGCGGCGCGCGCGGATCGAGCAAAACAATCCGCGCAGCCGCCGCTTCGCGCTCCAGCAGATCGTTGAAGGAGCGTTCGGCTTCGACCACCGGGACTTCCGAGCGCCCACTTTGTTTGGCGGCTTCGGCGGCAATGCGCCTCAGACGCGCGACGCCTTCGCTCTCGCCGTCCTTCGTCACCACGCTGCGCGCGCAACGCAGCGGCAGAATCCGCGCGGCGCCCAGTTCGGAGGCTTTCTCCACCAGCATGGACGCACGCTTGCCTTTAGGCCAAGCCGTGGCCAGCCAGAGCGGCGTCCGCCGGACTTCGATCGCTTCGCGCGCTTCCAGCAGTTCGACGTCTTGGGCTTCGTCGCCCAGGCGTGCGCGCCAAACACGGCCGTGGGGATCGAAAAGTTCGATCTCTACACCGGCCTCGAGGCGCAACACGCGGGCGTGCTGGCGTTCGTCGGCAGGCAACGCCAGACGCGCGCCGGCCGCGGCAGCGGACAGGTCGGGAACGGCAAAGCGGCGGATGCGCGCCATTCGCTTAAATCTTCACCACGCGCCCGCTGCGCACGCTCTCGATTTCCTTGTGGCACAGCGTCAGCGCGGCCAAAGCTCCTTCGGCGGCGAGGAGTTTGCCGTCGTGCTTCCCGCGCAGCGCTTCCGCGGCGTACTTCAGTTCGCCCACGAAGGCCTCGACCGGATCGGAACTCCCCAGCTTGACGCGTTCGGCCGAACGGTCGGGCTTGAGGAGCGTCAGCGGCATCACGGGCGTGGGCTGTCCGCCTTGGTTGGCCCATTCGAAGCAGAGGGTGCCGCGTTCGAGGTAGATCTCGAAGCCGTGCGTGAACGAGCGCCCGGACTGGCTGACCGCCCCGGACGAAGCGCTGAGGGTGAGTCCCGCGTCGGCGTAAATGTACTGAGTGGTAAGGTATTGCACGCCCCCGCCGGCCTGGACTCCGCGCGAAAAGACCGCCTTGGGCATCCCGAAGAGGTTGCGGATGTAATGCGTATCGTGAATGTGCAGATCGACGGCCGGCCCTCCGGAGCGGCTGTAATCGAGCGCGGCCTTCGACCAGTCGGGGCGGCTGATGATGCGCTTAAAATGCCCGCCCAGGAGCTTCCCGAAGCGCCCGGAGGTTGCCAGCTTGTAAGCGGCGGCGTATTCGGGAAAGAACGGCAGGACATGCGCGACCAGCAACTTGCGTCGCGCTTTCCGCGCCGCGGCCGCCATGCGCCGGCCTTCGGCCGGCTGGAGCGCGATGGGCTTTTCGACCAGCACGTGCTTACCGGCCTTGAGGGCGGCAAGCGTGACGTCCAGGTGGCGTTCGGTGGGAAGCGTCACGTCGATGAGGTCGAGTTTGGGATCGGCGAGCATCGCATCGAGATCGGAAGAGGTGCGCACGCCCGACAAGTCCATCTGGGTGCCGCGCGGACCGAAGTTGCCTTGAATCCCGGTCCAGTCGCCGGCGAGCTTCTTGGGATCGCGCGTCGAGATCGCGTCCACGCGCACGCCGGCAATGCGCCCGAACGCGTGGTAGTGAATCATGCCCATGAATCCAAGCCCGGCGATGCCGACGCGCAGCATGAAGGCCTCCTCGTAAAGATCGTCCGCGCACCATAGCGCCTGGCCTCTCCGACGCCAATAGCTTGACAGCGCGCGAACAGATCGGAGCATAAGTGTTACAGACTCTAAGGAGAAGGACGGCATGTCCGACGGCGAGAAGCGCATCCTGGTGGCCGACAAGTTTTCTTCCAGCGGCTTGGAACGCCTGAAGGCGCTGGGCGTGAAGTTACGTTACGAGCCGGATTCGAGCGCGGAAAAGCTCCCGGAGATGCTCGACGGCGTCGCGGTGCTGGTGGTGCGGTCGACGAAAGTGAAAGCGGCGGCGATCGAAGCAGGAAAAGAGTTGCAGCTCATCGTTCGAGCAGGCGCCGGCACGGACAACATCGACACGGAGAAAGCCAGCGCGCTGGGGATCTACGTCGCCAACTGCCCGGGCAAAAACGCCGCGGCGGTGGCGGAACTGACTATGGGCCTGTTGCTCGCGGCGGACCGGCGCATCCCGCAAGCCACCGCGGACCTCAAGGCCGGGAAGTGGTCCAAGGGCGAGTACGGCAAGGCCGACGGCCTGAAAGGCCGCACGCTGGGCGTCCTGGGCGTGGGCGGGATCGGCGAGCGCGTGATCGAACGGGCCAAGGCGTTCGGGATGCCGGTGCTGGCGTGGTCGCGCTCGCTGACGGCCGAGCGCGCGCAGGAACTGGGCGTCGAACGCGTTCAGGATCCGCTGGCGATCGCCACTCGTGCGGACGCAGTCTCGATTCACGTGGCCTACACGCCGCAGACGAGGCATCTTATCGACGCGAAATTTCTCGCCGCCATGAAGCCGCGCGCCATTCTGATCAACACCAGCCGCGGCGAAGTGGTGGACCTCCAGGCGCTTGAGGAAGCCGTCAAGACCCGCGGCATCCGGCCGGCGCTGGATGTGTTCGAGGGCGAACCCGGAGCGGCGGCGGCGGACTTCACGCTCGCGATCAAGGACGCACCGGGCTTCGTCGGGACGCCGCACATCGGCGCGAGCACCGAGCAGGCGCAAGAAGCGATTGCGCAAGAAGCGGTGCGCATCGTCGAGTGCTTCCTGAAATCGGGAAGCGTCCCCAACTGCGTGAATCTTGCCGAACGCACTCCGGCTCAATGGCTGCTGGCCGTGCGGCACTTCGACCGCGTGGGCGTGCTGGCGGGCATCTTCGACGAATTGCGCACGAACGGGATCAATGTCCAGCGCACGAGCAACATCGTCTTCCAAGGCGCCGGCGCGGCCGTCGCGCGGATCGAACTGGACAGTGCGCCCGAAGCCACGACGCTGGCGGCGCTGCGCGGGCAAAACCACGTACTAAGCGTGGAATTGGTGCCGCTGAAAGCCTGAGAGGTATAGACCACTTCACGGATAATTAGCGGCTTGAAATTAGCTGCAATTCTCGACGGAAAATACGTGTACCCGCTGGGCCATTAAAGCTTTGGACTTGCATTCCCGGTGCTTTCCGGGTGAACTTTTCGCCTTCATTAGTTACCATTACAGCGTGTGATTCGAATGCGCGCGCCGTTCGGGCGCCGCATCGCAGGGAGACCGTCATGCCTTTGCCGGACCGATTGCTTCAAACAGGCTTTTTGTGCGCCGCACTGAGCGGGTTGCTGGCCGTTTCCGCGCTTCGTGCGGAGCACGTCTGGATCGAGGGCGAAGCCGCGCATGAATCCAATTTTGTCAAGCACAACTGGTACGACGCCGTAACCAAGACCGTGCTTTCCGGCGGCGAATGGGCCAGCCATTACGGCCCCGATGCCGGAGAGATCACCTACTCGTTCAAAATCGAAGCGGCGGGCGATTTTCGATTCTGGGTGCGTTGCAACAATTTGATGGTGACGATGCAGTGGCAGCTCAATGGCGAGGAATGGGAACCCTGCGATTTCGCCAAGAAGACCGAAGAGCAGATAATTTCGGATAAGCCCGACCATCGCAACCTGGCTTGGCACGATTTCGGCACGCTCAAGCTCAAACCCGGCGCGCACACGTTGAAGTTCAAGCTTACCAGCAAAATTTCCAACCACGGCGGGATCGATTGTCTGGCGCTGACCAGCGGCGATTATACGCCTACAGGCACCAAACGTCCCGATGGTAGCGGCCAAGCCGCGGGCGCGGGCGCGGCCGCACCCGCCGCACCGCCGGCGACGCCCGCCAAACCCGGTGAAGCAAAACCGGCGGCCGCCCCAGCCAAACCCGCGGCGCCCGATCCGGCCCAATCCGCGCCTAAACGGGAACTCGCGGGATCGGGGATGCACTTTTCGCCCGAAGTAGCCGCCGGCATTCGCGCGCAGCTCAAGAAGGGTCTGAAAGGAGCCTCCAAGGATAAAATCCTGTGGGCCGGTAGCGGTACGGCAAAATCGCCCGCGCCTCCGGCCGGCTGGGCACAGGCCGCCGCGCTGCCAGCGCTCCAGACCGGGGACGTCACGCCGCTCGATCTGCTGCGCCTCTTGCCCGATCATCTGCTCAAAGAAAAGCCGGCGTTCGTATTTCTACATCAGGGGGCGCTCAAGAGTGTGCCGGACCACTTGAAGGCCGATTGGGACGACGTATGCGCGCTATGCGGATATTTCGGCGCGGTCCCGATCTTGGTGGTGCCGGAAGGCGGTCCGGACGATCCGCTGCGCGGCGCGATCGTGGGCGTGATGCACGAAGCCAAGGTTCCGGCCATGGACGGCAGTGCGGCGGACTTCCCGCAGCGCGTCGAAGCGATTCTGCGCCTCACGGCTAAACATATCCTGGGGCTGGACGTGGGTTCGGGTTCGGCGGCTCCTGGCAAGCCTGGAGCGCCGGCGGTGGAAGAGGAAGAAGAATGACCGAGTCTCCAAGTTCACTTTGGATTCGGGCAGCGATTGCGTTCGCGCTACTGCTCGCGGCAGGATCCGTCCGCGCACAAGCGCCGGGGCCGATCACTTGGTTCGACAGCTTCGAAGACGACAACAAGGCGTGGTCGAACGGTACGCCGGAGATCGGGAAAGGCGTACGCCCCAACACCAAGGCACTGAAGCTCGGGAAAGCCAGTTGGGATGCCAACCTGGCCTGGGTTTGGAGCGGCAAGATCGGCCAGTTCAAGCTGCCGGGCGCGACGGATATCAATAAGGTGTACGTCGGTTTCCGAGTCTTCGGCAAGGGGATCGATCAGGTTCGGATCGAGTTCAACGACGGTGCGAAGGGGTATACCTACCGCTACACTTCGACCACGAACGACCGCTGGTTCGACGTGACTACGCCAATGGGCCAGGCACGCAGCGGCGTGACGCGTATGCCCAACGACTTCAAGCTGAGCCAGATCAAGATTTTCATCGTCGGCGGCGCCGGAATGCCCGAAGTCTGGATCGACGATTTCATCGTGACGACCGGAGCGACGCCCGAACAACTCTGGAACGTGGCGCTGGCTGAAGAGATCAAGCGGGCGCAATTGGAAGCTCAGGCGGATGTCGACGGATTCCGCATCTCGACCAAGACGATCGAGAACGCCAAGGACGCCTTGCGCCGTCCGTCAGGCCGGACCAAACCGCGCACGATCCTGCCTTTGGCGCCGGGCAAGCACGAGGCGGCGTTTCCGGCCCTCGTCGCGGCGAACGTGCCGCGCACGGAAATGACCAAAGCCGTCCTGCCCGAAGGCTTGAACCTGAACGGCTTCGCCGAGCTGCGCGCGCTGCTTCCGTATGTCCTATCCAAGACCGAGAGCGAAACGGTGCTCTTGGCAATGCCCGCGGCGGCTTGGAAAGCGTCCAGTTCGGCCTCTGATGCGCAACGCATCAGCAGCCGCTGCCTGCAAGCCGGGGTGTTGCCGATTTGGGTGCTGCCCTCGGCTCCAGCGGGAGCGACCGACGCTCAGAAAAAGGGACACAAGGATTTTCTGACGCGCGTCGGCCGGCAACTCGAAGAAAGCGGCGCGCCCTGGATTGACGCGACCTTTGCCACGCAATGCGCCGCCGACAAGATGGACGGCGCGGACTTGAACGAAACCGGCTTGGCCGAAGTCGCCAAGTTGGCAGAAAAAGCACTCAAACACGCCACCGAGACGATCCGCAGGCGCTGAATAAGCGGCGGGCTTCAGACATCCCATTGCCGATGGGGCGCGCGGCGACCCGCTTCCCCGCTCGACAGATCGGGGCCACCGAGTAGCATTTCGAGCCGGCTTTTCACCCTTCCCCCTTTTGGAGACGGATCATGCGTTACGTCACTAAGATGACGGCTTGTGTTTTGTTGACATTGGTTTTGGCGGCTCAGGCACGCGCCGAAGGCGAGACCGAAACGCCAGCGCCCGCCGGCGATGCCAGCGGCCTGAAGACGATGGATCAGCGCGCCGGGTACGCGATCGGCTACAACTACGGCAAGCGCTTCAAAGGCGACGGGCTCGAGTGGGAAGGCGTGATGAAGGGCATGAAGGACGCCTTCGAAGGCAAGCCCTCCGCGCTGACCGATAAGGACATTCAGGAAGCGCTGACCGCGTTCCAGCAGGCCTTCCAACAACGCATGCTGGAAAAGGCCCAGAAGAGCAAGGAAGCGGGCACCCAGTTCCTTGTCGAGAACGGCAAAAAGGAAGGCATTAAGACCACCGAGAGCGGTTTGCAGTACCAAATCGAAAAGGCAGGCGAAGGCGATGCCCCGAAGGCGACGGACACGGTCAAGGTTCACTACAAGGGCACGTTGTTAAGCGGCGACGAATTCGACAGCTCCTACAAGCGCGGCGAACCGGCGGAGTTCAAGCTCAACCAGGTCATCCCCGGCTGGACCGAAGGCTTGCAGCTTCTGAAAGCCGGCGGCAAAGGGCGCTTCTGGATTCCGGCGAACTTGGGTTACGGCGAACGCGGCAGCCCGCCGGCGATCGGCCCCAACGAAACGCTGGTCTTCGATGTCGAGTTGCTTGAGGTCAAGCCTTAGTCTCGACCGGTCGTTCTCAGGCGCTTCACCAGCCCCCGCGCAAGCGGGGGCTTTCTTTTAGGGCGCGGCCTGCTTCTCGGGGCAGCTCAGCGTCACCCCGGATAACGGCTTGCCTTCGCCATCGGCGAAGCGGACGCAAAAGCCCCAGCCGCCGCCGCCCTGATCGATGCGCAGCATCAAGAGGTGGGTGCCCGCCTCCAACTTCACCGCGACTTTGTCCTGGTCGGGCGTGACCCCGCGCGCAGTCGGATTCTTGTGGATCTCCTGGCCGGCCAGATGCGCCGTGACGCCGTCGTCGCTGCCGAGCAGCAGGAAGCCGTCCACGGGCGCCGCGACGGTCACGTTAACGGCGGCGTAAGCGTAGCAGTTCACGTTCGGCTTAAGCAGCTTGACGAGGTCCACGATCCCGAACGAACCCGGCTTATAGGGCCGTTGCCATGCGATTATGCGCCCGCCCTCCGAATAGGTCGCCGAAAAATCGGGCTTTCCGTTGGGTGCGATCTTTTCCCAAGCTCCGGCGTCGGCGGCCTCGAATCCGCCCAGTAAGAGGCAGTCTTTGTGCAGCGCGCGTTGCTTCACGAAGCCCTCGAGCGCCGGTTTAAGGCGCTTATGATCTTCGCCGTCGGTCTCGAACTGCTCGTTTACGCGTTGCTGCAGGACATCCGGGGTGAGCCCTTCGCGTTTGGCGAGCGCCGCGTCGAAAAGGCTCTCCAGCTCCTGTTGCAGGATGCGCGTCTCGGCCTTGCGCTTAACCGAGTCCGCGAAGCGGCTCAGCGCGGCTGTTAGATCGGCATCGTCCCACGCCGGCTTGGCCACCAGCCGCGCGTACCCGCGTTCGTCGATCCGCTTTTGGAAGAGCGGTTGATACGCTTTGAGGTCGTCTTTCGCAGCGCTGGCCGTAAGCCACGCGTCGAACTCGGCCCCCTCCCCTTCGTTCGCGCATTCCAGCAGCTTACCGAGCCAGCGGTCCGCGAAGTCGTTGAACGGCGCGGTGGTCAAGAGTCCTTCGTACTGCGTCTGAAGCGCCGGCAGATCCTTCTTCAGCAGCGCGCGGTCAAGAAGCGCGCCGAACGCCTGGCGCGCGTAAACGCGCGCCGCATAGGAATCGCGCGCGGCGGCAGGCGCCGCGAGCCAAGTCTTCGCGGCATCCTCGAGGCGCACCGCGCGGAGGAACTCTTCGAGCACCAGCGGCAGGCCCGCGGCGTCCAGCGATGCCTTCTCGGGCGGCTTCTCGGCCAACGCCAGCGCCGCGCCGCGCGTTCCGCGCCAGCGCGCCACGCGCAGTTCGTTAAGCCATTTGGCGTACGCATCGCCTTCGGCCGCGACAGACAACGGCGCTTCGCCGTCGCGGACCAGCGGGCGCTTCTGGGACTTGTGCGGTTTGCGTTCGGCGGGTTTGTCGCGCAGCGCGAAGAGCGGATCGCCGGTAATCATCAACCGCCACGGCATCCAGAAATTCTGCGCCGAACGCTGGCGGAAGACGAGCGCCAGGGGTGAGCCCGCGGCGATGCGCGGACCGTAGTAGCTCGGCGGCTGAAAGGAAGTCAGGAACGGCTCGGCGGTGGAGCCGAAATAGAAAAACGCGCCGCCCCAGATCGCGCGACCGGCCAAACTATCCGGATTGTATACGTCGGCCGAACTGCCCGAATGCGTCACATGGATCGCCACCGGTTCGCCTACCGGAAAATCGTCGTCGTTCCCACCGCCGCCGCCGACCGACCAATGCCGCGCGCCGCCGGAACTGTTGATCGTGAGCAAGCCGTACGGATTCCACGGAAACGTCTCCGCGCGGTACGTGCCCAAGTGAGCGTCCTTTTCTTTCAGGTGCGTGACAGTCAGGCGGTCCTTCCAGGCGGCGGCCGAAAAGTCCATGCGATAGCGGCCCCAGATCGATTTAGGGTTGGTGCCGTATGTATTGAAAAGAAACGCGCGCTCGGGCTGCAGGAAGAGCGCGCACATGGCCTGGTAAGCGCTGCGCGCGTGATCGCCCATCAAGCGGCCTACGGCCGCGATGCGCGTGTGGTCGTCGGGACGTCGCCCGATGGTGTCGTCGAGGG
>BTVV01000050.1:0-40837 GCA_045863855.1 Planctomycetota bacterium | reverse complement strand
GTGATGTCGCCGGGATTCACGAACGCGAACGCGAAATTCGCAAGCCCTTCCTTGCTCCCGATCGTCGGGTAGATCTCGGATTCGGGATCCAGTTCGACCTTGAAGCGCTTCTTGAAGAATGCCGCGATCTGCTTGCGGAAGGCCGGATCGCCGTTGTCCAGCGCGTACTGGTGCGTGCTCGGATCGTCCGCCGCTTCCTTCAGCGCGTCGATGATCACTTTGGGCGTCGGCGTATCCGGATCGCCGATGCCCAGATTGATCACGTCGTGGCCCGCGGCGACGGCAGCCTTCTTGCGCTTGTCGATTTCCGCGAACAGGTACGGAGGCAAATGCTTGAAACGATCGGCGACCGGAAACGGCATGCCACATCTCCCTTCCCATGGAGTACGCAACGTGCAGGGCCAGCGATTGGAGCCCTACCGGAAAGGTAGCAGAGTACGGGGCAGGCCGAGCGTGTCAACGCAAGAGCATGGCTTGCAGGATGTGGGAAAGGGACCGTAAACCGCAGGCCCTTGAGCTTGCGGTTTACGGCTTCGACGGAACGCTTACTGGCTCAGCATCTTCTTCAGGTTTTGCAGGCACTTATCGATGCAATCCATCGGCGGCAGCGCGTAACTTTCTTGCTCGACGATGTACCATTCGGTCGCGCCGATAGTCTCGCAGAGCGTGAAACACTTCTGCCAGTCCACATCGCCTTCGCCGATCAGCGCCTTGTCGTTGGTCTTGCTTTATTCCTTCAAGTGCACGGTCAACGCGCGGCCGGGGTATTTTTCGACGAACGGCACCACGTTGCAGCCCGCGTGCAGCGCGTTCCCGGTGTCCACCTGCATCACGACATCCTTCTTCGTGTTGCCGAAGAACGTATCCCACGGCAACTCGCCATCCAGCGGCGTGAACTCGATCGCGTGGTTGTGATATCCGGTGAGCATCCCGTGAGCTTTCAGCTTGTCCGAAATCTCGTTAAAGAGTCCGGCCGTCTTCTTCCAGGCATCCTTACTGTTGCGGAACTCTTCTTTCAGGCCCGGTACGACGAGGAACCGGTTGCCGATGGTCTTGTTGAACTCCACCGACTTCGCCAGTTCGTCGCCTTGTAGCGTCTGGAGGCCGATATGAGTGCCGACGACTTTCAGTTTGTTCTCGTCGAGCAGCTTGCGGATATCCTTCGCCGAGTGCCCGTAGTAGCCCGCGAACTCGACACCGGCGTACCCCATCTTGGCGATCCGCTTCAGCACGCCCGGCAGATCCGCCTCGGCGTCCTTGCGCACGGAATACAATTGCACGGCAATCGGAATCGGCTTGCGGGCCATGTCGATGCTCCTCGGGGGAAATGGGTTAAGCGACCGTGCGTTAAAGGCTAGCGCGGTCCGGCGCGCGCTCAAGCACGCTCAGCGCGATTCCGCTTCCGTCGCGAACGGATGGTTCGCTAAGGTCCACTTGTCCAGACAAGTGCCCGTCTCGCGCGTTTCCACCGTCAACGTGTGCGAACCCTTCTTCAGTTCGACCCTGAAGGGGTCGTCGGCCTCGGCCACGCGTACTGCCTGCCAACTCCAGCGCGTCGCGCCGGCCCGCACGCCCCACACCTGCCGCGGACCGTCGTCCACGCGGAAATGGAACGAATCGTGCAAGCCGCTGGGTTCCGGCGCGAGGCACCTCGCGCGGAAGTGATACACGCCGTCTTCCGGCACATCGAAGGCAAACACCAGCTTGCCCTTGGCGGCGTTCGCGCCTTCGGCCGGTATCGGTGTGTGTACGTAAGCGCCCCCCGCGGCGGCGGCATCTTCGACCTTCGCCATGCCCCCGGTCATCGTTCCGGATTCGGCCTCCACCTGAAGCTCGAAAGGCTTTTCGGGATACACGCGCGCAAAGACGAGGATCGTCGTTTGAAAGCCCCGGTCGGTGCGGAAAGTCAATGCCGTGCGGTGATCGCCGACGGGCAAGCCCGCTACCCGCAGCGCCACCGTCTGCGCCGCATCGGCCGTGGCGGAGGAAGCCGGCTCGGCCGAGAGCCACGAGCTATCCGTTCGCGCCGACCACGTCGCTCCGGCCGCGCTCGGAATGGTTAGGCTCACCGAGCCGCTCTTTTGCTGACGCGAGTCGAAGCGTACCAGCGCCGGAGTGGCGCGCAGACCGTACGGCCGCTGCGGAATCTCGCGCACCGATCCGCCGAACTCGTAAGCGCCCATGTCCGGCGCCTGGCCCGCAAAACCGTCGTTCACGCCCGCCAAAATCTGCCCCGCATCGATCCCCGGGGAACCCTCGGCCAAACTCAGATCGCCGCCGGATTCGTCAGCAAACTGCGGCTTCTCGCGCACCGCATGCGCTTCGGCTTCAGGCGCGGCGTCGGCCCCTCCTCGCCCCAGCAGGTCGTAATCGAAATCGTTCTCGGCGTCCTTCAGCTTGTCGTAGATGTCGGTCTCGGTTCCGGAACCGGCGAAGAGATTATTGCGCGCGAAAGCACGGTAGCGCCCGCGGTCCTCACCGCTTCCGTAGCCCACGCTGCTCAAGCCGCGCCCCGGACCGTAAATCGTGTTATGCAGGATCACGTTACGGCCTGTCGAGTAGCGCAGCCCGCCACCCATTTTATACGCCGAACCGGTCGCGCCGCGCTCGTCGCCCAAGGGTCCGATTACGTTCCGGTAAATATACGCCGGTCCCAGGCGGCACGGCGCGCAACTGATCCCGCACAGTGCCAGAGCCAGCCGGTTGTTCCAGAAGCGCACGTTGATCTGCCCGCCGTCCAGTTCGACCACGTCGTCGTTGCAGAACGCGAGGTAATTGTCGTGGATATCGGTATCGCGATACGGTCCGCCGTTCACGAAGCTGTTCTCGATGGATTCGATCGCGTCGTTGAAGCGATGCCCTTCGCTCCCGATGCAGTCGTTGTAGCGGATGACGTGCCGCCCCAGGCTGTTCGCGATTACGAACGCTTCCGGCCCCATCGGATGCCCCTGCGCCCAACTGTTCGCGTGTCCGCGGGGAGCGTGGAGGTAGCAGTGTTCCACCGTTACCGCTTCGCTGCCCATATCGATCTTCACGCCCGCGTGATAATTGATCTTCCGGCCGGCTCCGTCCACGCGGCGCGGATCGGCTTCCGGTCCCGGCTCGCCGACGGTACCCCAGCCGCGCATCTCGCAGCGCCGAATGCGAATATGCTTGCTGTTCAAAACCCGTACCGCATTGACCGTGCCCCCCGCGATCGTCGCATCTTCCACGATCACATAGCTGGAATTCCTGATCAGCACCGCGTCTGGCGAAGCCGTGCCGCCATCCAGCGCCTCCTTTTGCTGTGGCGCCGGACAGTAAACGATCCACGCGTCCGGCTTTCCGTGCGCCTCGATGACGAAGGAACTTTTCTGCATTCCAGCGGGCAGTTCCCGCGTCTCGCCCACGGGCGTCGCTTCGGACCACGTGGACTTTTCGAAGGTCAAGGCCGGCGCGGGCGTCTGATCGTCCGGATCGGAAAGCGTGAGTTGAATTTCGTAGCCGGTACCGGCCGATAAATTCAGCAGGCTGCCGCGGAACTCCCGATTCTTACGGTCGTGCACCAGATCCATGCCCTGCTGCCAGGCCTCCGCGCCCTTGGCGCGATAAGCCACCCGGCACCCGGCATTGTCATTTACATCGCCCGCATAGCGTACGTACAAGCCCAGAGACTGAAATGTCGCTACCGCTTCGACGGCTACCAGTCCGGACGCATTCGGCGCGCGTACCGGTTCGCGCTTCGCCACCGCGTCCGGCACGAACGGTTGGAAATCCAGCGCGCGCCCGCTCAGCCAGCCGTCGTGGCGATCTGCCGCGCCGCGCACCGCGCCCGAGACGCGCAGCTCGTCGAGCGAGCCCAGCAGGCCTCGGCCAATCTCGATCGTACCCGCGCACGGTTTGAGCTTGCCCTGAGGCGTGTCACGCTTGCGGTATTTCCATTCGTCCTCAAGCAACACGCCGTTTACGTGGATCGAACAGACTTTTTCGCCCACGGCGCCCGGATCGTAACTCCATGCCGCATGCACCCAGCAGCCGTAGGGTAAAAAGGTTTGCGAACGCAACTGGTACGAACCCTGATCGGTCGTCAGATCGAAACCGAATCCAGCAGACGACCCGCCGCTAAGAAGCAAACAGCGCAGCACACCCTTTACGTCGAGCACCGTCTGCTCGACATCGTTCCCGCTGTAATCCAGCCGCACCCAGGCCTCGACCGTAAAGCCCGCTGAAGCGTCCCAGGGATTATCGAGCGCGTACCTCAGGGCCTGCTTGCCGTCCCCGTGCCAAGCTTGTCCCTGCACGCCACTCTCGAACGCTCCACCTTCGGCCTTCGGCGCGCGAGCGTCGGGCGAAGCATCCGCATGGTCGCCGTCGAAATGGAGCAACAAGCGAGTCCGATCGTCCGGCTTATACGCCTCAGGGGCGAGAAAATACCCTTCTGCCGCGCCTCCGGACCCCACCCAAACCATCAAAATTGCGAATACACCCCAAGTTCGAGTTTGCATTCAGATCCCCTGTTGCGGTCGATAGCCCACCCTATCTACACCGTTCCACCCCACCCAAACCGTTTCATTACCGAACACCTGACCTACCGTGGCCTCTCGTTTGCCGCTGCGAAGTGGTGTACAACTGGGTCCGCCGTGAACGTGGAAGAACGCCACACGGACAGACGCAGCAATTAACGCGGGGAGGCTTGAGCATGTGGTGGAAACAGACGCGCCTTAAACGGAGCTACACCGGAGTCGCCGCCCTGGGGCTCTTGGCGGCCTTGGCGCAGGCCGGCGAACCGCCGGGGCCGCCTCCTCCGCCAGGGCCGGACGCCCCACCCCCGCCGCATCAGGAAATCGATCCGAATCTGCGAGAGCTGGCGCGCAAGCAGCGCGCCGGGCAGGAACTGACGCCCGAAGAGCGCGAGAAGCTGCGTCAAGGCATGCAGCAGCTTCGCGAAGGCGGCGGCCCCATGGGCGAACGGCGCATGGGACCGGGCGGACCTGAAGGCGAACCGCCGGGGCCGCCTCCTCCGCCAGGGCCGGACGCCCCACCCCCGCCGCATCAGGAAATCGATCCGAATCTGCGAGAGCTGGCGCGCAAGCAGCGCGCCGGGCAGGAACTGACGCCCGAAGAGCGCGAGAAGCTGCGTCAAGGCATGCAGCAGCTTCGCGAAGGCGGCGGCCCCATGGGCGAACGGCGCATGGGACCGGGCGGACCTGAAGGCGGACCGCCGGCTTTTGCCGGCGCGCGAGGACAGCCGCACGATCCGATCGCTGGCGTGCTGCGAACCGTCAATGCCGTGGACCGGGCCGCGCTGAACGCCTTCCGGGCGCGCTTCGATGCCGGCGAGAGAGAACCGGCTCTGGCGGAGGCCAAGCAGTTCATCGAGGCGGAAGCCAGGCGGCCGCAGCGCGATCCGGCGGTCGCGGGCGTGGCGCGCTTGATCGTGGGACGCATGGAAAACGACTTGGGCAAAACCGAAGACGCGATCCAGACCTTCCGCACCGTCACCGGACCGGCCGCCGCGCACGCCTTGCCGCCGCTCCTGGAGCCTTACCAGAAGGATGCGCAAGCCGAACCGATCCTGGCGGCATACAAGCAACTGCTCGCGATGCAGCCCACTCCGCTGGACCGTTGCCGGCTCCTGAACGCGCTTCAGGATTGGCTCGAACAGCCCGGCGCGCGGCGCATGGCGCCCCCCGTGCGCGCGCAGATCCTGAAGGAAGCCGCGACCACGGTGCCCGTGGAAGAAGCGATGGCCTCGCAAGAAGCATTGGCGAAGGAAGCCGCCGCGCAGATGCCGCCTCCGGGCGGACCGCGCGGCTTCATGGGCGAAGGTCCGCCCGACGGCCCCCCGCCGCCCGGCGGCCGAGGCGACGGCATGAAAAAGATGCTGCGCCAAGGAGATAAAAAAGGCGCCAAGCATGAAGGTGAGATGCGCGATGGGGACGGCGGACCGCCTCCCGCCGAAGCCGGAATCGATTTCTAGCCTCGGTCGATCAAGCGATGAACTTGGCGAATGGCAAGGCAAGGCAAGGCCTTGCCATTCGCTTTTAGTGCCCGTCCGTCTCGTGCTCGTACTGCTCGAAGCGCTTTTTATCGATCGCTTTCATATACGCCTGGTTACCCGAGATGACGCCTTCGTCGATCAATTCCTGCAGTCGGTCGTCCATGGTGATCATGCCTTCGCCTTTGCCGGCCGACATGAGCTGATTGAGTTTGGCGATCTTGCCGTCGCGGATGGCAGCGGCGATGGCGATGTTGCTGACGAGAATCTCCTGCGCCGCGGCGCGGCCCTGCCCGTCTTTCTTGCGGCATAGCGTCTGCGACACCACGCCACGTAGCGATCCGGCCAGCATCCCGCGGATCATCGGCTGCTGCCCGGGCGGGAACACGTTGACGATACGGTCGATCGTCTTCGCCGCGCTGTTCGTGTGCAGCGTACCGAAGACCAGCACGCCCATTTCGGCGGCGCTCACCGCCAGCCCGATGGTCTCCAAATCGCGCATTTCGCCGACCAGAATCACATCGCAATCTTCGCGCCCCGCCGCGCGCAGCGCGGCTCCGAAGCCCTTGGTGTGGTCGCCCACTTCGCGCTGCGTGATGATCGACTTCTTCGGCGGATGCACGAACTCGACCGGCTCTTCGATGGTCAGAATATGCCGCGCCTTGTGCGCGTTAATCTCGTTGATCATCCCCGCCAGCGTCGTCGATTTACCCGAGCCCGTCGGGCCCGTGACCAGCACCAGCCCGCTGGTCAGTTCGCAGAAATCGTAGAGCTTCTTCGGCACGTTGAGCTGTTCGAGCGTCAGGATCTTGGTCGGAATGATACGGAAGATCGCACCGTAGCCCCGCTGATGCTTGTAATAATTCGCGCGGAAGCGGTCCGAAGCGCCCATGGCGTATGCGAAGTCGCAGTCGCCTTTTTTCACGTACTTCGCCCAGTGGTGCACCGGACAGATTTCCTGCAAATACGCGGTGAGTTGGTCGTGCGTTAGCACGCCCTCGTTGGGAATCGGCGCGATGTGCCCGTGCACCCGGTACTTTGGCGGCTGCCCTTCGGCCAGATGCAGATCGCTGCCCTTGGCCTGTTGCATCAATTGAAAGAGTCGATCGATGGCGGGCAAGGTCAATCCTCCCCATTTCGGACACTACGCATGTTGCGCACGCTCAAAGCTACCCAAAGCAATCTCCGTCATTGTCCGCGCCAACTGCCAGCGGTCGCCTTCTTCGACTAGCTTGCCGTCCGGACCGGGAAATACGCGGGCGTAATTGATGCTCGGCTGCAGCAGTTCCGGACAGAAAGGCACGTAATCCCCGGGCTTCGCGTGCTTCAGGAAGCCTTTGAAGCTGCGCGTCCAGAGCAGCTTGAAATGCTCGATGTACGGGCGGTCCTTGCCGTCGCCGAAATCAACCTGCATGCAGCCGCTGTTCCCGATGCGGCCGTGCATGAAGCGGACACGCTCGAAGACCGGCGTCAGAAAATCGGCCTTGGGTTCGACGCCGCCGTAGGGCATCTCGAGTCCCGTGTACCAGTGGCTGTAGTCGGCGTTGATGCCCAGATCGGGGAAACGCTTCACGAGCTGCACCGTTCGCCACAGATCCTGCGTAATCGTCGCGCGGTGCGTTTCGATGTAGAGCGGGAAATCGTGCTTGGCGCTGGCGTTCAGGATCGCATCGGCCAGCGCGTCGACTTCGGCGTCGTCCTCGATGCCCCAGGCCACGTGCAGCGTGCTGCAGAGCACGCCTTCGTTTTTCTGGCGCAAGGCCAGCGGTTCGGCTTCCGCGGGTTTGTTGATCCGCCCGCCGCCGAAACAGAGCAAACCCAATTCGGCACAGATCTTGGGGGCGGCGCCCTGCAGCCCTGCGTAACCGGCGGCTTTCAAAGCCGCGTACAGTTCCTTTTTGTCCGCATGCCGCGGTGCCGTGGCATGCGGCGGCAAGTCGTTCAACGTACCCAGATTGAAGCACGGCTTCAGATGCGGCAGGGCCTGCGAACCGTCATTCAGTGTCCGGATGGCCATAACCACTCCCTATAGAGCAACGTGGCGGACGCAAGCTCGGGCTTCGTCGATCGCTTAACGCCGGCCCAACCCCGGGCGTGGCGGCGGCGCTCCGGCGGCCGGCTTGGCGCCCGCGGCCGGCGCCGCGCCCGCAGCCGGTTTGGCCGCGGGCGGCTCGGCTTTCGGTGCCCACTTCATGAACTTCTGCTTGTTACCGGCGCGCTTGTAGGCTTCGGAACCATCGATAAGGTCTTGCTCGGCCAGCGCCATCAGGCTGTCGTCCATCAGCACCATGCCCAGGTTCTTGCCGAGCTGCATCGCGTTAACGAGGCCCGCGGTATTCGCTTCGCGTATGATGTTGCCCACCGCTACGTTGTTAAACAGGAGTTCGCACGCCGCCACGCGGCCCTGGCCGTCTTTGCGCGGAATCAACTGCTGGCTGATGATGCCACGCAGCGATTCCGAGACCATCATGCGAATCTGCTGCTGCTCTTCCGGCGGGAAGCTGTCCAGCACCTTGTCGATCGTCTTCGCCGCGTCCTGCGTCGGCAGCGACGCGAAGACCAAGTGCCCGGTCTCGGCCGCGTTGATCGCCATGCTCGTCGTCTCGTAGTCGCGCAGTTCGCCGATCATGATGATGTCGGGATCCTCGCGCAGCGCAGCCTTCAGCGCCGCCGCGAAGCTGGCCGTGTGCGGGCCGACTTCGCGCTGCGTGACTTGGCACTGTTTGCCTTCCAGCAGGTATTCGATCGGCGCTTCCACCGTGATGATGTGGTCCGGGCGGTTCGCGTTCACCAAATCCACCAAGCTGATCATCGTGGTGGTCTTGCCGTGCCCCGATGGACCGGTGACCAGCACAAGCCCCTGCGCGAACTCGGTCAGGCGTTTCACGCCCGGCGGCAACCCCAAGGTTTCGATGGCCTGAATGGTTTCGCCGATGATGCGGCAGACCATCCCGTCGCCGGTCCGGTCGCGGAAGACGTTGGTGCGGAAGCGCCCCGCGTTCGGGAAGGCGTAACAGAAGTCCAGGTCGCCGGTCCGGTCGAAGTACGCCCATTGTTCCGGCGTCAGCGCCATGCGGATCAGCGCCTGCGTCTGCGCCGGCGTCATCGCGGGCATCCCTTCCTGCATGAGCTGCAGCTTCCCGTGAATCCGGATCATCGGCGGAATGTTGACCGCGAGATGGAAGTCGCTGGCCCCCATCGCGCGCGCGGCTTTCAGGTACGCCTGGATGCCGCTGGGCGAAGGATCTTCCGGAGCGATCCCGCCCGGCCATCCTTCCGGAATGATCGTCTCCGCCGGACCGCCGTGGGAATCGTGGCCCCCGCCGTGGCTGTCGTGTTCCGGAGCGGGCGGCGGCGCGATCGACGCGGGAGCCGGCGCGGCCGGCGCCGGAACCTGCAACGCTGCAGGCGCGGCGGGGGGCGCGGAGGCAGGCGCGGGCTCCGGAGGCGGAGCGTTCCCCGGACGAAGCTGCAAGCGCACCGGCGAAGGAGCTCCCGCTCGCGGCGGAGCGGCGGCGGGCGCGGACGGAGCAGGCTGTGCGGTCGGAGGCGCCCCGGGCGTTCCGAGCTTCAAATTCAAGCGCGGCGGAAGCACCGGTCGAGGAGGCGCGCCCGCGGGCGGCGCAGCCACGGGAGCAGGCGCGCCGGGCGCGCCTAACGAAACGGGAGCTGGAGCGCCCGGACGGGCGCCCAGCGTGACAGGCCTTGGCGGCAAGGCCACCGGAGCCGGCGGCGATGCGGACACGGGCGGACGAGCGGGCGCCGGAGCGTCGAATTCCCGCGAAGGAGGGCGCGGACCCTTGCGCAGCGTGCTGCCCGGACGCGACAGGCCGCTCGCAGGAGTCGTACGCATCACTTGGCCCTGTTCGGCGGCCGTATCGCCCGGCATATGCCGAACGTGACCCCCGCCCGGCACCGAATGTTCCAACTCGGCCAACACTTCCACCGGGATCACACGCTCTGCCACCAGCAGATCGAAGAGCGTAAAGCTGGGATCTTCGGCGATGCGTACGTAGTACTGTTCCAGCGCCGCCTTGTCGAGCAGTCCGCGGGCGAGGACCAGCTTTTCGGTCTCGATATCGTTTAAGCGCAGGGCCACAGTCCGTCTCCTTGCCGCACGCAGAAGGTGAATGCTGAATCTAAACAACACGACCACCGCATGCAACGCAGCGCACGCGTGCGTAAGTAGAAAGAACTGAGTTTAGAGCAAAACAGAAAAATAGAGACGCGCAAGCGGCCCGCTTCGCCGGGACTTCGGCAAAAGCGCCTGCGGACCTTTGGGCGCGATCATAAAGACCGGACCGGGACGAGCTTCCGGCGCCTGAGCCGGAAGAAGTCCTGCAATGCACCGCCGCAAGCAGACGGCCGACGAGGGTATGGTAGGTGGCTCTTAGTCCCGGCTGCGTCCGCTCAAAATGGAGAGCAAGTACAGGAACAGATTCACGATATCGAGGTACAGGTTCAGGACCGCGCCGACTACGTTGTTGTCCTGGAAGTACTGCCGCGTCACCTGGCTGGTGTCGTACAGAATCCAGCCGCTGAAGATCAACGCGCCGACCCAGGAATACCAGTAGTACAGGTTGGGGCTGGGAAAGAAAAAGAACGCGATGCTGGTGATGATCAGCCCTAGCGTCGCCATCCACAGAAAGCCGCCCATCCACGAGAAGTCCTTACCCGTGAAGCGCACGTACGCGGTCAGCCCCACAAAGATCGTTGCCGTCAAGCCCAAGGCATAGGTCAGCGTCTCCAAGCCAAGCGCCGAAGAGACGTACGCGTTGATTAAAGGCCCCAGCGATATGCCGATCAGGGTGACGAACGTCCAAAGGAAAGCCCAGCCGAAGACGCCCTTCAACCTCACGAATATCGAGAGTATGACCATGCCGAGCGTGATAAACCCGGCCACCTTAGCGAAGGGCCGCATGGTGTCTATATTCGCTACCGTGAAACCACAAGCCAAGGTGGTCACGATCAGACTCAGCGCCAAGGTCCCGTAAACCTTGGTCACGAAGGCCGCCTTCGCGTCATCCAACGCCGCGAAGCGCTGATCTAGAGTCAGGTCGAAGGTTTGCAGAGCCATGGGCAGAACCTCTTCTTAGTAACCCTGAAAAACCGCACAGGGAGGTATCGATCGGAATACATGCCTCGACGTATCCTATATTCATTCGCGTGATCCGGCAACTCTTTTGGCGAACTCACGTTAAATCAATGCCGTAGGCCTTCGATTGGTTGAAGGAAGGGGGCCTTTTCCGTATCCTATTAGTAGAGCAGCTTTGCGCCAACGGGGCGCATGAGTAAAGCTACTCCTCAAGGAGACACTCGTGACCACACTGGGATTCTTCATCGGATTGGACCCCCATTACCTCATCTTTGTGGGCTTGCCGCTGCTGGTCATTACGGTTGGCGCACAACTCATGGTGAAATTCGCTTACTCGAAGTGGTCTAAGGTGGCGAACACCAAGGGCATTACCGGGGCTGAAGCCGCCTACGTCATCTTGCGTTCGGCGGGGGTGAACGACGTCAAGATTGAGCAGGTAGATGGGTTCTTAAGCGACCACTATTCGCCCAGCGAAAAGGTGCTGCGCCTTTCGCCGGAAAACTACCAAGGCCACTCGATTGCCGCCGTAGGCGTTGCGGCGCACGAAGCCGGGCACGCGATCCAGCACGCAAATAGCTACGCGCCGCTGGTGGTCCGTAACTTTGCGGTCCCCGCCGCGGGCATCGGTTCGCATTTGGGCTATTTCGCCTTGATGATCGGCGTTTTCATGTCCTACCAAGGTGCGCCCGCTCTGAACACCTTTACGCTTCTGGGTGTGATTGGCCTGGCGGCCGTGGCGTTGTTCCAGATCGTGAACTTACCTGTCGAATTCGATGCCAGCCGCAGGGCGCTGCAGTACCTGCCGGAGATCGGCATCTTGAGCCATGAAGAGAACGCCGGCGCTCGTTCCGTGCTTACCGCGGCGGCGCTGACCTACGTCGCCGGCACTATCGCCGCGATCTGGACACTGCTGTACTGGCTCCTGCGCCTGGGCGTAATTGGCGGAAACCGGGACGACTGAGCCCGCTTGGACCGTACCGACTCAACTTTAGAACAAGAAGGGCCGGCCGCGATGCCGGCCCTTTTTTATTTTACCTTCCCGCCCGCCGCTCTAGCGTAACGCTCCATGCACGCCCTCACGATCACCGGACCCGGCCGCATGGAGCGCCGCGCGGTTCCGCTTCCGGCACTTCCCCCCGGAGAATGCCGCATCGCGGTGCGCTTGGCCGGCATCTGCCGGACCGATCTGGAACTCGCCAAGGGCTACATGGGCTTCACCGGGATACCCGGTCACGAGTTCGTCGGTACGGTCCTCGAAGGCCCGGAGAACCTCCAGGGCCGGCGTGTGGTCGGCGAGATCAACGTGCCGCGCGATCTCCGCCGCTTTTCGACGCCCGGCTACGACGCACGCCACGAGCCCGAACGGACGGTTCTGGGCATCCTCCAACGCCCCGGCGCCTTTGCCGAACAGCTCACCCTCCCGCCCGAATGCCTCTACGCCGTGCCCGATTCGATCCACGACGAAGAAGCCGTCTTCGTCGAACCGCTCGCCGCAGCGCTCCAGATTCTCGAACAGGTCCACCTGCCGCCGGGCGAAAAGGTCCTGGTGATCGGCGACGGCAAGCTGGGCCTGCTGATCGCACAAGTCCTGGCGCGGCACGGCTGCCGGACCTTCTTGCGCGGACATCACGAGAAGAAGCTGGCACTCGCGAAGCGGTGGGGCGTGGTTGCCCAACTCGATCCGGAGCCACAGCTTGCAATGCCTGATATCCCTACTTGGACAAATGCTGAAGATCCCTTTTACAAGGATCTTAAGCAGATAGTCCGCACAATCGCTGAGGAGGAGGAAGCTTTTAACTCCAACGAACGTGCGGTCGGACGTGATCCGCACCGTATTCATCCCAGCGATAAGTTCCCCCTCGTCGTCGAAGCCACCGGCGCTCCGGCGGGCTTCGCCAGCGCGCTGCGCTGGGTGCAGCCGCGCGGAACGATCGTGCTCAAGAGCACCTATGCGCCCGAAGCGCTACCGGCGCTGGATGCCGCCAAGATCGTGGTGGACGAAGTACGGATCGTCGGGAGCCGCTGTGGGCGCTTCGCGCCGGCGCTGCGGTTGCTCGCCCAAGGCGCCGTGGACGTCCGCGCGCTGATCGATCATCGGGTGAGCTTCGAGCGGGTCGTGGAAGGCTTCGAACTCGCGGCGCGCAAAGGCGTACTGAAGGTGCTCGTCCAGTTCCCCGCGCCTTAGCTTAAACTCCAAAACGAACCCGGCCGGGGCTTTATCAGCCGCCGGCCGGGTCCGCTCCGCGGGGAGCAGCGAGCGCGGAGTCGCTTTAGCGCTTTTCGAAGGCGTAGCGGTTGTTCCGGTCCCAGCCGTCGCGATCGTTGCGGTCGTTGCGGTCGCTGTCGCGGCCGTCGCGATCGAAGCGGTCGTCGTTGCGGCCATCTCGTCCGAAGACCGGATGGTTGCCCGTCAGACCCACGGCCCGGCCGGGCGGATCGATGCGGCCGTGCGGCAGGTTGTACACCGGCACCTCTTCCCAGCGTCCTTCGCGGACCGTGATCCGGACCTGGCCGAAAATCCCGTTCACGTACTTATACTCGGCCGGAATCCACTGGCGTTCGTAGCGCACCGGCGTGCCGGCATGCGGGGGCAGGTTCGGATGGTGATGTACATGGCCGGGCACGGGAAGCGCGTGAATCGGACCCTGCGGCGCACAGTAGGCCAGCCAATCGACCCGGTCGCCGCGAACGTTCGGGGGCATCAGGCCCAGGAGCGACTCGCACGGGCGATCCTTCTGCGTCGGCCGCAGGACCAGCCGGTCCCGATTCGTATCGTAGGCAAAGTGCCGGAAGTCCTCGCCGGCGTAGAGCGCCAACTCGTCTTCGCTGGCGCGCCATTCGCCAACCACCGTGCGTCCGCCCGGACCGGTCAGCGTAAAGGTACGGTCGCGGCGGAAGTCCAGCTTAAAGGATCGCCCATTCACGGTGGGCAACTGCCAGACGTTCTCGATCAGGCGCACCTTTTCGCCGTCCGCCCGGGCCTCGCCGGCGCCGATCAACAAGCCCGCCGTGAGCAGCACGGCCAGGTAAGCCAGGTGTTGATGAGCGTGGGTCTTCATCTTCGTGTCTCCTTTTCCTTGGGTTCGCTCTCATCCGCTACGTGTACGTATCAACTTCATCCGCACATGGAACGCCGGAACGCCCAAGGCTATTCAGCCAAATTCGTGCGTGATCCTATAACTTGAATTATTGAAATGAGTTAAATGGATTACGCCAAAGAATCTTCGGCGCTCAGGGGCATAATATCGACCAGCTTCACCCGCATGCCCACCTTGATCACCTTTCCCGCTTCCTGCTTCCCGATGCGGGTATTCACCGCCAGCCGGTAGAAATGGTCGAAGCGGGATTTGGCGGCAAAGGGCGGGAGCGACTTCTCGCGCCGCTCGACGAATACCTTCTGGAACTCCCGATACTGCTCGCCCGTGAACGGATCGCGCGTGGGAACCACGCAGCGCGCGCACGGCTTGATCCCTTCCACGCGCACATCGCCGATGGTGAAACGGACGACGTAGCCCGCATCGCCGAAGAGCCGGTCTTCCCAGAACGGCAGCGCGCCGCCCAGTTCCAGATTGGGCCGGAAGCGCAGGCGCAGGTTCTCATCGTCGAGCCCCTCGTACCAGCTCGCGATTTCCTTCAGCGTCTCTCGGCCTAAGATCGTCGGACCGTGCGCCTCGGTATCGTCCGGAAAGCCGCCGTCCGATTTCTGCTGCAAGCGCACCCGCAGACCGAAAAACTTGCTTAACCATTCCTCGGCTTGGGGGCGCTGGTCTTCCAGATGGAAGACCGGCATCTCTTCGGTGTCCGCCGACTGGAACGCGACCAATCCCGTTTCGGGATACGTGTGCGCGCGCAGCCGGTGAATCTTGGGCTGGCGCTTCCCGTTCAGGAAATTGCCCTGATCGTCCACCAACGCGAACTCGCGGTCGAAGTCCAGGCTGCCGCTGGGCAAGATCTTCGCCTCGCGGACCGAGACCGGGTCCAGCGCCTTGATGGGATAAATGTAGATCGCGGAAATGTAAGGCATGGCGCCCTTTTACCAACTCGCGCAGCCAGGGGAAAGGATAGGTTGCGTGAAAGCCGCTACGGCTTCAGCGCAGCAGGAACGTCGGACCGCTCGGAAAGAGGCCCAGCAGGATGGTGGCCAGCCCCGCGCCGTAAATGAGCAGGTTCGTGGTCCAGGAGTACCGGCAGCGCGCGCCAACGGGCGCTTCGCCGGGCTTCGTGGCGCGCACCGGATCGACGTACATCGCGCGGACCACGCGCAGGTAGTACGCCATGCTCGCCACGCTCGTCAGCACGCCCAGCACCGCGGGCAGCACATAACCGGCATCCACCGCGCTCTTGAAGACCAGGAACTTCGCGAAGAAGCCCGCGAACGGCGGCAGCCCGGCCAGCGAGAACATGAACATCGCCATGCACAGCGCCAGCCCCGGATGCTCCTTGGAGAGCCCCGCGAAATCCTCGAGCCGCTCCAGCCGCCGGCCGTCTTCGCGCACCAAGCCCACCACTCCGAATGCGCCCAGCGTCATCAGCGCGTACGCCAGCAGGTAGAAGACCGCGTTTTGAAGCTGGTCGGCCAGCATGATCCCGTCCGCGTTCGGACTGACCAGGAAACCCAGCAGCAGATAACCCGTGTGCGCGATCCCCGAGTACGCCAGCATCCGCTTCACGTTTTCCTGCCGCAGCGCCATGAAATTGCCTACGGCCATCGTCAGGACCGCCGCCGCCGCGAAGAGCCACGCCCAGTCGTGCGCGTAGCGCGGCCCGAAGGTCTCGAAGGCCAGCCGGCCCAGCACCGCGAAGGCCGCGGCCTTCACGCCCGTCGCCATCAAGCCCGTGACGCCCGTGGGCGCGCCTTCGTACACGTCGGGAATCCAGAAGTGGAACGGCGCCGCGCCGACCTTGAAGAGCACCCCCACCAGCAGCAACGCCAGCCCGCCGCGAATCAGGAACGCCGAAGAGACCAGTTGCTCCGACGGGATCAACACCTCCGAAAGACTCAGCTTGCCCGTCGCGCCGTAGATGAACGCGATGCCCATCATCAGGAAAGCCGTGCTGAACGCGCCCAGCACGAGATACTTCAACGCCGCCTCACCGGACTTCAGATCGCGCCGCGATCCCGCCAGGATGTACGTCGAGATCGACATGACCTCCAGGCTCACCAGCAGCGTCAGGAAATCGTGCGCGAAGCCCAGCAGCATCATCCCCGCCACCGCCAGCAGAATCAGGCCGTAGTATTCGCCCGACGAAAGCGCCGAATCGTCTTCCTCGTGCGCGCTGGACAGCACCGATAGCGCGCCGGCCAGCAGCGCCACCCCAGCCACCGCGAAACCGAAAAGATCGATCGAGAAATGGCCGCCCAGGATCAGCGGGTTAAACGCGCCCGCCGCCGTTTCCGCCGCGCCGGAGAACCACGGCGGCGACTGCTTGTAGTAGGTCGCCAGCGACAGATAGTTCTGAATCAGAGAACCCAGCCCCAGCACGCATCCGGCCAGCGCCACCATCGGCAGCGCGTAGCGGTCCTTATGCGCGATCACCAGATCCAGGAAGACCACCACCAGCGCCGCGGCCAGCACCACACCTACGGGTAGCAGTTCGCTCAGTTCGGACCAGTTCACGGTTCGTTCCCCACGGCGGGAAGTTCGGTCGCATCCTGCGGGACGGGAGCCGGCGCCGCCGGCGCGGGACGCGCGGCCACGGTGCGCGGAGCCGGCGCCGCTGGCGCAGGCCTATGCGCCTTCGAGAGCCGCAGGTACTCCTCCACGGCGGGCTGCATGCGCCGGAAGAACGGATTCGGCGCGATGCCCATCACGAAGATCATCGCCAGCAGCGGCAGGATCAGCGCCATCTCGCGCCCGCCGATGTCCGCCAAGTGCTCGTTGCTTTGCCGGATCACTTTCCCGAAGAAGACGCGCTTGACCAGATAAAGCATGTACACCGCGCCCAGTACCACGCCCAGTCCGCCGAATACGCCGAACCAAGGGTTGCGCTGGAACGCGCCCATCAGGCAGGTGAACTCGCCCACGAAACCGTTGGTCAGCGGCAGACCGATGCTCGAGAGCGTCACCAGCACGAAGCAGACCGTGAAGACCGGCACGATCTTGGCGATCCCGCCGTAGTAGTCGATCATCCGCGTGTGCGTGCGCTCGTACAGCATGCCCACGAGCAAAAAGAGCGCGCCCGTCGAGATGCCGTGGTTGAGCATCTGGTACGCCCCGCCCTGAACGCCCACCACCGTGAAACTGAAAATCCCCAGCATGCACGTTCCCAGGTGCGCGACCGAACTGTACGCGATCAGCTTCTTCATGTCCTTCTGGGTGAACGCCATCAAGCTGCCGTAGATGATCCCCACGATGCACAGCACCATCAGCAACGGCGCATACGCCTCGCTGGCCATGGGGAAGAACGGGACCACCAAGCGCAGGAACCCGTAACCGCCCATCTTCAGCAGCACCGCGGCCAGAACCACCGAACCCGGCGTTGGCGCTTCGACGTGCGCGTCGGGCAGCCACGTGTGTAGCGGCCACAGCGGGAGCTTGATCGCGAAGGCCAGCGCGAAGGCCCAGAAGCACCAGAATTCCTCGGCGCGCGACAACTCACCGGTTTCGCGAAGCTGCGCCAACTGCTCCGTCAGGTGCATGATGCCGAAATGAGCGGCCCCGCTCTCGTGGTAGACGAACAGGATCGCGACGAACATCAGCAGGCTGCCGAAGACCGTATAGAGCACGAACTTCGTCGTCGCGTAGATGCAATTGTCGCCGCCCCAGATCCCGATCAACAGGTACATCGGAATCAGGCTCGCTTCGAAAAAGACGAAGAAGAGGAACAGATCCTGCGCCGCGAAGACGCCGATCATGGCCGTCTCGAGCACCAGCATGCAGAGGTAAAATTCCTTCTGGCGATCCTTAATGTAGTTCCAGCTTCCCAGCAGCGCGATCGGCATGATGAACGTGGTGAGCACGATCAGCAGCGCCGAAATACCGTCCACGCCCAGGCTGAAACGCGCGCGCAGCCCCTGCAGGCTGAACCAGCGGTACAGTTCGACGAATTGAAAAAGTTCGCCGTCCGGGTCGTAGTTGAAGTACAGCGGCAGCGAGATCAGGAAGGTCAGGACCGAAATCATGATGGCCCACACCTTGATCTCGCGCGCGTTGTTATCGCGCACGATCAGGAGCGGGATCGCGCCCAGCAACGGAAGCAGAATCAACGCCGTCAGAAGCATCGCTAGTGATTCCAAGGCCCCGTTTCCGCGGCCTTCCCCTTAAACGGCACGCCTACCCGTGCAGCAGCTTGTACAGCACCACCAACGCGCCGATCAGAATGCCGGCCGCGTAAGCGTTCACCACGCCCGACTGCAGCTTGCGCATGAGGCCGGCGATCCAGCGCACCAGCCCGCCCGCTCCGTACACCAGCAGCGTGTCGATCAGGATCACGTCCACCAGCAGGTGCAGCACTTCCGCGAAGAGCGCGAAGCCGCCGCACACCACCTGGTCGTAAAAGCGTTCGATGTAAAACCGTTCCTTGCTCAACCGGTACAGCGGGCCCTGCTCGGCTTCCGGCTTGGGTAGCTTGCCTTGCTGCACGTACAGCAGCAGCGCCAGTCCAATGCCGCCGAACGCCGCGACGCCGGCCAGGATCAGATTTAACGTGTGGCCGTGGTGCAGGTCGAAGCTCGGCTCGGGCAAGCCCAGGAACTCCGGCAAATTCACGCCGCTCCCGAACCAGACGCCCCCGATCGCCGAGAAAATCGCCAGGATCACCAGCGGAACCGTCATCACCGGCGGCGACTCGTGGATGTGGTGCTGAGTCTCTTCGCTCGCGCGCGACGTCCCGAAGAAAGCCAGGCCCATCAGCCGGAAGGTGTAGAACGCCGTGCAGAACGCGCCCGCCAGCGCCAGCACGTACAGGATCAGGAACACCGTCTGGTGATCGTGCTCGTAGCGCGCCAGCAGCGCCCCGAGAATCTGGTCTTTGCTGTACCAGCCCGCGGTGAAAGGCACGCCGGCCAGCGCCGCGCTGCCGATCAGCATCGTCCAGAACGTGATCGGCATCTTGTGCCGCAGCCCGCCCATCTTGCGCAGATCCTGCTCTTCGGACATCCCGTGAATCACGCTGCCCGCGCCCAGGAACAGCAGCGCCTTGAAGAATGCGTGCGTCACCACGTGGAAGATCGCGAGGCCGAAGGCTCCGACGCCCGCCGCCAGGAACATGTAGCCCAACTGCGAGACGGTGGAGTACGCGAGCACTTTCTTGATGTCCGTCTGGGTCAATCCGCAAAGCGCCGCGAAGATCGCCGTCACGCCGCCCACGATCGCGATTGCCGAAAGCACCGTCTCGCTGAAAGCGAAAAGAGAACTCAGCCGCGCAACCATGTACACGCCGGCCGTCACCATCGTCGCGGCGTGGATCAGCGCGCTGACGGGCGTGGGGCCGGCCATCGCGTCGGGCAGCCACGCGTACAGCGGCAACTGCGCCGATTTGCCGCACGCGCCGACGAACAGCAGCAGGCAGGCCAGCGCCAGCGCGAAGCCCACCGTCCCGTTCGGAAAGACGCTCGAACCCAGCTTGTCCGAGAGATTCAGGTTGCCGCGCCCGTACTTGGCGGCGTCGTAATCCAGCGGCAGGTTGGCCGAAAGGCCCTTGCCGCCGGAAAGCACCCGGACGGCGTGCGCGTAGTTCAACAAACCCGGATGATCGGGCAGGATCACCTGAACCTGCCCGGGCGCCGCCTCGCCTTCATCCGCTTCGGCGCGCTCCACCCGATTCGGCTCGCTGGGGAAATTCCGCGTCCCCACCTTCACCGGCGTGCTCACGAAATTCACCGTGCCGAAGACCGCCACCAGCACGAAGATGCCCAGCAGGAAGCCCAAGTCGCCCACCCGGTTGAAGACAAACGCCTTCATTCCCGCGGCCGCTTTGGCCGCATCCTCGTACCAGAAACCGATCAGGAGGTAGCTGCACAATCCCACGCCTTCCCAGCCGACGAAGAGCAGCACCAGATTGTCGCCCAGCACCAGCAGGAGCATCGAAAAGAGGAACAGGTTGAGGTAGCAGAAGTAGCGCGCGAAAGCCTTGTCGTGGGCCATGTAGCCCATGCTGTACAGATGGATCAGCGTGCCGACGCCGGTGATGACCAGCGTCATCACACCGCTCAACTGGTCCAGGTAGAAGCCGAACGAACAGGAGAAGCCGCCCACCGAAATCCAGTCGGCGTAGATCGCATGCAGCGCGCGCGCCGGAAACTCGATCTCGCTGCCCGACGGCCCGGTGTCCGCCGGACCCAGCGTGGCGCAGAAGCTCAGGAACGCCCAGAAGAAAGCCCCGAACGCGGCCAGAGTCGCCACCGCGCCGCTGGCGGCGCGAGAGATCGACTTGCGCCCGAACGCGTTGATCAGGAAGCCCACGAACGGAAGCAGCGGAATCAAGTACAGCGTTTCGGCGTAGAACGCATAAAAGCGTCCCGGCTCGCGCAGCCATTCCGGAAGCCAGCTCACTAAAAATTGCAATCCGTCCATGCGTGAATCCGGCCGTCTCTAGTCCGCCGTTCGATCGTCCTGGCGCCGGGCGGAGCGGCGCAGGACCGAAGCCTCAATGCCGCATCAAGCTGATGTCGCGCGTGTCCACCGTCTGCCGGTTGCGGAAGTAGGCGATCACGATCGCCAAGCCCACCGCGGCTTCCGCAGCCGCCAGCGCGATGATCGTCAGCGCGAAAATCTGTCCCGATTCGCCCGCGTACGGCTGGCCCGTCTCTTTGGCCAGATTGACGTGCGCCCGCGCGAAAGCCACGAACGCCAGCATCACCGCGTTAAGCATTAATTCGACGCTGATCAGCACCAACAGGATGTTCCGGCGCGCCAGCACGCCCCACGCGCCAATGGCGAACAACGCGCCCGACAGCGCCAGGCACGACGCCAGCCGGAACGTCAGCAGATTACCCAGCCACTGAACCAAGTCCGAAGCGGCCAGGGTTAAAGCTGCGTCCATCGTCGCATCGCCTTCGTCGAATCGCCGCGCGGCTCGCCCCACGCGGAGCGCGCACACACCCGCATCAAAGCTTCTTTTTGGACAGAATCACCGCGCCCAGGATCGCCACCATCAGCAGCACCCCGACCAGTTCCAGCGGGATCACGTACTGCCGGAAAAGCGTCAACCCGATGCTCTCGGCCGAACCGAACAGCACCCCGCCACTCACCGCTTCCTGGCCTTCCCGCGAACCGATGCCCATGGCAAAGGCGCGCTCCAGTTCTCCATCCGGCGGCACGCCCGCGCGCACGAAGCTCAGGATCACCCCGCCCGTCACCCCCGCCAACGCCGCCAAGCCCAGGTAGCGCCCGAAGCTGAAGTCGTCCCGGATATCCTCCGGGCGCAGGTGGATCAGCATGATCACAAAGAGGAACACAACCAGGATCGCGCCGCCGTAGACCATGATCTGCATGGCCGCCAGGAAGGTGGCTTCCAGAAGCACGAACAAACCCGCGATGCCCAGGAAGAAGGGGAGCATCCCGATCACGGAGTAAACGGGGTTCTTGCATGTGACAATGGCGCACGCGGAAATCACGCACAACGCCGCTGCCGCCAGAAAGAGAAGGTCTACCATGGCCGGAGCCGCACCCCTGGCGCGCTACGTGAACGAACAAAAATGGAGGGCCTGTTCTTCCTTCGTACCCCCCAGCCGCCAAGGTTTCAAGTAGAACATGTGCATCATTCGCATAAGTCTATGCCAAGTAAGGAATAAGAATCCTTCCGTGGCTCTCCGAACAAACCCGATTCAGGTTCGGCGACGCGCACATCCAACCGCCCGGTCGAATCCGTTCTGCCCTCCTTTCCCCAGACCTTCCTGCTCCACCCCTACAAATACCTTCAGCATCTGGCCTTCCGATTCCGATACCGCCAACATGCCCAGCCTCGGCCGCGCCTGAGCGGTCGGGCCACGGCTACGGTTCAAGCTTACATAAGGGAGTCCCGCATGACGATCCGCCGGCTGCTGCTCGTGCTGCCGATCCTGACCTGCCTGCTGCTGGCTTCCGGCTGCGGCGACAAAAAGACCGCCCAAGCCGTGAACCAGGAAGCCTTGGTCCGGCCCGCGGTGCTGGCCCAGGCCGCCGACTCGATCCGAGCCAACAAGCCCGGCGAAGCCGAGGCGATGCTGCAGGGCTGGATCGATGCGAACGCCGAAAGCCCCTACCAGCCCGAAGCGCACTACCTCATGGGGCAGTCCCTCTTTCATCAGGGACGCTACGAAGAAGCCAAGCGCCACCACGACCGCTGTCTCGACGAGAGCAAGGACAAGACCCTCAAGGCGCTCGCGCACCTCGGCCGCGCCGACTGCAACTTCGAACTCCAGAACTACCAAAAGGCCAGCCGCCAGTACCACTGGCTCGAGGAGGTTTACCGCGACGATCCGGCCGTGGCCCACGACGAAGTGCTCTTCAAACTCGGCATGAGCGCCAAGCTGGCGGGTTTCCCCGAGACCGGCGACTACTGGTTCAAGAAGGTGATCGAACTCTACGCCACCGGGCGCTACGCCGAAGAAGCGCGCCGCCAGCATTCTTGGCTCGGCAACGGAGAAAACGGCGAACCGCGCTACTACTCGCTCGAAGTCGCCCAGTTCTCCAACGAAGCCAAAGCCCTCGAGGAAGCCGATATCTACCGCCAGAAGGGTTACGCCGAAGTGCGCATCGAAACGATCAAGAACTACGACACGCCGCGTTATGCGATTCACGTGGGCAAGTTCGCCAATCGTAACGATGCCATCAAAGCCAAGGAAGACGCCGAACTGGCCGGCCTCCAGCCCGAGATTCGCCCGAGCTGGCTGATTCCGCCCAAGCCCGGCCGCAACTGACCGGCGCTGGATTCCTGTTTACATCCTTTGAAACGGGCGCGACAATGATCGCGCCCGTTTCGTTTGGGGAGGTAAGTACGCATGCGCCGCGCCTTTGTCAGGCTGAACCTCACGCTGCTGGCCGCGGCTTCGCTCTCCTTGGCGTTCGGCGAAGAACCCAAACCCGTCGAACCCGTTTCGATCGAACCCGTCAAGCCGGTGCGCCCCGTCGAGCCCGACGCCGTCAAACCGCGCGAGGCGCCTCTGGAATTGCCCGAGGAAGAGAGCGCGCCCGGCGAGGCGGCGCCCCTCGCGCCCATCGTCTCCGTGCCTGCTCCTCTGCCCCCCGATGCCGCCGAAGCCGGACAGAAGCCCGTGCGCACCGCGCCCGGCGCCGGCGGTCCGGGCTGGTCGATGCCCCACGAAGAAGGCGCCGCCGAAGCCGCACCGCCGCCCGTAGCCGAAGGCCCTGCGGCGGAGGAGTCCGCCACCGTTTCCCCCGAACTCCAGGCGGCTCTGGATGCCGAGAAGGCATTGAAGGCCAAAGCCGCGAAGCAAGAAAAGCCCGTCGATCACGCCGCGATCCTGGCGCTTTATCAGCCCCTGGTCGCCGCGCGGCCCGACGATCCCGAAGCGCGGTATCGGCTGGCCCTGGCCTTGGCGCGATCCGGCCAAACCGAAGAGGGCTACAAAGAGCTTGAGCGCACCGTCGCGCTGCGGCCCAAGGACGGACGCTACCTCACCGATCTGGCCACGCTCGCCACGCGCTTGGGACAATTTCGCCGCGCGGAAGAAGCTTGCCTCGCCGCGATCCAGGCCCGGCCCGGTTCCGCGCGTTCGCACAACGCGCTGGGCAACGTCTACCTGGCCTTGGGCGGATACAAGGAAGCCGCCGGCGCATACCTTAAAGCCGTCCAGCTCGAACCCGATAATCCGACCTGGATGCACAACCTCGGCCGCGCGCACCTCGAAGGAGGCGAGTTGAGAGCCGCCGTGGATGTGCTGAGCGAAGTCATCCAACTGCGCCCCAAAGCGCCGCAAGGCTATAACGACCGGGGCATCGCCTACCAGCAGCTCAACCGGCTCAAAGAGGCCTTGGACGACTACCGCGCCGCCTTGCACCTCGATCCCAAGAACGCGCAGGCCCATTACAACTTGGCCTTGCTCTACGCCAATCAGGACACGCCCGAATACTCCGATCGCATGATGGCCGAAGAGCACGCCGAAGAGGCCGTGAAGCTAACCGGCCGGAAAAACGCGACCTACCTCATGGGCTTGGCCGAGGCCCTGCGCTCCAACCGCCGCTATAAAGAAGCCGTCGCCATCGCCCAAGAAGCCGTCAAGATCGATCCCAGCCCCGAAAATCTGGGCCAACTGCGCAGCTACGAGCAGCTTCAGACTCAAGGCTTCGTGGGGAACGTTCGTCCGGTCGGCAAAGAGAAGTAAAGCGCGCCCGGGCCGGGCTTCAACCGCCTGCGTTACGCACCTTTCGCCTGCGCTTCGCCATGACCCGCGGGCAACGAAGCGGCTCGCGCAGCCTGCTGAGCCTGCGGATCTTCGATGCGCACGATGCCGTTGCGCGTCAGGATGATCCGGTACTTGCGCAGCGTGGCGGGCGAGCCGGGGGAACTTACGCGCAGCACCAGATTCGCGTGATAAACCTTGCGCGCGGCCACGGGCCTCAAACGCACCGCCGGTTCGCGGCCGTACGCCGTCGGTTCGGTCACGGCCACCAGCCCCTTGCGTGGCTCGTCCATGTGCTCGAGGAATTGGCGCACGCTGAAGCGCGAAATTTCGTCCAGCGTGTCGATCCGCTCACGGATCGAAGCGATCCGCGAGGGGAAAAAGGTGAGCCGCTTTTCGTACTTCAAAACCACCTCCGGCGCACCGTCCTCGTGCAGTTCCGCGAGATCGTCGCGCTCCCGGACGCCCAACACTTCTTCCGGCACCCGCTTCGAGGCCACGAACGAGAACGCCTCCGCCGTACGCCCGACCGTACGCCTCAGCGGTCCGCGGTCCACCAGTTCGTGCTCGCGGTCCCGCAGGATGCCCGTCAGGCGCGAACTGAAATACCGTTTCATCTCCTCCTTGATGCGGTCTTTCAACGCATAGGCCACCACGGCCAGCACGATGGCCGAGATGCTGTTAATCTGGCCGTCGGGGAAAAAGATCAGCACCAGCGCCACGTAAGCCAGCATCGCCGACATCGCGGCCACCGCGTACAGCGTGTACCAGGCGCCCCGGGAACCGGCCTCGGAGTTCACGTTCAGGAACAGCACGCTTTGCGCGAACTTCTTGAGCGCCCCTTCGCGGTAGAGGTAGTACTCGTTCGCTCGCGCCGCCGCTTCGGACTTCGTCGCCGACGCCTGGCTGGGATAGCACGCACGCAAGCGGTGCTCGGCTTCCACCCGAATCGCCTCGCCCAGACGCGTGCGCGCCGCCTCCACCGCCGGTCCCCCGCCTTTGCGCGCCCGCAGGTCGAACAGCCGGTAGGCCCGAGCCGCCTGATCGTGCCAGACGATGCTCAGGTGTTCATCGGCATATTCGAAAACCTGCGCCGTCTCGTAGGGCTGGTTCAAGCCCATGAAGCGCCGCTTGCTCTCGCGCAGCTTCTTGGCAACTTGCCCGGTCGCCGCCAGCCACGCATCCAGTTCCGCCGCCGCTTCGTTCCACATGGCCGGATGGGGCGAGCGCAACGCCCGCTCGATCCGCTTCCGCGCTTTGCGCATCTGCACCCGCACGATGCAACTGAAGACCCGCAGCTCGTAAACCGCTCGCGTCTGGTCCTCGGTGGCGATCGTGCTTGCCAGCCGCGTCAGCGGCGATCGCGGATTGGCCTCGTCGAGCAACTCGTCGAGCGTCATGGGAGGAGTGCCGTAGCGCGTATACGTGCGCAAATCGCGGTAGAACTGCGCCTGCGAATACGATTCGGAGGTCACGTCCAGGCTGCGCGGCAGGAAGAAATACAGCTCGACGCGCAGATCTTCGCGCTCCAGCTCGCGCCGCATCGGATACCGGAACTTCAGCTCCAGGTGGTAGCGGTCGTGGATCTTGAGCCGGTGCTCGAACGGGTTCAACGCATCCGCCTTTCCTCGCCGACCTTAGCGATACCGGCCCATAGTATACTCCATCCCGCCCTTCCCGCGCGTTGCCAGCCGCTCCCGCTGCGGGCACAATGGCTCCCCATGAGCGCCGCCAACCGCTACCGCCAACCGTGGGCCGACGCCGGCGGCGTCACGCACCCACCCGCGGACCAAGCCGTTCCGCCCGAACGCATCGTCTCGCTCGTACCCAGCCTCACCGAATGCGTCGTAGCCCTCGGAGCGAGAGCGCGATTGGCAGGGGTTACCGCCTTCTGCACCCGCCCCGCCGACCTGCTCAAAGATCCCGCGCTCACGAAGGTCGGCGGCACGAAAAAGTTCAGCCGCGAGAAGCTCATGGCGCTCAAGCCCGGCCTCGTGCTCGTAAATCTCGAAGAGAACGAACTGGATGACATCGGCTGGCTGCGCGCGCGCGTGCCCTGTTACGTCAACGGCGTCCGGACGCTGGACGAAGGACTGGAAACGCTCCGCGAACTCGGGGCGCTCTTGGGCCGCCTGGACCAAGGTGACGCCATCGCCGCGGCCGGGGCGGCGGACCTCGATGCCGTGCGCGCACGCCTCGCCGACTTTCGCGCTCGCGGCGGACGACCGCGACGCGTCTGCTATCCTATCTGGCGCGACCCTTGGATGATTCCAGGACCGGACACCTTCATCGCGCGCCATTTCGAAGCGCTCGGCGCGCAGCTCGTGCCCGATCGCCCCGGCCCTTCGCGCTACCCGGAAATGTCGCTCGAACAGCTTGCCGCCGCGCGCCCCGATTCGATTTGGCTGCCCGACGAACCCTTTAAGTTTCAGGAAGCCGACGCCGCCGAACTGCGAGCCCGCCCGGACTTGGCCGGCGTACCCGTTCGCTTCGTCTCGGGCGATGAGGTCTGCTGGTTTGGCGTCAGGCAGCGCGAAGGCCTCCCGTACGCGTACCGAACCCTCTGGGGCCAGGGCATCGACGGCGGACCGCTGCCGCTTTCGTAGCGCTAAATCGTGAACGAATCGGCCGGACTGAGCGTTATCGGGTAAGAAGCGAGATCGAGTGACGATGAACGATACGCCCGAAACCCAACCGCCTCCCGCGCCCCCCGCGGCCGATTCGGCTGCTCAAGCGCCGGATCAGGCGCCTTTGGCGGGCCTCGCACGGCTCCGCGAGAAAAAGCCCCGCCCGCCTTACAAAGATCGCAGCATGCTGATCGTCGTCGGGATCGTAATTTTCATCTTCCTGATGATCGTCAACTTCCTCTATACGCTGATGGTCTCCACCCGTCCGGTGAAGTACGTGAAAGCGAAGGACCCCATGCGGCCGGTCCCCGAACTCGTACGCGCCGACGACGTCAAAGACCTCGGCGCGGACCGCTGGGAACTCACCTACAACTTCGAGAAGTACAAAACCGAACGCGATAAGCTCACCGTCCTGCTCAAGGATTTCAAAGGCTGGCGCAACGATCCGAACAGCGACGAATGGAAAGCCGGCGAACACCGCCCCATCAGCCTCGACGCGCAGTCGGGCCTGCCCGTCACGCCTCTGCTCTCCGAAGTTTCCTGGCAAGACGAAATGGAGATTGAATTCGCTTTCGAACCGCGCCAGGACGTGCCTTGCGCGCTGTTCTTCAATTACTTCTACACCCGCGAGCACACCGGGACGGCGCTGCTCCTGAACCCCGACGGCCAGGCGCAATTCGTGCGCTATCGCAAAGCTTTCGCCTACGACAGCCCCACCGGCACGCCGGGACGCTTCACCTTCGAAAAAAACAAAACCATGATCGCGAAAGTGGTGGTCAAGAGTTTACCGCGCAGCAACGGCTACCGCTGCGAAGGATACGTGAACGGCCACCTCGTCGCGCAGGCGGAGTTCCCGCCCGAATGGCCGAAAGACCGCCGCATCGAGTTCGATCCGCTGGACCAGGAAGCGATGTCGCTGGTGGCCGACATGGACGTACCACCACGCTCCGGGTTCGTGGCCCTTTACGCAGGCGCCCAGCCGCGCCAGCTCGAAGCCCTCGCCCGAAGCAGCCACGCCAAACTCCTCCACGCCGCCCGCATCTTGCGCCTCACCGTGCGCGGAACCGTCGCCGAAACCTGGCGCGCCGACCGCACCCGCACCCTCGATATCCTCGACGATCACGAGCGCGCCGCAAAAAAACAGATCCCGCCCCCCGAGGCCGAGTAAAGCACCGTCCTCGGCTCGCCCCAAGCGCCACGCATGGCGATGCTTACCGCTTCACGTGCACCCCCGCGCACCCCAACGTGAAAATGATATTGCGTTACCAATAGTCACATGATAATACGCTCCCATTACCAAAAGCCGGTCCATCGGCTTTCCACTCGCAGGAGCGCATCATGAAAAACTTCGCCGCTCGTTTCCGCGCCGTAGCGCTCGTCGCATGCGCACTCGCAACGGCAGCCGGTGCCGGAGAAGCCGAGGACGCCGAGTTGCGCCGGCTCGTCGATCAACTCGTCCGCCAAAACAAAGACCAGCAAGCGGCCATCGAAAAACTCACCACCACCGTCGCCGCTTACGAAGCCGAGCACCGCATGATGCGCGCCAAAGGCCCGGGCGAGGCGGCCCTGGAACGCGCGCTGGGCGAGTCGGACGATCACGAGCACGACCACGGTGGGCCGGCGCCGGCCCGCGACCGCGAGCGCTACCTCGACATCAGCGCCAACTTGCTCCTCGCCGCGGGAACGAGCACCGAAGACGAGGATTCCGTCGCCGCCCTGCAGGGAGGCGCGCACGATCCGAAGAAGCGCGGGTTCACCCTCCAGCAGCTCGAATTAAGCTTCACCGGCGCGATCGACCCGCACTTCCGCGGCGAAGCGCATATCGTCTACGCCATCGACGCGCTCAGCGGAGCGTCCATCGTCGAACTGGAAGAAGCGTTCGTCACCACCACCAGCTTGCCGCTGGGCATGGAACTGGAATTAGGGCACTTCTTCACCGAGTTCGGGCGGCTCAACCCTCTGCATCCGCACGCCTGGGACTGGCAGGATCAGCCCGTGATTCACAGCCGGGTCTTCGGCGGCGACGGTATGAGCGCGCCCGGCGCGCGGCTGGGCTGGCTGTTGCCGACCTCTTGGCTCAGCCGGATCCACCTCGGCGTCCAAAACGCCAACGGCGAGACGATGCCCAGTTTTCTAGGCGAACAGGAAGGCAGCGGACACGGCCATGCACACGGCGGAGAAGACGAAGAAAGCGGCCACTTCGAGGAGGGCATCGGCGGACGCCCGATCGTCACGCGCCGCGTCCGAAGCTTCAACGATCTGGCCTATCTCGCGCGGTGGGAAAACGGAGTCGAAATCACCCACGATCTTAACCTCCTGCTCGGCGCGAGCGGCATGTACGGCCCCAACGCCAGCGGCGGCGACGGACATACCTGGTTGGTCGGCGGCGATCTCACCCTGAAATGGAAGCCTTGCGAGAACGAGCACGGCTACCCCTTCCTGACGTGGCAAAGCGAGTTCCTCTTCCGGCGCTACAAGGCCGACCGGGGCCTCTTCCTCGACGAAGAAGAAGATCCGCCCGTGGCCGTGCCGCTGCAGGCCGATGCGCTTACCGACTGGGGCTTCTACACGCAGGTACTTTGGGGCTTCAAGCGCGACTGGGCCATCGGCGCGCGCTTCGAGTACGCCACCGGAGCGGGACAGAACGTCGAATTCGAGGAAGATCCCGATCCCGTCTTCGCCGAGGCCGACAAGAAGTTCGATCCCTTCCGCAACGAGCGCTACCGCGTCAGCCCCATGCTGATGTGGCGGCCCAGCGACCGCTCGCGCGTGCGCGTCCAGTACAACTTCGACCGAGCCGCGCATCTGGACGACAAAGGGGGGCACAGCGTCTGGCTGGGCCTCGACGTTCTTTGGGGTGCGCACGGCAAGCACGCGCACGATGCAGGACGCCACGATCGCGGCCACGGGCACGATCACGGCCATTGAACACGCTGCCTGAGCGCGTCTCGCTCGACAGGGCTCGCTTCAACTCACATGGCCAAACAAGGAAAGGGCGCAGGGAACGCATCGGCCCGAACCATGCCCGTGGGCCGTCAGTCGCCCAGCAGATACGCGAAGACCAGCGGCGCGACGATCGTCGCGTCGGACTGGATCATGAACTTCGGCGTCTGTACGTCCAGCTTGGCCCAGGTGATCTTCTCGTTGGGCACCGCGCCGGAATAGCCCCCGTAGCTCGTCACCGCATCGCCGATCTGGCAGAAGTAATTCCAGAAGGGAATGTTCTCGATGCCGTGGTCCACGATGATCGAAGGCGTCACGCAGATGGCGAAGTCGCCGGCGATACCGCCGCCGATCTGGAAGAACCCGACGCCGGGACCCGGCGTCTTGTGCCCGCAATGGTCGAGGTACCACTGCGTCACGTCCGCGAATTGCGCGGTGCCGGGCAGCACGCAGTCGTGGTTCGGCAAATCGCCCTTCATCGCGTGCGCCGCGAACATGTTGCCGGTGGTCGAATCCTCCCAGCCCGGCGCCCAGACCGGCAGATTCAGCTCGGCCGCCGCCAGCATCCACGAATGCTGCGGGTCGATCTGGTAGTGCGGCTTCAGTTCGCCGCTGCGCAGGATGTCGAAGAGGTACTGCGCCGGAAACTTGCGCACGCCTTCCTTCGAAGCTTTCTGCCAGCGTTCCAGCAACCGGACCTCGAGATGCTTCATCACCGTCTCGGGGATGCACGTGTCCGTGACGCGGTTGAAACCCTGCTCGAAGAGTTCCTTCTCGGCCTCGGCCGACAGGCCGCGCCAGTCGGGTACGATCTTGTAATCGCGGTGCGCGACAAGATTGAACACGTCCTCCTCGAGGTTCGCGCCGGTGCAGGAGATCGCGTGGACCTTCCCCGCGCGGATCATGCGCGCCAGGATAATGCCCAGTTCGCCCGTGGACATCGCGCCGGCCAAACTGACGAGCATCTTTCCGCCGCGCGCCAGGAACGCCTCGTACGCTTCCGCCGCGGCCACCGTCTCCCGCGCGTTGAAGTGCCGGTAATGCTTGAGCATGAAGTCTCGGACCGCGCCCAATTCGGGTTCCTCCTTCTCGTTCGCGCCGGACCACCTCGCGTTCCGGCGTGCGGGGCATGTATATACCGTTTTGATGGAGGAGTTTCGAAAAATCGCCGAATCGCGGCACGGTTGCCGCACCGGCAATGAAAAACCCCCTGCCGTTCGGCAGGGGGCTTTAAGACTCCGTGAAGCAGACGGACCGCGCTTAGAAATCGACCTGGAAGCGCATCGCGAAGGTGTTCACGTGCCCGTCGGCGCGCTGGTCGTTGGGTAATACGGCCCCTTGGTTGATGATCCGGTCCACCCCGCCATTGGTCACCGTGTCGTTGGCCCGGTAATTGACCACCGAATAGTTGAACATCCAGCGCATGTTCGGGTTCAGGTACCAGTTCAGGCCGGCCGTCGCGATCCAGGCGCTTCCGCCGCGTACTTCGTTGAAGCCCTCTTCGAAGGCGTTTCCGGTCACGCTCTTGCTGCCGTCGTCCAGATCGAGGTAGCTCAAGCGCCCGGCCAGTTCCAACGCGCCCCAACCGCCACGGCCGTCGAAGTTATGCTTCGGCTTCACGCGGTCGAACGTACCCGAACCCTTCTTATACGCCCGCGCATCGCCCGGCGTGACGAAGACGCTGCCCAGCATGTAGAAGCCGTGCATGAACAGAGAATCGTCGGAATCGCTCAGGTTGATGATCTCCGCGCCGTTGCGCAAGCCGGTGGGCGTCGTGGTCTGTTGAGCGCCGTCGAAATCGTAACCACCATCCGTCTCGATGCGGCTTTCGTGTACGTAATTTTCCATGCCGCCGCGATCCAGCCATGCGCCCATCCACTCCGCCTGGAACGACCAGCGCTCGTACACCAAGGCCACTTCCGCGCCGAACAGATGCCGGTCGTTGGTCGGCAGCGTGCCGGTATCGATGATGCTCGCACTCATGCGGTTTTCGGGGCGCACACGGATCCGGCCGTCCCGGCTCGCCAAGTGCTGCCATTGGTAGGTTAAGCCCAGGTGAACGAGTTTATCCTTATCCGCGTAGTAAGGCGTGCCCGTCAGGCGGGTGCCCAAGGCCCAATTGGCCTGTCCGTCCGACGGCCGGAAGTCGAAGCCGTCGTCCGTATCCGGATCGGTGTTGTTGAAGGTCACCTTCTCGCGCTGGTCGTCGATCGCCGTGGCCCCATCTACGTTGGCCAGCTTGTACGCCGCCACCGCCCACGTGAGCCGCTCATCGAAATGGCTGTTGTTGAATTGCACGCCTAGATGGCGGTTCGGCGTGAACGCGTCCGTCACCGCCGAGGATTCCATGAACGTGCGGTACTTGGTGCTGGTGAGTTGCTCCAACCCCATCGGCATCTTGAATTGACCGACCGTCATCGTTCCGATCCAAGGCAGATGCTTCAGTCCCATGTACACGTCGCGGAACTCGTCCGAGCCCTGCGCGTTGCTCGCGAAGTCGTACTGCGCCTTGAAGAAGACGTTCTTGTAAATCGTGCCGCCGAACTCGATGCGCGCCGCGCGGAAGTACGCCGAATCTTCTTGCTCGCCGTATACGTCGCTGATCTCGTCCGACTCGCTCACCCAGGAGTAATCGTTAAAGATGCGCCCGCCCAAAGCGAGGCTGAAGGCCTTATCGGCCGTCTCGAACTTCAAGCCTTCCTTCCAGAACACCTTAAACGTGTTGTCCGCCGGCTTGCTCGCGTCGGTCTGGAAGTACGTTCCCGATTCGATCTGCGAAAGCTTTTCGGCCAGCTTCGCCCGGTCGTGCATCCCCGACTGCAAATCCTGGATTTGCTTTTCCTTTTCGGTCAGCGCTTGCTGCTGCGCCTCGACCAGCCGCTCCAACCGGCGCAGCCGTTCTTCGACATTCGAATCTTCGGACGCGCGCGCATACCCCGGCAGCAGCACGCAAAAGCCCAATAGAGCGCAAACGAGCAAACGCATGGAATGCCACCTCCCAAGTCAGGGGTGCAATCCTTCCACCCGCTGGCACCTGAACCATAAACTCTTTAAGGGCGCACCAAGACTACATGAAGACCCAGGGGAGGCAAGGCTACACGTGCATAAATCCCGGCAGCGCCGGCAGTCCCGTATTAGGCGTTAATAAGGTGCTGGTCCAGATACAAAAAAACCTCCGGTGGTTGGCGAGGCAGGGGACGGGAAGAACTCGCAGCGGCTTCGAGTTTTCCTCGTCCCCTGCCCCACCCCCGCGGAGGGGGAAGGGGCAGGGGGACAGGATAGGTTTAAAAGTCGACCTGGAAGCGCATCGCGAACGTATTGACGTGCCCGTCCGCGCGCCGATCATCCGGCTCAGCAGCGCCTTGAACGAACGCACGGTCCACGCCGCCCTGCGCCACGATGTCATTCGCCCGGTAATTGGTCACCGAGTAGTTGAACATCCAGCGCATGTTCGGATTGAGGTACCAATTCAACCCGGCCGTGGCGATCCAAGCGCTACCGCCGCGGACTTCGTTGAGCCGGTCTTCGCGGCCAGTCTCGTCGCCGTCGGCGTCCAGATCGTCCTTTTCCCCGTCATCCAGATCGAGGTAGCTCAAGCGGCCGGCCAACTCCAGCGCGCCCCAGCCGCCCTTGCCGTCGAAGTTGTGCTTTGGCTTCACGCGATCGAACGCCCCGCTGGACTTCTTGTAGTGCCGGGCGTCGTCGGTGACGAATACGCTGCCCATCAAGTAGAAGCCATGCATGAACAACGAGTCATCCGCACCGCTCAGATCGGCGAACTCCGCGCCGTTGCGCAATCCGGTGGGTACTGTGGTCGATTGGACACCGCCGGCAAAATCATACCCTCCGTTGGTCTCGATGCGGCTATCGTGGACGTAGTTGCCCAGGTCGCCGCGTTCCAGCCACGAACCCATCCACTCCGCCTGGAACGACCAGCGCTTGTACACCATCGCCACTTCCGCGCCGAACAGATGGCGATCGTTGGCCGGCAGCAAACCGGTATCGATGAGGCTTGCGTTCATGCGGTTTTCCGGACGCACGCGGATGCGAGCATCCTTCCCCGCCAAGTGCTGCCACTGATAGGCCAAGCCCAAGTGCACGAGCTTGTCCTTATCCGCGAAGTACGGCGTACCGGTCAGGCGGGTACCAATCGCCCAGTTGGCCTGCCCGTCCGAAGGGCGGAAGTCGAAGCCGTCGTCCGTATCCGGGTCGCTGTTGTTGAAGATGATCTTCTCGCGCTGATCGTCCGAAGCGGTCGCCGCATCGATGTTGGCCAGTTTGTAAGCCGCCACCGACCAAGTCAGCCGTTCGTCGAAGTGGTTGTTGTTGAACTGCACGCCCACATGGCGGCTCGGCGAGAACGCCAGCGTCGGCGCGCTGCGCTCCATAAAGGTGATGTACTTGCTGCTCGTCAACTCTTCGAGGCCCATCGGCATCTTGAACTGACCGACCGTCATGGTGCCCAACCAAGGCAGATTCTTCAGGCCCATGAAAACGTCGCGGAACTCGTCCGAACCCTGTGCATTGCTGGCGAAGTCGTACTGCGCCTTAAAAAAGACGTTCTTGTAGATCGTGCCGCCGAACTCCAACCGGGCGGCGCGGAAGTACGCTTGGTCTTCCTGTTCGCCGTAGATATCGCTGATCTCGTCGGACTCGCTGTACCAACCGTAGTCGTTGAAGATACGCCCGCCCAGCGCCAAGCTGAACGCCTTGTCCGCCGTCTCGAACTTCAGGCCTTCTTTCCAGAACACCTTAAAGGTGTTGTCGGCCGGCTTCGCCGCGTCGGTCTGGAAGTACGTACCGGACTCGATCTGCGCCAGCTTTTCGGCCATCTTCGCCTGGTTGCCCATGCCCGATTGCAACTCGCCAATCTGCTGGTCTTTCTCGGAGAGGGCCCGCTGCTGAGCCTCCACCAAGCGCTCCAATCGGCGCAGGCGCTCTTCCACCGCCGCGCTTTCTTCAGACGCCGTCACAGGCGCCACGAACAGGACCGCAGCGATCGCTACAGCCGCCCACACGAAACAACGCATGAAAAGTACCTCCCCCTGAGAAAGGATCGGGACACGATGTCCTGCACCTGTGTTGCTGATGGTGCGGAACATTACCGGCCGATTGTGAAGGCTGTATGAAGTGCAAAATAATCTTGAAGGTAGTCGAAGCTTTCGAAACGCTTTTGAGCAGCCGAGCTGGACTTTCGTTCGCGCTTTATCCTTAAACAGCCTTAAAGTTGAATTCGAATTTACGCACGTCGCAGCAACTCCAATGAATCCTTCGGGAAGCTACGCTTCTTGCGAAGCGGCCTCCGAGGCGGGCGCTTTTTGTTCCAACTCGCCCGTGGCATTCAACGCCAGCGGCAGCCGAATTCGAAAATGGCTGCCGCGACCGGGAAAGCTCTCGACCGATACGCTCCCGCCCAGCGCCATGGCGATATGCTTCACGATGGAAAGCCCCAGCCCCGTGCCGCCCAGTTCGCGCGAACGCGCCTTATCCACGCGGTAGAAGCGTTCGAAAATGCGTTCCTGGTGCATCGGATCGATCCCGATTCCCGTGTCCTGAACTTCCACCAGCGCATCGTCCCCGTCGCGCTTGGCGCGCACCCAGACCGATCCTCCGGCGGGCGTGTACTTGATCGCATTGTCGAGCAGATTGTCGATCGCCTGCCGGAACGCTTCGTAATCGCCCTTGAGCGGAAGCGGCTCCGCGCAGCCCTCGATCGAGAGCGCGATTTTCTTCTCTTCGGCGGAAATACGCAGATTGCGTACCGAGTCGCGGATCGGCTCGCGCAAGTCGAGCACTTCGCGCTCCAGCGCGCCGTCCTGAGCTTCGGCCCGCGAGAGCGTGAGCAGGTCGGTCACGATCTGCGAAAGGCGCATCGTCTGGCGGTGGACCTTGTCGAGGAAGCGTACGCGCGTTTCGCGCTCCATTTCCGGTTCTTCGATCAGCGTCTCGACCAGCCCGCGTATCGCGGTGAGCGGCGTCTTCAGCTCGTGCGAGACGTTGGCGACGAAATCGCGCCGCACTTCCTCGAGCCGGCGCAAATCGGAGACATCCTCGAGAATCACCACGGCGCCGGCCAGCTTGCCGTCGGAATCCCGCAAAGGCGAGGCGTGCAGCTTGACGAAGATATCGCGCGGCGGCGAGACCAGGCGCAGCTCGCGTTCGAGTTCGGCATTGCGCCCCATCGCTTCGCCCAGCGACTCGCAAATCTCCCGCGTGCGTGTGACTTCCCAGATCTTGTGCCCCACCCAGTCGGCCGGTCCCAGCCGCAGGATCTTGCGCGCCGCTTCGTTCAGGTGCACCACCCGCTCGTCGCGATCCACCGCCACGACTCCTTCGGCCATGCTCGCCAGCACCGCCGCCAGCTTGTTGCGGTCGGTGAGGATAATCTGCATGCGCTCGTTGAGCTGGCTGGCCATCGCGTTGACGGCGTGCGCCAGTTCGCCGATCTCGTCGCGCGACTGCGCCGGAACCTTTTGGGAATAATCCCCGGCGGCCAGCGATTCGACCATCCGCGTCAGCCGCGTGACCGGGCCGGTAATGCGATGAGCGACGACGAAGCCCAGGATCAGGGCGATGAGCGCCGCGGTAAATGCGCCGAATATGACGCGGCCGCGCAAGTCGGAGAGCCGCCCTTCCACCTCGGTGAGCGGCAAGGCGGTGCGCACGTATCCGCGAATGCCGCCGTCCGGAGCTCGGACGGCCTGAGCCAGATACACCATGCTGGCGCCAACGGTGCGGCTGGATCGCGTGGCCTTGCCTTCCTCATGCGTCTGCGCATCGATCACTTCAGGGCGCTTGGCATGATTGTCCATGCGCGCGGGATCGTCGTCGGAATCGGCCAGAACGGTGCCGTCCGCCGCGATCACGGTGAGGCGGGATTCCGTCTCGCGGCCCAACCGCTCGATCCGCTCCTGCAGTTCGCCGCCGGGCGGGTGGCCGTTAAGCAAGGCCGACGCAGCGAGGTCGCGCAGGAACGCGGCCTTCGCGCGCAGGTTCCGCTCCATCTGTTCCTCGGAGTCGCGCGCGATGCGATGCGCCACCAGGATGCCGACCAGAGAGGTGACGGTTAATATCAGGACCACGTAGCCCGCGTACAGCTTCCCGAAAAAACGGGAATGCGCCATCGGCTACTCCCCGGCGTCCTTGAAGCGGTACCCGACGCCGCGAATGGTCTCCACCAGTTCGCGCTGCGAACCCAGCTTCTTCCGGATCGCCCGAACGTGCACATCGATGTTCCGGTCGATCACCAGCGCGTCCCCGCGCACGACATGGCTGAGCAACTGATCGCGGGTAAAGACCCGCCCGCAGTGCGCAGCCAAAAAGTGCAGCAGCCGGAATTCGGTGGCCGTAAACGGAACCGGCTCGTTATCCACCTTCACTTCGTGCCGCGTCGCGTCGATCACCAGCCCGCCGCGCTGAATCCGTTCGCGCGCCGAGCGTTCTTCCTTCAGCGGGCCGCGCCGCAAGACCGCCTTGACCCGCGCAAGCAACTCCTTCGGACTGAACGGTTTGGTGACGTAATCGTCGGCCCCGACGCCCAATCCCAGCACCACGTCGCTCTCTTCGCCCTTCGCCGTCACCATCACCACCGGCATGGTGCGCGTCAGCGGATCGGCCTTCAAGCGTCGGCAGATCTCGATCCCGTCCAGCCCCGGCAGCATCAGATCCAGCAGCACCAAGTCCGGCGCTTCCTTCCGAACCTTGCGCAACCCGTCCTCGCCATCGCGGGCGCTGACAACCTTGTAGCCTTCCTTGGAAAGATTGTACTCCAGCAACTCCAGGATGTCCGATTCGTCCTCGATGACTACAATTTTAGCCGTGCTCACCTTGGGCTCCTTTTAAGGATGACACTCGCGCGCCGTTCGCTTCGACGGGAGCACCATACGCCCACTGTATGAACTTAATGTAAAGATAAGATGAATGTTAAAGGCTTTTGAAAATCACTTAATCTCTTTTACTTCAAGTACTTAGATAACAGCCTAGATCCTTTGGAGCACGCTCTGTGTAAACGCGTGCTGAGCCCTGGAAAGTTTTGGGACAACTCTCAGCTCTGCAGCAGCTTCAAATGTTTGCCAAGGTGAATGGCCAGCACCTCGCGGTAAAGATCGGCGCGCTTATGCAACAGGTCGAGCAGCCTGCCTTTATACGGCGGCTTGCCATGCTCGCCGCCCAACACCGCGCCAAACGTGACGTGCAGAATCTGCCGCCCGCTGTCCAGGTCGAGATACAGGCGCTCTAGGTCAGCGTCGGCGGGGTCAGCAGGCACGTCGGACAGCTTAGCCGAGACGTGATACGTGGCTTTGTCGGTATCGTAGCGCCCACGGCAGAATCCGATCAGCTCGCGGAAGAAGGGCTTATCGACGCGTGCGGCCACGCGCAGCGCCTCCAGGTACGAGGTTCCCGCCGTCTTGACGTGCAGCAACTCTCCCGAAAGCCGCGCGACGATGGGGTAAATCGTGAACTTGTCGCTCCCGGAATGGACGCTGAGCTTGTAAGGTCCGCAATGCTTCGCGATGGCCACGTGCACGCGGTAGTGCGCCTCGAACAGCTTGAGGTCCCCTTTGAAGTCGATGCCCTTTTCGAACTCGCCCACGAAGCGCGGGGCAAGGCTGACCAGCTTCACGCCCTGGCGCCGGAGTTCCAGGCCAATGAAGAGATGCTCGATCGGCGACGTGGGGCTGGGCGTCTCGTCGACGGACATCTCCACCTCGAATGGCTTGCCTCCGCAAGCGCCTTGAATCGTTCCATACAAACGCGCCGTATGCATCAAGGCGGCGCCGTACTTCACCTCGGCGCGCAGGAGCGCCGTCTCGTCGTCGAACTTGAGAGACTGGCCGCCGGGCAGGTCGAAGGACTTACCGAGGTACAGATCTCGTGCGCCGGTGGCGGACACGTCGCCGCGGGCCACGAGCTGCGCTTGAGCGGCCTTGAGCGCGTCAAGGCTCAGCGCATCGGCTTCCTTATTGACATGCGCGCTGGGGTCGATGGTGAAGAACGTGAAGCCTTCTTTCGCCGTGCGCACGACATCCTCGGGCGTCTGCAAGTGGTCGGCGTCGGCGCCCCACGCACCGCTCCATTTTTCCTGAGCCAAGGCTTGAACGGCCGCACGCATCACCTCATCCGGCGTACGCTTGGTGCGCGTCATCTCGCGGATCGACTGCTGCGCGAAGATAGGCGCAAAGCCGGAGCCCCGCAGCGCGTCGATATGCCCCGGCGTCGCCAGACCCAAGCGGTCCCCGAACCCGAACGAACGCTTCAATCCCAGGACTTCCGGCGTGGCGGCCATGGCTGACTCCTTCGCGTAACGCGTCATCGGCTCTTGGTGGGAATCCGGTTCGTGTTATCCTGATCCGTGGCGCTCGGAAAACAAGCGTAAGCGGTTCCCCACAGCGAGGCACGGAGCGATACATGGCTCGGATCGAAAGCATCAACCCGTTCAGCGAACTGGCCGGTACGGTGGCGGTCGTCACAGGCGCCTACGGCGTGCTGGGCAAGTCGGCTTGTCTGGCCCTGGTGCGCGCGGGCGTAAAGGTCGGAGTGCTCGGGCGCAAGCGCGAGAAGCTCGACGAAGTCGTGGCGGAGATCGCCGCTGGCGAAGGAGCGGCCCTGGCGCTGCCGTGCGACGTCCTGAACCGCGCGGAACTGGAGGCCAGCCTCGCGGCGATCACGGCCAAATTCGGCCACGTGGATCACCTGCTCAATTACGCCGGCGGAAACCGGCCCGATGCCACGGCGCTCCCGCCCGAACGCAAGTTCTTCGATCTGCCCAAAGAGGGCCTGCAGTTCGCCACCGACCTGAACATCATGGGCACCTACCTGCCCTGCCAAGTCTTCGGGAAGCACATGGCCGACCGCAAACGCGGGAACATCCTGAACATCTCCAGCATGGCCGCTTACAAGCCGCTCACGCGCGTCGTCGCCTACAGCGCGGCCAAGGCGGCGATCACGAACTTTACGCAGTGGCTCTCGGTGCACATGGCCCAGGAGTACGGTCCCGCGATCCGCGTCAACGCGCTCGCGCCGGGCTTCTTTCTGACCGAACAGAACCGTTTCCTGCTCACCGAGGAAAAGACGGGGCAGCCCACGGCGCGCGGAAAAACGATTTTGGCGCATACGCCGCAGGGGCGTTTCGGCGAACCGGCGGACCTCGACGCGGCCATGCTTTTCCTGCTCAGTCCCGCCGCGCGCTTCCTCACCGGTGTGGTGCTCCCGGTGGACGGCGGCTTCTCGGCATTCGGAGGGGTGTAGCGTGAAAGGCGAAGGCTATCCGGACCGCGTCCTGCCCGACTCCGACGTGCGCAAGGTTCTCGCGCAAAGCTTCAGCGCCGCGAACCTGGAGGGTCAGCGCGTCCTGGTGCTGGTCCCCGACGGCACGCGCAGCGGCCCGCAGGGGCTCTTTTTTCGCCTGATCTACGAACTGCTCGCGCCGCGCGTAAAGGCGCTCGACTTTCTGATCGCGCTGGGCACGCATCAACCCATGAAGGAGGACGCGATCTGCAAGCGCTGGGGCGTCACGCCTGAAGAACTTAAAACGAAGTTCGCCAAGGCGCGCATCTTCAACCACGAATGGCAGAAGCCCGAGACGTTCGTCACGGCGGGCACCCTCGACCGTGCCGAGATCGCCAGACTCAGCGGCGGGCGCCTGGAACACGACGTTCCGGTGCGCCTCAACAAAATGCTCTTCGAGTACGACCGCGTGATCGTCTGCGGGCCGGTCTTCCCGCATGAAGTCGCCGGCTACAGCGGCGGAACGAAATACTTCTTCCCCGGCGTAAGCGGCCCCGAGGTCATCAACACCACGCACTGGATCGGAGCGCTGATCACCTGCTTCCACACCATCGGAATCAAGCAGACGCCGGTGCGGGACGTAATCGACCGGGCGACGAGCTTCATCACAACGCCCAAGCTCT
>BTVV01000049.1:0-40843 GCA_045863855.1 Planctomycetota bacterium | reverse complement strand
CCTCCTGTGCCAGAGGCACCCACACAAGCCTGCGGCTTGTATGGGCCACCCGCGTAATATGTAGAAGAATTTCATTCTCCCTTTAGGGAAGAAGTCGGAGGGGTATCCTTTAAACCAGTAAGTCGATTAAGAGGAGTATGAGTTGTGGGTATGAATTCGGCGGCCCGCCTCAGGACAAAATTGGCCTTCTCTTCGTTGGTAGAAGCGTTTCTGATTTGCCACATTTCAGCAAGCAAACGGTGACCTCCAATGACCGATGGATGCCGTAGCAAGGATTCCCATGCGACTTTTGGCGAATCGTGATTAAGGATGCCCTTCAGAATCAAGAATCCATCCACATAGTCTTTGGTTGTGCACTTGCCCTTCGCGATATCCGGCCAAGCCTCGTTCAAAATAACTTCCAAAGATTTTAATCGGTCTTGATTTTGATTAACAACCAGCGGCTTGGTTTCGACCCACACGTTTATGGGCGTCCGCCAACCAATCTCATCCCATAAATCTGCATCAGCACGCTTTAGGAAGACCGTAATCGCCGCAATTCCGGTCCCCCAGCCCGGCAGAGACTTTATCTGTGCGGTTCCCTTCGCTGCACCGACCTCAGAGGATCCGATCTCAAGCCAAGGAGAACCCACGACAGGGCCTATAAGCCCCAAGCGCAGACGCCCAACTAGGGCGGGATCCCACCCTCTAATCTCATATCTACAAATTATGCTTTCGATATCGTCTTGTAGTGTCAAATTACATTGATCACTGCCATCCTCCCTGATTAAGCCGTCAATGGGCACCACCTGAAAAGTGACCGTCCTTTCGGCTCCAGAAGTGTCGCGACTTTGAATTTTTATCGTATCCGGAGTACCCGCCCACGGATACTTTGGCGTAAAGAAAACGGGACCCGCATGCTTTGAATAGGTAACGTTCAAATCAGGAAATTGCTCCGAGCTCAACGACCAATCGCCAGAAACGCCATCGCGATTGGGGATCAGGACGGATAAGGCGGTACGGGCGGGAACATAAAGCCTTTCCTTGGTCGCTTTGCTGACTCGCTTGCCCATGACATAGACTTCAAGTTCCCGAGCGTCCCTTTCGGATTCTCGGCACTCAAGGGTAGATGGTGCCAGAGAGTACAGAATCAAGACCGCCACCATCGAATGAAACAATTGAAAGCGAACAGCGATCATATAACCTCCACATTAATTTGGCCGGTGGCACGGTCACGCCTCGTCTTTCCGCGTAACCTTTAGGAACGGGCACCCCCTGCACTGCAGCCGTTCGCAACCAGTGCCGGACGGCGTGTCACGCACGCATTGCAACTCCTCTCGCGCCTCGCGTTCGATCCCGGTGATCGCACGGGTTGCGAACGTCCGCATCCCGTGGCACCAAATCCAGAAGGAGCAACGCGTTTAAGATCGGCGGGATGGGCCGCCCGCGCTACCTGACATTGCGTGCCCCTCACTACTTTTTACTCGTTACTCTTGGCCCTTCGTTCTACGCCGCTCACCGCTTCCCGCCCGCTTCCTCCGGCTTCCCCTTCACCCACGTGAAGCCGACGTAGAGCAACCCGATCCCAAACAGAATCGGGATGATCGGGTTCCGCCCGCGAGCTTCCGGCTGGAGTTCGATCAGAAAGTTGTACCCAATCCAGCCCAACTGAAAGACGCCCAACAGCAGCATCAATCCGCCGATCACGCGCTTGACCATACCCAACGCCCTCCGCTTCGCTATCTCGAAACAACCCGGTACAAAGTATAGTCAGCAAGGTGCAGGATGGCCATAAAGAGAAATTTTGAGTCCGCATAGCTGCACCTATGCGGACCACCAACCCCGCATGGTGCGCTTACTGTAAACTTAAGTTTACAGTAGCGTTTACAGTTTACACTTTAGGTTTACATGTTTACACTTAGCGCACGTTGGGGTGATAAATCGAGCTATATAATATCGTTCGAGGCCATACGCTTTGCATCACTAACATCGAGCAGCACAGGTGCTGCTCGCCGCTTCGTGCGCTACCGTTCGGGCTACTTCATAGCCGTCGACGAACCGCCGTACAGCTTCGTCATATCCGCCCCCGGATAGTACAAACCCAGGATCTGCTCAAACCGATACCCCTGCTGCGCCATCCCCTGGCTCCCGTACTGGCACATCCCGACCCCGTGCCCGAAGCCTCGCCCCTGGAACTCGAACGCGCTCCCGCGATCGATCGTCCGGTCGATCCAGACCGACCGCAGTTGCCCCGCACCGGCGATCAGCCGGAAGCGGTTCGCCGGAAGCTGGAAGCTCCCATTCGCGTGAATCACCTCCACGACCTCCGCCCGCCGCGGGCTGCGCGCGCTCGTCAGGAAGCGCAGATCGCGCAGCGCGCCGACGGGCTGCCCGTTCAACTCCGGCGCCGCCGCGAGCTTCCCGCGCAGCGCCTCCTTATCGAGCGTCGCCGTCCACGTGTAGACGGGGCTGATCGAACTGAACGGCGAACGCGCGCCCGCGAGCGGCGCGATGCTCGACTGCTCCGGGAATACGCTCGCCACGTCCTCGGTGTGCCCGCCGCTGGTCGAATGGAAGTACGCCGGGAAGAGCCGCCCCTGGTAGGTCACGACCAGCCCGCGCGTCGCCGACGTCGCCTGCTCGAGAATCGGCTCGTGATGCTGCCCGCTCTTGAAGACCTGGCTCATCACGTCTGCCTCGACGTCGTACGCTTCCCGCGCGCGCGACTTCATTTGGAAGAGCGCGTAGCTGCGGCTCGCGACGGCTTGCGCCTTGAGCGCCTCCGGATGCCAGCGCGCGTACGGAACTTCGCCCGCGAGCACGCCGGCGAGATAGCTTTCGAGCGGCAAGTACGCGATCACCGTCAGCGCGCCGCCGGACGGATAGATCACCGCCTTCGGCGCAAGCTCCTGGCCGTCGAGCGCCAGAAAACGCCCCGGCTCGAGGCTCGTCAAAACCGCCCCGTTCAGACGCCGCCCGTTGACGCTCACGCCGCCTGCGTCGGCCTGCACCGTGACACCGCCCGGCGCGAGCCGCCAGCTTCCCGCGCCGCCGTCGGGGCTCTGGACGTTCAAACCCGCCGGCGCGTGGAAGTTCGCCGCGGAGACCATTTTTCGGACCGCGACGCGAATCTCCGGCTCGTTAAGCTCGGCGGGCACCTGCGGCGCGCCCGAAGCCGGACGCTGCGCCACGGGCTCGGCTTTGCGTTTCTTCGTGCAGGAGAAGAGCGCCAATATCGTTACCATTGCGGTTGCTCCCAGGACGAAGCCGCGCCGCTGCGGGCAGCTCCAGAGCCTGCGGACGGACTGGAAAGATGGGGATCGAACGGGTCGCTGACGCATGGTGCGGAGCATCCGGGTTGCGGTCACGGCGGAGACCGCTTCCGCTCGGTATCGGCGCGGTCGGTTCGTCCGCTAAAGTTATATCCACGAATAGGTAAGGAGACTTCGGAAGGCTCCGGCCGACTTGACAGGCCGCCTGTTAGGTGGTTAGTTGTGGAGGTGCACGGCTTGCACGTGTGCATCAGATGGGGTTGGGACACTCACCGCAACGGCCTACCGATAGGTGCCTTAGGAGCCCAGCGCTCCCTTTAGGGTTCACCTCAGCCTGCAGCAGGCCTCGGCCGCTTCCGTGGTTCCGCCAGAAAGACCGCACCGGGCGTGCGGGCGCTGATTTTTTTTCAGCCGGACCGCTATGGTCTTGGCTGGACGTGTAATACGTAGAGGCAGGTACGGAGCGCGCGGGATGCCGGGGCTATTTGCCGAGGATGTCAAACGCCGCGTGCGCGAGGCCAGCGATCTGGTGGCCATCGTGCAGAGCTACGGCGTCGACCTTCGCCGCACCGGCCGGAGTTGGAAAGCCTGCTGCCCGTTCCACCAGGAGAAGACGCCTTCCTTCAACGTGAATCCCGAGATTATGTGCTTCAAGTGCTTCGGGTGCGGAGAAGGCGGCGATTGCTTCAGCTTCGTGATGAAGATCGAGGGCGTGGAGTTTCCCGAGGCGCTTCGGATCCTGGCCGACCGGGCGGGGATTCCGGTGGAAGTCGAGCCGGGTTCGGCGGAACGCTACAAAAAGGAGACGGACTGGAAAAGCTACCTCTATCGCCTGAACCAAGGGGCGGCGGCGGTGTATCGCGAGCAGCTTCAAGGTCCGGAAGGCGCGGCGGCGCGGGAATACCTGAAGGCCCGCGGCATCGCGGAAGAGATGTGGGAGCGTTTCGGACTGGGCTACGCGCCGGCACAGGGAAGTCCGGTATTAAAGCGGTTACAGGCACAGAAGGCGCCGCTGAAGGCGTTAGAACGCGCCGGACTGATTGGGCTGCGCGAGGACGGATCGCCGTACGATTACTTTAGAGAGCGGTTAATGTTCCCGATCGCCGACAGCCAGGGGCGCGTGATCGGCTTCGGCGGGCGAATCCTGGGCGACGGGCAGCCAAAGTACCTGAATACGCGCGAGACGCCGCTCTTCGAGAAGAGCCGCACGATCTACGCGCTGCCGCAGGCGCGGGAGTCGATCGTCGATTCGCGCCGGGCGATTTTGGTCGAGGGGTACACGGACGTGATCATGTGCCACCAGTACGGCTTGACGAATGTCGTCGCCTGTCTGGGCACGGCCGTGACGGCAGATCACGTCCGGCGGCTGCGCCGGCTAGCCGACGAACTGACGATCCTCACCGACGCCGACGAAGCCGGAGCGACGGCGGCGGAGCGCTGCCTGGAGATGCTTTTCCAGGAAGACATGCCCGCTTCGATCGCGCGGCTTTCGGACGACGGCGCGAGCAAAGATCCGTGCGAGTTCCTTCAGGCGCACGGGCGCGAGGCCTTTGAAGCGCAGGTGGCGGCGGGCGTCCCGTTGTTCGAGTACAAGTTCGCGCGCATCACGGCGCGGCACGACCTGGGTTCGTCGAACGGGCAAGTGCGCGCGGCGCAAGAACTGATGGCGCTGGTCTCGCAGGCGCCCGATCCGCTGCGGCGTGCGGCGTTTCGCCGCGAAGTCTCGGCACGTTTGAACCTGCCCGAACAAGCACTGGCCTTCGATGCGCAGCGTACGGCGCCTTCGCGCGACGACCGGGTCGAAGCCAAACCGGCCGTGGGCACGCCCGCGCCGGAACACGCGCTGGCCCATGCCGAACGCGAACTGCTGCGCTGGGTCTTCCACGAACCGGCGTGGCTGGAGCAAATCTTGCAGGAGACCGATCTGGTCAATCTGGCGGGTACGCCAGAACGGCTTATTGGACGCGCCATTTGGAGCGCCCTGGACGCCGGGAAGCTCCCGCCCGACCCGGTGCTGCTGAGCGATCCGGAGCGCAGCCCGGCCGGAACGGTGGCACGTGAAGTGCTTGATCGGCTGTCCGCAGAAGAGGGCGTGCATCCGGACGATGCAGAAGCGTCCTTGCGCGCCGCGCAGCGGCTGTGCATGGCGTTGGCCGAGGAAGGTCCGGAGCATAAGCGCCTGAAACCCGATGAAGCGTTTCGGATCAGGTTGCGTGCTTTGAAACAGGCGCAGTTGGAGCGGGAATTGGAAGCGGCCAAGCGAGCCGAAGCGGCGGCGCGGGCCCGAGGGAATGCGGAGCTGACGGAAGCAGCCATGGCGCGGGTGACCGAACTGCGCGTGGCGTTGCTGTCGGCCAAGCGCTCAGGATGAGCGCAACCCTAACAAAAACCGGCAGAGCCGCGCATGGTTTTGCACAAGTGGGGTCTTGCTTTAATGCTTCCCCACGTTAGACATGGGCTCCTTAATAATAGCCCAGATTCGGCAGGCAGGAGGCACACCCTTGATTAAGCAGTTGGCGATGACGGCCGAGCACGAAGTGAAGGTTGAGGAACTGATCGACCGCCTTAAGGAAATGGGCGCGGTCACGTACGAGGACCTCGACAAGAACCTGCCGCCGGAGATTCAGTCCCCCGAGATGATCGACCAGGTGCTGCTGCGGCTGGACGAGCACGGGATCGAACTGGGCAGCGACAAGGAAGTCCAGGGCAAGCTGGGCGCCACGAAGTCGCGCCGCAAGCGCAAAGAGAAGACCGCGAAGCAGTCCGAGGAGCTGGAAGGCCGCGAACTGCACGACCCCGTGCGGATGTACCTCAGCCAGATGGGTTCGATCCCGCTGCTGACGCGCGACCAGGAAATCAAGCTCGCCAAGACCATCGAGCTGATGAACAACGGCTTCCGGCGCAAGGTGCTGACCAGCGACTTCGTGATCCTGAAGACGGTGGAGATCTTCGACGCGCTGAATCGCGCGGACTTGGCTTTCGACCGGACGGTGCAGACGAGCGGTTCGAGCGGCGTGGAGCGCGACGACATCTTCGAGCGCAAGGAAGGGCACCTGCAGACGCTGCGGGCGATCCTGAAGCGCAACGAGGAAGACCTGCTGCTGCTGCGCGACGGGCGCCCGCCGGCGGACAAGCGCGCGCTGCTGGAACTGGCGCTGAAGCAGCGCCGGGCCAACGCCGCGAAATTGATCGAAGAACTGGGGCTTCGCACTAAGAAACTCCTGCCGCTCATGCAGAGCCTGCGCGACTACTCCAAGCAACTGCACAGCTACACCGACGAGATGGACCGCATCCACGACCTGCCGGACAAGAAGGAGAAGTTCCAGCGCCTGCAGCGCCGGGTGAACCGGATCGTCGAAGTCGTGCGCGAGATGCCCAAGCAGCTCTTCCTGCGCGTGGACCTGATGGACAAGCGCTATCGGTCCTACGAGGCGGCGAAGAAGGAGCTGAGCGCCGGCAACCTGCGCCTGGTCGTCAGCATCGCCAAGAAGTACCGCCACCGCGGGCTCTCCTTCCTCGACTTGATCCAGGAAGGCAACACGGGCCTGATGAAAGCCGTCGAGAAGTACGAATACCAGCGCGGCTACAAGTTCAGCACCTACGCGACGTGGTGGATCCGGCAGGCCATCACGCGGGCCATCGCCGATCAGGCGCGCACCATCCGCATTCCGGTGCACATGATCGAAACGATGAGCAAGCTGCGCAAGATCAACAAGCAGCTCGTGCAACGCCTGCACCGCGAGCCGACAGTGGACGAACTGGCTAAGGAAGCCGAACTCTCCGCGCCGGAAGTCCGCCGCATCCTCAAGATCGGAAAGCACCCCATCAGTCTCGACCGCCCCATCGGCGACAGCGAGGACAGCTTCTTCGGGGACTTCATCGAGGACAAGAGCGTCGAGTCGCCGGTCAGCGTGGCCAGCTACGAGATGCTGAAGGACAAGATCGAGCAGGTGCTGGGCACACTCACCTACCGCGAGCGCGAGATCATCAAGCTCCGCTACGGCTTGGGCGACGGCTACACCTACACGCTCGAAGAAGTGGGCCGCAAGTTCAAGGTCACGCGCGAACGCGTCCGGCAGATCGAAGCCAAGGCGCTGCGCAAGCTTCAGCACCCCGTCCGCAGCCGCAAGCTGGAAGGGTTCCTGGAAGAGAACCTGCAGCCGACGCCGTAAAGCGGCGGCCGCGTGTCGCGGCGTCTCGACGTTCCATGCGAGGGCTTCGCGCAAGCGAAGCCCTCGTTCTTTGGGCGGCGCTCGAACGAGAGCCGCCTATCTCCCCTGCCCTCCCGTGCCGGGCGCGTTAAGCTGTCCGAACCATGCGCGCTCAAGGTACTACTCCGAATCGAAGCGCGGCAGGAGAATCGGCGTGAACCTAAGACTCCAGACTCGAGTTTCGGCCATGGCGCTGCTGCTCCTGGCCGGCTGCGGCAACGCCGAGAAGCCACAGGCTTCGCAGCCGCTCCCGTACCAGCCACCCAAACCCGAGGCTAAGACCGCTAAATCGTCCGACGTGCCGCCGCCGCCGAAGCCCGACGAGATCCCGTGGATCACGCGCGGGCAGATCGAAGACCTCTTCGCGCGCATGAAAGAGCAGGGCCTGGACGTGGGCGGACCGCTGCGCTGGTCGTTCTTCTTCACCGCCGGGAGCAAAGACAAGCTGACCGAAGCCGGCAGCCGTCTGGCCGCGCAGGGGTACGAGGTCGTGCGCATCTTCAAGGACGAGAAGTACGATTTTCACTGGCTGCATATCCAGCGCGAGGCCAAGCACACGGAGGAATCGCTGGACCGGCTCAACGTTTTCTTCTACAAGCAGGCGCCGCAATGGGAACTGCAGGGCTACGAAGGTTTCCAGGCGCAGCGGCTGGACGATCCACCGATCGAAGCGCCGCCGCCGCGGCAAAGCGGGCCGTAAGCGCGGCCGAACCGAAAGCGGGAGAACGAACGGCATGTCCGTCGAGATCGATCTGAGCGGGAAAGTCGCGCTGGTGACCGGCGCGACGGGGCAGTTGGGGCGCGTGATGGCCCGCACGCTGGCCAAGGCCGGCGCGGACGTGGCCGTGCACTACCGCGGGAACGAAGCGCAGGCGCGGACGGTCTGCTCCGAACTGGAAAAGCTGGGCCGCCGGGCCGTCGCCGTGCAGGCCGAGATCTCCAGCAAGGATTCGATCTTCGCCATGCGCGACGCGGTCGTGAAGGCGCTGGGCGCGCCGCACATCGTCGTCGCCAACGCCGTCTCGCAGATTCACCCGTGGACGACGGTGCTGCAGGAAGATCTCGCCGACTACGAAGACCAGTTCCGGAGCTGCGTGCTCCAGAACGTGATCCTCGCCAAGGCCTTCGTGCCGGCGATGATCGAGCGCAAAGGCGGGCGCTACATCGGGATCAGCACCGAGTGCGCGATGCAGCTTACGCCGAACCAGAGCGCCTACACGAGCGGGAAGCGCGGGATGGATGCGGTGCTGCGGGTACTGGCGCGCGAAGTCGGCGAGCACCAGATCACGGTGAATCAGGTCGCGCCGGGCTGGACGATCAGCGACCGGGACCGCGAGAAGGGCACTGAGGTGAGCGAAGGGTATTCGAAGAACGTGCCGCTGCGGCGGCGCGGGACGGACCAGGAGATCGCGAACGTGGTGGCCTTTTTGGCGAGCGACTTGGCAAGCTTCGTGACGGGGGCGTTCGTGCCGGTGAGCGGCGGGACGGTGATGCCGGCAATTTAGGGCGGCGTGTCGTCTTTGCGCGCTTGCGCGATAGACCAGAACCAGAAATGAATCAGCACGGGAACCACTAACCCAAGCCATGCAATGGCGGCAAGGAGATCATTGCGAAGTACACCATCCTCGCTCGCGAACTCGAACAGAAATACCATTGCCGGAACGGCTGCACTGGGAAAAGCGAACCCCGCCCAGCTCACGACCGCTCGCCAAAACAGCGCACCGTGGCGCAGTTTCTCCCGATTATTCCTTCCAATTAGAAATCCAGCGGGCAGTAGAAGAATGACCGGTCTAGCCAGCGCATCGATATCGTCGCCGCCGAATCCGATTCTTGAAAAAAGCTCCGTAAAGCACGCCAGATTCCAGGCCACACTAAGCAACAATCCGATCAAATCCGTAAGCTCGAACTGCAATTTCTTGCGCGTATCCCACAGCCTGCTGAGAGCGAGAAGCGAAATGGCGATAGAGACAACGGTGGCTGTAATCAACAAGCTTTGCGTATTCATTACGCTGGTCCATGCAGGGTCACCGCCTACAGCCGCACGGCCACCTCTTCGACCATTGTCCCGACATCCAGCTCGAGGTCCACGCTCGCCGTCGCGACCTTGACCTGCCCGTCGATATCCACATACAGGTACGTCTTCTCGGGATCGCGAAGCTTTAGCTCCAGACCCACCGCATTGTTGTCCACTTCACCCAGCAGCTTGCGCACGCCGCCGTAGTCGTCGGTGTCCACGATGCAGCTACGGATGCTGCCCAGCTTCACGTGCACGTCCTTGATGCGCAGCTTGCGCACGTTCTCGACGAGGCCCTTGTCTTCGAAGTGCTTCAGGATGTTGCCCAGGTCCACTTCGGGCGCCTCGAGTTTGAAGTACTCGGTATGGTCGATCTCCGCGCCCGGCGCGTTCCCACTGACTTGCAGCGCGAGGGCCTCCAGGAGCGCCTGGATCTCCTTGATCTCGGTCTTGCTTCCGTTGACCAGAAGCTTGTTCTTCTTGAGCTTGAAGGAGGTGACGCGCACCGTGCTGGCTTCGGTCTCGGAGAGCTCGAAGTGAACCGGATCGAAGTTGCGCAGCTTCACCACGCGCAGGTACGTGAGGTAATACCACTCTTCCTTCTTGCGCAGCTGCCCCGGCGCGACGTCGGCCTCGTCGGTGAGATGTTCGTCGAGCGCGGCCTTCAATTCCGGTTTGAGCATCAAATTGCGGACGAATACGCCAAAGCGAAGCATGCCTTCCTCCTGCCGAACACGGAATCAAGGTGAAGAATTGGAGCATGGCAGCGGGCGGAGGAATGTCCAGAGCGGATCGCGCGAGAAGCGCGAAAGTGACGCCGGCGGCGGGTTTGCTCACGCGTTGCCCACACCGGCGGGCGAGTTTTCCACAAGCCGTCCACACCGTCAGGGTTTCAGGCCGCGGTCCAGCCAGTCGAAGGCTTCGGCCTGCATCGGCGCATGGAGCTGGTGCCCGCCGTCGTAAAGCGAGAAGCGGTAGTTCGCGGACGCACCCGCGCGCTTGTAGACCTCGCGCAGCATCGCCGCGGCGCGTTTGACTTCGCTAAGCGTGTACAGCGGATCCTGCGCGGTGTTGAGCACCAGCGTCGGAGAAGGCGCGCGCAGGCCGAGAATCTCGGGGAAATCGAGCAGGCCGGGAACTAGCGGCGCATAGGTCATCCAGGTGTGTGTCCAGTTCTTGTGGAGGACAAAATCGCGCCAAGTCGTGAAGAAGCCCGCGCAGAAGCAAGAAGCGATGCGCGGGTCCATCCCGGCCAGGAAGACGGTGCGTAAGCCTCCGCCCGAAAGCCCGCCGCAGCCCAGGCGCGCAGCATTCACGTCCTTACGCGCGGCGAGAATCGAGAGCGCCGTCTGGTCCTCGCGCAGGTAAACGCCCGGCCACGTCGTCCCGGCGCTGAAGAGCGCCTTCGCGACGATATGTTCGTGCTGTCCGGCCCATTGGTTGTAGCGCTGAATCTCGCCGGGAATTTCGCCGGGGCCCGGATCGATGCCTTCGTATCGTACGCGCGGACTTACCTCGGCTACCCGCGCGCGGCGGCTGGCGAAGAGGAACGTATCGTGGCAAAGCACGGCGTACCCGCGCTTGGCGATCTCGTTGGCCCACGAGAGCCCGCCGTAGCATTCGTCGCGGTGCGCACGCATCATGGGATGCAGGTTCGAATCGATTTGAGCGATCTTTTTCCATCCGAAATACTTCCGCCCGCCGTGATCGTGCAGCGCCAGGATGCCGGGCAGGCGGTCTTTCGGGCCCGCCGAGGCCGGCTTCAAGAAGACCGCTTCGGTGCGCGGCCCCCACGGGAGTTGCCAGGAAAGCTGCTCCCAAGCCAGACCGTCGTACGTGCCTTGCGCTTCGATTCGCGGGCGAGGCGGCTTGGGCATCTCGGGCGGCGCAAGCAACTCCCACATCTTCGCGCGTGCCTGCTTGCGCCACGAATTCAAGTTTCTGAATCGGCCCGTGCGCAACGAGAGCGCGGGCGGGCCATTGCCCAACAGCTTCGCGGCCCAAGGCCCGTAGGCGCCCAAGGTGTTGAGCGTCTCGTCTGCGGCAGGTTTCTTCGGGACGGCGGTTTTCAAAGGGTCTTCCTCGATGCGCGGTGACGCCACTCGATCAGCCAGATGACTTGAAAAGGTACTTTATGCTCAAGGCCAGCAACGAGAACTGAACGCGCCGCATGGTTACATACCCACGCGCCGATGATAGATCGCCCATTCGGCCAGGAGCAGGCAGACGGCGACAAAGACCAGGTTGCGCCAGATTTCGCGCTTGCCTTCGACGGCAGAGGGCGTGGCTTCGAGCGACTCTTCGCCGATCTGCACCGCGTCCCGCGCGACGTTGTCCGACTCGCGCGGATCGGCTAGGTTCGCGGCGTAAATGCGGCCTTCGGGTGGATCGCCGGTGATGCCAGTGAGCCGATAAAGCCCGATCGTATCGATGCCGGTCACGGGCTTCTTGGACGTGGGCGAAAGCGCGACTTCGAGCGTGCGTCCGCCTTCGGGCCAGGCGAGGGTCGCGGTGGGCGCGCCGTCGACGGGCGGGAGCACCAGCACTTCGCCCGTGCGCTGCGCCATCGGCCGCCGCCGCGGGCTGACCTCGCTGACCCAGCCCACCGCATTGCGCAAAAAGAGAGGAAGCGAAGCGCGGTACGGCCAGTCGCTGGCCAGCAGTTCGAACGCAACGCCCACCGCGTTGACGCGGTCGCTCTCGGTGGCCACGATGAGCGGGCCGCCGCTGCCTTCGACGAGCACGCTGGAGGTCTTGGGAATCTCCCAGCCCTGAACTTCCTTGATCTGCACGTTTCCGAAATTGACGTACCGCATCGCCGGATGCGCGACGTCCCAGTCGACGATCTTGGGCCATTCGAGCTTCACCGGCTTGGGTTCGGCGCCGGCTTCGGCATCGACGGTCTTGACCTTGAATCCCGGCAGCGGCGGGAGAACGCCCAGGAAGATCGCGCCGCCGTCGTCCCAGCGCGAAGGCGCGATGCCATCGAAGATGATCGCGTCGTACTCGGCCACCGATTGCGCGCCGCGCTGGCTCCAATCTTTTTCGAAGTCTTCGGGTGACATCTTGGCTACGGTGCAGCCTTTCATCACCACCAGCACCTTCTCGATGAAGTAATTGGCTTTGGTGATCAGCAGGACGCGCATGCCTTCGCTGCCGCCCACCACCACGCGCCCGATGTTGTCGAGCGCGAAGCTGTCTTCGCCGTTCTGGGTGCTGAGCGTGGCCGTAACGACGCCTGTGTAGTTGGGCGGGAGCCGGAAGGCCTGCGCGATGCGCGAGTCTTCCATCGTCCGGCCCGTGGCCTCGGCGTTGAGCGATTCCGCGCCGCGCACGCGCGCTTTCAGGTCCACGACCTTCACCATCGGCGCGAACGAACCCGTATCGCTGGAGATGGTGAGAATCGCTTTCACATCGTCGATGGCGTAATTCTCGACCATCACGAAAAGCTGCGTCTCGAGCTGTTCGAGGCGGTCGGCGCCGGTCCCCTGCGAGACCAGCCGCGTGCGCGCGCTGATGTTGGTGATGCCAACGTTGTCGGTGTACTCCTTGCCGTACTTCACGAAGCGGAACTTGCGCAGGCGCGCCATCGACGCCTCTTCGGTGTTGGTCCCTTCCACCGCTTCGCCCAGCAATTGCTGCAAGCTCAGCTTCTCGAAACTCCCGTCGGATAGCACCACGACTTCACCGCCGCGGCGTTCTTCGGCCATGGCCAAAGCAGTCTGAAACGCCTCCTGCGGCTGCGTGGGCAGGTGGCGGGGCTCGAGCTCGAGCAACTTCTTCTTGAGGTATGAGCGGTCGTTGGTGAACGGCGCGATCTGGCGCGGCCCTTCGTCGAAGGCGACGATACGCATCTCGTCGATGCGTCCCATGTCGTCGATCTTCTGCTTGGCGTCCTCGAGAGCCTGCTGCAGGCGGGTGCGCTTCCCGTCGGGGCCGCAGTCGCGCGTCGCCATGCTGGCGGAGGTATCGATCAGCAGCACCGTGTACGTGCCGGTATCGGCGGCCATATTCAGGAACGGGCGCGCCAGCGCGAAGGCCAAAAACGCGACGAGCAACAATTGCAGGAGCAGCAGCAGCGAGTATTTCAGGCGCTGAAAGGGCGCGTTGACGTGCAGGTCCTTGATCACCTTCTTCCAGAGCAGCGTGGACGGCACGACGCGTTCTTCGCGGCGTAGCTTCAGGAAATAGAGCGCGACGATCGGCGCCAGCGCCGCCAGTCCGGCCAGCCCCAGGGGCTCGAGAAAGTTGAGGAAGTTCATCGCGCTACCTCACCAGCCCGGCGGTGCGCAGGTAGTTGAGCACCAGCACTTCGAACGGAAGATCGGTCGATGCAAAGAGGTACGTCACGTCGCGCGCCGCGCAGAACTGCTGCAGCGAACTGCAGAAGCCGCGCACGGTCTTCTGGTAGTTCTCGACCAGCGTGCGCGAGGCCGTTACGTCGAGGCGTTCGCCGGTTTCGCTGTCCACGAGCATAAAATCCCCGGCCAGCGTCGGATCGACTTCTTCGGGTGCGAGCACGTGGACGGCGAAGGTGTCCATGCGGTTGGCGACGAGCGCTTTAAGCGGACCTTCGAAGCCGTTGGGGTCGAGGAAATCGCTGACGAGCAGGCAGATGCCCGGCCGGCGGTTGCGCAAAATGAAACGCTTGCAGGCATCGACGAGGTCGGTTTGCCCGTGCGGCTTAATCTCGGAGAGGAATTTAAAGAGGCGCAGGACCTGCTTTTTGCCGCGAATATCGGGCATCACGTGCTCTTCGCCGCCGCCGCCGTATACCCCGATGCTGACGCGGTCTAGGTTGGCGATGCCGATGTAGGCCACCGCAGCGGCGACCTTGCGCGCGTAGTCGAACTTGTTGACGCCGCCGAAGTCCATCGAGGCGCTGGCATCGACGAGTATGTAGACGCTCAGATCTTCCTCGGCTTGATAGAGCTTCAGGAAAAGGCGTTCCAGGCGCGCGAAGAGGCTCCAATCGATCCGGCGCAGGTCGTCCCCCTGCGAATAGTTGCGGTAGTCGGCGAATTCCATCGACTCGCCTTTTTTGCGGCTGCGGCGTTCGCCGCGTAACTTTCCGGCGAGGATCTTTTTCGAAACCACGGCCAGCGCGTCCAACCGCGCCATAAATTCGGGTGTCAGAAGGGCGCCGGACTTCGTGGAGGCGGCCGTGATTGCCATGGTCGTATCCAATCTTTCCTTCAATGCTCGACCCAGTTACTCAGCACCGCACGCCAAATGGCACTCCAAAGCAGGGACCAATAAGCCGTTACTGCCAAGACCCAAAACATCCCCACCAATACGCCGAAGGCTTTTTCCAAGGGCACCGCGCCTCGGTACAAAAAGAAGAACTTTAGCAACCCCCAGAACGCGGCAACTAACCCAAACGAAGAAAAACACACATGCGCAAACGCGTGTTGTTCGTTCTCCACCGCTCCCGGCCAGACCAAATGCGGCCCGATTACACAAACTGCGCTTACCGTCCAAATCCAAGGCAACTCGGCTCGATGCTTCACGACGAGTTGCGCTTCCAATTCGCCCGATGACATACCGCCCATCGCTACGCCTCGTCCACCTGCATCGGCACGGCTTTCATCAGTTCGGTCACCACGTCGTCGGCGGTCACGCCTTCGGCCTCGGCCTCAAAGTTCAGGATGATACGGTGGCGCAGCGCGTGCTTGGCGACGGCCTGGATGTCTTCGAAGCTCGCGTGGTAGCGCCCGTCGAGCAGACCCTGGATTTTGGCGGCCAGGACCAGGGCCTGCGCGCCGCGGGGCGAAGCGCCGAAGCGGACGTATTTGTTCGTCGCCTCGGTAGCAAATTCGCCGCCAGGAATCGTGGCCAGCACCAACCGCACCGCGTAATCCTGCACCGGCGGCGCGATCAGCGCCTGACGCACGAACTTGCGGTGCTTCAACAGCCCCGGCCCGTCGATAACCTTTTGGCATTCAACGGTCCGAGCTTCGGTGGTGCGCCGCAGAATCTCGGCAAGATCCTGGCGGCCCGAGTAGCCGACGTTGAGCTTGAAGAGGAAGCGGTCGAGCTGCGCTTCGGGCAGCGGGTACGTGCCTTCCTGTTCGATCGGGTTCTGCGTAGCAAGCACGAAGAAGGGCTGCTCGAGTTTGTAAATCGTGCGGCCGACGGTGACGGAATGTTCCTGCATCGCCTCCAGCAGCGCCGACTGCGTCTTGGGCGTGGCGCGGTTGACTTCGTCGGCCAGGACGATCTGCGCGAAGATCGGCCCAGGCTGGAAGCGCATCTCGCGCTTCTGATCCTCGGTCTCGGTCACAATGGTGGTGCCGATGATGTCGGCGGGCATCAGATCGGGCGTGAACTGGATGCGCGAGAAGCGCAGATCCAGCGCCTGCGAGAGGCTGCGCACGAGCATCGTCTTGCCCAGCCCCGGCGCGCCTTCCAGCAGGCAGTTGCCGCCGGCGAAGACGACCGTGAGCACACCGCGAACGATTTCCTGGTGCCCGACGATCACCTTTCCGACTTCCTCTTCCACGGCTTTAAATGCCGCGCGGAATTCTTCGGCCAGTTGCGTCACCTGCGGTGCGGCGGCTTGTTCGGTGGCCATGCGTCGATCGCTCCTCTTGGTGTGGCGGTCCGCCGGGCGGACCCTCCAGGTTAATTCCGGTTCTGGTCGCCGTCCTTTTTCGTGCGCCGTTTGGCGCGCAGCAGATTACGCGTGTACTCGCTGGCGGCCTCGTCGGCCTCGCTGATCTTGGTGCCGCCGATGGCCCTGGGCTTTTCGGCATCGGCCTTGGGCTTCAAGTCCATGGCTTGCGCTTCGGCCGATCCGCCGGCCTTTTCGAACCGGCTCTGCGCGCTGCGGCTGTCCTGGCCGCGTGGCATCAGTGTGGGCGGCGCGCGGCGTTCTTCGGTCGCGGAGTCGGCGGCCTTCGCGGCGGCTTCGGCCAGTTCGGCCTTCTTCTGGCGCATGAAGCCGAAGAGCCACGCGATGCGCAGGCCGATCCATTCGGCCGCCACGCCGGGTTCGATATGCAGCCGGCGCACGGCCACGTCCAGGGGGAAGAGCGCCAAGGCGATCCAAAGCATCGGCCAGAAGAGATCCGCGGGGCTGCGCACCGGCGGCAGGTTGTGCTTGAAGACACCGGCCTTCAACGGATCCGCTTTCAGCGCCTCCAGTTCCTTGAGGTTCGATTGGCCGTCGTTACCGGCAATCTCGCCCAGCTTGGTCAAAAGCTTTTCGTCGGGCGTCAGATGCAGGAACTCACGCGAGTAGCTGTTCGCGACGCCGGTGGTGATCGTCGAGGGCTTGCCGGCGTCGGAGAGGTCGGTGATCGCAACGGTGTACGCGCCTTCCTTATTGAGCGGGAACTCGGCTTCGTAGCGTCCGGGCGCGACGAGCACGAAATTCAGCGAGTGGCTCGCGGCATCCAGGTCGCGGCCCACCCCGGGCTCGGAGGCGTTGCCGACCAGCTTGGCGAAATTGACGTAGTCGCCTTTCTCGTCGAGCGCCTCGACCATCACGCGCGCCGAGCTGCCTTCCTTCTTGACGGTGACAGTATGGCGGCTGGGCATGCGCTGCCGGCAGACCCAGCGGAACGTGTTGGCCCAGAAACGCTGATAGCGCGACCACGCGACCCAATTGGGCGCCCAGTTGTTCGTCGCGTCGCTGGTGAAGGCCACCGACTTGCCCAATCCGTAGCGCCAGCGCGCGAAGATCGGAACCTTCTCGCCGTCCACCGTCGTATATAGATGCTGCTCGCTCAGGTTCTTGAGGCTGGTGACGACGAACGCGCGGACCACGGGGTAGTCGTTTCCGAAGTCGCGCAGAATCTCGCCGGGCGATCCGAGGCCCAGGGGAATTCCCTTTTCATCCTTATAGATAAGATTCTTGCGCACCACGGCGGCTTCTTTGATGAAGATCAGCGGCAGACGCTTCTCGTCGCCGGGCTTGTCGAGGCTGTAGTAGCGCCCGCCCGTCTGCGCGGCGGTGTTCTTCATCGCGGCGATGTCCCCGCCGCCGTGCGGGAATACGGTGATGACGGTGATCGTGATCTTGTGCTGGTTGGCGGCGGCCAGCGTCGCGGTGCTGGGGGGGCTGGGGTCGCCGTCGGTGATGATGATGCAGTGCTTCAAGCTCACGCGCGGCAGCGCGGCCAGCCCCTGCACCGCCATGCCGACGATTCCGTCCAAGTCGGGCATATCCCACGGCTCACAGCCGTCGATCATTTTGAACATCCAGCCTTTGCGGCTGGCGAGCGTGGGCCGGAAGAGCCAGTTGTTCCCGCCCATCGCGCCGTAGTACAGCAGCCCCGCGTAGTCCTGATCGCTCAGCACGTTGATCGCGGCCTTGCTGATCTTCTTGCCCCACGAATTCCCGTCGGCGAACTCGCAGGTATGCAAGACGATCGCCAGCGCGCCCGAAGGCATGATCTTCTGGTTTTTTAACTCCATACTGACGGGCAGCGCGCGTTCGATGGGCGTGCCCAAGTATCCGCCCGCGCCGAAGCTTTGGTCGCCGCCGATCATCACCAGCCCCGCGCCTTGGTCTTTCACGCAGGATTCGATGACCGACATCTGCTGTTCGCTGAGGAACCCGCGGCCCAGGTTGGCCAGGACGATGCAATCGTAGCGCCGGTATTCCTCGGGATTCTCTGGCAGCGAAGCGCCGCTGCGCACGTCCAGGTCCAGCTTTTCGCCTTCCAAGGCCGCGACGAGGTGCTCCACTTCGGCCAGATCGCTGGTCAGGATCAGGACGCGGCTGTCGGTTTCGACATCGGTGTACGTGTAAGCGTGGTTGTTTTCGGCAAGCGTATCGTCGCGGGCGTCGAGCGGTTCGATCAGCGTCTCGATCTGGTGCGGCCCGCCTCGCCGCAGCTTCAGGCCGGGGAAGACCACCGCGGTGCGTTCGCCCACCTTCAAGTCGACGGGCTCGGGGTAGACGATGAGCTGTTCGCCGGTCTTCAGCGTCACCCGGGCGCGGCTGTTCACGTTGCTGCGGATGAATACGCGCGCGTCGAAAGGCTGCTCCCACTTGAGCTGCGTAGGCACTTTCACTTCTTCGACGAGCATCTCGGCGGCTTCGTCGCGGCCCAGCGGGACGATCCAGACATCCACGCCGCTTTGCTTGAGCTGCTGCAATTCGGCCGCCGCATCGCCTTCGGTCTCGCGGCCGTCGGTGAAGAGCACCAGTCGTTTGCTGGTTCCTTCTTCGAAGGTCGCTCGCGCACGCTTGAACGCGGCCTGCAGGTTCGTGCGCGACGATTCGATCTCGGACTGCAGGTTCTTCAGTTCCGGCGCCATGAAAGTCGGCTTGGGCCAGACTTCCAGAGCCGCTTGGCCTCCGAAGACGACGAGCCCCGCTTTGTCGTCGGCGGGCTTGGACGGAAGCGTCTGGTTGACGAACTCGAGCACCTCGGCGGCGGCCTGCGGCGAGACGCTCTTCGAGCGGTCCAGCGCGAAGAGCACCGTCATCACGTCCTTCTCGACAACCATCTGCAGTCCGGCCAGTGCGAGGAGGAGCAGCACCAGGACTGCGCTGCGCAGCAGAAAGGAGAGCCATGTGCGCCCGCGGCTCAGTCCGGCCAGCGACTTCCACTGGACGAAGAGCAGCAATCCGTAGAGCGGCAGCGCGGCTAGGAGGTAGTACGGGTTCTGGAAATGGATGAAGCTCATTTCGGCGGCGTCGTGCCGGGTCAGGTCCCAGGCCAGGAACGCGATCAAGCCGCCCAGGAGCACGCCCCCGGCGATCAACGCTTCGCGCATGCGCCGATCGCGCGACTGATTCCGCCAGCGGTACTGCATCGCGGCCATGGAGACGGCCAGCGGAGGAATCAGGATCACGACCCAGAAGAGGAGCCTATCGAGCATGCGCGCCTCCGCCGTTCGGCGCGCCGTGCGCCACACGCGTCTCCGCTGCGCCGCCCAAACTCAGGATCTGCACGCGGTGGTTGGCCGTATCGCTTACGAGCAGTTTGCCCTGCCGGTCCACCGCGAGGCTCCAAGGACAATGGAACAGCCCCGGCGTATGCCCCGGCCCGCCCAGCAGGTGGCTGAAGCTCCCGTCGGGATGAAAGACGCTGACGCGGTGATTCCCGAACTCCGCGACATACAAATTGCCCCGCGCGTCGGCGTCGATGTCGTACGGGAAACGCAATTGACCGGGCTCGGAACCCAGCGCGCCGAAGACGCCCAGGAGATTTCCTTCGGGATCGAATCGCTGCAGCCGGTGGTTGACCGCGTCGGCGACCCAAAGATTGCCGTCGGGGTCCAGCGCCAAGCCACTGGCGCGGCGCAGTTGGCCGGGGGCTTCGCCGAAGGAGCCCCAAAATTTCACGAGCTTTCCGTCGAGGGTAAACTTCTGGATGCGGTCGTTGTACGCACCGTACTCGGCGACATACGCCCAACCCCGCTTCTCGTCGACGGCGATCGCGATGGGATGCGTGAACTGGCCCGGCTCCAAGCCCGGCTCGCCCCAGGACTTGACCATCCCGCCGTGAACCGTCATCTCGCGCACACGCCCGTAATGCGTATCGACGACCAGGAGGTTTCCGTTGGGCAGCAGTTCGATGTCCTTGGGGTTCCCGAGGGCGTGCTCTTGCATGGTCCAGAGTTCGATTGCTTGGCCGCGCGCGTCGAAATGCTGCACGCGCGCTTTGCGATCGACGACGATGAATCCACCGCCGGGCAGCCCCACGATGCCGCGGGGCTGGAAGAATCCGCCCAGATCCAAGCCCGCGCGCCCGACGATGCTCCAGCCGTCCGATCCCAGTTCGGCCGGCGGCGCTACCGGCGGAGGCGGCGGGTCGATGCGCCAGAGCGCGGCGGCGGCTCCCAACGCCAGCAGGATCAGCAGGCCGGCCGATTTCCAAGCGGCGGTGCGGCTCATGGGCGCGCCCCTCCCCCGCCCTCGGTGCCGCGCGCGTGGGACGGCGGCGCGTGCACGGCCGCTACGTGGCCCTCGCGCAGATGAATCACTTCGTCGCACAGCGCCTTGAAGTCCGCGAGATCGTGGCTGATCAGAAGCGTCGTCAGTCCGCGAGAGCGGCGCATGCGATGCACCGTCTCGATCACGTGGCGCTTCAGCGATCCGTCCAGCCCGGCGAAGGGCTCGTCGAGCAGCAGGATGCGGATGTCGCCGGCCAGCGCGCGTGCCAGCGCTAAAAGATGCTTTTCACCGCCGGAGAGCACCGCCGGGCGGCGGCGGCGCAGATCGCGCAGGTGAAACGCGTCGAGGAGTTCGCATTTGCGCCGGCTGCGGTCGTCTGGCGAAAAAGGCGCGGCGGCGAGCGCGAAATCGAGATGCCCTTCCACATCCAGGTGCGGCCAAAGCCCGAGGCTCTGAAAGCAGAACCCGATCCGGCGCCGCGCCGCCGGCACGGAATACGCGGGGCTGCTGACGACAATCTCGTCGAAGCGAATCTCGCCGCGGTCGGGCGTCTCGAGTCCGGCGATCAGACGCAGCAGCGTAGTTTTTCCGGCCCCGGTCGCGCCGCTGAGGCCCACGCAGCGCCCCGCGCTCGCGCGCAACGTCACGCCGCGCAGCACGGCGGTGCGCTCGCCGTCGCCCAGTGTCTTGGCCAAATCGAGGCACTCGATCGTGCTCACGCAGCCCCCCGCTGCTCGGACCAGCCGTCCGCACGGCGGCGCACCCACGATCCGCCCCGCGCCAGGCCGAATGCCACGCCCACGACCGCCACCGCCGCCAGGCCCGCCAATAGACTTAACGCAAAGACCGACTCAGTATAGCCGTAGTGCTGTTGAGCGAACAGCCAAACGCTCAACGGCGTCGCGCCAGGCGGCGCGAGTGGATTGGAGACCGGTAACTCGCCCAACGCCAGTACGTAGACCAGCGCGCCGGCCGCACCCAGATGCCGCCACAGCAACGGCAGCGCGACGTTAAGTCCGCGCGCGAATCGTCCATGCCCGGCCAGCGCCGCGGTTTCGAGAAGCGCCGGATCGAGTCCGCGCAAACCCTCTTCCGCCAGCCGCAGGGGCAAGTACGCAAAGCGCAGGACATAACCCAGGGCCAGCACGAAGCTCGCCGGCCACGCCGCGTTCAGCGCCGCGCCCGCCTCGCCCCAGCGTTCGAATTCGACCGCCCGCGACTGGTCCATGTGCATCAACCCGGCGGCCAGGAACGCGCCGGGAACGGTGAGCAGCAGCAGCGCCGCGGCGTTCAGCGGCCGGGCGCCCTGCTCGGGCCAGCAGACGATGCGCAGCGCGCCGGCCAGCATCGCCAAAAGCGCCGCGCCAAGGGCCAATCGCGCCGAGACCGAGAACGCCGGCCAGCCGGATTCCAGCGCATGAAAGACCGCTTCCTTGCCGAAGACCGCGCCCGCAAAACAACCGGCCAGCGGAAGCACAAAGCCGCCGGCGATACCTAACCCCAGCACCGCCCAAGCGCCGCGCGACGCGCGGTTCGATACGGCGGACGCAGCGGGCGCGTCGGCGCTCCACGCGCCAGCCCGGCCGGTCGTCAGCCGCAACCCTACCGCCAGCATCAGGAACACCCCAAGCAACGGAAGCGCTGTCCATGCCGCGGCGGACGGCCGAGCCATGGCGAGATGGTCGTGAACTTCAACGGGAAGCGTGCGAACGAGAAGGAGAGAGGCGACGGTGAAATCGCTCGCGGCGAGCAGAAACACGAGCAGCGTTCCGGCCAGCACTTCGCGGCGCGCTTGCGGCAAGACGATGCGAAAGAAGGCTCGCGCCGGCGTACCGGCCAGCACCGCCGCGGCGTACCCTTCGCCACGCAAACGCCGGAAGGCGGGCGCGCTCTCGAAGGCGATCGCCGGCCAGAGCGAGAACCCGAGGATCAGCGCAACGCCGGGCAGAGAGAAAAGGGGTCCGGGCCCGGCCATGCCCGGCGGCAGCAGCCGGAACGCGGAGGCCACGGTATCCGGCGCCATCCAGTAGAGCCAACCGCTCACCGCGACCGAAGGCGCCAGCGCCAACGGCAACGCCGCGAGCGCCCAAGGCAGCATCGAACCGGAGCGGCTCGAGAGCGCCCAGCCGGCGGGCAGCCCCAGCGCCAACGCGAGCAAGCTCGCCAACGCGCCGACGGCGAGACTGCGCCCAAAGGCATCCGATACAACCAACATGTACCCGGAAAGACCCGAACCGGCATGCGCGCCGTACACCTCTTCGAAGGAACCCGCTCCCTGGAAGGCGCAGACCAGCGGGGCTAGCAAGGCTCCTGCCAAGACCGCTTGAACCGCCAGATCGTAGGGAGCGCTGCGTCGCATGGGTGTCCTGTCAGGCCTAAAGTACACTGGCTGTTGTCTTAAGCAATTCACGCGCGGCCTTTCCTCGTCAACGGACAGGAAATCCAGCATTTCGCGCGATACCCCTATGGATAGCTAATAGATGGTAAGCATCGTGTTTTTGAGTTTCCCACACTTGCCTTTTCCAAGGGGGGGTCCCTAGGATGCTGCGGTTCGCGCGTGCACGCACGTTCGGACGGGAGCGCAGGGGAGCTGCTTCGGAACGGCGGATCAGGACCCTTCGACGCAGCCCGCTCCTTTTCATAGGCTCGGGGGCTTCACGCCCGTTATGGACCTCTACGATTTCCCGGAGTTGTACGACGCGCTGCGCGCGCCCGATGTCGAAACCCTGGAACTGATCCGGAACATCTTGAAGCACGAGTTTCCAGACGGCTGCCGGAGCATGATGGATCCGGCGTGCGGTCCCGGAAACTGGCTGTTGCCCTTTGCGGACAGCGGCATGCACTTGGCCGGGAACGACCTGTCCAGGCGCATGGTGGGATACGCACGTGACAACCTGGGAGCCCTCGGCGCCGAAGTCACTCAGGGCGATATGCGCCAGTTGGCGTTTCGGAGCGGCCCGTTCGACGTGGCGCTCGAAGCCAGCGGCTCGGCGTGCATGCTGCCCGAGAAGGACGATTTCGAGGGGCTGCTGGCCAGCATCGAGGCGCACGTCCGGCCCAACGGCCTGGCGATCCTGACGCTCTTCTTCCGCGACCGCGACCAGGACGCCCCGCGGCCGCGGGTGCTCCACGAACTCGGACCGGTGCCCATCCGCACGGGCGGAACGGCCACGATTCGCTACGAATCGCTCGATTGGAACCCGCGTACCGGGCATGAATGCATGCGCCGGACCGTGCGCACACAAGGCGTGCCGGAAGCGCCCGCCGAACTGATCGACGAATTCGTCCTGCGCATTTGGACGGTCGACGAACTGAACCGGGTCGTCAACCGGACGCGCCACTTGGACTACATAGCGGCCTTCGATCTGGAAGACGGCACGCCGCGCGATCCGCGAGACGGGGACCTTCACGGCGAACAGCTTGTCGTGCTGCGGCGCCACGCCGTGGCCGCGCGCGCGGGCGAATCGAGCGGCGTGCTGGCAGCCATGCCGGCCGCGACGCGGAGTTCGGCCCCTACGGCTTGAAGGGCACGATCTTTCGCGTGCGGACGGACTGGTGTTCGGCAGCCACCAGCGCCACGCTGCGTGCGGCGTCTTCGGGCGTTGTGACCTTGGGCGCCTGCTTCTTGGCCAGACAGCCCAGGAAGTAGTCGATCTCGTCGGCCCACCCGGTGCTCGCGCGGCAAGCGACCACCTGCGCTTCCTTCGCGCCTTTGGCGTGGAGCATCAGCATCTTGCCTTCACGCCCGATATCGAAGTCGGCCGTCGCCTTCTCGAAGACCACCGTGTATCGCATCGTGAACCCGTAGGTCGGGTCGGCGTTCCAGCCGCCTTCGGCGCTGACCAGCAGGTTCTTACTTTTGTACAAGTACTGCGTGACGATGTGGTCCACCCCGCCCTTGGTCGCCTTGCCCCCGTTTCCGACGCTGAACACCGCCGCCGGCTCGCCAAAGACGTAGCGTACGTAATCGGTGTCGTGGATGTGCAAGTCGAAGAGCGCCGAACCGGACAAGGGCGCCTGCAAGATCCAGTTGTTCCAGGTCCAGGTCGGCGTGCTGGCAAAGCGGCGGAAGACGGCGCTGTGGACTTTGCCGTACTTCTTGCTCTTCACCGCCTCCTTGAGCCACTCCCATTCGGGCCAAAAGCGCATGCACTGCGCGACCATCAGCCTCCCTTTGGCTTTCTTGGCCGCGGCGGCGACGGAGCGCGCTTCCTTTACATTCGTGCTCAGCGGCTTTTCGCACAGCACGTGTTTTCCGGCCTCGAGGGCCTTGATCACGTACTTGGCGTGGAGGTACGTCGGGAGCGTTATGTCCACCAGATCGACGTTGGGGTCGGCGAAGAGCGCCTCGGGCGTCTTGTGGCTGGTCAGCTTGCGCGGGTCGAAACTCTTGCCCGCCGCATCGCCGAGGTTCCCGCCACCGCCCGACCAGTCGCCCGCGGCCTTCTTCGGGTCGCTGTCGCAGAAGGCCACCAGTTCGGCCTTCGAACTCTTCAGGTAAATATCGGCGTGCGTCTTGCCCATGAAACCGATGCCGACGAGACCGACGCGAATGGACATGGAAGTTCCCTTTTTATGGTCAAACGGCAAACGCCAAGAACCAAACAAACAGCAAGACTTCAAACGCACTAACGTCCCAGTATCCGGTCCATATCTTTACTGACTCGCGCCACCAAGCCCTTCTCCGGCGGCAGCATCTCGGCGGTCACGTAGCCGTCGTAACCTGCTTTCTTGAAGGCCTTCATCACGGCGGGCCAGTTCACGTCGCCGGCACCGAGGTCGCAGAAGCTGTAGGCGCCGGCCCAGGCGCTACCCTTGGCGATCTGTCGGCAACCGGCGGAGATCTTCGCTTCCGAGCCTTTCTCGCCGCCCCCGTAAAACTTGAACTTGAAGTCCTTCCAGTGCACGCGGCCCAAACGGCGCTTACCCAGCAGCTCGATCCAATGCTCCGGAAAGCCCAGCAGCCGCACGTTGCCGACGTCGAAGTACGCCTTTACGTATTTGGAGCCGAAGCTGTCGATGAACGCGCGGTATTCGAGCGGGCTGAGCAGAAACTTATTCCACACGTTTTCGACGCAGATGCTCACCTTCAGTTTCTCGGCGGTCGGAAGCGCGGCCTTCAAGCTCGCTTGCGCGCGGCGCCAGCATTCGTCGTAGGGCAGGTGCTCGCTGTTCGGATCGAAGAATACGTCCACCGCGCCGGGGATGTACAGGATCGCGTCGGTGCCCAGCCACTTGGCGATGTGAAGCAGCTTCTTGGTGATCTCCACCGCGCGCTTGCGGTCTCCCGCGTTGCTGCTGGTGGGCAGGCAGCCCCAGTACATGCCGGTGGCGAGGCTGCTGATATCGACGCCGAGGCTCTTGGCTTCCTTCGCGATCTCGCGGCACGTGCGCTCGTTCACATCGAGCTGCAGCGCACCGCCGGGCACGGCGAGTTCAACCGAATCGAAGCGCGCGCGCTTCGCCTGCTGCAAAACTTTCGAAATATCCGTCTTCCCATCCAGGCCACCCTCGAACGACCAGTAGCTGATACCCTTTTTCATGGCGCGTGACTCCTCCTCCGGCTGAAACCGGCTGAAACCGACAGGCTTAGACCTGCTCGTATGGGGCTGACGCCGAGAATGTAAGGAGCGCCCCGGAACTTGGCAACCAACCTTTACGGTAAAGGACTATAATTCCAGCGGTTGGAGCGTTTGTTAGGTCTATCGTGGGCACCTGTGAAGCACGCGCCGGAGGGGGCTGCGAACGGGCAAGCAATCCTTTCCCAAGACGTGCTTGACAGTAGCGCACCTGTTCATTACAAATCTCTCTTTCCCCGCCCGATGTCTCTGGGCGGCCTTTTTGTTTTGTTGCAGCGCACAGCTTCTGGGGGATGTACCCGTCATGGCGGCGGTCCAATCTGTTGTCCTGCCCAAGAGTTACAAAACCTGGGTAGCGAAGCCGGGCGAAGTCCGGCAGAAGTGGTATGTGGTCGATGCGACGGGCTTGCCCCTAGGGCGGCTGGCGTCGGCGGTGGCGATGCGCCTGATGGGCAAGGCCAAACCGACCTACACTCCGCATACCGATACCGGCGATTTCGTGGTCATCCTCAATGCCGAACGCATTCACTTCGATCCGCGCAAGCTGGGCAACAAGACGTACCAGCAGTGGTCTGGTTACTTGGGCGGTTTGAAGGTCCAAACGCTGGAAGACGTGCTGAGTAAGCATCCCGAGCGCGTGATCGAACATGCGGTGCGCTTGATGCTGCCGAAGGGCATTCTGGGCAAGAAGATGTTCACCAAACTGAAGGTCTACAAGGGCGACAAGCACCCGCATCAGGCTCAGCAGCCCGAAGCGTGGACCCCGGTGGCCAAGAAGAAGCGCTAAAGACGGCTTTCCGCGGGGGTACGCCCCCGGCGCGGCCAAGCAAGGAGTGGACTCGACGTGAGCGGCGAAGACAGGACGGGCGGGTACTTCTGGGGTACGGGACGGCGCAAGTGCGCGACGGCGCGGGTACGCCTGCGTCCGGGGCACGGCGCGATCCAGGTCAACGGACGCCCGATCGCGGAATTCTTCCACAAGCCGACCGACCAGGCTTCGCTGGCCAGCCCGCTGGCGCACACGAAGCTGACCACCGCGTTCGATGTCTTCGTCACCGTCAGCGGCGGCGGCACCACGGGTCAGGCCGAGGCCGCGCGCATGGGCATCGCCCGCGCGCTGCTGCTGTACGATCGCAATCTCGAGAAGCCGTTGCGCCAGGAAGGCTACCTCACGCGCGACTCGCGTATGGTCGAGCGCAAGAAGTACGGCCGAGCCGGCGCCCGGCGCGCCTTCCAGTTCTCGAAGCGCTAAACCCCCGGCGGCACAGCCGCCACGGAACGCTTCCGGACCCTCAACCTATCGTTCCCAACGCCTCGCGGCATTTTGCAGCGAGGCGTCTCCATTTCGGACCTACCCCGGGCGATACGGCCCGGGGCCATGCCTATTAGAGGATGGCCCGCGCCATGGCTGCCTCCCCACGATCCGCTTCGAAGCAAAAAACGCCCGCCGCCGATCCGGTGCGCCCCTGGCCGGCGGGAGCGCTGGCACGCGTCCCCGGCTTCCGCACCGCCGCGCTCCATTGCGGCCTGAAACGCAAGCCCGGGAACCCCGATTTGGCGCTGCTGGTCTGCGACCGCCCCGCGGCCGCAGCCGGCGTCTTTACCAAAAGTTTGTACCGCGCCGCGCCGGTGACCTACTGCAAGGCTGCGCTGGCCAAATCCCACGGCCGCGCGCGCGCCGTCGTCGTCAACGCCGGGAACGCCAACGCCTGCACCGGAACCCAAGGCGAACGCGACGCCGCGCGCATGGGCGCGCTCGCCGCAAAAGGCCTGCGCTGCAAGCCGCACGAAGTCCTCGTCTGCAGCACCGGCGTGATCGGGCATGTACTGCCGATGCAAAAGGTCGAGACCGGTCTCGCGGCGCTCGCCAAGCAGATCTCCCGAAACGAACCCGGCGCCGATTTCGCCCGCGCGATCATGACCACCGACCTCGTGCCCAAGACTGCGGCGGTGGAAGTGGACCTCGGTTTCGCGACGGTCAAGATCGCCGGAGCCACCAAAGGCAGCGGGATGATCGCGCCCAACATGGCGACGACGCTGGGCTTCATCGCCACCGACGCGAAGATTACGCCGGCGGTGCTGCAGCAGGCTTTAAGCGGCGTTATCGACGAGACCTTCAACTGCTTGACGGTGGACGGCGACACCTCGACGAACGACACGGTGCTGGCCCTGGCCTCCGGCGAAGCGAGCCATGCGCCGCTGGCGAAGGCCTCGGGCGCGAGCTACCGCGCGTTCCGGGCGGGCCTCTTCGCCGTCTGCGACGATCTCGCGCGGCAGATCGCGGCCGACGGCGAAGGCGCCGAACACACCATCACCGTTTATGTCGGCGGGACGCGCACCGATGCCGAAGCGCGCCAGATCGCGGCCACCATCGCCAACTCGCCGCTGGTCAAGACCGCCATCGCGGGCAAAGATCCCAACTGGGGCCGCATCATGGCCGCGGCCGGCCGCGCGGGCGTGCCGTTCGATCCCGAAGCCGGCGCGCTGACCGTCTGCGGCTTCGATCTGTTCAAGGACGGTAAGCCCACCGCGTTCGATGCGGCTGCCGTCTCCAAAGCGTTGGCCGCCCGCGACGTGGGCATCGCGGTCCTCGTCGGCGACGGCCCCGGCCGCGCGCGCTACTACACCTGCGATTTCACCCACGGATACATTACGATCAACGCGGACTATCATACTTAATTTCACCGCAGAGACGCGGAGATAGGAGTTTCGATGCTTAGCGCCCTCGAAAAAGCGAAGGTCCTGGTCGAGGCCCTCCCCTACCTCAAGAACTTCGACCGCAAGTTCATGGTCGTCAAGGTGGGCGGCAGCACCATGACCAGCCCCGACGAACTGCGCTCGCTGATCACCGATATCGTCTTCATGGAACAGGTCGGCGTCTGGCCGATCCTGGTGCACGGCGGCGGCCCGGCGATCAGCGCCGAAATGGAGCGCGCGGGACTCAAGCCGCACTTCATCCGCGGCCGGCGCGTCACCGACGGTGCGGTGCTGGAGATCGCGCACAAGGTCCTGATCGACCGCATCAGCTCCAACGTCGTCGAACTGATCGAAGCCGCCGGCGGCAAAGCCGTGCCGCTCAACGGGCGCGGGAGCAATTTCCTGATCGCCGAGAAACGCCTGGTGGACGGCGACGATCTGGGCTTCGTCGGCGAAGTGACCGAAGTGGACGTCGAACTCGCCCGGCGCATCAGTTCGGGCGGCGTGATCCCCGTCGTGGCGCCCATCGGCCGCGACCGCTCGGGACAGCTCTTCAACATCAACGCCGATTCGGTGGCTTGGCATCTCGCGGCGCAGCTCAAGGCCGAGAAGTTGATCTTTCTTTCCAACGTGCCCGGCATCCTGCGAGACAAGGACGATCCGAAGACGTTGATCAGCACGTGCAGCATCGACGGCTGCCGCGATCTGGTGAAGCAAGGCGTCATTGCCGGCGGGATGTTGCCGAAGATCGAAGCCTGCATCTCCGCGCTGGAAGGCGGCTGCCACAGCACGCACATCATCAGCGGCCTGACGATGCACACGATGCTGCTGGAAGTCTTCACGCCCGAAGGCGTGGGCACGAAGATCAGCGTGTTGGGCGGGAAGTGATTCGAATTTAGATTGCCGTTTTCGGATTTTAGATTGGTTAACGCGGGCGTTTCGCTTGCAATTGTAGACTTGAGTTTCCCGTGGAGACATTCGCGATGTCGCCTACAAAATTAAATCGCCTACTACACGATAGCTTATCTAGCGCAATGGAACTCTGTAAAAGAACCAATGCTGACAAGAGAAGGCGGTCTGAGACTTGGGTGCGCACCCTCGCCAACGGCTTCTATAATTGCCTCTCTAGCAGCCGTAGTCCGGCGAGAGTCTTTTCAAAGAGTGGTGAATCCGTTTTCGAATTAGGCCCAAAGCAACTGCAAAAGTCCAAGCTAGAGATGGGTCGAAACGAGATGCTACACGACATTCTAGTTTGCCGGACTCGGGAGGTTGACTCGGCTCACCGCAAAGCCAAGTTGCACTTCATTAGCGAAGTCCTTTGGCAGATTGAATCCGAGCTAGCGCCCAATTCCAGGGAGGCCCTTTATGATTTTAATAAACTCGTCCTTGGTAGTGCGCAAAACCTATTATTTATTGGTCCACTTTGTAACTCTAAGGATTCACAAAAAGCCAAGAGAACGGATACGTCATATCTCGAAGTACTGGCGCCCGCTGCTCGATGCTGTAAAGGGCGAATTTTTACTGCGCTTATCAGCAGCCCCTACAATGAATCATGGACATTGGGAAAAAAGTCATTGAAGCTCTGGGAGTTAAGTGACGGTGAATGGGAGCTAGTAGCCTAATTGCTTTGCAGATGCGGGCGAAACGCCCGCGGTACGCACACCGCTGGCGGTACGATTAAGGAGGGCGCGGCATGGCTCTTTCGTCGCAGGATACGCAGAAGCTGTACGAAACGTATGTCTTCGCCAACTACGGGCGCGCGCCGCTGAACATCGTTCGCGGCGAAGGCTCGTACCTCTGGGATGCCGAAGGCAAGCGTTACCTCGACCTGCTGCCGGGCCTGGGCGTGGGCGGCTTGGGCCATTGCCCGCCGCGCGTCGTCGCGGCGCTGCGCGAGCAGGCCGGACGACTGATCCACATCCACAACAACTACCTCTGGGAACAGCAGGCACGGCTGGGCGAACGGCTTTCGAAGCACACCACCGGCATGGGCACGCCCAAGGCGTTTTTCTGCAATTCGGGCACCGAAGCCAGCGAGGCCGCCATCAAGCTCGCGCGCTTGTGGGGCCGCGCGAACGGAAACCGCTTCAAGATCGTGGCGCTGGAAGATGGCTTCCACGGCCGCACGCTGGGCGCGCTGACCGCCACCGGGCAGCCGAAGTTGCAGGCCGGGTTCGAGCCGCTCGTGCCGGGCTTCGTGTACGTGCCGATCAACGACGCCAAGGCGCTCGAGGCCGCGCTCACGCCCGACGTCGCGGCGTTCATGTGCGAGCCCGTGCAGGGCGAAGGCGGGATCAATCCGTGCACGCGCGAATACCTCCAGGCCGCGCGTGCGCTGTGCGACAAACGCAAGGCACTGCTTCTGTACGACGAAGTGCAGTGCGGGCTGGGGCGCACCGGCGATATTTACGCCTACCAGACGCTCGGAGCTCCGGCGCCGGACATCCTTTGGCTGGCCAAAGCGCTGGGCGGCGGATTCCCCATCGGCGCGATGCTGGCGCGGCCGGAGATCGCCGCCGAACTGAAGCCCGGCACGCACGGCACGACGTACGGCGGCAATCCGCTGGCCTGTGCCGCGGCTCTCGCCGTGCTCGACAGCATCGAACAGGACCGGCTCCTGCCGCACGTGAAGGCCATGGGCGAACGCCTTGGCCGCGGGCTGCACGCTTTGCGCGAACGCTTCCCGAAGAAGATCAAAGATATCCGCCGCATCGGACTGATGGCCGCGCTGGATTTGAACTTCCCCGGCGTGCCGGTGGTCGCCGCATGCCGCGACAACGGACTGCTGATCAACTGCACGCACGATACCGTGCTGCGCTTCCTCCCGGCCATGAACGTGGCCGCCGCGCAACTCGACGAAGGCCTGGCGATCCTGGGCCGGGTCCTCGAACAGACTCAAGGTTAAGAGCTCGAATCATGGCCGCCATCAAGCACCTGCTCAATCTGGAAGAGCTCACGCCGGACGAGTTGAAGGAGATCCTGGACCTCGCGGTGCGCCAGAAGGCCGACCCCGAGAGCTACCTGCGCGCGCGCCCGCTGTACGGCAAGGTCGCGGGGCTTTTTTTCGAAAAGCCCAGCCTGCGCACGCGCCTTTCGTTCGAGGTCGGTGTCTTGCAACTCGGCGGGCACTGCATCTACATGGGCCCCGAAGCCGGGCAACTGGGCGTGCGCGAGTCGCTCGAAGACACCGCGCGCGTCTCGTCGCGCTATGTGGACCTGATGGTCCTGCGCGTGAACAAGCACGCGGCGCTCGAGACCTTCGCCGCATCGAGCACCAAACCGGTCATCAACGCGCTTTCCGACGAGAGCCATCCCTGCCAGGCGCTCGCCGATTTGCTCACGATTCGCGAAAAGCTTGGCCGGCTGAAGGACGTCACCGTGGCTTTCGTGGGCGACGGGAATAACGTCGCGCGCAGCTTGGCGCGCGGGCTGGCGAAGTCCGGCGGACGGATGATTCTGGCCGCGCCGGCCGGGTACGAATTCGATGCCGAATTCATGCGGAAATTCGGGCAGAATGGGCACGTCCGCGTGGTCCGCGATCCCGCCCAGGCCGTGCAGGGCGCCGATGTCATCTACACCGACGTCTGGACCAGCATGGGCCAGGAGCAAGAAGCCGCCAAGCGGCTCCAGGCGTTCCAGGGCTACCAAGTCAACGCCGCCTTGATCGCGCGGGCGCCCAAGGCGATCGTCATGCACGATCTGCCCGCGCATCGCGGCGAAGAGATCACCTCCGAAGTCCTCGACGGGCCGCGCGCGGTGATTCTCGATCAGGCCGAAAACCGGCTGCATGCCCAGCGCGCGCTGCTGACCGTGCTGGCGCGCTGATTTCGCGACTCATTCGCGCTACTTGCACCTCGTGCTCGGCCCTCGTATGGTATCTTCCTGAAAGCCGATACGAGCCGTGCGGCGCATCGGAGTGGCGCAAACGAGCATGCTGAAGGCCCAAAAAGCCATTCGAGCCATGCGGGTACTGGTGGTGGATTCCCGCGAAGAAGACCGCGCCGCGGTTTCAGAACGCTTACAACACGAAGGCTACGAATACGTCCAGGCCTGCGGCAGCGGCGAAGAAGCGATACGCGGCCTGAGCCGCAGCTTGGCGATGCGCCAGCCCGTCGATCTGGTGGTCCTGGGACTGCATCTTCCCGACCGGCCCGGCATCGAAGCCTTCGAGGAAATTCACAGCGTCTTCGACGTCGCGATCATTCTCCTCGCCACCCCCGAAGAGCGTACCTTGGCGATGGAAGGCCTCGCGCGCGGCGCCGACGACTACCTGCCGCGCCCGCTCAATTTGGGCTTATTGCTGCTCAAGAGCGAGAAGGCGCTGACCAAACGCTTCCTGCGCCGCGAACTGCGCCGCAGCACCAGCCGCAACGAGACGCTCTTCCTGAACGTGCTCAGCGTGATGGCCAAGGTGCTGGAAGCGAAAGATCCGTACACGCGTTTCCACAGCGAAAACGTCTCGACGCTGGGCAGTTCGGTCGCCCGCGAGATGGGCTTTCAGGACGACGAAGTGCGGCGCATCGGGATCGCCGGCATCCTGCACGATCTGGGCAAAATGGGCATACGCGAAGCCATCCTCAAGAAGGCCGGCCCACTGGACCCCGAAGAGCGCGAGATCGTCAAACGCCACCCGGTGATCGCGAGCACCATTCTCGATCCCATCGAACAGCTCCAGGGCGCCATCGGCTACATCAAGTATCACCACGAACGCGTCGACGGCGGCGGCTACCCGGAAGGCCTGAAGGGCGAAGACATCCCGCTCGGCGCGCGGATCATCCACACCGTCGAGGCCTACGACACGATGACCTCGCGGCGCAGCTACAGCCCCGCCCGCACGACGCAGGAAGCGCTCGACGAGATCCGCTCGCTCTCCGGCGCGCAGTTCGACCCGCAGGTGGTCGAAGCGCTGACCCTGGTGCTCAAGCGCCGCGGGCAGATCGCGGTCAAAGACCAGGACCGCACCGGCCGCAGCCTCGCCGAATTGCTCGACGACCTGACCGACCGCGTCAAGATCGAAGACTAAGAGCCGCTAGATTCTCGGCCGCCGCTCCCTACAATGCGTCCCGATTCCACGCCGCCGTTCGCATCCGATAGGGAGGTACCCTCGTGAGCGCCGCCACGACCCGCAAAGCCGCCGATTCGCTTCGGCCCATCGTCATCCAGCCGAATTTCATGCCCTACGCCGAAGGCAGCGCGCTCATCGCGTGCGGGAACACCCGCGTGATCTGCACCGCCAGCGTCGAAGAAAAAGTGCCCCCGTTCCTCGAAGGCAAGGGACAGGGCTGGGTCACCGCCGAGTACAACATGCTTCCGCGCAGCACGCATACGCGCAAGCGCCGCGACCGCGACAAGCTGGACGGGCGCACCGTCGAGATCCAGCGCCTGATCGGACGAGCGCTGCGCCCCACCCTGGACCTCAAGAAGCTCGGCGAACGGACCGTCACCGTCGACTGCGACGTGCTTCAGGCCGACGGCGGCACGCGCACGGCCTCGATCACCGGCGCGATGGTGGCGCTGGCGCTGGCCGTCAACAAGCTGATGCAAAGCGGCAAAGTCACCGCCAGCCCCATGGGCCCGTTCGTCGCGGCCGTCAGCGTCGGGATCGTCAAGAACGTGCCCACGCTGGACCTCTGCTACGAAGAGGATTTCGCCGCCGAAGTCGACGCCAACGTGGCCATGACCGAGGCGGGCCACTTCGTCGAAGTGCAGGGTACCGCCGAAGGCGATCCGTTCCCGCGCGCGCAGCTCGACACCTTGCTGAATCTGGCCGAGCAGGGCATCCGCGAGCTGATCGCGCTGCAGCGCGCCGCGTTGGGCGACGAAATCCTGAAGCGCCTGGGTAAAGCCTGAGTCCGCTGCGGCTCCCCAACCCCATTTGACCGGCCCGCGCACGAACACTACAGTGAGCGCGAACGTAAACCATGCCTGTCAGATCGAAACCTATACAGGGGGATATGCCATGATCGTCGGCGAAGGCTCGCACCGTTACGAGTGGGTGGAAGGTTGGGGCGCGTTGCCCGACGGCCGCACCTACGGCTACACGCACGGAGTCGTGGAAGACAAGCAGGGCCGCATCTACATCCATAACGCCAGCAAGCATTCGATGTACGTCTTCGATCCGGAAGGCAAGCCGATCGTTTCGTGGGGCGGCGCGTACGCCTCCGGCGCGCACGGGCTGCACTACAGCGTCGAAGATGGCACCGAATACTTCTACCTCTCGACGACGAATCAGCGCACCGTCGTAAAGTGCACGCTCGACGGCAAAGCCGTCTGGACGATCGGCACCCCGCCGCGCCCGGACCTCTACGACAGCGACGGGAAGCTCTTCGCACCCACCGAGACGGCCGTCGGCCCCAACGGCGTCGTCTACGTCGCCGACGGTTACGGCCAGCCTTGGGTACACACTTACGACGCCAAGAGCGGCGCGTACAAAAGTTCCTTCGGCGGGCCCGGCAGCGGCGAAGGGCAGCTCAGCAACTGCCACGGCATCATGATCGACAAGCGCGGTAAGGAGCCCCTGGTTCTGGTCAGCGACCGCGGCAACAGCCGGCTCCAGTACTTCACGCTCGACGGGAAGTTCGTCAAGATCACCGGCGTCGGGATTGTCCGCAAGCCCTGCACGACGATCCAGTTCAACGACGAGATCTACATCCCCGACCTGCACAGCCGCCTCACCATTCTCGACAAGAACGACCAGCTCATCTGCCACGTCGGCGAACGCCACGAAGGCTGGAAGCTCGAAGGCTGGCCGAACATCAAGCCCGAATGGCGCCACGTCGGCAGCTTCACCAGCCCGCACGGCCTGCACGTGGACAAGAAGGGCAACATCTTCGTCGTGGAATGGATCAACGACGGGCGCGTCACGAAGCTGAAGCGCGTCTAAGAGCCGCACGTACGCCGCTCTCGCTCTTCCCGCCATGGGGAGAGCGAGGGCGGAACGGTTTTGAGCGTAATACGCAAAAAGTAATCACGGCAACGGCTCGACATCTCTTACGCGTTACCTTTTCCTTTTTGGCTCCCCGCGGCCGCAAACCACACCAGCCCCACCCCGCTTAGCCAGACTTGCCACTCGACCCAGAAGGCCAGAAACAGGCACGCCGCCAGCGCCACCGTGGCGACGATGGCGCGCGGGATCGTCCTGCGCGGTTCGCACACCTCCTCGCCCAGCGCCGCGATCCGACCGTAACCGGTGAAGGCGACGAACATCGGCGCCGTGGCCTGCAGGAGCGCCGGTCGCACCGTCGGAAGCCTGGAAGAAGAGCGCCAGATGCCCCGCGCCGAAGAGGCTCATTTCGCGGCGCAAGACTTGGGGAACGGTCGATTCGGCCATGGATTTTGGGATGGACCCGGACACTTCCGAACTCTATGCATGGTAACAACCGCTGCAATGCGTTTTGCTGCGGTCTTAGACCGGTATGACTTAACGTCACGGGAGCATCTCATGAACCGATCGAATCGCTTAAGGACGCTGCTCGGCCAGGCGGCCGTTATGCTCTGCACGGCCTCGCTCGCGCACGCCGCTCAAGGCGACGTCATGCTCGCCGTGGAGTTCGGCGAGAACATGGTGCTGCAAAGCGGCGTAAAAACTCCGTTGACGGGAACCGCCGGACGCAACGCCGAGTTCAGCCTCGAGTTCCGCGGCAAGACGCATGCCGTCAAGGCCGACGCCGCGGGCCTGTGGCGCCTGGAACTCGACGAAGGCACGCCGGGCGGCCCGTTCCCGATGACGATCAGGGGGCAGAACACGATCGAACTGAAAAACGTCCGCGTCGCCGACACGGTCCTGGCCTCCGTCTGCGGCGACGGGATGGTGCTCCAGCGCGGCGGCAAGGCGCCTGTCTTCGGCACCACCGAGCCCGGCGTGAAAGTTGCCGTCGAATTCCGCGGCAAGAAGTATGAGGGCGCAGCCGATGCAGCCGGCGCGTGGCGCGTGGACCTCGAGCCCGGCGACGCGGGCGGGCCGTTCCCGCTGCGCATCCAGGCCAAGTCCGCGATCGAATTAAAGGAAGTGTACGTCGGCGAGGTCTGGCTCTGCTCAGGGCAGTCCAACATGCACTACGCGCTCTCGTACAGCAAGGACGCCGGAACCTTGAAGCTCGACCCGCCTAACCCGTTGCTGCGCCTCCAACGCTTCCCCGAGGCCAGCTACGCGCCCAACCGGCCGGCGCTGCGATATTTGGGCTGGCAGGCCGCCGAGAAGAAATCGGCCATGCCCTTCTCGGGCACGGGTTACTACTTCGGCGCGGCGCTGCAGGAGCACCTCAAAATCCCCGTGGGGCTGATTCATTCGGCGTACAACGCGACGAACGTCTCCGAGTGGACGGGAGCGTGGACGCTCGAAGGCCACAAACACGGGAAACTGCCGGAAGGGACGCTCTACCGCCGGCAGGTCCGCAGCATGCAGCCCTTCGCGATCCGCGGCGTCATCTGGTACCAGGGCGAAGCCAACGCCCAAACGCTTCAGGATCCGCTGGGCCTCGGATACGACCTGCGTCTTGCGGCGCTGATCCAAAGCTGGAGGCGCGACTGGGGGCAAGGCGATTTCCCATTCCTGTTCGTGCAGCTCGCGCGAATCGGCTTCGGCAAGGAGCAGGTCCACGGGACGCAGTTGCCGGCGCCCGAGCAGCGCGAGACGGTGGCCGGATGGGCGCGCGTGCGTGACGAACAGCGCAAAGCGTTGGACCTCGCTCCCAACACCGGGATGGCCGTGGTCTACGACCTCACCACAGGGAACCTGCATCCGCCGGAGAAGAAGCCGATGGGCGAGCGCCTCGCGCTGCTGGCGCGGAGTCTGGCATACGGCGAGAAGCTCACGGCGTCGGGACCGCTGGTCACGGGCGTGCAGCGCCAGGGCGATACCCTGATCGTGACGTTCAAGCACGCCGAAGGGTTGAGCGCGAAGGATGGGGAACTGCGCGGATTCGAAGCGGCCGGCGCGGACGGTAAGTTCGTCGCGCTGAAGGGCAAGCTTGAAGGCGCGAGCGTGCGCCTGGATGCGAAAGGGCTTTCGGGGCCGCTGACCGTGCGCTACGCCTACCGCGAATGGCCCGACGGAAACCTGGTGAACGCGGCGGGCCTGCCGGCCTCGCCGTTCAGTACGGAAGCGAAGTAAGCCGTCCGCCCCCTCTGCATGGCGATTCCGCTCCGGATTGTTGAAAGGTCCGGCCGAAGCTGCGGTAGGTTAAGGAATCAGGCGGGAGGCGGCCATGACGACGGGCTACAGACGAGTGCAACAGGGGTACTTGATGTACACGATCTTCGGGCTGGCCGCCGTGGTCGAACTGACCGCCGCCATCCTGATTCCACAGGCCCGGGATGTGCTCCTCGCGGGGGCGGCCATCTCCGTAGCGCTCGCATGGTTCTTCGGACGGTTGAGCGTGGAAATTGACGAACGCGAAGCCGCTTTGGCCTTCGGGCCGGGCCTGCTGAAGAAGAGGATCGATCTGGCCGAAGTCCGCGCGGTGCGGGCGGTGCGCAACCGCTGGTACATGGGTTGGGGCATCAAGAACTTCGGCGGCGGCTGGATGTGGAATGTCTCGGGGCTGGACGCGGTGGAGTTGGAGTTCCGCGACGGGCGGCGCTTCCGCATCGGTACGGACGATCCGGCCGGTCTGGTCCAGGCCCTCGAAGCGCGCCTGCCGCCATCGGCCTGAAACGAAAAGCGCCCGGCACGGTGCCGGGCGCTCTTCGCTTGCGTCGAATTAACGAGTTCGGCTTACGCCACCATCCCGTGCGGGTCGATGACGTACTTCTTCGCCGCGCCCTTGTCGAAATCGATGTAGCCCTTGGGGGCGTCGCCGATCTTGATCGTCTGCACGTTCACGTTCTTGGCGATCTGGATCTTGTCGTGCAGAATCGCCATCATCAGGCCGCGGTTGTACTTCATCACCGGGCACTGGCCCGTGGTGAAGCGGCAACTCTTGGCCCAGCCCAGCCCGATGCGAATGCGCAGCGAACCGATTTTCGCCTCGGCATCCACCGCACCCGGGTCCCCCGTCACGTACAAGCCCGGGATCCCGATGTCGCCGCCGGCCCGCACGACTTCCATCACCGTGTTGAGCACCTGCGCGGGGACTTCCTTGCTGTGGTCGTGGCCGCAGCCGCGGGCTTCGAAGCCCACGCAGTCCACCACCGCGTCCACTTCCGGCACGCCCAGAATCTGCTCAATCTGCTCGGCGACCGACGCGCTCTTGCTCACGTCCACCACTTCGCAGCCGAACTTCTTGGCCTGCTTCAGGCGTTCCTTGTTCAGGTCGCCAACGATCACCACCGCCGCGCCCAGCAGATGCGCCGACGACGCGCACGCCAGACCCACGGGGCCCGCGCCCGCGATGTACACCGTGCTCCCCGGACCCACGCCCGCCGTGAAGGCGCCGTGGAAGCCCGTCGGGAAGATGTCGCTCAGAAGCGCCAGATCTTTGATCTTCGCCATCGCCGTGTCGCGGTCCGGCAAGCCCTTGTCGCGCTTGGGATCGCTGGCCGCCAGCTTGAGCAGGTTGAAGTCGGCGTAAGGCACCATCACGTACTCGGCCTGTCCGCCCACCCAGCCGCCCATATCGACGTACCCGTACGCCGCGCCCGGACGAGCCGGATTCACGGTCAGACAGATCCCCGTCTTGCCTTCCTTACAGTTCCGGCAGCGCCCGCAGGCGATGTTGAACGGCACGCTGACCAAGTCGCCCTTGCGGATGAACTCCACGTCGCGTCCGGCTTCGATCACCTCGCCGGTGATCTCATGGCCCAGCACCAGGCCCGAAGGCGCCGTCGTGCGGCCGCGAACCATGTGCTGGTCGCTTCCGCAGATGTTCGTACAGACGACCTTCAGGATCACCCCGTGGTCGCACTTGCGTTTCTGTTCCTTCAGCTCGAGCTTCGGAAAATCGATCGACTGAACATCGACCTTGTTCGGCCCGAGATACACCACGCCGCGATTCGTCGGCATGTCTGGACTCCTTTCGATTCTAGACTCCCGGCAGGGAGAGGTGGGTTGCCATGGGTGTAGGCCCGAACGGCGCGCCGGTCAAACGCATTACGCGATCTTTGCGAACGAAAGCAAGGTTTTAGCCTGATAACGCAAAATCATTAAAGGCGAACGGCAGGGGGAGCTTCCACCGGCCGATTACGGCTCGGGGCCATCGCTCCGCTTCTGCGTTCGCGAGCGCAAGCAAGGCTTCTTGCAGATTCTTTCGCGTCAGTGAATTCGCGCACGCGGCCCCCAACCCAACGCGGCGCTGGCACAGGCCCTCCAACTCGAATTGCGCAGGTGCGTATTTGCACATGAGCGCAAATTTTTTGCGCTCGCACGCGAAAATGACAACTTCCCTCTGGCATTCCGTCTGAACGCGCCCTATTGAGTGCACTAGTACACATGCCCAATCCAAGTCCACGGAGGAAGTTCATCATGTCCGCGCGCGCGATGCATTTGCTGGCGGTGGTGGCCGTGTGCGGAGGCGTCGCGCTTGCACCCGCCGCGTCGGCCGCGAACTACTACGTGGACTCTGTCGGCGGCAACGACGCGTACGCGGGAACGTCCACCACCGCGGCGTGGAAGTCGCTGGCCAAGGTCAACGCCAAGAGCCTCGCGGCCGGCGATTCGGTCCTGCTGAAACGCGGCGGCCAGTGGAATGAAAAGCTGACGCTCAAGAATTCGGGCGCCGCCGCCGCGAGAATCACGGTGGCCAGCTACGGCACGGGCGCCGCGCCCGTCATCCTGCAGTTAGAGATCCAAGGAACCTACCTCGTCGTGGACGGCATCACCGTCGACCAGAAAAAAGGAGCCAACGACGCCGTACTCGTTCGCAACAAGAACAACACTCTGCGCAACATGACCGTCTGCAACGGCACGAAGGATGGCGTGGACATCAACGACGGGGACGGCGGCCTGATCGAGAATTGCACCATCTATAATTTCCTGGCGGGCTCCTATACCGTGCAGGACGACGCGCACGGGATCGTTGCCACCGACACCCAAGGCCTTACGATCCGCGGCTGCAACATCTACTACTGCTCCGGGGACTGCTTCCAGACCGACCCGGACCGCGACGCGGACTATCCCGACCTCATCCTGATCGAAGGATGCACGTTTTGGACCGGTCCGCTGCCGGCTTCGTTCAACGCCGGCTGGCTGGCCGGTCAGATTCCCGGCGAGAACGCGGTCGACACCAAGGTCATCAACACGAGCGCCTACAGCACCGCCACGCGCATGCGTATCACCGTCCGGAACACGGTGGCGTTCG
>BTVV01000048.1:0-40909 GCA_045863855.1 Planctomycetota bacterium | reverse complement strand
GGGCCGCGGAGGCTTCCCTGCTTCCGCGGCCCGTCTGTATCATGGGCCAGACCGCTTGGTCCCACGCCGAGGAGAAACTTTCCTGTGGCGGCAAACCGGTTCCATGTCTAGACTTTCTTTCATCGCATGGGTCGACCCAACCTGGAGAGCATTCCGTTTATGTGCGCACGCATCGTGTTCGTGTGTGGACTGTTGATCCTCTGCTCCGCGGCGGCACAGGACGCCGTGTACGAGTGGGACGGCGAGCCGGTCGTGGACCCCAACAAGGAAGATTGGACCCGCACGCAAAGCCCCGCGGCCAAGGCCAGCGAAGTGCGCTGGAAAGTGGAACGCGAGCGCATCGAGCATGCTCCGCTTAACGGCGCTTGGAAGCGCGTCTCCGAGTTTCAAGCTCCGCCGAGGGAGCTGAAGCCCGGTGAATTCGCCACGCTCCTGCTGCGCTCCACCGGCACCAATACCGATGGTCTCGAAACCTATTACGAGTTTCCCTTCATCGAATGCACGTTCGATTCGAAGGATTTACCCGCCGAACAACTCGAGTATTGCCGGCAGGTCAAGCGCCTGGCCCCCGTGTCGCCTGGCGTCTTTTCTGGGACGTACACGTTTAAGGTGCCCGACGCCGCGCGCGGATCGTTCACGATTTCCGCATGCGCGTCTGGATTTCCGGGAACGGTATACAAATACAAGCTCAAGAAACCCACGGCCGTGTACGATGCGAATCCGGTCTTTAACGGCGGGGCGCTGATCCATCTGGAAGCGTCGGCAGAACGGCGCATCGAACTGTTCTGTACGGCCGCGACGGCACGCTCGGCCGCGGCTTGCGACGGGACCAGCCTCCTGCTCCTGCGCGTGGCCGGTGTTCCGGACGGGCAGGCCGTCTTCGAACTCGAGGGCCCCGAATCCGGCGGCACGCTGCATGCCTTCGACGCCAACCCGTTCAAAGATCCCGGCGGCCCAAGATTGGATACGCGCACGGTGGTATCGAAGACCCTGGGAGCCGTCGCCTTGGCTTTTTACAAGCCGCCCGCTCAATTCGATGCCGGAACCGCGCACGATAAGAAGCCTCACAGGGCGTGCACCGTCAAGGTAAGCACGGTTTCGGCCGCCGGAACGCCCGGGCCTTCTGCCGCGCTCTCCTTCAAGCTGGTGCGCCCGCCGGTGATTCTCGTGCACGGCACCTACGACGAACCGCGTAACTGCTGGCAGCTAACTCTGGGCGACGTAGGCTTGACCTACAAAGTCTCCATGGAAGATCGCCTCAAGAACGAAGGCTTCTCGGTGTACCTCGTGGACTGGCAGAAGACCAACGGCAACACGGACCCCAGCGACTTCAAGACCAACGAGAAGATGGTCCGAGACGGCCCCGGCGGCATCAAAACGGCCATTCGCGATTACCAGTCCAAGGGCTGCGCGGCCACCAAGTGCGACCTGGTCTGCCATAGCCAGGGCGGCGTCCTGCCGCGCGTATACGCCAAAGGCGTGCGATCCGACCGGCCGCGCCCCGATACCGACGACCATTACGTGAAGCCCGAAGCCTGCGAGTGCTGGTATCACCGCCCGCCCGAACCCGATTATTCGCACTTCCGCCAAGGCGACATCAACCGTCTGCTGACCATCAGCTCCACGCATCACGGCAGCGACCTGTCGAAGCTCTTCGCCACCTACAAAGACATTCGGGAAGACTGGGTTTCCGCTGCCACCAATCCCAGCGCCGGCGGGTTGATGTGGAAGGCCGGTGCGCGCATGACCGGCGGCTTTTACGATCAGATGCCGCAAAGCATCGCGCTCGCGGCCATCGGTAAAACCGAACTGCCCGCTCACGCCATCGCCTGTATCTGCGAAGACACGGATCTGATGCTCAACGACGAGGAGTTCCTTAAGCAGCTCGAATCCATTTGGAGTTGGGGCAAGGGCCAGGCCGCGGATGTGTTTACGCAAGTCGGGCAGGCGCGGGATGCCCTGATCCTGAAGGCCGCCATCGAAGCCGAGGACACGGATCTCGACAAGCTCAATAACGCTTTGCGCATGCGGGCCGCGACCTTTGGGAACAAGCCCAACGACACGACCGTGCGCGAGGAAAGTTCGCTCGGCGGCCTGAAACCGCCGTTCGCTACGACGATCGAGCATGTGCTCCACAGCTATGCGCCGCGTTACGAATCGGTGCAGAACCGAGTCGTCGAACTGCTGAAGAACCGCGGCACGGGACAATGGAGCGCTGCGGGCTTTCCTCCCGCCGGTAAAGCCATGCGGATATCGCTGCCCGAGATTTACACGCCCGCGGGCGAAGAAATCGTCAAACTTCGAGCGGCCAAGAAGCCCTGAAAGCACGCCCAAGGCACTCGTTCTGCTCCGGTGCGCCTGCGGTTGCACCTGTTTCTGGCACTGAAGTTTCCTTTTGCCTTTACAGTTGGCCGCTCAACGCTAGAAACAAAGCTCCATTCCTCTCGAGGTTCGCTCCACCAAAGGTCGAACCCCTCTTTCATCGTCGCAAGGAGCTCTGCATGTCCGCCGATCGCAAGCTGAACTGGCTCTACAAGCACGCACCGCTGGTGCTGGCGTATTTGGCCTTGGAATCCGGCGTCGCATCCGCCGCCACGCCCACCGTGGACACCTTGGTGGATGAAGCCGATGGTGGCGCGGGCGGCGCGGGCATCAGCCTGCGCGACGCGATCATCCAGGCCAACGGCGACTTCGCTGACGATACCATTACGCTTCCGGCCGGGACCTACACGCTCACGCTCGCCGGTACAGGCGAGAACAACGCCGCCTACGGCGACCTGGACGTGCTGGGCTATGGAAACCTCACTATTGAAGGCGCGGGCGTCGGAACGACCATCATCGACGGCAACGATTTAGACCGTGTTTTTCACCTCACGAACGCTTTCGGTGGAACGGTGACGCTGCGCAATCTGACCGTCCGCAACGGAAACGCGGTGGATCATCCGGGCGGGGGCAGCGCCGACGCGGCCGGCGGCGGCATCTACAACAACGGCGCGGCGCTTACGCTCGATAACGTCGCCGTCTACGGTAACGAAGCATTGGCCGACGACGGCGCGAACGGCGCGGACGGAACCAACGGACCTGGGCAGGCCGGATACGCGGGCGGGAACGCCTTCGGCGGCGGCGTGTACGCCTACGGCGGCAGATTGGCCACGCTCCTCCAGAACGGCTCGGTCATCCGGTTCAACAACGCCTTGGCCGGTAACGGCGGCGCTGGCGGGGACGGCGTCGGTTCTACCATAAGTGGTCAGGGCTTTGCCGGCGGCCCGGGCGGCTCGGGCGGTTTTGCCGCGGGCGGCGGACTATACGCGTTCTCCAATACGGTCACGGTCAACGCGGGCAGCATTGTCGAAAACAACCTCGCCGGTGGCGGGTACGGCGGCGCGGGCGGAAACGGGGATACCGGTACATCCACTGGCGGTGCGGCGGGCAACGCCGGATCGGGCGGTCAGGCGTTTGGCGGCGGCATTTTCACGAATAGTGGAACTCTAAGCCTCACGGACGCCACCCTTCAAGGCAACGATGCGCGCGGCGGCCAAGGTGGCGTGGGCGGGAACGGCGGAGGTTTAACAGGATTTTCTGGCCGTGGCGGGGCCGGTGGGTCGGGCGGCAGCGGCGGCATCGCTCTAGGTGGCGGCCTCTATACCGCTGCTACTCCTGCCAATGTAACCACCACGCTGGTATTCGATAATACGGCCCAAGGCGGTCCCGGAAGCCTCGGAGGCGCCGGCGGCGGTGGAACTACGGGTGGCGGCATCGCGGGCGGTAACGGCGGGGCGGGCGGCGCGGGAGGCCAGGCCCAAGGAGGTGGTGTCTACCACTACGGCGGAACCTTTACGATTGACCAATCCACGATTCAAACCAACTACGTCATCGGATCGTCCGGCGGGAACGGCGGAAACGGCGGAGACGTTTCCATCGCGGGCGGCGATGGCGGAGCGGGCGGGACCGGCGGGCAGGGTCTAGGCGCGGGCCTGTACCTGAACAACGCGGCCAACATCACCAACAGCACGCTCAGTTCCAACTTCGCCTACGGCGGCAGCGGTGGCAACGGCGGGGCCGGAGACAATGGTTCTACTCCAGGCAACCCAGGGGCGGGCGGCCTAGGCGGAAATGTGATGGGCGGCGGACTGTACGTCAACTTTCTTGCCAACTTGGTCAACTCCACCGTCTCGGGCAACGCGGCCAACGGCTACGGCGGTGGACCCGGCGGGAGCGGTTCGGGGCAGGGCGGCGGCGTCTTCGTCGCCAACTCGATCAACATCCGGAACTCCACCATCGCCAGCAACCAAGCCGCGCATTACGGCGGCGGCCTTCGCGCCAGTTCCAGCGGCGTATTTTCGGCCATCAGCACGATCGTCGCCGACAACACAGCCGGCAGCCACGCGGACTTCTCCAACAACGGCGCGACGCTGGGCACCTGCACCGAAAACCTGATCGAAGACGCCAACGGGCATACGCTTACCGATGGTGCGAACGGGAACATCGTCGGGGCTGACCCGGCGCTCGATTCGCTGGCCGACAACGGCGGGCCGACGCAAACGCACGCGCTGGGCTACGGTTCCGTCGCGATCGACGCAGGCTCCAACCCGGTGCCCGTCACCAACGACCAGCGCGGTACGGGGTTCCCGCGCGAGTTCAACGGCGTTGCCGACATCGGGGCGTTCGAGTCGCAGGACACGTCCGTGCCGGCCGGAAACCTCGAAGTACGCAGCTTGCGCATTACCAGCGTCTTCCGCACGGACGGGAAAGATCAGATCCACTTCGTCGTGCGCTTCGATAACCCCGGCGCCGTGCCGCCACCCCGGACCCGCTACCCCTTTGAGGGTCTGGCCGTGGCCTTCGACATCGGCGAAGGCGCGGTCTTCAACTTCGTCCTCGACGCCCGTGGCCGGGCCGGCAGGCGGTGCAAAGCCACCTACCTCAAACGCACCAATCAGATCCAACTCGAATTGCATACGGGCGTGGGCGATTTCAAAAACTTCTTTACCGACGATGGCCTCATTAATGCGCGCATCATCGATCAGATCTTTAACATCCCGGTTATGTTCCAGTTCGATACCACCACCGGCGAGGGCGAAGTGCCCGTCAAGTACCGCTGCATCAACCCAGCCTCCGGGCACGCGGTGGGCTCGGGCTTGACCGGACCGGTCTGACAGTAGATTCGGCTCACGCAGCCCTGCGGCGCGACCGCGCCGCAGGGCTGTAGGTTTGCGGTTCGGCCGAGCGTCGTCGGGTCCGATTTGCTAATAATATCGACCAAACCCACCAAATAGTTTGAGCTGATAAAAATTATTTATACGGGCGTATTAGCGAGCTGACTTGCGCGGTGTATCGGACTCTGGAGATCTGTCCGAGACGGTGCGGCAAGGCTTCAGGGAGTTCGCCATGCCCATTGCAATGCGCGGCGCCTTACTCTTGGCGCTTTTGGGCTCGCTGGGCGCTCTAACGTGCGCCGTTCATGCAGAAGAGCCCGAATTCAAGGCGACAGAGACGGTGAAACAAGCCCCCTCCATTACGCGATTCGGCATCACCTGGCATTTCGATCGGGAAGCGCGCTGTGGCGTCTTCGTCAACGGCGACCCGTGGGTGCTCGGCCCGGTCACCATCGTCTCGGTAACTCCTGCACCCGGGCCGGCCGCGGCGGAAACTCGCACCAAGGTCGACAAGAATCAATTCGGAGACGCTTCGCTGCAAGACGACAACCGCATGCGCAACGGATCGATGGTCCTGCTGCAGGCCTCCAGCAAGCAAGGCTTCGATTCGCGCGCGCGCAACTACGCTCCCGAACTGAGCGTCGCGTTTCCTTACACGCTGGAGCCGCAGCGTTCGCTCATTTCCACCAAGAGCGTCGAAACGTTTCCCAATCCGAATTTCCTGAAAGGGCACGGCGAGAAATCGAGCAGCATGCTGGAGACCGCGGCGGTGCTGACGTGTCTGGCCGAACCGCCGCCGGCCGATGCATTCCGTCCGTGCTACGGCGGGGTGGACAAGCCGCTTTACCGCGCAGGCGCGCTCAAGCGCGAGCGGCTGCTGCAATTGAAGCCCGTCGATTCGGCGCCGCCGCTGGAAGAGTACATCGGCTACTTTTCGCGCCCCTGGATCGAATACGGCGCCACCTGGATGCAGCAGGCCACGGCTCCGAATCTGAACCGGCCCAACTACGGGCGCGAATTCGCCCGCGTGGTCAGCATGGGCGCCCTGCACCTGCTGCTGAATCATTCCGCGCAGGAAAAGGAACCGCTGCTCGTCGGTTTGGTCCAGGTGGGCATCGACCTTCACGGCATGACCAAGATTGGCCTCAACTATACGGCCGACGGCGGGCACTACAGCGGGCGTAAGTTCCCCATCATCTTCGCGGGCTGGATGCTGGACGAGCCGGATATGCTTACCGTTGCGGATCGCGTCAACTTTCAAGAAGACCAGCAGACGTACTACGGCAAAAGCTTCTTCGGCCAGACGGCCCTGTTCCAGATGGTCACGCATCACGGCCCGCGACAGCCGTACGAAGAGAAGGATCCGCAAACCTGGGACGAAATGGATAAACGCTCGGAAGGCTACCGCGTCTGCTGCAACGCCAACGCCTGGATCGGCGAAGCGCTGGCCGCGCGGCTGCTGGGGATGGCGCCCGCCTGGAAACACGACGCGTTCTTCGATTACTGCGACCGCTGGATGAGTCCCGAAGACGCCGAGATTGCCAAGAAACGGCCCGGCAAGAACGATTTTCAAGGCCGCGCCTGGGATGGGTTCGTGACCGACATGTGGAAAGCTTACCGTGCCAACGGCCCCGAACTGAAACGCGAAGGCCCGTGTCGAAAATGGGTCTGGGAAGGAACCAAGGGCCAGTGGGCGGACAACCCGCGTCCGAAATAGCCTGCCGCCCGGCCCGATCGATCCCGCCTCTGGTTCAACCGCGCTGCCAAACGCATATCTGCTATGCTAGCTCCGCATCGCCTGAACCGATCCAGATCCATTTGTGGAGCTGTCATGCCCGACTACCGACCGCTGTACCATTTAGCGCCGCCCACGGGATGGCTGAACGATCCCAACGGCCTCGTATACCATGCCGGCGAGTACCACCTTTTCTACCAGTGGTGCCCGGACGTGAACGTCGACGGGATGCGCATGTACTGGGGTCATGCCGTCAGCCGCGATCTGGCGCGCTGGGAGCACCTGCCCGCGGTTTTGGAACCCGATGCGCTGGGTTCGATCTGGTCGGGCTGCGCGGTGGACGACGCGAAGAACACCTCGGGCTTCTTCGGCGCGGGAGGCGGGCTGGTGGCGGCGTTCACGCACCATGCCGCGTCGGGCGCGGAGCGCCAGAGTCTCGCGCACAGTTCCGACCGCGGCCGGACCTGGACGAAGTTCGCAGGCAATCCGGTGCTGGGCGACGATACGACGCGCAGTTTCCGGGACCCCAAAGTCTTTTGGCACGAGCAGACCGGGCGCTGGATCATGATCGTCGGAGTGGCCCACAAGCTGTACGCATCGGCGAATCTGCGCGAGTGGACTTTCCTGAGCGCCCCCGAATTCTCCAGCGAGTGCCCGGACCTCTTTCCGCTCGAAGTGGAAGGGCGCGGCGAGTCCAAGTGGGTGCTCAGCCTGGGCGGTTACCGCTACGCGGTGGGCCGCTTCGACGGGACGTCCTTCGCGGCGGAAGGCGGGCCGCATAGGGTGGACTACGGGCCGGATTTTTACGCCACGCAGAGCTGGGAGCATGCTCCGGACGGCCGACGCGTCTGGATCGGCTGGCTGAACCATTGGCGCTACGCGCGCGAAGTGCCCGACTTCGGCGCACGAGGCGTGATGAGCATCCCGCGCGAACTTTCGCTGGTGCCGAGCGCCGAGCGCGGGCTGAGGCTGATCCAGCGCCCGGTGCGCGAACTGACGTTTTTGCGCGCGCAGACGCTGAAGCCGTCGGATGCCGAGGCGATTTCCGGGCGGGCGTTTTACCGAGGCGATGCGTACGAACTGGAAGCCACACTGCTGCCCGAGGAATGGGACCGCTGCGGTTTCAGGCTTCGCGCGTCCGGCGCGCAGGAGACGCGGGTGGGCTACGACGGCGTGGCCGGCGGCCTGTTCTTCGATCGGGAACGCTCCGGCGGCAGGCTTACCCGGGGCTATTACGGGGTCCTGGGCCGCAAGAAGCGCTACACGCTGCGCCTCTTCGTCGACCGCGGATCGGTGGAAGCCTTCTTCGACGACGGGGCGACGGTCTTTTCGGCCCAGATTTTCCCGGACGCCGAGGCGCTGGATCTGACCTGGTTCAGCGAGAACGGAAAGTCCGGAGCAGAGGGCGTACGCGTCCATACGCTGCGCTGATCTTTCCCGCGGCTTCATAATTTCGGATCGATTTCGAATCCTGCCTCAAAATTTCTTGAAGATGGCGGCGCCGAGCGTAGGGTTTTGACCCGGCACGGGCCACCCAAGGCGTTCGAGCGATCAAGCGGCGTGCGCGCGCCGCGCGGCCTGTGCCGGAAGATTCGGCGGGGCTATCCGTAGCGCTTCAGGAAGGACGGCGGAAAAGATGACCTTCAACGGCAAGATCCTGGTGATCGGCCTGGGCGGCGTTTCGCGGTGTACGCTGCCGCTGTTGTTCAAGCACCTCCCGACGCCGCCCAAGAACTACACGGTCCTCGATTTCGCCGAAGACGAACAACAGGTTCGGCGCGTGCGGGAGCTCGGCGCGGCGTTCGTGCAGGGCCGCGTGACGCGCGAAAACATGGGCGAGATTTTGAGCACGTACGTCGGCGCCGGGGATTTGGTACTCGATCTGGCCTGGAACATCGGTTGCAACGATATCGTGCAGTGGTGCCACGACCACGGCGTGCTTTACATGAACACTTCCGTCGAACTGTGGGATCCGTACGAAGGCGCGGCCGACAAGCCGCCGACCGAGCGGACGCTGTACGTCCGGCACATGTCGATGCGCAAGATGATGGCCGGCTGGAAGGATCCGAAGGGACCGACCGCGGTGCTGGATCACGGCGCCAATCCGGGACTGGTGCAGCACTTCACCAAGCAGGCACTGCAGGAGATCGGCACGAAGTGGATCGCCGAGCATAAAAAGGACGCCCGGTACGAGCGGATCGACGCGGCGCTGAAGGGCCGCGCCTGGAACCGCTTGGCGCACGAACTGGGCGTAAAGACGATTCATATCAGCGAGCGCGACACGCAGATCTCGCATAAGCCCAAGCGCGAGAACGAATTCATCAACACGTGGTCCATCGAAGGCTTTTACGAAGAAGGCACCGCGCCGGCCGAAATGGGGTGGGGCACGCACGAAAGAACGCTCCCGCCGGGCGCGCACGTCCACCGCGAAGGTCCGCGCAATCAGATCTGCCTCGAACAGTTCGGGATCAACACGTGGGTGCGCAGTTGGGTTCCCTGCGGCGAAATCACGGGCATGGTGGTGCGCCACGGCGAAGCGTTCTCGATCAGCGAGTACCTGACGGTGGAGCAGGACGGCGTGGCGATCTACCGGCCCACGGTCCATTACGCGTACTGCCCTTGCGACGGAGCGATCAACAGCCTGCACGAACTGCGCATGCGCAACTACGAGATGCAGCCCGTGCAGCGGCTGCTGAACGACGACATCGTCGAAGGGCGCGACGAACTGGGCTGCTTGCTGATGGGCCACGACTACAAGAGCTGGTGGATCGGCTCGCTGCTGGACATTCACGAAACCCGCAAGCTCGCGCCGGGGCAGAACGCCACCACGCTGCAGGTCGCCGCCTCGATCCTGGGCGCCGTGAAGTGGATGATCCGCAATCCGCGCGAAGGCGTGAAGCTGCCCGACGCGCTGCCGCACGAGGAGATTCTGGGCGACGCGAAGCCGTACCTCGGCCCGTTTTATTCGAAGGCAGTGGACTGGACGCCGCTCGACCACTGGAAGGGTTTGGCCGCGCACGGTCCCCGGCCGAAGGACGAAGACTGCTGGCAGTTTTCGACCTTCGTGGCGCGAAGCCTGTAAGCCCGCGCCCTTTCGGTCAGATCACCATCACCTTGGCCGGCTTGATGCCGTTGAACGTCAGCGCGCTGGCGCAACTGTACGCGCCGATGTTCGGCACGTAGACCACGTCGCCGACATCCAGCTCGGGCAGTTCTTCGCTTAGCGAAATGGTGTCGAACGAGTCGCATGTCGGGCCGCCCAGGATGCTGAAGAACTTTTGCGTCTTCTTCAGCGTGCGGAACTCGTACTTGCAGTGGTCGAAGACGATTCCGGAGAAGTCTCCGTAGACGCCGTCGTCGAGGTAGTAGTAGTTCTTGTTGTTGCGGATCGAGCGCCCGACGACGCGCGTGATCAGCATCCCGGCGGGGCCGCAGAGCGCGCGCCCGGGTTCGGCGATGATCGTGACCTCCTGCGGGAAGAGCCGGTTCAGTTCGCGGCGCATCTGGTTGGCGAAGCTCTCGAGGCTGCACGTATCGTGCTTGAAGTGCTTGATCGGGAAGCCGCCGCCGATATCCAGCGTCTTGAACGGCAGTCCGCGGTCCTTGCATTCGCGCATGATCCCCGCGGAAACCTCCAGCGCGCGCTGGTAGTTCTCGAAGTTGGTGCACTGCGAACCCACGTGGAAGCTTACCCCTTCGGGCTTGAGGCCCAGCGCGCGGGCCTTGGCGAGCATCGGAACGATCTGCTCCTGGTCGGCGCCGAACTTGAGCGAGAGTTCCACGATGCTGCCCAGGTTGCTTACTTTCAATCGCGCCAGGACGCGGCAGCCCGGCGCGTACTTGGCGATCTTGTACAGTTCGGGTTCGTTGTCGAAGGTTGCGAAGTTGACCTTGGCCTTGCGCGCGTACTGCAGCGCTTCCGGCCGCTTGATCGTGTTCGCGAAGATAATCCGAGAAGGCTTGACGCCCTGCGCTAGGACGTGGCGCATCTCGCCTTCGCTGGCGACGTCGTAGCAGCCGCCTAGATCGCGGAAGGTCTTGATGATGTCCGGATGCGGGTTGGCCTTGATCGCGTAGTACAGCTCGACGCGCGGGAGCAAGCGCTTGAAGCGCTGGTACTCGGCGATCAGCGCGGCTTTATCGATTACCAGCAGCGAGCTCCCGTGCAGGCGGATCAACGCGCGGATGCGCTTGGGCAGCCCCAACTTCATCACCGAGGCCGGTGTCTTGTGCACCGCCGAGACCACCCACTGCGCGGGATCCAGCGTCGCCTGGTCGCCGGGCGTGGAGCAGCGCATGATCGAATCGTCGCGATTTGCCGCCGCGGGGCGGGCCTTTTTTGCAGTGGCCATGAATGCTCCGAAGTCCGGTCCGTGAATGCGTGAAAAGGGCGCCGAGCGGCGTGAGACTAACGCTCCTGACGATTTTCGCAATGCAGCGAGCGCCCGAAAACTATTTTCCCCGCCTCGATGTGTGCAGCACGTAAAGATCGAAGGGGAAGTCCCCACTTTCCGCAAAGGCCTTGACAGGCGCACCCGATGGTGCTATTATAGCACCATGCCTAAGACGCCCGCACAACCCAACCAGAGCCTTATGCACGGGCTGGCGGTGCTCCAGGCGCTCCTGGCCCGCGGCGGCGCCGTAGGAAGCCGCGAGTTGGCGCGCGAATTGGAGATGGAGCACACCCGCGTGAACCGCCTGCTCGGCACACTGGGCCATCTGGGCGTGGTGCGGCGAACGGCCGAAGGCAAGTACGGTCCGGGCGCCGGGATTCACGTGCTGGCCGCCCAGGCGCTGCGCGGATCGGGACTGTTGGCCGCGGCGATGCCGCATCTGGCGGCTTTACGCGACCGCCAGACGACGGTGGCGCTGGGCGTACTGTGGCGGGCGCAGGTCTGTTACCTGCTCCATGCGCGGCCCGGCCGGAGTCTGGAAGAAAGCATCGGCGCGCACGACTTGATTCCTGCGGAACGCAGCAGCCTGGGCTTGGCGCTGCAGGCTTGGGGCGAAGAACGCGGGCCGCGCGGAACAGACCGATCCGCTCTGCGCGCGGCCGGTTATGCGCGGCTGGATTTCCCCAACGGCGAAGTCTCGCTCGCGGTGCCCATCGGCGCGCCGGCCGTCGCGGCTTTGGGGCTCTCGCGCCAGTCGCCCGACGTTCCGGCGCTGGTCGCGCGGTTGCAGGCGGCGGCCGAAGCCATCGCCGACGACTTGCGCAAATTCGACCTGACCGCGAAAGGATAATCGCATGTCGCCCGAAGAACTGTACGCCTTCGATCTGAACGGATACTTGGTGGTGGAGAACGCCGTCGATCCTCAGCTACTTGCCGAAGCCCAGGCGCGCGCGGCCATCTGGGAAGAACGCGCGAAACTGATGCATCCGGGACAAACGCCGGAATCGGGCGAAGCGCCACGCCGCGCGTGCCGCTTCGACCGGATCGTCAACGACGACGAAACTTTTCTGCATGTGGCGCTTTCACCGCAGGTCTTGGCGCGGATCGTGGACCTCGTGGTGCTGCCGCGCCTGAAGAGCACCTGGCTCGACTTCAAAGCGCAAGGCGGCGGAATCGGCTTCCACAGCAACCACACGCCTTACAATCCGGTCGAAGCGTACATCTTTCAGCAGCGCGTCTGCGCCAGTCTGGTCACCGTCTGCTACGCGCTCAACGACGTGCCGCTCGACGGCGGCGCGCTGGAAGTGGTGCCGGGCAGCCATAAGGCGAACTTTCCGATGCCGGCCGACGAACGCGCGGTGGAGCCGTTGCGCCGGCGTCTCCCACTCAAGGCCGGCAACGCGCTGATCTTCAGCCACGATATGAATCACGGTTCGACCAACCGGCTGCCGTACGTGCGGCGCTGCCTCTTCGCGAGTTTCGCGACGGGCAGTTCGGCGCACACGCAGGGCGACAACGATCTGTACGACGCGGCCTTCGCGCGGATGCCGGAGGGAAGCTGGCTGAAGTATTTCCTGCGCCGCCCCAAAGGCGACCGCGACAGCTACCCGATGCCGAAGCGTACGGTGGCGGAAGAATTCGGGCTCGAGCCCGCGGCCGTCTGCGAGGCGTCCGTATGAGCCGCATCGTAGCCCTCGAAGCCTTTGCACTGGAAGCGCGCTTCGCGGACCACTTCGGCGGGGCGCAACACGTGCCGCCGGCATTCAGCCAGCCCGCGGCGCATTTTCGGACGCTGCCGCGTCTCGGGCAGGCCAGCACGCTGGTCCGCGTGCGCGACACCGAGGGCTACGAAGGGTGGGGCGAGAGTTGGGGCCTGCCGCTTCCGCAGGCGTCGGCGCTTCTGATCGAAAAACTTCTCGCGCCTATTCTGAGAACCGCCGCCGCGGAACCCGTGGACGCGTGCGCGGAGTTGCTCTGGACCTGCGCACGGCAGTACGGGCACGACAAGGGTTTCTTGCCCGAAGCGATCAGCGGGATTGAACTCGCACTTTGGGATCTGGCCGGCCGGCGCGCCGGAAAGCCGGTGGCGCAGATGCTGAATCCGCAGGCGCGCGAACGGGTCGAGTGCTACGCCAGTCCGGTCCCGTTTCTGGAGCGGCCCGAACAGAGCGCCGCTGCGGCGCGCGACTTTGTGGAGCAAGGGTTCCGCGGTGTGAAGCTTAAAGTCGGGCGCGGCGTGGAGATCGACCGCGCGCACGCGGAGGCGGTCCGCGCAGCGCTGGGACCGCAAACCGATTTGATGCTCGACGCCAACGGCGCGTACGGCGTCGAAGAGGCCATCAGACTCGCGCAAGCCGTCGAACCGCTGCGGATCGCGTGGCTTGAAGAACCCGTCGCTCCGGACGATTGGGAGGCGCTCGTTCGCGTGAAGCGCAACAGCCCGGTACTGCTGGCGGCGGGCGAGCACGAATTCTGCCCCGCCGGGTTGCGCGCGCTCGTCGAGCGCGGCGCCGTGGACGTGCTGACGCCCAACGTGAGCCGCTGCGGCGGGATCGGCGCCGTGCGATCCGCCGCCGCCTGCGCGCGCGAGCACGGCGTGCGCCTGGCGTTGCACGGTGTCGGCGCGGGGATCACCCTTGCCGCTTCGCTGCATGTTCTCGCCGCGCTGCCGGGTGAAGGACTCTTCGAAGCCAACCGGTTCCTGAATCCGCTGCGCGAAGCGCTGACGCATCCGGCCTTGAGCGCGCGGGACGGCGCGTTCGATCTGCCCGCCGACCCGGGCTGGGGCGTTACGCCCCAGTCCGAGGCGCTGCGGCGCTTCGCGGCCCCGGCATGAGCGCCCTCGAGTTGCGCGTGCTCGCGCGGACGGTGCGCCGCCGCCTGCGCGTGCGCTATCTGCTGCACCGTCCCCCGGGCATAGCTTCTGCCGATGGCTGGCCGATGCTGATCTACCTGCACGGCGCGGGCGCCAAGGGCGACCGTTTGGATCTCGTGGCGCGCGAGCCGCTTCCGCAGCTTGCCGCTACGGGCCAAGCAGCGAAGTGGCTGATCGCCTGCCCACAATGCCCCGCCGAACGCAGCGGCTTTTGCATCGAGGATCTGGACCGCTGGCTCGACGATCTGCTGGCCACGCTGCCCGCCGATCCGCGCTGCGTATGCCTGACGGGACAGAGCATGGGCGGGCGCGGCGCGTACGAATGGGCCTACGAGCGCGCCTCACGCTTCGCGGCCTTGGTCCCGGTGTGCGCCTTCGGCTTGCCGGCGCTCGCGCCACGCTTGCGCGGCTTGCCGGTATGGAGCTTCCATGGCACGCGGGACGAAGTGGTGCCCGTGGCCCGGGCCGAAGAAATGCACGCGGCGTTGCGCGCGGCGGGCGTTGCGGCGCGGTTCAACCGGCTGGCGCGGGGCGCACACGCTATCGGCCGGCAGGTTTACGCGCGTGCGGATGTGTGGAAATGGCTCTCGCTTAAAACCACGGCGGGCGGATCAATTGCGGGCCTTCCTGGCCGCGCTGCTCGCGCGCCCGGGCTTCGCGCGCGCGCATGATCGGATCGTCCAGTGTGTAGATCACTTCGCCCGTACCGTAGCGGCTGATGAGCTGCAAGAGCCGGCCATCGGGGCCGAGCAGCATCGTACACGGCAAGAGCGTGCTCACCGAACTGGCGAGGTACAGCGTCGGACCGTCGGGCTCGGCGGGGACTTCGCCGCTTTCGGGGTCCGGCAGCGGAGGCTCGGCCTGGATCGCGAACTGCAGCACGCCGGCTTGATGGCGGCGCACCGTATACAGCGCGACCTTCTGGTATTTGATCTCGCCGGCTTCGCCCGCTTTGGGCGCCGGCGGCCGTGGCAGGCGCGAAGCCAGCAGCGCCAGTTGCTCGATGCGATGGTGGTCGAATACGAACACCCCCGAATCGATCGGGCGCTCGACGTCCTGATCCTGCAAGCGTTCTTGCTGTTCCTCTTGCCTTTCCTCTTCGTCGTCGCTGAGCGGCACCGGGCGCAGCCAGCAGGCGTCGTGCTCCGCCGAGGCCGGCGACAACGGGGTACCATTCGGATTCACGGTTTCGGGGTGCATCGCCGAACTTCCTGCCGCGGCGCCGTGCAGATGCCGGAAGAGATGCGTGCGCACGCGCCCTTCGCCGAAGAGCGCTTCGACGACGTAATCGGCCTGGCTTTCGACGGCCTCTTCGCCCTGAGCCTTGTAAAAGACGGGAAAGCCGCGCTCGTCGTAGCGCGTCAGCGCCTTTTCGCGGCGCAGGCTCCCGCCGGTCTCGACGCGTACCTCGGCTTCGGCGCGCAATCCCGCCGGGCCCAGCTTATCGGCTACCTGAGCGTGGAACGTCGCGTGCACGCGCCCCAGACGCTGCCCGCGCGCGTCCACGCGCCAGAAGTATTCCTTGCCCAGTTCGTACGGCAGCGGCGCCTGCGGCAGTTCGGGGGCGCGAATTTCGAGCGCCAGGAGCGATTCCAGCTCTTCGGGCTCCACGCGCTCGGTCACCAGTCCTTCGGTCTCTTCGTCGACGCCTTCCTCGAAGTCCATGCGGCGGAGCATGATGCCGCTCGCCATGTCGAACCACATGCGCTGGCGCGAGAAGACGCCTTCGCGTGACTTGGTGCTGGCCGTCTTGACGTCGTAGCGCGCGCATTGGTGCGTCTGGCCGCCGTGCGAAATCTGCTCCAGCCCCTTGAAGACCGCCTCCAGCAGCACGAAGCCCGAAACCTCGGGCACGAAAAACGACCAGCGCGCGGTATCGCCCGGCTTGACCGTCGCCGGCTGCCAGAGATGAATAAACTCGATCTCCACCGGCAGGATGCTCATCTTGGTCGGCAACGCGATCTCGTTGCGGTCGGCGAGCTGCTCGCCGCGGTACACCTCCACCATGACGCCGCGCTTGAAGAGGTGCCCCACCATGCGCTGCGGAATCCCGCCGCTGGTGATCGTGATGTCGTACGCCAGGGTGCGCGGGTCGCTGGGATGCAGGAACGACTTGCTGCTGATCACCGAGTGCGCGCGCTCGCCCAGGTTGTTCACCACCGATTCGGTGATCTGGTCGACGCGGAAGACGATCGGCGGCGGCTCTTGGCCGTGCATCTGCAAATAGGCGACGACCTCGCGCCAGCCGGGCATCTGCTGGATTGGGACCGGCACCTTGTCGTAGCGCAGTAGCGACTGAAACGGGGTCGGCCCGCGGCGCGTCAGGAAGCTGGCGATGATCCGCGGACTCGGGCCGCCGTCGCGCGCCAGTTCTTCCGGCGTGTACTGCTTGGGCAACGGATTCGCGGGCTTGGGATACGGAAGCTCCGCCGGATCCGGTTCAGGATCGGCCGGCGGCGCCGCGGGCGACGAAAGGGCATACAAGCCGGCGGCCAGCAAGCCGGCCGTCAGGAGCACCAACGCGCTCACCCAAACCGTGCGCACAGAAGCCATCCCTTTTTCCCAAAGTGCAACGCGAAGCGACCCCTATTAGACGCGCTTCCCGGGCTTCCTTCTAGTGCGAAGCGGGAATAGCGGCTCGGGAAGACGATGCGATAGCGAGAAGACGGTACGGGCGCGTGAGTTGGGACGAGGGAATGCGGGAGCAGAACTGGACGAGGCTCGCGCCGGACCGTGACCCCGGTGGGCTGGAAGGCCCAGTCCCCGGTCCGGCGAAAGCCGCGCCGCCCAAGGTACCTTTAGAGCCCGGCGCAGAGCACGCCGGTCTCGGTCGGCTTCAGGTGGCTGCGCAGATGCAGCGCCACCAGGCGCAGAAACTCGCGCACTTCCTCTTCAGAGGGATCGCAGGCCAGCGGGAGGCAGTGCCGCACCTCCATGCTCGGATGCGCCAGCTCGAACTCGATCCGTTCGATCAGCTCCAGCAGTTCGTCGATCGATTTCTGCATCAGTAGAAAGCGCGTGACGCGCTTGGCGTCCTTGCGCGGACGCAACGAATAGATGATCGGGAACATGACGGTGCTGAAAGTCTTGAAATCGCCCAGGTGCATGGGTGGCTCCTCCCATCGACATCACTTTGTGCATGCCTCGATCCTAATGGTTTACTGAAAGCCTCTTGGAATTACCTAAGCTCCACTTTATCCATAACTTTAATCATAGTGAGTATTTACGAACTTCAAGGAAGCGGCTACCTTGGGCCCGCCATGCAGGCGATTCGCTTTCACCGTTCGGTCCCGCGCTGGCTGTTGGTGCACAGCTTGGGGACCCGCGTGCCGTGGCTCGCGACGAGTGCCCTTTCGTGCATCAAGCTTGAAGAGACCGAACCGCCCAAGCTTCCGAACGGCGAATGGGTGCGCGTGCGGCCGATTCTAAGCGGAATCTGCGGCAGCGATCTGGCTGCCATCGCCTGTCAGACCAGTCCCTATTTCGCACCTTTTGTGAGCACCCCGTTCGTGCTGGGACATGAGATCGTGGGCGTGATCGAGGAGACCGGACCGCAAACGCCCGAAGCCTGGAAGAAAGGGCAGCGCGTGGTGCTCGAACCCGCGCTGAGTTGCGCCGTCCGCGGCGTCAAACCGCTCTGCGCCTCATGCCAGCAAGGCCGCTACGCGGCCTGCGTGAACCTGCTCAAGGGTGCGCTCGGCGCGGGCTTCCAGACGGGCTTCTGCGCGAACACCGGAGGCGGCTGGAGCCACGGGCTCGTTGCGCATCCGGCGCAGTTGCATACGGTCCCCGAAAAGCTCAGCGATACCGGGGCCGTCCTCGCCGAACCGTTCGCTTGCGCGCTCCACGCGGCTTTGCTCGCGCCGTGCGATCCGAAGGCCAGCTTGCTCCTGATCGGCTGCGGGACCATCGGGTTGCTGGCCATCGCGGCATACCGCGCCATCGGCGGCGAAGGGAAAATCCGGGCCTTGGCCCGTTATCGGGTGCAGGGAGATATGGCCGAGCACTTGGGTGCGGACGAGGTTTATGTCGAAACCGATACGCGCCGGCAATACCGCTGGGTGCTCGAACGCTTCGGAGGTTCGCTGCATCCATCCGATCTGGGCAAGCCCGTGGCTTTGGGCGGCGCTCCGGTGGTCCTCGACTGCGTCGGCTCGGCCCAGAGCATCGACGATGCGTTGCGTCTCGCCGCTCCTGGCGGGCTGGTGCTGCTGGTGGGCATGCCGGGCACGCCTGGAGGCGTGGACCTGACTCCGCTCTGGCACAAAGAGTTGCGCGTTCACGGCGCGTACGCCTACGGCTGGGAGACACCGCCCGACGACCTCGCTGGAATTGGCGCGGTGGCCGCCGGAGCCAGCCATAAGGTCAACCTCGCGCATATGGACAAACGCGGGCGCGTCAAATCGATGGACCTCGCGCTCCAGATCCTTGCCGCGGACGACGCCGACGTCCTTTCGAGCCTGGTCCGGCGAAAGTATCCGCTTGCCCAATTCGGCCGCGCGTTGGACGAAGCCTTTCACGCCGGTTCGCGCGGGGCGTTCAAGGTGGTCTTCGAGATCGGCAAGTAACCGCCTCGCGCACCTTGTGCGAAGCCTTCCGCCGAATTGTGTCGTCCATGCGCCGCGGACCCGTTAAGATGCGCTTGTTCGGTGGATCGGCCAAAAGATCCTGACGCGCCGTGCCGATTGGCGCGTCTAATCCATGCAACCCTTTCGAAGCACGAGGACGACGGCGATGCGCGGGTATTGGATCGCTCTGGGCATGCTGGCGGCGTGGCCCGCGCTGGCATCGGACTTGGCGCCGGACGGCGTCGAGGACGCGCTGGCGCCGGAGCCGCTGGTGGCGCCCAAGGCCGAACCTGCGCCCGTCGAACGGCCCAAGCTGCGCCCCATCGAAGACGATCCGGCGGCCGCGCCCGCTCCGCTGACCATGACCGGACCCGAGCAACCGCGGCTGCGCCCCAACGAGCTCGATCCGTTGCCTCCGGTCCAGACGCCCGGCGCCGCGCTTCCCGCCGACTTGACCGCCGACTTGCCGGGCTCCACCGCGCCGCAAAAGCGGGGACCGTTCTGGGTCGAACTCGAAGACCTGCGCCCCGAAGGCACCATCACCACCGGCGAATTGCAGGCTTACCAGGTGATTGCCGACCTCAAGAAGACCGTCTACCAGATCGCCGAAGACCTCGACGCGGGCGGCAAGGAACGCACCCGGCTGATCCATCAAAGCGAGATGATCGGGAAGCAGGTCAACATTCTCGCCGACCTGTGGCAGAACGACGCCAACTTCCGCGATGCCTGCATGAGCACCAAGCGTTCGGCGCTGGTGCTGGAAGAGGAATTGCGCAACGAACCGCGCAAGTGGAGCCACGTGCGTTGGGCGTTCAAGGCCGTGCAGTCGGAAGTCAAGGCCTTGCGCGAGCGGACGGTCGAGCAGATCAAGGGCACGGCGCGTCCGATCACCATCGTGACCAAGGACGGGCGCGAGATCGTGGTCGAGGCTCCGCAGGATCCCGATTTACTGCGCCAGAAAGACCTCGAACGCCGCCGCGAGGACGCCGAGCGCCAGAAGGAACTGCTGATCAACCAGCAGACGCAGCGTCCGCGCGATCCCACCGGCATGGAAGTCAACAAGTAGGCCGCGCGTGCGCCTGGGCGCCATCAGCGACGAACTCCACGACAGCCTGGAGCCGGCTCTGGCCGCCGCTACGGAGTGGGGCGTGCGCGAGATCGAACTCAACCATCTCGACGGAAACGTGAACATCGCCGAAGCATCCGACGCGGCCCTCGCGCAGGCCGAAGTCCTGCTGCGCGCCGGACGATTCAAGATTTGCTGCGTCAGCACCATGGCGTTCAAAACGCTCCTGTTGGACGGCGTGCGCGAACATCCGCGCGAAGCCCCTGAGTACGCTCGGCATCTGCAGTCGGTGCGCCGCGGCTGCGAGGTGGCGCGGCGTTTCGGCGCGCCGTACGTCCGCATCTTCGCGTTTCGCAAGAGCGGTATGGTGGGCGTCGGCAATCCGTCCCCGCGTCTTCCGCGCGGCGGTGCGATTCCGGCGGAGGTGCTGAAGCTCATCGTCGCCGGCCTGCGCGAATCTGCCGAAATCGCCGAGGCCGCCGGCGTCGATCTGGTCGTCGAGAACGTCCGCTCCTGCTGGGGTAACTCGTGCTGGAACACCGCCGAGATCCTTCTCGCGGCCGAACACCCGCGCCTGAAAGCCGTCTGGGATCCCGGCAACGATTTCGTCGCCGGCGGCGAGCCCTACCCCGAAGGCTATGCGGCGCTGCGCCCTTGGATCGCGCACGTTCACGCCAAAAACGCCGAACTGGCCGATGCAGCGACGGGGCTCACCCGCTGGCAGCGCGTCGGGCAGGGCGCGCTGGATTACCGCGTGCTCCTCAAGCGCCTCCGCGGCGACGGCTACGCGGGCGTGGTGGCGCTCGAGACGCATTGGCGCGGCGACGGACTCGACCGGTTGGAGAGTTCGCGGCGCTCGTTCGATGATTTAAAAGCCTGCTTCGAGGCGGCTCAAGCCTGACCGGACGTGGCGCCGCGGAGGCGGATCACGATTTGAAGGGAGATTCTGAGAATGCTGCGCGCGAAGGTTGGATGCGTCGTGCTCTGGGTGCTGCTTTGCGGCGTCGCCCTTGCTGAAGAAACTGCGCCCAAGGCGCTGGACGACGCCGGACGGCAAAAGGCCGCGGGGTTACTTAAAGACCTCGGCCACGACGATTTCGCGACGCGCGAAGATGCCGAAAAAGGGCTCCGCGCGCTGGGTCTTCCGGCGCTCCCGCTGCTGAAGGACGCACTGGCCAAGACCGACGACACCGAAGTCCGCCTGCGGCTCGAGCGCTTGGTCAACGACTTGGCGTTGGAGGCCGAAACCGATCCGGACAAGCTGGCCGCTCTGGCGCGAAGGTCGGAATTGGTTATGCGCTACGACATGGCGATCAATTTATATGAAAGGGCGGCGGCCAAGTTTCGGGAGCGTGCAATACTTGCCCCTACAGGTAACCAAGCGCTGCTATGGTCTGCAAGATACGAACTAGCAATGATGGAGCGGCAACGTTTAATTTTGCATCGTCTGAAGCCGCAGATTGATGCGCGCTATCCTCGAAGCGGCGGCACCTTCTCCATCCTTGAGCCTGTTGTCGTCTCCCAAAGAGGGTAGTTAAGAAGCTCCTGACACGAGGTGTGTACGGACTGCTGTATCGTCCTAAGCAAAAGTGGAGGCGAGACTAGAGATGACACATTGCATGGTGGGCGTCTTACTGGGGCTGGCGCTCTTGGCGGATTTTGTATGTGCCGAAGAACCCGCGCCCAAGGCGCTGGACGACGCCGGACGGCAAAAGGCCGCGGGGTTACTTAAAGACCTCGGCCACGACGATTTCGCGACGCGCGAAGATGCCGAAAAAGGGCTCCGCGCGCTGGGTCTTCCGGCGCTCCCGCTGCTGAAGGACGCACTGGCCAAGACCGACGACACCGAAGTCCGCCTGCGGCTCGAGCGCTTGGTCAACGACTTGGCGTTGGAGGCCGAAACCGATCCGGACAAGCTGGCCGCTTTGGCGCGCAAAGAAGCCCAGGCCAAGCGCTACGAGAAAGCCCAGGCGCTCTACGAAAAAGCCGCGGCCGAATACCGCAAGCAAGCCGGAAGCGCCGCCGATGAGCAGGTTAAGAAGGATTTGACCGCCAAGGGCGACCAAGCCGCCGCCCGCCAGAAGCGCGCCGCGGCCTACGCCGGCGGGAAGCAGGAAGACGGAAACGTCCAGGTCGTGGGCGGTGGCGGCAACGTACGCATTCGCGTGATTGCCGGGGCGGGCGGGCGAGTCGTCGTGACCGAACCCGACGACGAAGCCGGCGGCGACTGGTAAGCCTCGGGCAACCCATTGCCGAAAGCGCCGCCAGCCCCTATCCTGATCGGTCATGGCAGCGGCGAAAAACATTCCGCCCTCGGGCGCTCAAGGATCCGGCTCGCCGGATGCCCTGCGCAAGCTCCTCGCCGAACGCGCCATCCTCACCGCTTTTATTCTCGCGATGGTCCGCGATCTCGCTTTGGCCGAACAGATTTTCCAGGACCTGTGCGTGGCCGTCACCGAAGGCCGCGAACGCTGCGACGAGCCCGGCGCCTTCGGACGCTGGTCGCGCGATCTGGCGCGCCGCCGCGCCTTCGCGACCTTGCGCGCTCGGGGGATCGACGCCCCAGACCTTCCGCAGACGCAACTCGTCGACCGCGTCGAGGCGATCGTCGCCGAACTTTCCGCCACACCCGCCGAACGCTGGCAGAAGCGCAAGACCGCGCTGCGCGACGCGCTGCACGCGCTGCCGGTGCATCTGCGGCAGGTCGTCGACTTACGCTACGTTCAGAACCTGAGCGTTGCCGAGATCGCCGAACGCCTGGGCCACGAGACGCGCCATGTCGCCGCGGCGCTGGAACGCGCGCGCGCGCACCTCGAACAGTCGCTTTTCGAACGCCGCGGCCGCGCGGATGCCGACGCATGAGCGCCGCGCTCTCGCCCGAATCCCTCGACCGCGCGCTCTGGCGCTGGCTCGATCCGGCCGGACTGGACGGCGCGCCTGAGACCGAAGCCGGCGAGGCGCGCGAACCCGGCGCGCTCACGGCCCTTCTGGCCGAACTGCCCGACGCGCGGCGCTTGGTCGAACTGGCCACCGCGCACGTCCTGATCCGCGAAGTCGCGCAGGAAGAGGCCGCGATTCGGCTTTCGCCGCGCGAGAGCCAGCGGCTGGCCAAGGTCGCCGGACCCACCGACGAAGAACTGGTCCTGCAGGTCGAGCGCGGGATTCCCGGCGCCTTCGATGTCCTGATGGAACGCTACTTCAACTTGGTCGTCGGCGTGGCGTACTCGCTTCTGGGCGACGCCGATACCGCGCGCGACGTGGCGCAGGATGCGTTTCTCGAAGCCGCTAAGATGCTGCACACCCTGCGCGAGCGGAACAAGTTCGGCAATTGGCTGTACGGGATCACGCGCTTGCGCGCTATCTACGTACTGCGCCGCAAGCGCATGCACCGCCAAGCCATCGAGGTCAAGAAGGACGAAGAGAAGTCCATCGAGCCGCACGAAGATCCCAGCGCGCCGATGGACAAGCGCGAACGCGGCCACCAGATCCGCGAAGCGCTCAATCAGCTCCCCGAAATCTACCGCGAAATTCTCGTCCTGAAGTACATCGACGGGCGCAGCTACGACGAGATCGGCGCGCTGTTGGGCATATCGCTCGCCGCCGTCGACAAACGCCTGATGCGCGGCAAGGCGATGCTGCGCGAGTCGCTTCGCCGCTTCATCAAAGAGTGATTTCCGCGCGTTGCCCGACGTGCGCGTCGCTTCAGGCAACGCTTGTGGAAATATACCGCACCCCCAGCGGCAACTTCCTACACTTCCGGCCGCCGCAAATCGGACGCATCCCGCGTTCCATATTAGAGAGAGCGAGGTGGCGCATGCGGGGCGGCAAGCGAACGGTGCTGGCGAGCATGATCGGGTGGTGCGCGGCGGCGGCGCTGCATGCGCAGCAGGCGCCGGACGTCAGCGTCTTCGATTTCGAACAGGGTATCGGCCCGTTCGCCGCGCTGGTCTATCCGCCTCAAGGCAAAGGCTACGCGCCGCCACGCGTCCTGCGCGACGACGGCCCCGGTTCCGCGCGAACCGGATCGGGCGCGCTGCGCTTCGAGTACTTGCGTAAGCCCCTCGTCTTCCCCATTCTGCACGCGCCGATTCTGCTGAACGATCTCCAGGGCATCGAGTTCGACGTGCGCTCCGACGAGAAAGCGCTCATCGCGCTCGCCGTCACCGACCTCGACGGCGCGAAGTTTCACTATCCGCTGGAACTCGCCCCCAAGGTCTGGAAGCGCGTGCAGATCCGCCCGCAGGATTTCAAACTCAGCGACGACTCGCCGGTCAAGAAGGAGGCGCTCGAACCATCCAGGCTCAGCACCGGCTTGAACATGCTCGACGCGTTGGGCCTCTTCGGCGGCAAGGAAGTCGACAACATCCTGCTGCTCGACAATCTGACCGTCGCGCGCGGACCGCTGGCCCTGCGCCGCGGCGGCTTCACGGTTAAGCAGGATACCGTCTGGGAAACGCCCATGGCGCTGGAAGGTGACCTCGTCGTCGAAGCCAACGCCTCGCTCACCGTCCGTTCGCGGCGCTTCCGGCTCACCGGAAAACTCAAGTTGATGCCCGGCGCGCGCGTGCGCATCGAGGACACGCTCGTCGAGGTGCCTAGCGCGCATCCGTACCAGTTCGGCGCGCTGGTTTCCGACAAGGCGCGGCTGGAAGCCCTGCGCAGCAGCTTCTCTCTCGCCCGGCCGTGGGATCTGGTCGTCAAGCCGGGCGGTGCGTGGAGCGCCGAGAAGTGCTCGTTCCCACAGGGCAATGTGACCGTGACCGCCGAGACCGGAAGCGACGTGCGCTACGAGGGCGTCGAGCAGCCCGGCGAAATGGTCATCTCCCCCGGCGCGCGCGTGCGCCTCACCGACTCGAAAAAAGTGCTGCTCTGGTTTCATCTTGCCGCCGCGGCGCGCGGCGCGCTGGAGCTTCCTAACGGCGCGTACCTCCTGATCTGGGCCGCGCCCAAAGCCCTCGGCCACGACGTCGAGATCAAAAGCAGCGCGGAAATCCAGTGGGGGCTCGTCGCCAACGAGGGCTGTCAGGTCAGCGTGCCCAAGGCCGAACTGCGCACCGCCAGCTTCATGGCTGTGGGCCCCGGCGCGAGCCTCGTCGAAGGACTCGGCAACGGGACGCTGTACGACGCCAAGCCCGTCCAGTGCGGCGCCACGCGCCTGGATCTTAACGGCACGCGCGTCGAAACCTGGAACCTCTACGCCACCGGCGCTGCCGCGCTGAACGTCAAATCGAGCACCTTCGGAGAAGCGCTGGCCTTCGGCGACGCGAAGATCGAAGTGAGCGGCTCGACGTGCGACGGCACCGGCGGGTACCTGGGCGCGCGTGACCGCGCCAGCCTGACCGTGAAGCAATCGACGATCAAGACGTCCATTGTCGCGCACAACGAAGCCAAAATCGTGCTGGAAGACTGCACGATCGAAGGCGACGTCACCGCCGCCGACCGTTCGCGCGTGACGTTGCTGCGCTGCAAGATCGCGGGACAGGTCCGCCGCGACAGCGGCGCGCAACTCGACCGGCGCTGACCGGTTGTTGACTTAGCGCGCCTGCGCTTCGATGTAATCGATCAGCAGGCGTACGCACGCACCCGTCGCGCCGGGCGGATGCAGCGGCGTGCCCTTCCCGATCATCGCCGTCCCGGCGATATCCAGGTGCGCCCAGGGCGTCGACGTGCCCACGAACTCCTGAAGGAAGACCGCCGCCGTGCAGCTTCCGCCTTCGCGCCCGCCGGTATTTTTCAGGTCCGCTTCGCTGCTGTCGATCTGCTTGCGGTACTCTTTCCACAGCGGCATGCGCCAGAGCCGGTCGCCGGTCCGTTCGCCGGAGGCCGTCAGCGCCGCGGCCAGCGCGTCGTCGCTGGCGAACAACCCCGTCGCGTGCGTGCCCAGCGCGACAACTACCGCGCCGGTGAGCGTCGCGAGGTCGATCATCGCCGCGGGCCGGTAGGTCTCGACCGCGTAGTGCAGCGCATCGGCGAGAATCAACCGCCCTTCGGCATCGGTGTTGTCCACCTCGATGGTCTTTCCGTTCATCGCGGTCAGGATGTCGCCGGGGCGGTACGCTTCGCCGCTGATCAGGTTCTCGGCGCTGGGGATCACGCCCACCACGCGCGCCTTCACCTTCAGCGCCGCGCACGCTTGCAAGACGCCGATCACCGTCATCCCGCCCATCTTGTCGTACTTCATTTCGGGGATGCTGGCGGCCGGCTTGAGCGAATAGCCGCCGCTGTCGAGCGTGATGGCCTTGCCGACGAGCACGATCGGCTTCGCGTTCGGCTGGCGGCCGGGATACTCCAGTGTGATCAGGCGCGGCTTGCTGGCCGAGCCCTTCCCGACGGCCCACAGCGCGCCCATCTTCAGTTCGCGGATGCGCCGGTCGTCCAGCACGCCGAACTTGAGCTTCGCCTTGCGCGCGATCTGCCGCACACGGTCGGCCAGCGTCACCGGATTGATCACGTTGGGCGGCTCGTGGCCCAGGAAGCGCGTCAGGTTCACGCTCTCGGAAATGCGCAGTCCGCGCTCGAGTGCCGCCTTCAGCCGCCCGTCGGCGCGCGATACGGCAAAGGCGGCCTGTTCGACGTGCCGCGCGTTCGGCTTCTTCGCTTTGCGTTCGTCGTACCGGAAGCTCGCCAGCGCCAGCCCTTCGGCAAACGCCTGCGCGGCCTCGTCGCCGGCGGCTTCGCGCAGCGCGTCCCAGGCCACCGCGACGCGCGTGCAGCGGTGCGCTTCGCACCACTTGAACGCCTTAGCCGCCGCCATCCGCACGTCGCCGGCGGAAATCGTGCCGTCTACGCCCAAGCTCACCAGCGCCAGACGCTTGATCGGCGCGCCGCTCCCGCCCACCGTTGCGTCGACCGCGCCGGCTTCCTTTCCGCCGAAGTACTGTGCCTGCAGTTCCTTCAAGCGCGCGTGCGCGCCGGTCGCCAGCCCGCGCAATGTGGGCAGCTTGGGGCGGCCTTGCGGCGTGCGCACCGGTACCAGCAGCGCGTCGGCGCGCAGGGACGCATCGAGTTTGACCACGGGAAGTCGAAGCGAGCCGGCCATGAAATTTCCTTTCGTCGTGCGTAAGCGTTGCACGAAGGCACTACGAAGCGCGAGTAAACGTGCACGCGAACGCTGGCGGATTTCGGTCACTTATCCCACGCCGCGCTTTTCCGGCAAGCAAAGACGCCGCTCGCCGATTCTGCATGAAGGCTCGCTTCATGCATGTCGTCTCCTCCGTGATACCGGCGAATGACAGCCGGGGCGAAACGCGTAAAGTAGGAACCATGCGGTTTGCGATTCTCTTTGCCGGGTGGCTCTGCGCGGGACTGGCGCCGGGCAGCCTCGGCGCGGGCGAAACCGGCCCGGTGGCTTGGCGCCCGTGGGAACCCGCCACGCTCCTCGACGCCACGCGGCTCAAACGCCCGATCTTCCTTTACATTGCCTCCGAATGGAGCCCCGCCAGCCGCCGCATGGACCGCGAAGTCTTCACCGACCGCGAAGTGGCGGCGATGCTGAACGAACTCTTCATACCTCTGCGCGTCGAAGCCGCGCGACGGCCGGATGTGGCGCGGCGTTATCAGGAAGCCGTGCGCGGACTGAGCGGGCAGTCGGGCTGGCCGCTGGTATTGGTCCTGACGCCGGAAGGCTTGCCGTACTTCGGCGGGACGGCCTTCCGGCTCGAGGACGATTACCTCGAATCGCGCCCCGGCTTGCGCAACGTCCTGCTTGGCGCGACGCGCGCATGGCGCGAGAACGCCGAAGGCCTCCAGCGCGACGCCGCGGCGCTGGACGAGAGCCTGCGCGGCGCCGGCGCCGAGGAGGCGCAAAAGCCCGCGGGCGATCCGGATCTCGATGCGATCGCCGTGCGCATGCGTGGCGCGCTCGATCCGCTCGGCGGCGGCTTCGGGCCGCAGGCTCCCGGTCCGAAGTTTCCGCCCCCGGGCGTCCTGGAACTCGCTCTCCTTCATCACGCGCGCAGCGGAGAAAAAGAAAGCCTTGCCTGCGTCACCCTCACGCTCGACGCGATGCTCGCCGGCGGTTTTCACGACCGCTTGGGCGGCGGCTTTCACCGCCACGCGCGCGACCGCTTCTGGCGCGTACCGGCCTTCGAAAAGCTTCTCGATCTCAACGCCGAGATGCTCCTGCTGTGCGTGCACGCATGGCAGGCCACGGGCGAAGCGCGCTACCGCGGCGCAGGCGAAGGCATCCTGCGCTGGCTGGACGAAGAGATGTCCGACCGCGCGCGTGGCGGCTTTTACGCGGCGCAAAGCGGCGCGGACGAAGCCTGCTACACCTGGACGATCGGCGAATTCGAAGCCGCGGTGCCCGACGCGCGCACGCGCGCGCTGCTGGAGGCGTACTTCGATATCCAGGAACGCGGCGATCTGCCGCTTACGCATCCGTACAAGAACGTGCTCTTCGAAGCGCGCCCGCTGGCCGAAGCCGCGCGCAAGGCCGAACTGGACGCGAACGAAGCTCCGGCGGCGCTGGCGCGCGGACTGGACGCCTTGCGCAAGGCCCGCGCCTCGCGCGCGCGGCCGGAGACCGACCGTACGATCCTGGTGGACGCCAACGCACGCGCGGTCAGCGCCTGTCTCGCCGCCGCCGATGCGTGGAACCTGCCGGCCGTGCGCGGCCTCGCGCTGAAGGCCCTCGACCGCATCCTCGCCGATGGTCTCGATGCCCAGCACGGCGCGGCGCACTTCCTGGAGGCCGGTAAACCGGCCGATTTTCCCTACTTGGCCCGCGACGAAGCGGCGCTCGCTTGCGCGTGCATCGACGCGGCGCTCGCCTCGGGCCGCGCGGAGTACCTCAGCGCGGCGCGGGAAGCGCTCGCGCGCCTCGATGCGCGCTATCGTGCCGAGGACGGCGCGTACAACGACCGCGCGTACGAAATGCCCGGCGCACCGCCCGCGCTTGGGCGGTTGAAGGACAAGCTGATCGCCTTCCAAGATACGCCAGGCCCCAGCGAGAACGCGCTGGCCGCGCTGGCACAGTTGCGCCTCGCCGCGCTCCTGGGCGACGCGGGCAAGCCGTACGCCGAGCGAGCCGCCCAGACGCTCGGCGCCTTCCGCGGGCGTATGGCTGTCCTGGCCGGCGCCGGACCGGCGCTGTGGCGCGCGGCCGATGCGGCCGAACGCGGCTTCGTGACAGTGCTGCTGGACGGCTCGCCGGACGACGCCGGCCTGATTGCCATGCGCGCAGCCGCGCAAGCGCTGTACGTTCCGCAGCGGCTGACGGTCGATTTCTCCATCGGTGAACAGGACGCGCTGCGCGTGCGCTTCGGCTTGCCGCCGCGCAAGGCTGGCGATCCGGCGGGCGTCTACGTTATAGTGGGCGGCAAGGCCGCGCTCTCCGCGCCCGATGCGGCGAGCTTGCGCAAACTGCTGGAGGCCACGTCGCGTCGATGAGCACTCCGCCGCCCGCTTCCACGCTCACCCATGTGGCCATTCGCTGCTCCAACGTGGAGCGTTCGCTCGAGTTTTACCGCGACTGGTGCGGGCTGGCCGTACTGCACCGCCGCGAGGATCCGTCGCCCGACCGCAAAGGCACGATCAAAGTCGCATGGCTGGGCCGACCCCCCGGCGATGCAACGCCCTGGCCCACCGATTTTTGGGTGGTGCTCCTCGAAACCCCCAAGCCGCCGGGGCCGACGAGCCTCTTCGATCACCTCGGATTCGCCATGGCCTCGCGCGCCGAAGTCGACGCCCTCGCCGCCCGCGCGCAAGCCGCCGGCTTCTTACACTGGCCCGCCGAAGATATGGGCGCCGTGGTCGGGTATCTGTGCAGCCTCAAGGATCCCGACGGCAATGTGGTGGAGTTCAGCTATGGCCAGACGCTCAAGCCGGATCGAAGGAAAGAGTGACGTTAACCGCGGAGCCACGTAGAAGGGCATGACGGCTTGAGTTGAGCCCAATCCGAAGTCCGCATTCCAAAGTCTAAAATCCGCTCACCCCAACCCCGACAAGTCGATCGAATGTCCCCCGATCTGCATCGACGGCTCCACGCCCAGCAACTTCAGATACGTCTTCGCACAGTCGTGAATCTGCATGCCTTGCCGCTCGCCGGGACCGGTCTGCCCGCTTTTGAAGCGCCGCTTGTTCGTCAGGATCAGCATCCCGTCGGGCGCGTGGTTGGCGTCGTCGGGGCCGGTGTCGTTCTCGTAGGTGTAAATGGTCGTGTCCGGCCCGCCGATGGTGCCCATGCTGCGCCAAGCCAGATCGCCGAAGTAAACGATCAGGTCCGGCGCAAAGCCTTCCACCTTCGGATAAATCTTTTCCGGATAGAGCACCCGCGTGCCGATGGGCTTGCCCTGCTCGTCGGCCAGCGCCTCGAGCTTATCCTTCAGTTCGCGGCGCAGCCCTTCGACCTCCTCCGGCGCCACGATTCCTTCGGGCTCGCGCCCGCGCACATTCAGGAACAGCCGCCCGTAGTACCCGCCGTCGCCCCAGGCCTTCGTTTTGCTCCAGTCGATCTTCGCCTTCCCGATCTGTTCCTTCTGCGGCGCGCGCTCTTTCAAGGTCAGGTAGCCTTCGTTGGCCAGCCACTCGTTGAAGAAGATTCCGCCGATCATGCCCTTGATGCCGTGGTCGCTCACGACGGCGATCCACGTGTCGTCGGGCAGCAGCTCGATATGCCGCGCCAATTGCGCGTCGATCTTCTTGTAGTATTCGCGCATCCAGCCTTGCTGCGGATTGCCCTTCGGATGCCGCGGATGCGTTTCGTCGAAGTACTTCCAGAAGGCATGGTGAATGCGGTCGGTGCCCATCTCGACCATCATGAAAAAGTCCCAGGGCTTGGTCTTGAGCAGATGCTGCGCGATCGCGAAATGGTTGTCGGTCGTCTCGTTCAGGTCGGCGTAGAGCTTTTCCTTGTCCTCGACGCGGAACTTCACGTCGGGCCGATACGGCCCGATCACACGGTTGATCTCGGCTTTCAGCTCGGGCGGATACGCGAAGTTGCTCTCGTTGCCCGGGGTGAGCCAGCAGGAAATCTGGCAGCCGCGGATGGGCTTGACCGGAAACGTGAGCGGCACCGCGAAGCTGATGCAGTTCTTCCCCGCGCGCCCCGCGACATCCCAGACCGTATCGGTCCTGATCGAGGTGCTCGTGGCGAGGTTCAAGCCGGTGTAGCTGCGGTCGGCGCGGTTGCGGAACCCGTAGATGCCCAGTTCGCCCGGCGTGCGCCCGGTCACCATCACCATCCAGGCCGGGCAAGTGATCGGCGGATCGCAACTGCGCAGCTTGCCCCACAGGCCGCTGTTTCGTAAACCGGTGAGTGTGGGCAAGTCGGTGGCAAAGCGGTCGAAGACGAGGGACGGCTCGGCGCAATCGAGGCCGAAGACGGCGAGTTTGGGGGCGGACATCACGGTCCTTTCCGTTGGCGTTGGCAAAGACTCCCCAACACCCTAAACTGCCTGCATTCGAGCGCCAGTCCAAGCGGGCACGGATGTCCGTGCGAAAGGGCGCCTTCCTAGAGCTTGTGGAAACATGGGAGCGCGCACGTATGTTTTGCACGCACCCCGGCCGAATGCTGGCCGAACTTCCCGGAGCCGCGTGGCGGGCGCTGAGCGGAACCAAGCGCGTCGTCCTGCTTAAGCATCGCGCTGCGCTGGGCGATCTCCTCATGCTCACGCCGCTCGTCCGAGCCCTGAGAAAGCATCTCCCCGATTTTCGCATTGCCGTCGCCACGCAGCAGCCGGAACTCTTTCTGAACAATCCGTACATCGACGAGAACCGTACTTGGCATGTCCTGCGCACCGCCGCGACGGTGCGCGTAGGCTACGAACTCCAGGAATCGGACCAGGAACACTACGTCGAGATGCTCTGGGCGCGCCTCTGGAGCGAACTGGCCGAACGCGGCGCCGTCCCCGCGGCGCGTCCGCCGCTCGACGGGCGCCATCCCGAGCTATTCCTGAGCGATGCCGAGCGCGCGCGGGGGCGCGAGTTGCTGGGCAAACGCGCCGGCCGCCCGGCGGTGGTGCTGATCAGCGGCGGGAAAACGCGCCCGACGCACAACCGCGAATGGGGATATGCGAATTACGCGGCGCTGGCCGAGGCGCTGGCGCCCCACTGCGACCTCTTGCAGATCAGCGGCGACGAAGAACTCGTCTTCGGGCCGGCGCGCACACCCGTGCGAAACCTCCGCGTCGGCCTGCGCGAAGCGGCGAGTATCCTGGCGGCCTGCGACGCGTTCCTGACCCAGGAAGGCGGGTTGATGCATGTCGCTCGAGCGGTTGAAGCGCCGTGCGTCACGATCTTTGGCGGGACGCTCTGGCCGGAACATTCAGGCTACGACCGAATGAGGAACCTCTCGGTGCGGCCGGACTGTTCGCCCTGCCGGCACACGCGCCAGAACTGCGCGCACTTGGTCTGTATGTCGCCGCTCACGCCGCGCCGCGTGCTGGGCGAAATATCGGTGTTGCTCATAGCGCGAGGCTATGCGATTCCCCCGGAAGCGCTCGAACGCGCCCCGGACACCTGGACGCCGCCGCCCTTCGTGGACCGAGCCGCCCTCGAAGCCGAACGCGTGCGGCGACCTTCCCAATCCTGGACCGTACGTGCCGAGTGAGAACCCGATTGACTCAGGCGCACACAAATCTATAATTGCTGGATTAGCACGATTCGTGCACACCACAGGAAGATTCCATGTTCAAGAAAAAGCCTGCGCATGATGCCAAGAAGCGTTGGCCGAAGCATCAGCACGACCTCGTTCATACGTTCGGTGTGGAAGACTACGACGAATATTGGAATTCCGCGCCCATGCGCAAGGGCATGCGCTCCATCCACAAGCGCATGATCGCCGAAATCAAGAAGCTGGTCCCGACACCGGCGAATCTGCTGGAGTTGGGCCCCGGACCCGGCCATCTGTTTAAGGCTTTGAGCGAGGCAGGCTATGAAATGTACGCCTGCGACGTATCTCGAGTCGCCTTGGACCGCTTGAACGTGCCGCCGGAGCGGGTGCGGCAGGCGAACCTGAACCAAGGGCTTCCGGATTACGGCGTCAAATTTCGCGGAATCCTTGCCGCGATGGTGCTGCATCACATCGACAAGCCCGAACCGTTCCTGGTGCAACTCCGTGAAGCCGTAGCCCCGGACGGGTTCGTGGTGTTGACGATCCCCAACATTGTTACCTTGAAGAACCGAATGCGGATGCTGGCGGGCGAGTTCCCCGAACTGAGTCCCAGCCACCGGAACTTCATGACGCCCCCGGAAGTGAAAGAACTGCTTTTGCGCGCGAAGCTTAAAAATGTGCGCGTGCTCGCCGCTCGCAGAAAGCCGTTGCACGCTCTCAGTCCAACCTTGTTCTCCAAGGAATTGATCCTTCTGGCTAGTGCCTAAGGAGAATGGGCATGGGGCTGCCGCTGCTACCTCAAGTTCATGTTCCTGAGGCGAACCTCAAGCATGCCGAAGATGAGGAATTAGGGTTTGGACGGTTTCTGGAACGCGCGCTGACGGAGCGTGGCATTGGGAATCCGACCCTCTTGGGGTGCGGCACCGATGCGCGCGTATACGAAGGACAATGGACTGGCGGCCGGACCGTCGCGATTCGCGTGGTCGCCCGATTCGCGGTCAAACGGCGCTCGAACGCCGCCAGCCTGAAGAACCGCTTCGCCGCTTGGTTGCTCTGCTGGTATCCGCCGCACCATCCGAATCTCGTGAATCGCTTCGCATCCGGAACGCTCGAATATCCGGACCCCCAGTCGGGCGATGTTCTCAAACTTCCATACTTGGTCATGGAGCGAATTGAGGGTCGGAAATTCCGAGACATGCTTTTGGACCAGTCCTTCCCCGTGGCGGGCATTGAACGCATGAGAGAAGTTTGGTTGGGAATTCTGGAAGGCATGGCGGCGCTGCACCGCTACGGATTGCGTCACGGAGATCTAAGCCCGGCCAATATCATCCTCAGAGGTGAACGCTGGAATCCGGTCGTCATCGATTGGCGGTTTTCCACCCACTTGGGCCGCCATCTCGAACATGACCGCGCTGACCTTCAGTACACCTTGAGGGAAATCCTGACCGGCACCTACGATCTCGCGCGCAAACCCTCGGAAGCGGCGCGCCGAACCATGGAGCAGTATTGGTCGCCATGGACTCAGCAGGCCCACCTGCATACCCAGCTTTCGGAATGGATGGACCTGGCCGATTCGATCGCGCCCGGCGGAGCCCTGAGCGGTGCGGGGCCCAGTCAGGTGCTGAAGGCATCGCGCGCGCTTGCCCAGCGCCAAACCCGCTGACTCGCTATGTTTTGCTCCGACTTACGCCAATTCGTTGTGCAAGGCCTGGGAGCCCTGATCGGGAGCGTTCGAGGTCGACGATCGCTGACTTTGTTGAATCGCACCGGCGACGACACCGGCAACCTGATGCTCACGCCTATCGCCAGGAGCATCAAGAAGCACCTGCCGGATTTGCACCTCGCCGTCTCCGCCCCCGATACGGAAGTTTTTAGAAACAACCCGCGTTTCGACGAAATCAGGGCTTGGCACCTCTTCAATACCCGAAGAACCGTTTCCTTCCCAATCGCCCGCCGGGAACAACGGCACCCCCACCGTGTCGAAGATCTGTGGATGGATGTATGGGACTTCCTCCTCGACTGGGGATGGGCTCGTGGGGAACGGTTGCCGATGGACGGCCGGCATCCGGAACTCTTTCTCGACGAAGCCGAACTCGCGATCGGAAAGGTCTTGCTAGAAAAAGCCGACTTCCCTGTCGTTATTCTGGCCCATGGTGGCGAGTCCCAACCTACGCATAACCAGGAATGGGGACTCGAAAACGTCCAGCGCTTGTCGGATGCGCTGGCACCGCACGTCACATTACTCATGCCGAACGGAAGCCGGGAGCTTGCCATTACGGCTCCCGGCAAGCCGCTGCGAAATGTGCGGGTCGGCTTTCGCGAACTTGCCGCCATGCTGGCGGCTTGCGACGCGTGTGTCGCGCAAGAGGGCCGCTGGGCGCATCTGGCGCGCGCCGTCAAGGTGCCTGCGGTGGTCATTTACGGCGGCGCGATTCATCCGTGGAATGTCGGATACGATCGCACCATACCGCTCTATACCCGGCCACACTGCTCTCCATGCCTGAGCCACCGCCTGGATTGCGTTCACCTGAAGTGCATGCTACCCATTACGCCGCGCAAGGTAGCCGAAGCGCTCCAGTCATTGCTCAAAACGAACGCCATAATTCTGCCAGATGAAGTCCTGCAAGCAGCGCCCGATCGCTGGCAGCCCCCTGCCTTTGTGGACGGATCGATCGCGCAAGCGGTTGCGCGTGATATGGTCGCCGTTTCGCTCAATGACGGACGACCTCTGCTTGACTCCTGCGACGTGCCTCTGCCCACAGCCACCTCGAACATGAAGTTCCTCGAAAATGGCGTGACCGCGCACCGGGGTTCTTCAGGCGATTTCCCCGAGAATACGATGGCTGCGATTCGCCATGCACTCTCGATTGGCGTGGATTGGATCGAGATCGACGTGCAAACTACGCGCGATGGCGAACTGGTCGTACTGCACGATCGACGAACCGAACGCGTGGGCGATCTCGATCGCAAGGCGAGAGAAACGGTTTATGCGCGTCTTCGAGAGGTGGATGTAGCCTACGCGTTTCGAAAGAAGCACGGCTTAACCGTTGAAGCTTGCCCGGTGCAAAGAGTCCCCCGGCTTGCCGAGGTGCTCTTTTTAATCCGGTCGCAATGCGCGACCAGATTATGCATTCACCCAAAGCAATGCGATGTGGCTGCCATCATTAAACTGATCGAATCCATGCAAGTGGAGCCTTGGGTGGGCTTCAACGATGGGAACATCGAAGATTTGCTAAAAGTCAAACAAATGGACCCCAGATATCCCGTATGCTGGTGTCCGTTGAGTCAAAAAAGCGCGGATATTTATTCGGAGAAGCACGAACTGGATTGGAATACGCTTCGATCGAAGTTTGAGGAAGACCTCGAAACGGCAAAGCGCGCCGGATTCGAATGGTTGGTCATGCACACGGATCAGGCCACGAAGGAAAAAGTGGAGAAGATACACGCGGCCGGCATGCTCGCATGTGTATGGACCGCCAACGACGCCGATGCGATGCGCCGCCTTTTGGGCTTTGGCGTCGATCGTATTTTCACGGACTTTCCGGCCCGGCTGATGCAGGTCAGGGAATCGATGAGGTTGAGCGCGAGCGGCCCGAGTAGGTTCCCGTAGGCGGCGCCTTCGCGCAACCGGCCCAACGAAGCCGTGCTTGCTCCAGGATGCCGGCCCCATGAACCGCGCGGCTTAGGGCGTTCCTGGCGAGTCTGTTACGGCTCTTCCTTGCCCATCTTTTCCATGATCTGCTTGGCCGTGAGGTCTGGGTTGTCTTTCAGCATTTGCAGCACTGCGGCCAGTGCACGCGCCTGTCCTTGCCGTTCCTGCTGCGCGCGGCGGTCTTGTTCTTCGCGCAGTTCGCGTTTCTCCATCTCCAGCGCCAGATACTCGGGCTTCAAAAAGTACGGTGTCCCGGTAAAGCGAAAGCGCGGGTGCCCGATATCCGGATCCTCGATCCAGACCGGCGGGCCGGGGTAGTCCGTCAGGCCGGTGCGCGGATTGTGCCGCGGCGCTTCCCAATGCCGCCACGGATCGTGCGCGATGAAATCGCGCGCCTGCACGAAATCGTCCTGGTACGGATCGAACGGCCGCGATCGAACCACCGCTTCCCCGACGCTCAACGGTTCGCGCGTCCGCGGGGATTCGACTTCGTGCGCCAGCCCCTGAGCGGTCAGCAGCCGGTCGGAAAGCTTCCCTTCGGTGCTCACGAAGACCGCGCCGTCGAGGATCGTGTAACGCAGGCCCGTCAGCGCCAAGCAGACCGAGAACGCATCCAGCACCGTCGCGCCGGGCTTCACCTTCACCGTCACCTGCGTGCCGCCGACCGACTTCGGCAGGCTCGCGTCGAGAATGAAATTTTCGCCCGAGAGCTTGGCGAAAAGCGCAAGCATCTCGGATAGCGTATGCTCCTGCTCGTCGAGCGCCTCGAGTTTTGTCCCCAGCGCCTTGGCGATCCGGGCGTTCGGCGCGAGCGCCGGTTCCGCCGCCGCATCGGCGTCCTCGCCCGCCCAGCCGCACGCAACCAAGCTCAGCGCCAGCACCCCGGCCAGAATCCGCATCGACATGCTCCCAAACCTCCGCGCGCCACGACGTTCCTATTGTAAGGGACGGACCGAACAGAGAAAGGTTTAGCTGTAATCTGGTGGACCGCTTTATCGGACCGCGATTTTGCCAAACGTGTAACTTTTGTGGCTGAAACAAGATACGGGATCACGCCCAACCGTAGTCTTCGCCCAGGAGGCGATACAGCCGTTCGTTGTGCGGCCGAAAGTACGCCGCGAGCCGCTCGCGCGTCTCCGGCTTCATCTTGTCCTTGTAGCTGCCCACGTTCAGCCGGTCGTGCTTGAAGCCGTCGAACGCCGGAAGGTTCAAGTGCGCGCAGACGCGCTGCATCGTCTCCGCCGGACGGTCGCGGTAGGCTTCGGAGCTGACCACCAGGAGCTGTTCTTTCGGGAAGTGCGCGTACCAGGCATCGAGGTGATCCGCATAGCGTCCGCGCGTCTGGTAGGTGAAGTAATGCAGTGCCGATTTCCGGAAGTATGGATCGTGTTCAGCCGTCGCGCGTTCCGCGTCGAGGCGTTCCTCTTCGCGGTCCAGCGCTTCTTCGAAGGATAGCGACTCACTCCCCTTGCGCATGTTGTGGTGATAGTGCGAAAAGGCTCGCTCGATCGGGTTTCGCAGCACCGCGATAAGACGGACTTCGGGCAAGCGCTCTTTTACGCGTGACGGCGCATGCGGATGGGACAGGTAAAAGGTCGTGGCTTCGCCGACCGTCACGGCCTGCCGGAGGATCGTCTTTCGATAAGCAACGGAAAATACCGATGGGAAGTTCGACTTGTACCAGCGCCAGCCTTTACCGTACCGGTACGAAAAATAGTTCGGCTCTTTCTTGCGAGCGGCAAGCACTCCGGGGTGCTGGGTCAGGTTCCAATACAGCGCGGTGCTGGCGCACTTCTGTCCGCCTATGATCAGAAAATTCGGCCGAGCGCCGAGACCGGAAATCCGCTTGAGTTGATAGGCCACGCGCTCTGGAAAGGTGAATTCTGGTTTCGAAGACACGTCCGCGCATCCTGCGTGCCGCTTACCCTAGCGCTCGAGGCTTGAAGCCTGCTCGCGCCATTCCGAAGCAGGCAGAGCTAAATACCTCTCCCGCTACGTGGCAGTCTAACCGAACCGCGTTCCGCCCGCCCGCGACCTTTTCATTCGCCGCACCAGCAATAACCAACTCGCCAATCAGTACGCTCTACCGCTAAAACAAACGCGCCCCGGGGATCTCCCGGGGCGCGTCAATTCAATGGGCGCTACCGATTACCGTTCACCGTATTGCAGGAAGCCATCCCGCCCGAGCGCCATTGCAGCCTTGGGAACTCTAGGTCAGATCCATCCAACCAAGTAAACCCTCGCCTACTACTCGCGGGAAACCGCCTGGGTAAGCAGGAGGATTCGGGTCAATCCTTACGGTGCATGAAGTATTGCACGGGCAGCAGGTACGCTTCGTGGGTGGCCAGGAAGCCGTTATTGTAGCCGCCAGCCACGAAGAGATGGTCTCCGATTACGCCTGCAGCCATCCCATAGCGCGCGGTGGGCATGGCAGCGGCGGTCGTCCAAGTATTGGTGTTCGGGTCGTAGATTTCGTGGGTGGACAGCCACGCATTACCCGAGTTCAAACCCCCGATGACGTGAATCCTTCCATTCAACACGCATGCATTAGAGCTGTCGCGTGGAGTGGGCATAGGAGCGAGGTCAGTCCAGGTATCCGTCGCGGGATCGTAGCACTGGTTGAGGTCCTTATAGCCTCCGGCCCAGCCCCCGAAGACATAAATCTTCCCATCCAGTTCCACGCTCGACATACCCCCTCGCACGGGTGACATGGCCGTGGCTTCGGACCAAGTGTTGGTGGCAGGGTCATACACTTCGTTAACTCCGAAATCGGTACCGCCGTCCGTGCCGCCGATCACGTAAATCTTCCCGTTCACATATTGGGCAATCGCCATGGTGCGGATCGTGGGCATGGCGGCCTTGGTTTCCCAGCTATTGCCGGCAATGTCATAGGCTTCGTGGGTTGCCAAATAGGAGCCGTTGAAACCGCCGAACGCAAAAATCTTTCCGCCTGCAACCACCAAGGCATGACCTCGCCTTGGAGTGGGCATGGCGGCGAAGGTCGTCCACGCTTGCGTCTGGGGATTGTACGCTTCATTTACGCCCGTCATGATATTGGGTATTCCCGTCTGCCCGCCAATAACGAAGAGCAGATCATTCGCGACGATTCCTGGACCACCACGAGCCGTGGGCAAAACAGTCTTGTTCGACCACCCGCCTGGGACGAGTTCCAGGGTGTGACCCGTATAGGTGAATCCCGCCGGAGCCGCGCTGGTGGTCCCGAAAATGCAGAAGCCAGCGGGCACGCCCGCCGCGGCGGTCGTTTGAATCGTCCCATCGGGGAACTGGAACCCTTCGCTCTTGGCCTCGATCCGGCCCCCCACCGTCAGCGCGGAAGTCACGTCGGAGGTCATGACGCCGACGCCGGTGGTGCCGAAGAGTTCCAGCGGGTGCCCGCCCAGCGTGGTTAACCGGCTGCTGTTGCCGGGAATGGCCAAGCCCTTCTCGTTGTTGAACCACGTGGAAAGCCGCACGCCGCCCCGAGCGCGCACGGCGAATTCGTTGGCAGTTTGGGAGTCGAAAGTGGTTTCATCAGTGACGCTATCGGCCCACAGAAAGACGCCTTCGTGAAGTTCATCTACTCGCGCATATGTTCCCGCCGCGAAGCTGCCTTGCCCGCGCGCTTCGTTGTTATCGCCTCCTGGAACGGTGGCATACAGCCCCGCGGCTTCATTGCCGCTTCCGCCTCCTACAGTAGATGCTTTGCCGCTGGCAGTGTTCCCGCCGCCACCGCAGACGGTCCCGTATTCGCCCGTGGCCTGAGATTGAAACCCACCACCCACGACGGCCGCAAATTCGGCAGCGTCATTTCCAAGCCCTCCGCCTACCACACTATATTCGCCAATGGCTTGGTTGGATGTACCCCCACCGACAAAGCACCGTATTATGGCCCTGTTATATTCTCCGCCAGCTACGACACTGCTGAGGCCGGCTTCATTCGTTCCACCGCCTCCTATGGTGGCATAAGATCCAGTCGCCATATTTCCAATACCGCCGGAGACCGTGGAACTTTCAGATATACAATAGTTATCTCCTCCGCCCCCAATCACAGAGTACATACCTTCCGCTACATTAGCAATTCCGCCGCTGATAACGGCACTCTCGCCTGTGGCGCGATTGAAGGATCCGCCTCCACAAACGGAATATTTTCCCTCGGCTTCGTTGTAAAGTCCTCCAAGGACCGAGTCTCCTTCATGCCTTGCGATATTGTCCGCCCCGCCACCTACGACGGATTTCGTTCCAATGGCCGAATTTGACAATCCACCGGAAACCAGTGCGCCAAAACCATAAGTTTCATTGTCGAATCCGCCCCCAATAACGGAATACTCACCGCCTGCTGTGTTCGACACTCCGCCACCAATGGTTGTCCCAGTGTCCTCCGCGTAGTTATCTGAACCCCCACCTACGGTTGCGTACGAGCCCGGTTCGCCTCCACCTTCCGAGCTTCCGGCTAGATTCCGCGCCCCTCCCCCCACGACGCTGTACTCTCCTTCCGCTTGGTTACTAAAGCCCCCTGAGATCGTTATTCCGATGTCCGTCGGCGAAGGATTGAAGTAATGAAACCCCAGAATGACGCAAGGAGCCTCGTCGGAATGGTCGGCTGCGGGCACGATGCGTAAGCCTGGCGCTCCGCCGGGCAGGATCCAAAACTCGCCCTCGCTGATCACGAAGGGCGTCGTCACGGACTCGCTGAATACCGGGTTCGGCACCGTGGAGACTGTCAGCGTGTCCACCGCATCGGCCGAGGTGACGATGTTCGAGCCCGCCGCGATGGTGAGCACGTCGCCGCTTACGGTAAGCGTTTGGTCCACGCCCTCAGATCCGCGCAAGGTCAACGTGTGGGAATGCGCGGTCGTGACGAACTCCGAGGCATCCTTCCCGTCCAGCAGGTCTGCATTCAGGTTGCCGAC
>BTVV01000047.1:0-43030 GCA_045863855.1 Planctomycetota bacterium | reverse complement strand
CTCGATCTTCTGCAGCGCCGCCAAATGCCGCGTGCAGAACGGGCACCAGCCTCCGCGGTAGAAGATCACCACCGCCGGCTTCTCCTTCAGCAGCGCCGCCAGTTCCACCGCCTCGCCCTGCGTATTCTTCAGCGTCGCCGCCGGAACGGCATCGCCCACCGCCAAGCCCTTCGCGTCTTCGGGTTTCTCCGCGACGCCTTCCGCCGCCGCCAGCGCCGCGCTTATCCCCAGCAATCCCGCCATCATCGCGTATCGAACTCGAATCATCGCGAACGTCGCTCCTCATTAGGGCGTGCACGCCCCCGCCCATCGCGCGCCGCGCGAAACCAAGCGAGAACCGTATGGGCTATCGATGCCGGAGAGGGGGGCGCTTATTCCGATCCTGCCGATTTTCCCAGATCCCGCCCAAGGACCCGTTCGCCGTCTGCCGTTTGTTTGGTTCTTGCCGTTTGATGTTTGCCGTTTGCCGCGTCCCAACCACTCCCTACTTCCCATTCACCAAATAGTAAACCTGCTGCGCCCCGCACTTCGGACACTTCAACCGGCTCCCCTTGAAGTTTGCCGGCACCTCGCGCGTGTAGCCGCACGCGCACGCGAACGCATCCGGAATCAGCGCTCGCCGCGCCTCGTCGTTACCCGGATCGTCCGGTGGTTGCCCGCCTTTCGCCTCGGCCGGAAGCGGCGGCGCCGGCACGCCCTCCGATCCGAGCCGCGCGCCGGGAGCGGGCGGGGGAGGCGCCGGCGGACGCGCGCGCGGATTCAGGTCCGATCCGCGCAGCTCCTTTCCGCCCCGCGAATTGTCTTCCTCCAGTTCCTTGAACATCTCCCAGCGCGCCGCGCCGCTTTGGCGCTCCTCGAATTTCACGCTGTCCAGCTTCCCATCCCCATCCGCATCGCGCACGCCGTAGCTCGCCCCGGCCGCCACGGGCTTCGGCGGCGGAGGAACCGGAACCCCGCCTGAGCCCAAAGCTGCCGGAACCGGCCGCTGTTTACCCTCTCCCCCAGCGAGAGGGAAGGGTGGGGGAGGTGGAACCGTGCCCGCCGCTTGCGGTGCCGCCTGCGCCTGCCGTTTCGCGCGCGCGATCTGCTCCAGCGTCTCCGCCGCCACCGGGGTCTGAGCGCCGCATTTCGCGCAGACCACCAGCTTCGGCCGGTCCGGTAGCGCCAACCGCTCCCCGCACGCGCACGACATCATCAGCGCTCCGGCCATCCCCAGTCCGCCCGGAGCGAACAGCGCCGCCAGCACCGCCTCGGGCGGGAGTTGCCCCTGCGCCACCGCGCCCGCCGTCAGCACGCGAGCCAGCGGCTCCAGACGCTGCTGCATCGCCTCCGGCGTCCGCGCCGCGCCGCCCTTCAAGTTCTCCAGCCCGAACGGAGCTTGGCCCGGCCCCAACGCCGCCTCGGCCGGAGCCTTCGGAACCGGGCGCGTCCCGCGCTCCGACGACGCCTGTTGCAAATCCCGCGGCGAATACAGCCCGCGCTTCCCGTCCTTCGCCATCAAGCGGAACTGCCGCTCGTAATCGTTCAGCGTCGCGCCCGTCCCCAGGCTCCGCAGAATCCCCACGCGCTCCTTCAGCGGCGGATGCGTGCTGAACAATTCCTTCGCGCGCTCCTCGTGAGCTTTGATCGGATTGACGATGAAGAGCGGCGCCGTCGCGCGGTTGGCGACCTCCAGCACCTCCTGGTCGGCCGAAATCTTCTCCAGCGCGCTCGCCAGCCCCTCGGGGTTGCGCGTGAACTCCACCGCGCTCGCATCGGCCAGGTATTCCCGCCGCCGGCTGATGCACAGATACAGCATCCGGGCGATGATCGGCGCGAGGATCGCCAGAAGCAGCGCCAGGACCAGCAGTACGAGCTGCGCGCCGCCGCCTCCGCCGCCTTTGCTCCCGCCCGAACGCTTACCGCCGCCGAATTTGAAAAGCCGCGCGTAGCGCAGGAAGAAATCGCACAACAGCGCGATCGTCCCCACCATCACCGCCGCGCGGATCAGATAGTTCGTGTCGCGGTTGCGGATGTGCGCCAGTTCGTGCGCCATCACGCCGGCCAGTTCGTCGCGCGTCAGCTTTGCAGCAAGCCCGACGTGATCGCCACCGCCGCCGTCTGCGGCGTGCGCCCCACCGCGAACGCGTTGGGCGCCGTGTCCTCGATCACGTAGATCCGCGGGCGCGGCAAGCCCGAAGCGATGCAGAGTTCCTCGACGACGTTCCAGAGCTGCGGGAACTCCTTGTGCGACACCTCCCGCGCGCCGGACATGCTCAGCACCGCCGAGTCCGCCGCGAAGTACGTGACGATCGTGAGGATCAGCCAAGTGCCCAGCGCGAGGAACGCGCCCGTCACCAAGCCCTGCTCGGGATCGACGGACGCGCCCAATATCGCGCCGACCAGCACCGTGAACGCGCCGAGCCCCATCATCAAGAGGAGCGACTTGCGTTCGTTCGAGCGGATCAGATCCCACATAATAGGCCGAGCCCGTCCCCGGTTCTCATTCTCCCCCTAACCAAGGGGGAGCCAGAGGGGGTGCCCTCGCCGTTCCCTTCTCTTGGGAGAAGGGTAGGGAGGAGGGCGGTCATGCCCATCACCCGCGCCCTAGAATAACAAACCCGCGCCCGAAGGTTTCGATAAAACCCCGCCGCATCAACGACTTGCATGCCCATGTGCAAACAGCGCACGAGGGCGCAAGCCCTGCCGTTGTACTTGAGGGAAACCGTGTAGCCGAAGTTTACAAGGGTGAGGAGTCTTCGGAAGTCCATGCGCGCGCCTGAACTTGTGGAGACTGCAAAGCAGGGCAGGCGCTCATGATACGCATACAAAAAAGCCGGAGGAGGCCATGCTTGATCTGAAGGGAGCTCGCGAGGCGGCTGCGATGAACCGGTCAAGGGAGACCAAGCAGGTGCGGAAGCCGAACGGCCGTCCGGCGCTTGAGCCAGACGAAATCCCGCGCAGCACCGTAGCAAACGGATCCCGAAGCCGCGTTTCGGCACAGAGCCTAAAGCCTGCGCACGTCTCCGGCGACTATTCTACGGGTTCTGTTTCGATCCACTTCAAGGCCGGTTCTTTTCCGGTGGCGATCTTCCAGGAACGGTCCATCTGCGCGCCGGCCGGATACACATGCGATTCGGTCTTATCCTCGCCGCCTTCCGTCCAGCAATAGGTGACTTTAGTTCGAGCGGCGTTGGGGGCTGCGTAAATCGCGGAGAATTGGCCCATTTGGTAGTACTTCCCCATATTGTTGCTGATGCGAATCAGCACCTCGCTCAGTTGGTCGACGGAGATATCCTTGGTGCCGAAGAAGAAAGTCTGCGACCAGGTATCCGGAGGGTTGTAAGGCTCCGGCGGATTGATGCGCCAATCGTCCTTCAAAAGGCTCCAATTCTTTCCATCTTTCGAGTATTCGGCTTTGAAGGCCAAATCGGGCTTGGGCGGGCACCCCGTGGGAGAACGAGTAGCCCAGCAGACGGCCTTGATTTTTTCTCCGCGCGGCGTCTTAAGCTTGACCGTAAACGAAGGCCCGCCCAGCGAACCTTCGACGATATGCCGGGCCAGCGCTTCGGCCTGCGGACCGACGGTTTCCACCGCCAAGCCCGAGGTATTAAACGTGATCTGCGTGCCATTGGACTTCAGGTGCGGCATGACGTAACCGCTGGCCATGCACCGGGTCGTGATCGAGATCCCGCTGTTGGCCAGATTCTTAGGCGCGGTCATGAACTGCAACCAATAACGGTAGTGCCCCTTCACCAGGTCGGACAGATCCAGACCGTCTTTGAAATCCACGGGGTCGGAAAACGTCTTCATGCCGTCGGTGGAAACGCGGACTTGGCAGGTGGCTTGGCCTTGCAGCACCAACCCCAGCGTGGCGCCGGGATCGGTGCAGTTTTTCGTGGATGGTTTGACTGCGATGACGAACGGCGACTGGTGCTGGAAGGTCACCGATTGGCCGTCTTCCGCGGCCACGGCGGCCTTGTAGGAGCCATCTTGAAAGGAGGGTTTGTAGGTGAATACGGCATTCCCGAAGCGAGCGCGGCGATTGGGGTCTCGTTCCAATATGGGGCGCGCCGGGGCATTGAAACAGCGGTCTGGGTCGGTCAGGTAGGTAATGTGGCGATTCGGGCCGTCCAGACCGTCCACGCAGATGCCCCAGAAAACCAGCGTACCTTGCTCCCCCTTGCCCAAGCCTGGGCGGGGAAACCGGCGCAACGTCTCGCCCGGGCGCAAGTGGACCATCGGAGGGGCCCCGGCGTATCCGGACAGGGGCGCATAGGCCAGAGTCGTCCGGTACCCTTCACCGTCGCCAGGATACAGCTCGGGAAGCCAGCCGCGATTATCCTTGGCTTGCCGGTGGGTCAGGTACGCGGCGCGATCGCTGGTGGCCAGCTCCTCGATATTCATCAGCATCTTCTGTTCTTTATCGAAGCAGACGGTGGTGATGTCGCTGTCCAGCAAGACCCACTTTCCGGTGCCGTAGGCGCCGCCCGTAATGAAAGCCTCGAAGGACGTATGGCCTTGGACCATCATGCTGCGAGAGCGGGCATGGCCCAGGAGGTATTCCATTTCGGCGGTATATTGAGCGTGATTTTCCTGGCACATCCCGTGCCCGAAAGAAAACAAGCTGTTCCAATACTCACGTTCGAATTCGGGCCCGCCCTTCTTAAACACGTCCGGCAAGGGCAGCGACGTGCAGTGAAAATAGTGGGTGTTCCGCCAGTACCAGCTCGCGAGCGCTTTATCTTCTTCCTGGTCCGTCTTGCGGCCGGTGACTCGCGTGTAGAGTTCCGCCTGGCTCTTGAAAAGTCGGTCGAAGGTCGAGCACGAAAGCTCGCCTTGCCAGTAGGGATGGTCGCTCATCAGTTGCGGATCGCCCACGCTGCCCGCGGCCCAAACGCCGCACGGCGCGCCGAGCAGCACGAAGATCAGGAGCGACAGGGTCTTGGGAATCATGCTTGGATCCTCACTGAAACGAATGCCGGAAGCCCAAATGGCCTCATCGCTTTTCGGTGCGAGGCGCTGAACATCTTACACCGCAAGCGCGGCGGAAAAATGGCCGCGGCTTCGAATGGACACAAGTTGGACGGTAAGCGCTGGGCGTGGCGTCCGGCGCGGTTCGTTCCCCGGGTAGCGTGAAGCGCGTGCCCGCGCTGTACCCGCTTCGAGGAGGCGCGAAAAGGGGACCGGAAAATTTCACTTTCAAAGAAGCCTGCCCATTAAACAATCGAGTCCGTGGCGACAAAGGATCAAGTATTCAAGGAGCTGTTGCGCCAACTGCACAGACAGGTGCAGGAGGCCTTTGCGCCCGGCGAACGATTGCCCTCCACTCGCGAACTGGCGGCCGCCCACGGGGTCGCCCGCATGACCATCCAGAACGCGCTGCGCGAACTCAGCAGGCAAGGGATGGTGCGTGCCGTTTCCGGCGTGGGGTGGTTTCGGGAAGGGAAAGGGCCGGTTTCCGAGAATCCGAAAAAGCTGCGGATCGGAATCCTGAGCAAATGGCCGCGGCCCGACTGGGACCACACCGCGCTCATTCAAGAACTGCTCCAGGAAGGGAGGCGCCGGGGCATGACCATGGTGGAGTGCCCCAATTCGCACGGTCGCTTGTCCACCCCCGGCCGGCACCGCATTCGGCTCTCGGAAATTCCATGGAATGCTTTCGATCTCGGCTTTCTCGTGGAAGCCCCGGAGACCATCGCCGCCGATGCCGAGAGGCTACGCGCACATCGCCTGCTGGTCGTTGACCAGGATGCGACTCCGGCGGGACTCGACAGCGTGGTCTTCGACGACTTCGAAGTCGGCGCGATCGCCGCGCGGCACCTGTACGAATGGGGGCATCGCCGATTTGCGGTGCTGGAAGAGTTTAACCTACCGGGTAATGCCTGCGACCCCAATTGGGCCGACAGGCGGTTTGGATTTGAACGAACGGTGGGACAACTGGGCGGGACGATACGGACGCCATGGCGGCTCCCGTATCCGCGCATGCAGGGCTTGACGCGGCGCCTTTTCGCGGATTTCCTGGTGCCGGCCGTCGCCCAATGGGCCGCCTCGCCCTATGAGCAAAGACCCACCGCCTTCTTTGCCACCTATGAAGCCGTCATCGCTCCGCTCATCGAGCAACTGGCGCGGCACGGATGGCGCGTGCCCAGGGACTTGTCCATCGTGACGGCGTGGTGGGGAAACGAAAAACTGGTCGTGAACGGTATCCCCGTGGCCAGCGTGAATCTGCGGTTCGAGAACCTCGTGAAGCGCTGCTTCGATCTGGCCGAAGAACTCCATTCCGAAGGTTGCCGCCCCGTCCTGAGGCCACCGCGCAAAGTCTGCGCCCCCATCCTTTTTATCCCCGGCGAATCGATCCGCCCGCCCGCCGCGCCTGCCTTGTGAATGCATCCATAGTATGCCGTTGAACCCTGAAAAACTTGTGCCTCAAAGCATGGGTAGACATAAGTAAACGCTTTAGGGGTCGCGCAATATGCGCTTAAAGGATCGGCTCCGAAGCAAGGCATTGTTCGCGCGAGTTACGAGCCCGGCCGGCGTTAGCCATCTTCTTAAACGCTGAAGTCGTACCTCTGATACATCCGACCGCAGTGGGCAATTTTATCGGTGGTCGGGTCGAGTCCCAGCATCGCTTATTGCACCGGACAATTTCCCGAATAGCTTTTCGGAAATAAAACCGACCAACAAAAGAACGCCGACTAAGGCGACTAAATCGATGATCACGAATGCGGGCGTCCATACGGGCTGGTCAAACTTACCTTCATATTCAATATAATAAGGGGCTGGCCAACCCTTAGACCGGAATGGAATGCCTTGGCGATTGCTGTGCTCCGTTCCAATTACATTAAGCCCTATCATGACGGCGCCAGTCAGCATCATCAGGATGGCGGTCGCTAAGCTGAAGCGAAGGCGATTAAGCATCGAATGCATCTGCGGGCAAACCGCTCGCCGCTCACCGCTCACCTGCCTCACCGCAGGCTCACCTTCGGCACCGCCTTCTCCGCGTCTTCCGTCTTCCACATCTGGAACTCCTGCCGGAACCCGCACATCCCCGCCACGATGTTCGTCGGGATCTGCTCCCGCATCGTGTCGAAGCGCATCACCGTATCGTTGTAGAACTGCCGCGCGTACGCGATCCGGTTCTCGGTGCTGGTCAGTTCTTCCTGAAGCTCCGAAACGTTCTTGTTCGCCTTCAGTTCCGGGTAGTTCTCCATCACCACGTACAGCCCCCCCAGCGCACGAGTGAGCTGCGTCTCGGCGGCGGCCTGTTGAGCTTGCCCCTGGCCCGAGGCGGCCATGGCCAGGTTGCGCGCCTTCGTCACGTTCTCCAGCGTTTCCTGTTCGAACCCCATGTAGTCCTTCACCACATTCACGAGGTTCGGGATCAGATCGTGGCGGCGCTTGAGCTGCACGTCGATCTGGCTCCATTGGTTGCGCACTTCGTTCCGGATCCGTACCAGCCCGTTGTACGAGCCGACGAACCAAGCGATGACGACGAGCGTCACCACGGCCAGGACGCCCAGGACAATCCAGACCGGTTCGATTCCCAAGGTCAGCATCGAAACGAAGTTCATAGCCGCTATCCTCCAAGGTCCGCCGATCGCCGCCCCGGCCGATTTTCCGCCGGCTCAGCCACTTTTCGGTGCCCACTCGGCCGCAGCCCATCGCCCGGCCGTTCGCCACCCGGACCTCCGGGTGCAGCCATCTTAACAAGGTGCGTTCGGAGTGCTTTTGGAAAATCGAGGGCATAAAAAAAGCCCGACCGGGTTGCGGTCGGGCTTTTTTAAGAAGGTCCGTGCGGCACGGGGCGGGGTCAGACCAAAGTCGATTGAACTGCGGATGTGGGGTGAGCCATTAATCGTGGGAAAGGAGACCTTCGTTAAGTACTACGGAGGGTCAACCTTGGTCTCTTCCCCGCCCGCGTGTCGCTACTTCGGAACCTCCTTCTGCTAAGGCCAGCTCTTGTGCGTCCAGCGCCCGCGCGCCGAACCGTTTCTCTTGTTGTCAGCCTCCCGGATGCCGCCCTTCGGGACGGACGTGGAGGAGGGGTTTCCAAGGACTCCGTCCCTCAGAGCGCCATCCGGGAGAACTCAATCTGCTCGTTCAACCTTCCTTACTTTTCGGGTCCTGCTTTCCGGACTTAAGGTGCTTTCTTTCAAGTGCCTTAGCAACCTCTGCGCCAGTCTTCGGTTCTCACCTTATTCAGCGCGTCTATCTCTTCTTTTCAGTGCTTCTACTTCTTAGACAGCCGTACCAGTCGGTTTCTTCAAGCTTTTGAGATGATCCTCTCTCTTTCCTGAACTATTTTGCTCCGAAGGTCTTACTAATTATTTCCTAATCTTTAATCCCTTACAAACAGGTGCTTTGCGTCCGATCTAGGTCTATTCTCGGTAGATGCACCCTAACTAAATCACATGGTGAAGACTGTGTCAATATGATTAACAACCAACCGGTTGGTTTTATTGCATGTTCCATTTCGAGACAGGATTGCGCGTGTGCATAAACCTGAAATTCTGGCGGTTTCTGATTGGCCCGGCTGACTTGCACTAGGTGAGCAATAGCTTCCGAAGTGTTTCCATCGCCCCGTGGATCGTCGACTCGTCTTCGGACTTATCCATTAGGTAAACGCCGCAGATCGCGCTGGTCACCACGAAGCTCAGGTCGCGCGGGGCGATATCTTTACGCAGGTCGCCTTGCTCTTGGGCTTGGTGCAGGAGCAACTCCCAGAACGCCAGCCAGCGGGTTCGAATTTCGTGGACCGTGCGGCCCAGTTCGTCCTGGTCGGGGGAGAGTTCGCTGCTCCAGGTCGCGAGGAGCTTGCAGTAGGACCAGTCTTTGTTGCGGTGGAGTTCCTCGATCTTGCGCAGCGTCGTTTCGATCTTTTCGCGCGCCTTCATCTCCTGTTCCAGCACGGGGTAATAGTGCTGCGTGTAGCTGTTTCGAATTTCATCCAGGATCGTCAACGCCAGGTCTTCTTTGGTGCGCCAGTGGTGGTAAAACGCGCCTTTGGTGATGCGCGCGTCTTCGAAGAGGTCGTAGATGCTGGTGTTGTGGTAACCCTTCTGCGTGAAGAGCCTTTTGGCGGTCTGCAGGATCTGGTCGCGGGTCTGTTCGCCTTTAAGATAGCGGCGCGTGGAAGATCCCGAAGGACTGCTCATAGCATCGTTCCGCCGGCTGAATCAGTTGAATCAACAGCTTTCCCCTTCTACGGGGAAGATGCCCGAATACAAGCATTTTGACGGCCGCGGACGGGCGCTCGTGAGGCCGAACTTGTCCATTTCAGCCCGAGACTTCGGGCGCCGCAAGGCTGAACGGCGCGATGCGCGCTTCGAACTCGGCTCCGTCGTCGCGCTGCATAAGGTACGTGCCTTGCATCTGGCCCAGCGGCGTGCGCAGCGGACAGGCGCTCGTGTATTCGAACTGCTCGCCGGGCTCCAGATGCGGCTGTTTGCCGACGACGCCGGGCCCGCGGACGTCGTCCCGGGCCCCGTGGCTGTCGCGGATGACCCAGTGCCGCGAGATGAGCTGCGCGGGGAGCGTGCCTTCGTTGCTGATGCGGACCGTATACGCGAAGAAGTAATGCTCGCGCTTGGGATCCGACTCCGACTCCAGGTAGCGGCTCTGCACGCGGATGCGGATGCCTTCAGTCACGGCTTCGGAGGCGTTCATCGCCTGAAACTCCCTGTATGGATCGACGCAGTCTAACACGCCGGACCGCCACGCCAACCCCATGCGATTCCATTCGGAGCACGACTTGCGCCCTCACGCGCGGCGACTACCTTGGTGAGCTTGCGTCCCGCGCCCCCCCCCCGCCGCGGCGCGGGGGGGGGGCGGGGGGCCGGGGCGCCCCCCCGCCCCGGGCCGGGGGGGGCCGGGGCGGAGGCGCGGGGCTCCGTGCGAGTTCGATTCATGAGCGTGACGCCCGATTTGAATGCATTCCGTGCGCTGGCGGCGCGGCATCCCGACCGGTTGATCCCGGTCCACCGGCGCTTTCTGGCCGATACGCTGACGCCGGTCGCGGCATTCACGCGCCTGGCCGACGCGGAGTACGGCTTCCTGCTGGAATCGGTGGAACGCGGCGAACGGATCGGGCGCTACAGCTTCGTGGGCGCGGCGCCTGAGGTGGTCTTTCGCGGCGAGGTGGTGCCCAGGCCACAAGTGGCGGTCGAACGCGACGGTAAAAAGGAACGTCCGTGCGCCGGCGATCCGCTGGCCGAGCTGGAAACGTACCTGGCCGCGCACCGCGGCCTGGCGCCCGATCCGGCGTGGGGCGTGCCGCCGTTTGCCGGCGGAGCGGTGGGCTACTTGGGGTACGACATCGTGCGGCTGTGCGAAGCGCGGTTGGCCAAGAAGCCGCCGGCGAAGCGCGGCTTTCCGGGCGTGCCTGACGTGCTGGTGCCGGTGTACCGCACGCTGCTGGCCTTCGACCACGCCAAGAATGTGGTGTACTTGATTCACCATGCCGATCCGCGCGCGGGCGGCGCGGATGCGGCGTATGCGCGCGCGCAGGAAGCGCTGGATGCGCTGGTGAAGAAGCTCACCGCGCCGCGGGCCGAACCGTTCAGCGAGATCGTCACGGCCGGAGAAGCGCCGGGGGCGGTGCAGAGCAACCAGACGCGCGCGGAGTTCGAGCGCGGGGTGGAGCGCTGCAAGGATTACATCGGCGCGGGCGACATCATCCAGGTGGTGCTCTCGCAGCGCTTCAGCCGTACGACTACGGCGCCGCCGTTCGAGGTGTACCGGTCGCTGCGCGCGATCAATCCGTCGCCGTACATGTTCTATTTGCGAGCGCCGGACGTGCATCTGGTCGGGAGTTCGCCTGAGGTGATGGCGCGGCTGCAGGACGGCTTGCTGACGGTCCGGCCCATCGCCGGGACGCGCAAGCGGGGCGCGACACCCGAAGAAGACGCGGCGCTGGGCGCGGAACTGCTCGCCGACGAGAAAGAACGCGCCGAGCACGTGATGCTGCTGGACTTGGGCCGCAACGACGTCGGGCGCGTCTCGAACTACGGTTCGGTGGAAGTGACCGAGAAAATGGTGATCGAGCAGTACAGCCACGTTATGCACATCGTCAGCAACGTGCACGGGCGCTTGCAGCCGGATCGCGGCGCGTTCGACGTACTGCGCGCGAGCCATCCGGCGGGGACGGTCTCCGGCGCGCCGAAGATCCGCGCGATGGAGATCATCGACGAACTGGAGCCCGACAGCCGCGGACCGTATGCCGGTGCGGTGGGGGTGATCGACCTGCTCGGCAATCTGAACACCTGCATCGCGATCCGCACGTTCGTGATGCAGGCGCGCGCGGACGGGAAGTGGGATGCGCACGTCCAGGCCGGCGCGGGGATCGTGGCCGACAGCGTGCCGGAGCGCGAGTTCGAAGAGACGCAGAACAAGGCGCGGGCGTTGCTGCGGAGCCTGGATGCGGCGGAGGCGCGGTTACGGAGTTAACCGCTAGGACGCCAAGGCCGCGCCAATTGTCGACTGCTCAGGCAAAAGAATAGGGACGGTTGTTCATGTTGCAAGCCGACGAGCCTGCCCGCCGAGGCGGTGGACGTGCCGCGATGTGACGTGCGGCTTGTCGGAAGTCAACGAGTGCGCCATGCCGCCACGCACTTGAACTTGCAATACTAACGCGGTGAATGGGCTTAGGTGAACGGTCTCATGCGCTTTCCCGACTACTTTCGCAACGCCGCCAAACCGGTAATCAGCTTCGAGGTCTTTCCGCCCAAGACGGATAAGGCGTTCGAGAGCCTGAAGGCGATCCTGCCGGAGCTGCTCGCGCTGCAGCCGTCGTTCATGACCGTCACGTACGGCGCGATGGGCACGACGCAGGCGCGGACGCTGGAGATCGCGGCGCTGATCAAGCGCGAGTACAAACTGGAGACGGCCAGCCATTTGACCTGCGTAGGCGCGTCGCGCGCGCAGCTCGACGAGATCCTCGCGAATCTGGCCCGGCACGAGATCCACAACATCGTGGCGCTGCGCGGCGATCCGCCGGCGGGGCAGGACGAGTTCAAGCCGCCGCCGGACGGGCTGGCGCACGCGAACGAACTGGTGGCGCATATCCGCGGCTGGTGCGAGCGGACCGGGCGCCCGCGCTTCGGGATCGCGGTGGCCGGGTATCCCGAGAAGCACGTGCAGGCGCCGGACTTCGCGGCCGATCTGCGCAACTTGAAGCGCAAGGTGGATACCGGCGCCGACGTGGTGGTCACGCAGCTTTTTTTCGACAACGCGGACTTCTTCCGCTTCGTGGCCGACGCGCGGAAGCTGGGCATCACGCAGCCGATCGTGCCGGGGCTGCTCCCGATTCAATCGGGGAAGCAGATCCAGCGCATCGCGTCGCTGTGCGGGTCGAAGCTGCCGGCGCCGCTTTTGAAAGAGCTTCAGGCGGCCGGCGAAGACGACGAACGCTGCACCCAGATTGGGATCGAATGGTGCGCGATGCAGGTGAAGGATCTGCTTGCGAAGGGCGCGCCGGGCGTCCACTTTTACGTACTGAATAAAGCTCGCCACATGCGCGAGATCATGGCGCGAATCGCTTAAGATTTTACCACAGCGGCACGGAGACACGGAACACGGCGTGTCTCTTATGCTTCACACGACACGATCTATATGCACGGTCGTCCAACCGAAGGGTGCTCCGGCTTGAACGCTTCCCGGTGAACTCGTCAGCTTCCGGTGGCCGCTGCCGCCGGCTTGCTCGGCGGGGCCGGCACCGCTTGGGCCTTCGCTGCCCAGCGATACAAGACCAAGGCCAGCAGCGGAAAGCCAAAGCCCAGCGCCAGGCCCACGAAGACGTTCGGGTAGACCCAGCCGTCAATGGTGCGGACGGCCTGCTTGCGCAACGATTGCAGCGCTTCGGCGAAGGTGGCCATCCATGGGCTCGCTTCGGGATGTTCCTTCAGGTAAGCCTCCACGTTCGGGGTTTTCATCAAGAAGCTGAAGGCCGCACGGGGGTCGGCTCCGGCCACAGCTTGTCCGAGTTGATCGCCCACCAAAGCCGAGAGCGCGCGCAGCGCCCAGCTCATCAGGAGCCCATCGGGTTCGACGCCCGCCAGTGTCGCGACGCCTTCGTCGAAGTCTTCGCGGGCAATGTGCTGGAGTTCCTTGGATTCGGCGAGCGCCCGGTCGAACTGCTCCAGCGATTCCTGCCCGCTTGGCGTATAGCCCGCCTGGTCGAGGACGATGGCGCAGTAAAGCCGCGCGACGGCCTGATCGAGGACGCGGCGCTCTTCGACGTAATGCTTGAGGCAGCGCCCGCCGCCGTACCACATGCCGCCGTAAGCGCCCCCCGCACCGGATAGCGCCGTAAGCGCCACGCACCAGACGGCCACGAGCCATCCGATGCGCTTGCCTTTCCAGTTCAGCGCTTCGCGCCGACGCAGTTCGCGCCAAAGCAGGAATCCGGCCAGCGCCGCCAGCAAGCCCAACCCGATGCCCCAGAAGACCGATGCGGAGGTCAGGTCGTAGGCCATTCCGCCGACGCCGGAGAGCGCATCTCCGCTGAGCGATAGGAAAATCTGCGTGAGGGAGGTGGCCTGAGCAGGGATGGCGGCAGGGGCCGCATCTTCGGTGGCTTCGACTTCGACGGCGGCTTCAGGCGATTCCTGCGCAAAGCCAAAGCTTGGCGCCCAAGCCAGTCCGGCAAGCAAGGCCCATGTGCAAAGGCGAACTCCTTTGCGGAAGGCTGTGTTTCGTTTTGCGTATCGCGTATCGAGTATCGGCCGTTTGGAGCAGCTCACGGATCGCGCCTCCGGAGACGTCCCACGCTTGAATTAATCCACACTTGGCGGCCATTCTTTCGGCACTACCAGCGTTCCCAGACGCGCGCGGCGTAGGCATCGCGGAGCGTGGGAAAATGCGCATGCGCAAGCGGCGCGATCTCTTCGTGCTTGAGATAGAGGTTTGGGATGGCGACGACCTTGCAGCCCGCGGCACGGGCGCTGGTTACGCCGGCCGGGGAATCTTCGAAGACCATGCATTGCTCGGGCTTTAGGCCCAGCCCGGCGGCGGCTTTCGCGTACGGCTCTGGGTCGGGCTTTAAATTTCTCACTCGGTCCCCTGTGACGACGGTGCGGAAGTGCGATTCGAGGACGGGCTCGCGTTCGAGGTGCTGCAGCACGACGGCCATGGTCTTCACGACTTGATGGTAGACGGTGCTGCTGACCAGTCCGCGCGCCAGTCCTAGCGAGTCGCAGCCGTCGAACATTTCGCGCACACCGGGGAGCGGGGCGGGGCGTTCCTGGCGCAGGATCTTCAAGAAGGCTTCTTGTTCGCGGCGCAGCAGTTCGGCAGGCTCGACTTTGATTTCGATGCGTTCGACCATCCATTCGGCCAATTCCATGGCGCTGTGCCCGATCCAGCACGAGTATTCGCGCGGCTCGCGCACGTAGCCCAGTTCGGCGCCGGTCGCGGCGAAGGCGCGCATGTGAAGGTCTTCGCTGTCGATCAAGAGCCCATCCATGTCGAAGAGTACGGCTCTCAGCAAGGTGCTCATGGCGTGGGAACTCCGGTGGACGCGGGGGTCTTTCTTACCACAGAGGAGCGCGGGCGCACGGGGAAGAACGGTGCTCAGGTTTTGATGTCGCGCTCTTCGAACAGGAGCACGGCGGCCGAGAGAAAGGCGACGAGGTAGCACGCCAGATGGACCAACGAGACGAGAATCTGGCCCATGGGCAGATGGCTGTAGAAGCACTGTTGCCAACGCAGCATGTGGGTGACGAAGAGATACGGATAAAGCCAATCGAGGAGCGGCAGCGACCGGAGCGTGAGCACGGCGAAGTACAGGCTGAGGGTGAGGACGTAGGCCATGGCGGCGGTATCGACCAGCGCGGAGATCAAAAGCGCCAAGGCGGCGAGGACGGTCATCCCGAAGGTGGCGATGAGGCCCGCCATGAACATGCGTCCCGGGACTTCCGCGGCCGGAATCATGCTCGCGCCTTCCTGCCCGTTCTGGAACAGGATGTTGAGCGTGTACAAGGGTCCGTGTCCGAAGCTGAGGATGCCGCCGCCGACGAGCAGAGCGAGGACAAAGAAGCAGAGCGCCAAGGCGTAGACGCTCAGGAGCGCGAATTTGCCGAGGATCAGCGCGCGGCGCGTGACGGGCCGGATCAGGCAGGCGCGGAGCGTGCCTTGTTCGGTCTCGCCGGCCACCATCAAGCCCGAGGCGACGGCGATGAAGATCGGGAGCAGCGCGTTGAAGATCGGGTTCATCGCGTGCGCGGTCATGTAGTAGCCATTCATGAAATCCTGCTTGCCGGTGAGCTGGAAGCTGGCGCGAAGCAGGTGGAGCATGTGCTGAAATTCGAGGCGGTGAAAGACGGCGACGATGATGGCGACGACGGCGCCGAGGACGGCGAAGGGCACCCAGGTGATGCGCCGCCCGCGCAGCTTGGTCCATTCGAAGCGCAGCAGCGCGAAGAGTCCGCTCACGGCCGCGCCTCCATGGGCGCGGCTTCGCGCGTGGTGGTGCGTTCGAGAAACAGGCGGTCGAGCCAATGCGGCTCGGGTTCCAGCGCGGCGACCCGGAAACCGGCTTCGAGCAGCGCACGGTTGAGCGCCGCCGTATCGGCGGCTCCGGGGCGGATGCGCACGCCCTCGCGCGGCGGCGGATGCGCTTCGGCCTGCACGCCGCAGCGTTCGCGCAAGAGCTTGGCGGCTTCGGCCGGCCGGTCGACGCTCAAGGACAGCCCGCGGTGTTCGCGTTCCAGTTCGGCGAGTTCGCCCTGCAAGATCAGTTCGCCCTGCTCGAGGATGGCGATGCGGTTGCAGAGGTGTTCGACTTCGGTGAGCAGATGGCTGGAGAGAAAAACGGTGAGCCCGTCGTCGCGGACGAGGCTGACGAGAAGTTCGCGGACGTCGCGGATGCCGTGCGGATCGAGCCCGTCGGTGGGTTCGTCGAGAATCAGGAGCCTCGGCTTCGGGAGCAAGCACGCGGCGATGCCCAGGCGCTGGCGCATGCCGTGGCTGTAGACCGAAACGGGATCGCGTTCGCGCCCGCGCAGGCCGACACGTTCGAGGACGGCGTCGATCGCGGAGTCCTCGACGCCTCCGGACAGGCCGGCGAAAATCTCGAGGTTCTTCCGGCCGCTGAGGTAACCGTAAAAGGAGGGCGCTTCGACGAAGGCGCCCACCTGCCGCAGCGCGGCAAGGCGCTCGTGGGCGAGGTCGTGTCCCGCGATGAGCACGCGCCCTGCGGTGGGGTGAATAAGCCCCAAGGCCATGCGCAGGGTGGTAGATTTTCCCGCGCCGTTGGGGCCGAGGAAGCCGAAGAGATCGCCGCGGTAGACGGTCAGCGAAAGATCGCGGACGGCGGTGAGTTCGCGCCCGCGTCCGAGCCAGCGGCGCGAGAAGACTTTGTTCAAGCCTTCGAGAACGAGGAGCGGTTCGCGCGAGGAGGCGGGCATGCGTCGCGCGAGCGCGTTCAGGTGCCGGGCTGCGCGGGAGCCGTGGGCGCGACGGCGGTCTCGGGCTTCGGGGCTTCGCCGATCGCGTAGCGCTTGAGATGGTTGTCCCACTTCATTTGGCCCGCATGCTCTTCGAACCAGGCCGCGCACGCGTCGGGGGCTGACCAGCGCACGATCAGAAACTTCTGGCCGAAGAATTCGGAATCGAACGTCTTGGCCTGCCACTTTTCCTTCGGATTCGCGGGCTTGGCTTTGAGCGTTTCCAACTGCTTGCCCTTCACGGGATCGGCGATGGCGAGCACCCAGGAAAGCGCGTCCTGCGCGGCGCGGCGCAGCGAGGCTTCTTCCTTGGGGTCGAGTTGCCGGGCGATGGCTTTGACGTCCGCTTCTTCGAGCAGGTTCGCATGAGCCAGGTGCGGCGCCATGCGGCAGGCGAGGATGCGGCCCTGCGTGGTCCCGTTGCCGATCACGGTGCGGAAGATGTCCTGCGCCAGCGCCGGGCGTTTCGAGATGGCGCCGAGCACCTTAAGGAATTCCTTTTGGTTGGTCTCGAGGTTGGTTTCGCCAAAGCTGCGTTCCAACCCGTTGGCTTCGTCGTGCACTTTGACGCGCGACTCGTTCATGGCCTTGATGAGGCCGTCGCGTTCGGATCGATCTTTTCGCGCGAAAGCGAACGAGCCCGCGGCCAGCATGATCGCGCCGGCGATCAGCGCCCACTTGGGCACGGTCCAGGAACCGCTGCCGGGAAGGTGAGGCTCGGGAGCCGCCGGTGCGGCGGAAGCGGTTTCTTCGGGAGCCTTCTTCTTGGACATGGGATCACTCTTTCAATGCGCCACGGAACCGTCGCAGAAAACCACGTTCTTGCCGCCCCAGCTTCCGGTTCCCGGATCGGGATGGAAACTTTCGTAATCGTAGAGCATCGGGGCCTTGGACGAACCCACAACCTGCTCCAGGAACCCGGCGGGCGGCTGTCCATTCAGTATAACGTTCCATTCGTAGCTTGCCCCTTCCGATTCGAAAAGTCCGCGGTCGTCGGCGGGGCAGCGGAAGAGGCGCGGATCGGGGATGTACGGTTGCAACGCGTCGCAAAGGCGCGCGCCGTCGTTCAGCGTTGGGCGTAGGGCCAGGGTGGGGTAGCGCTGCCCGTGCTCGTCGGCGTACAGGTTGGCGGCTTTGGCGAGCTGGCTGAGCTGGCTTTTGCACTGAGTGCGCCGCGCTTCGGCTTTGGCGCGGGCGAGGACGGGCAGCAAGAGCCCCGCCAGCAACGCGACGATGGCCAGGACGACCAGGAGTTCGGTGAGCGTGAAGCCGCGCTTCATCGGGGTAAGCTCCGCGCGCGCTGGAGGTTCTGGAGCGCGCCTTCGTACAGCGGGGCCAGTTCCGCGCGCTCTTCGCTGGTCGTCACGCGCAGAAACTGCTGCGTGGCGCGCTCGACCATCTCCTCCATGTTGCCGTTGCGGATCATCTCGCGGACGCGCGCGCGCTCCTCGGGCGGGAGGTTTTCCAAGTCTTCGCGGGCCTGCTCTTGGCGCTTCTTGGCTTCCTCGATGAAGGCCTTGCGCTCTTCGGGTTGCATCTTGCGGTACTGCTCGATCTGTTCCTGCAGGCCGCGGTCGAGGGTCTCCTTGACGAAGCGCACGCGCGCCTCGGGTTTAAGGCGCTCGAAATAGCGCTGCGCTTCGCGGCTCTGCATCACCTCCCGGCGCGCGCGGACATCCAGGCGATTGACTTGGCGGATGGCCTCTTCGACTTCGAAAATTTCTTCGTCAGCCATGCGCTGTCGCAATTCGGCGCCGTTCAGGTCGCGGACTTGTTCGGCTAAGTGCTGGCCTGTCCACCAGCAGGCGAACAGAATGAGCGCGACCAGCCCCAGGGCCTTCGCCCAGCGCCGGCCGGCGCGATCGCGCGGGCGGACATTTCCACTGAGCGGCGTGGCGGGCGGGGCGGGGGAACTCATATAAGGATTATACCCAAAAGAGGTTGGGTCTTTGCATACGGGTCAAAAATGGTTTAACCCGTGCTTCCGGCAGAAGTAAGACGCGCGAATGGCGCAGCCCTGCACTTGTCCTGATCCGTAAACATAACTATCCTTCGTGTCTAGCTTTCAGGAGCCCATACATGGCCGAGCGCGAAGTGCTTGAAGTGGACGTGCTGATCGTGGGAGGCGGGGTGGGCGGACTGGCCTGCGCCATTCGCCTGGCCGACCGGGTTAAACGCCACAACCGCGAACATCCCGGCTCGCCGCTTGCGAATCTGCAGATTCTGGTGCTGGAGAAAGGCCCCAGCGTCGGCGCTCACGTGTTGTCGGGCTGCGTGCTGGATCCTAAGGGCCTGAACGAGATTCTGCCCGAGTGGCGCTACACCTCGCCGATCAAGCAGGCGGTGGTTGAGGAAGAGATCGCGTTCCTGACCGAGACGAAGAAACTCCCCCTGCCCGAGGCGATAATTCCTCCGTATCTGCACAACGAAGGTTATTACGTCGTCAGCTTGGGTGAAGTGGCGGCGTGGATGGCCAGCGAAGCGCGCGAGCGTGGCGTCGAGATTCTGGAAGGCGTGGCCGGCGCGGAGTTGCTGATGCACGGCGACCACGTGACCGGTGTGCGCTGCGGCGACGAAGGTGTCGGCAAGGACGGCAAGCCCGGCCCGAACTACGCACCTGGGGCCGAGATTCGCGCCAAGGTCACGGTCCTGGCGGAAGGCCCGCGTGGGAATCTGACCAAGGTGCTGACGCGCCAAGCGAATCTGCAAGGCAATCGCAATCCGCAGACGTACGCCATCGGGGTGAAGGAATTGTGGGAAGTGCCGGCCGGTACGTTCCCGGCGGGCAAGGTGTTGCATACGCTGGGCTACCCTCTGCAGACGTCCGGGCGCGAAGCGTTCGGCGGCAGCTTCGTCTACGGGCTGGACGAGACGCACGTCGCCTACGGGCTGGTGGTGGGGCTCGACTACTCCGATCCGGCGCTCGATCCGCACTACGAGTCGCAGCGGCTGAAGCTGCATCCGGCGCTGAAGCCCATCTTCGCTTCGGGCAAGCTGGTGAGTTACGGCGCGAAGGCGATTCCCGAGGGCGGTTACTACAGCATCCCGCGCACGTACGGCGACGGCTTCCTGATCATCGGCGATGCAGCGAGCTTCCTGAACGCCGCGCGGCTGAAGGGCGCTCATCTGGCCATGAAGACCGGCGCGCTGGCCGCCGACGCGATTCTGGAGGCCCTGCATAAACAGGATTTCAGCGAAAAGAGCCTGGGACGCTTCGACGATCTGTTCCAGCAGTCTTGGGCATTCGAAGAGCTGCATGCGATGCGCAACTGGCGCCAGGCCTACGCCGAGGGGCTGCTCAAGGGCGGCATGCTGGAGATGCTCCAGCGCGCCACCGGCGGGCGCGGACTCTCCGATCCGATGACGGTGAAGGCCGACCACGAAAATACCGGCTACCTGCGCCAGCATCACAGCGACGGCGTCAAACCGCTCCCGGAATTCACGCCCGACAACAAGCTCACCTTCGACAAAGTGACCAGCGTGTATCACTCGGGCACCAAGCACGGCGAGCAGCAGCCTTGCCATCTGGTCGTGCCCGACCAGGATCTGTGCGTGAACCGCTGCACGCACGAGTTCGGGAACCCGTGCCAGCACTTCTGCCCGGCTTCCGTATACGAATGGGTGGTGCCCGAATCGAAAGAAGCGCCCAGCTTCCGCTTCCCGCGGCGCGGCGAATGGGCCGGTCCGCGCATGGGCAACAACGTCGAGTACGTGGACGTAACGAAGGAGAGCGTGAAGGCCGCCGATCCGAAGCAGGGGCATTTGCAGCTCAACTTCGGGAACTGCGTGCACTGCAAGACCTGCGACATCAAGGACCCCTACGGCAACATCACGTGGGTCACGCCGCCCGGCGGCGATGGCCCGCGCTATCAGAAACTGTAAACTCACCGGCCGCGTACCGGACCTTCTCCGGCCTTGCGCGGCGCTTACAGCTTGGGATTGAGCAACTCGGGGTGCACGGCCACGGTGGGTTCCGCGGCCGGGTTGGCGGCGTCGCCGGTAAGTTCCTGGGTGAGCGAGCCGTACAGATCCGGGCGGCGCTGGCGCTGCTGGTAGGTGCATCCGCGGACCCATTCCGGCGTGCCCCAAGCGCGGCGTTGCAGGGGCACGTCGTCGAGATCCAGCGAGCCGGCGACCACGCCTTCGGCGAACGTCCCGCCGGCCACCTGCAACCCCCAGGCGTTGTACACGGCGCTTGTCATGGGACGGCGCGTCTCGCGCTGATTGGGCGTGACGTACGTCGCCACCGCCAACGGCAGCTTATGCGTGTAGGCGACGGCCGGCAGCACCGCGCCGTACAGGATGTCTTCGGTCTCGCATTGGCGCATGGTGGTCCAGAGCAGCAGGTCGGCGCCCTGGAGTTCGTAGCAGCGCGGGATCTCTGGGAAGTTCACGTCGTAGCAGATGAAGAGCCCCAGCTTGCCGAAGGGCGTGGTGATAGGCTTCAAACGGCCTCCGCGTGCGACGCAATGTTCCTCTTCGGGCGCGAGGTGAGTCTTGTCGTAGTGCCCCAGCAGGGTGCCTTCCGGCCCGATGACCACCGCCCGGTTGTACGGTTTGCTCTCCCCGGTCCAGAGTACGTTGGGGATGACGGCCATGCCGTACTGCTGCGCGCGCTTGCGCAGGGCTTCGATGAACGGGCTGTCCCAATTCAAACCCACCACACGCCGGAGTTCTTCGATCGATTTCTGCCGTGCCAGCCCTGCCTCGTGCGTGACGTGGTGATCCGCGAACTCGGGGAGCAATACGATCTGGCAGCCGAGTTTGCCGGCCGCGTCCACATCTTGCAGGAGCCGCGCACGCCGCTCTTCAAGCGGCTGGTTCTTCAAAAGCACATTGACCATGCCAAGCGTTACAGGGCGGGACATGCGGGGGACCTCCGGGCCGCTGAGTAGGAGCCATCGAGGCGCGGCGAACCTTCGCGGTATTCTACCTTGCCGGAACGAAGAATGTGAGCGGGCACTGCGTGCAATGTGCAGGTTCGGCGTGGTTTAGCGCGGGGGCTGGGCTGCTAATAATTCGTACGCGGCGCGCACCGAGCCGCCGGTTTCGTGCAGCGTGCGTGCGGCGGTTTCGGGCGAACAGCCAGTGGCGTCGACCAGGATGTTCCGTGCGCGCTCGTGGAGCTTCTCGCATTTGAGTTGTACGTCCAGCATGGCGTTGCCGCGTACGCGCCCCAGCCTCACCATCACGGCCGTCGAGAGCATGTTGAGGATCAGCTTCTGCGCCGTGCCGGCTTTCATGCGCGTGCTGCCGGTCACGACTTCGGGCCCGGTTTCGGCGACAAGCGCTTCGGCGGCGCAGGCGATCAGCGGCGAATTGCGGTTGCAGGTGATGCAGGCGGTAAACGCGGCGCGTTCGCGGGCGTAGATCAGCGCCGCGCGGACGTAGCGCGCGCGTCCGCTGGCGGAGAGCCCCACGACCGTATCGGTGGCGCCGATGTGCCGAGCCGCCAGATCGGCCACGCCCGCGGCCGCGTCGTCTTCCGCGCCTTCGATGCTGCGCAGGAGCGCTTCGGGCCCGCCGGCGATGATGCCTTGCACCCAATCCGGCGGGACGCCGTAGGTTGGCGGCATCTCGCTGGCGTCGACGCAACCCAGCCGGCCGCTGGTTCCCGCGCCGATGTAGATCAAGCGCCCGCCGCGCGCCATGCGCGCCGCGGTGGTCTCGACTACTCGCACGAGCGCGGGAAGCACCGCTCGCACCGCATCGGGCACGCTGCGGTCTTCGGCGTTAATCCGTTCGAGCAGGTCGAGCGTGCCGAGGCGGTCCAGGTCGCGCGTGCGCGGATTGGAGGCTTCGGTGGCCAGCGTGCGCAGGTCCACGCTGGTGTCGGCGAACGATTCGTGCTGGGCCATGACGGACTCCGAAACGGGACACACCCTATTAGGCGTATCGTCCCGTTTCCGGTCCGGATGCAGCGATTAGGCGCTCTGGCGCTTGCGCCCGTTCGGAGCTTTGGCGGCCTTGAGGCGCTGCGGCCGGGCCGGCTTCATCTGTTCGTCCCAATGGCTGGCGATGCGCAACCGCGCGCCAAGCGCACGATACACGTCGGGAAGGTCGAACTGCTTGAGCACCCCCCGCGGCATGCACGATGCCGGCCAACCCACCACCGGCGCCGTCGCCCAGTTTAAGTATGACGTCGGTGCGCCGTAGAGGGTGATCTTTCGAACCAGATCCGGACAGAGCAGCGCCGCGTACGCCGCGATCAGCGCGCCATGGCCGCGCCCGATCAATTCGACTTCCCGGACGCCCTGAGCGCTGAGGAGATCCAGCGTACGCAGCACGTCGAAGACGCGCCGGCCGAGGTAGCTTCGGCCGAAAAGCAGGCCGTACCCGTGGTGCATGTAGTCGTAGCCGTACGGATGAAAGAAATTGCTGTCGGGGGGCATAGAATACCCGGCCCCGCGCACGTCGAGCGCCAGCAGCGCCGACTTGCCGATCAGAGCGCCGGCCAGATCCGGCGCGTTCAGCTCGGCTTCGGCGCTGACGTGCGGCAGCCAGAGCGTGACGCGTTCGGGCAGGTCAAGCGAGTAGCCGAACTTCTCGCACGGCTGATGCAAGAACGCGCGGATGCGCGCGCCCGGCGCGTCGGGACTGTCGGTGCATTCGGTTTCGACGGCAAAGCACGTCCCGCGGTAGGCGCCGTACTGCGCGGGCTGATGATTGCGGTAATGCGGCGGATCCTTGCGGCCGTGCCGGGTTCCGGCTTCCGGTTCTATGGCGAGCACTTTGCGTACGGCGCTCATGAGTCCTTCGCGCGAGGGCGCGCCCTTGCGCTTGCGAGCCGCGTTCTGCTCGAGCCCGCGCGCGGCAATCAGCGCGTATATCGGTGTGGCGCCGTGCGCGACGGTATTGCCCTTGGGCAACACGGTCAGCGACGGCTTGATCGAATCGGGCAGTTCTTCGTCGCTGAGCTGCACCGGTTTGCCCTTGAAACCGGCGTGCCGGTGGAAGAACTCGATCATGCGCTGCTGGTTATGCCACGAATAACCGTGGCCTTGTGGCCCGATGAAGAGATCGTGGCTCGCGGACGATGCGCCCAGGATCGTTTGGATGCGCTTGAGTTCGAGGTGCGACTCGCGCAGGCCGCGGCGGTCGAAGTAATCGTAATGCTGGCCCAAGAGCAACAGCGGCTTGGGCGCGCGCGCGATCAGGAAATCGATGTGTTCCAGACCCGCGCCCAGCACGCCCGGCGGATACTGCTCGTTGTCCGCGGGCAGCTCGTTCTCGATGTTGCGCAGAAAACCGGTGATGAAGCAGCTCGGCGCACCCATCGTGAATCGCGGTTCGGTGGCCCAGAGCCAGGTGGTGAGCGTTCCGCCGCCGCTGTTGCCCGTGACGCCCAGGCAGGCCGGATCGATCTCGGGCCGCGTGAGCAGATAATCCAGCGCGCGGATGCCGTCCCAGGCGCGCCAAGCGCCGAAGAATTCGCCGCAGAGTTCGAGCTGCTTGCCCATCATGTTATGCGCGAAGCAGCAATTGGCGCTGACCTGTTCGGCCAGCGTCCCGCTGAGGCCGTAGTACTGGTCGCGTTCGCCCTGATTGTACGGATCGTAGATGATGGCCGCGAAGCCGGCGCGCGCGAGCCGCTGCCCGATTCGAAAATAACCCAGTTTGCCGTCGCCGCTGTGCCCGCAAGGGACCACCACGCCGGGCACGCGGCGCGCGGCGCCGGCATGCGCGGGCAGCCAGAGGTTGGCGGTGACGAGGACACCGGGCCGGCTTTCGTAGGTCAGCTTCTCCACGCGCACGCCGGGAAGCTCCAGCGAACCGTAGACACGCGGCTTGAGCGGCGTCTTGGGCGGGCGAGGCGCGAAGGCGCGATCGATGGCTTCGAGCGCGCGCTCCTGATAGCGCCGCACGTCACGGGGTGTCTTGAGTTCGGACAGTCGCGCGCGGCGTTCGCGGCGCATCGCGCGCAGATCGGCGATATACGCGTCGGTAACCATGAGCGGATGCCGGACCACGATCCCACGGGGCGTTTCCTGCGGTCCGGTGGCGGGGCGAAGCGGAGCCGATGCGGGCATGGAGGTACTCCTGTTGCGTTGAGAGGACGCCCGCATAGTACCATAGAGCGACGCCGCGGTCGCGGCAGATAGATGCAGTTTGGGGAGGCTCGTTATATAAAGAAAGCATGCTCACGTGTGGATGGATCGTTCGATGCCGGATAGGCCTGCTGCTGGCGATGGCTTGCGCCAGCCTCTTCGCGGAACAACCCGGCGTGCCCGAACCGCGTCCGCTGGCGCCGCCCCCGGGTCCGCGCGGATTCGTGGGCGCCGGCGCTCAACCAAAGACGGTGAGCGAACTGGTCATCGATAAGCCCGGCATTTACGAAAACTATTTGATCGACGGCGGCTTTAAGACCGGGCATCTGGTCCGCATCAAATGCGACGGCGTGACGCTACGGCATTGCACGATTCGCAACGGGACGGTGAACGGCATTTCGGTATACGCCAAGAACGTGGTGATCGAACGCTGCCTGATTCACCATATGCTGGCCGGAAGCTTCAAGGATCAGAAGGATGCGCACGGCATTTCCGGCTGCCCCGGCACCCTGACGATCCGCGATTGCGACATTCACCACGTCTCCGGCGACGGCATCCAGTTCGATCCGTCGCGCGAACACTGGGGACCGGTGCGCGTCGAACAGTGCCGGATCTGGACCGGTCCGCTGGAGGCCGACCTCGGCGGCTTCAAACGCGGCGAGCGTCCCGGCGAGAACGCCATCGATACGAAGCACCCGAAGAAGGGTCCGCGCGCCGAGTTGGTCATACGCAATTGCGTGGCCTTCGGGTGGCGCGGCGGTTCGATCTCGAACATGGCCGCCTTTAATTTGAAAGAGCACCTGGATGCGCGCGTGGAAGGCTGCGTGTTGTACGACAACGAAATCGGCCTGCGCCTGCGCGGACCGGGGAAAAACGGCGGCGCAAAAGTGAGCGTGCTGGGCTGCGCGCTGTACGATTCGGACATGGCCGTGCGCGTCGAAGACAAGGCCGAGGAACTCAAGCTGCGCGGGCTGGCCCTGGGTCCGGGCCTCAAGGCGGGGGTGGTGCTCGACGGCGGTGCGGCGGGCGCCGGTTTCGAAAACTCGGGCTCCGGCGCGGCGCCGCCGTTGCAGCAGGCGCTGCGAACGTGGGGCGTGCGCGAGTAGCCGGACTATCCCGGTTTCGATTGCGGCAGTTCGACCGCCGGACGCAAGCGAGCCGCGGAAGGACGAGCGGCGGCCGGCGCCGCGCGCGGCACGGGCGCTTCCAACCGCGCCGGCCGGCCGATCCAGACATCTCGTACGCCCGGCGAGTAATTCGCACCGGCGTAGCGCAGCTCGCACGCCCACGGGCCCAGCCCTTGCAGGAAGTCGAGCGAATCGAACTTCACGGCCACGTGCGCCTGGGGCCATGGCGTATGCCAGATCCGAAAGCGCCCGCGCCAGTTTTTCCGCGCGCAGAACGCGGAATAGCGTTCCATCAGGAAGTGCGAGCGCGACCCCGGCGGCGGCGGATCGAACTCCCAAGTCGGATCGATGCGCGCGGCGTAGCGCAGTTTGCCGGGCACGTCGGCGGGCCGGACTTCTCCCGCCAGCGTGCCGGATTCGTGCGCGTGCCGGTAAACCACCGAACCCAGGCGATAGGGCAGTCCGAACAGCCGCAGCCCCAGCCATTGCGCGAGGCGGTTGGGAATCCATTCGCCGAGGAAAAAGATGCCGCGCTCGCTGCCGTGCTTCACGTACGTACGCAGATTCAGGAAGCCGTGCGTGGCGACGGGCCGGCTGAGCCACTCGGTGAAGCGCCCGCCGCGCCGTGGGCGGAGGCGTTCCTGCGTGAACGCGACCAGGGAGACGTAGGCGACGCCGTGGTGGCGGTCGAGTTCGAAGGGCACCGCACGTTGGAGCGCATCGGCATCGGCCTCGAAATGGAGCATCAGCGTGCGCGACCAGTTGGCAAGCAGGAGCGGCGCGCCTTCGGTTTCCAGCAACCGCGCGTGTGCGGCCTGGCTCAAGACGTCGGGGGGCGGTTGGAAGCTCATGGGTGCTCCTTCGCGAATTGCCGCTCCTTCGACTCAGCTCATCAGCCCCAGCGTCTTCAGGATTTTGCCCAGCGTCTTCATGAACTTGGCCAGCGACTCGGTCGGCATTCGGCGCACCTGTTCGAATCCGGCGTCCATCGTTTCGAGAAATTCGAGCATGTTGCTTATGCGCTGCCGGGTGAGCGCCTCCTCCTTGCCGGACTTCTCGGACTGGACGAGGCATTCGCGCAGCACTTGGAGTGTCGGATCGATCTCGCGGCGCTTGCGTTCTTCGAAGACCACGCGGAACATTTCCCAGACGTCGGTCATCGATTCGAAATGGTCGCGGCGGTCGCCGAGGACATGGACGATTTTGGCGATGCCCCAGCCTTGCAGTTCGCGCAGGCTGGTGCTCACGTTGCTGCGCGCGACGGAAAGCGTCTTGGCGATCTCTTCGGCGTGCAGCGCCTGGGGGCTGACGTAGAGCAGGGCGTGGATCTGCGCGACGGTCCGGTTGATCCCCCAGCGCGTGCCCATCTCGCCCCAGTGGAGGATGAACTTTTCCTGGATGGGCGAAAGCTTCATGGTTTCTTCTCCTATTTCTGTTTGAACAGAAATTAATGCATGGTATGACTGAAGTCAACGAAGAAAGGGCGGATCGGCGGCCGCCCGCCGGCCCATAAAGGAGATGCGCATGGGGTCCGATGCGCCGGTCTTGATCCGCTTGCGCGGCACCGAACGCGTCTTCGGTTCGGGCGGCGCACGAACCGTGGCCCTCGCGGGACTGGACCTGGAAATTCCGGCCGGCCAGGTGCTGGCGGTGGTGGGGCCCAGCGGGAGCGGGAAAAGCACGCTGCTGCATCTGGTCGGAGCGATGGACACGCCTACCGCCGGACGGGTCGAGGTGGCCGGGCGCGATCTGGCGGGTCTCGACGATGCCGCCGCCGCGCGCTATCGCCGCGAGACGCTGGGATTCGTCTTCCAGTTCTTCAATCTGATTCCCACGCTCCCGGTCCTCGAGAACGTCGCGTTGCCCGCGCGGTTAGCGGGCCTTGCGGCGGGCGATGCGCAGGCGCGTGCGGCCGAACTGCTCGCACGGGTCGGCTTGGCCTCCAAACTCGCGGCTTACCCCGATGCGCTCAGCGGCGGGCAGCAGCAGCGCGTCGCCATCGCCCGCGCGCTGGTGAACCGCCCGCGCATCGTCCTCGCCGACGAGCCCACGGGGGCGCTCGATCAAGCCACCGGCGAGGAAGTTTTGCGCCTGTTGCGCGAAGTCGTCCGCGAAGCCGGCGTCACCTTGTTGATGGCCACGCACGGGGAGAACGTCGTCGCGGTCTGCGACCGCATGATTCGCATTGTGGACGGCAAGCTGGCGGCGGACGAACTCGTGCCGGCGGCGCCCCAAGGAGGCGCGTGAACGCGACACGCACGCTGCTGGGGGTGCTGCTCGGCGACTTGCGCCGGCGGCCAGGGTCGGTGGCGACCACCGTGGCGGCGATGGCCGCGGGAGTAGGCGTCTTCGTCGCGATTCACCTCGCCGGCAGCGCGGCGCGCGGCAGTTTCGTCAGCGCCGTGGAAGCCGTGGCGGGCCGGGCTACGCATCAGGTGGTGCGCGAGGGCGGGGTGGACGAAGCGCGGCTGCCGGCGTTCCGGGCGCTCCCCGGCGTGGAATGCGTGCAGCCGGTCGTCGAGGGGCGCGTCTCGATCCGGTCGCTGCGTCGGGACGGCGCCGAAGTTCGCGCAAACCTGCCGCCCCTGCGCATCCTGGGCCTCGATCCGCTCTTTGCCGCACCGTTCTTGAACGAGCGCCCTGATGAACCGCTGGTGAAGGGCGCGGACTTTATTTCGTTTCTTACCGAGCCCGGGGCAACGGTGCTGCCCGGTCCTTGGGCCGAGGCCGCCGGAGCGAAGCCCGGCGACACGCTGGTCGCCGAAGTGAGCGGGCGTGCGGTGGAACTAAGCGTGCTGGCGACCTTCGAACTGGATGCCTTGGGCGAAGCCGCCCGCGATACGGCGCTCGTCGATGTGGCGTCGGCGCAGGAAATCTTCGCGCGCATCGGCGTGCTTTCGCGGCTCGATCTCCGCATCGACTCCGGCGCGGAAGCGGAGGTCGAAGCCGCGCTGGCGCCGGGCGAACGGCTGGTCCTGCCCGCCGAACGCGGCGCGCGCGTGGGAAAAATGGTCGAAGCCTTCCAACTGAACCTCCTCGCGCTGGGCGCTCTGGCGCTCGTGGTCGGCGCCCTCTTGGTCTACAACGCCGCGCAGTTCAATGTGGTCCGGCGCTTGGGGCTCCTCGGCCAATTGCGCTGCTTGGGTGCGGCGCGCCGCCAACTCTTGGCGGCGGTATTGCTCGAGACCGTCCTGCTGGGGCTTGTGGGAGGCACGCTCGGCGTGGCGCTGGGCACGGTGCTCGCGCAAAGTCTGGTCGGTTCGGTGGCCGAGACGATCACGAACCTGTACGGATTCGTGCGCGTGGAGGTTGCACCGCTGGACGCGTGGACGGCCGTCGGCGCGGTGCTGGGCGCGGGCGTGCTCGCCGCGGCGGCAGGCTACCTCCCGGCGCTGGATGCCGCGCGCACGCCGCCGCGGATGGTGGGCCTGCGCAGCCACGGCGAACTCACCTTTAGAGCGCAGGCGCCGCGGCTCCTGATGCTCTCGTTCGCCGAAGCTGCGGTGGGCACTGCGGCGCTGGCGTTTCCGACAAAAGCATGGTGGCCGGCGTTGCTCGCGGCCTTTGCGTTCGTGGGCGCCGGCGCATCGCTGCTCCCGCTAGCCATGGCGGTGGGCCTGCCGCTGGTACAAAAATCCGCCGAGCGTATGGGCGCGCTCACTTTGCCTCTGGCTTCGGGTGCGGTCTTGCGCTCGCTTTCGCGCACCGGCGGCGCGGCGGCGGCCTTGGGCGTGGCGCTGGCGATGACCGTCGGCGTAATCGTGATGGTGGGGAGTTTCGAGCAGGAAGTCCGGCAGTGGATCGGCGCCGCCATCCGCGCCGACCTGTACCTCGGCGATCCGCACGAGAAGATCGATCCCGAACATGCGCGAGTGCCGAACGAAGCGATCGAGCTTGCGCGCACGACGCCCGGCGTGCGAGCGGTGGATACGCTGCGGGTCAAAGAGGTGCCTTACGCGGATACGTCTTTCCTGTTCTTGGGCGCCGACCTGCCGATTCCCGAAAGCAGGTTGCGCTTCGAGATTCTGGACGGGCCCGACTTGGATACGGCGGCCGATCTCGCGCTGGCGGGCGGAGTGCTGATCAGCGAGCCGCTGGCCCATCACCATAGCCTGAAGGTTGGCGACGCGCTGCGCGTGAACGGGCGGAACGGCGAGGAATCGTTTCGGATCGCGGCGATCGTGCGCGATTACTCCTGGGATCGCGGGTACGCGCTGACCGGCGCCGCGCGCTTTCTGGATGCGCTGGGCGAGTCGGGTGTGCGCAACGCCGCGCTGTATCTGGATCGCGGAGCCGACCCAGCCGCGGTCGCCGATGCGCTGCGCGCGAGCTTCGCCGGCCGCCATTTAGTCCAAGTGCGCAGCAACGCCGATTTGCGCGACCGGATCCTCGATGTATTCGACCGGACCTTCGCGGTGACGTATCTGCTGCAAGCCATCGCCACCGTGATGGCGCTGGCCGGCATCGCGGTGACGCTCGTCGGCTTGTTCTTGGAACGCGCACGCGAACTCGCGACGTTGCGTGCGGTAGGCGCGCCGCTTACGCAAATAGGGCGCTTGTTCGCGGCCGAGTCGCTCCTGATGGCGCTCTTTCCGGTGCTGCTGGCCTTGCCGCTCGGGGCGCTGCTCGCCTGGATTCTGATCGATGTGGTGAACCTGCGCAGCTTCGGCTGGACCATCGGCTACCGGTGGCCATGGTCTCCCGTACTGACGACCATGGGCTGCGCGCTGTTGGCCGGATTGCTTGCGACGGTGGTCCCTCTGGCGCTTTCGAAGCGACAGTCGATCGCCGCGGCGTTGAGAGAAGAGTAGGTGAGGCGGGTGAACAGTAAGGAGTAAACGGTGAACGGTAATGGATGGGCAAGGGCATGAATGCAAAAGTCCAGAATGGGCTCAGGCGCGTCGGATGCGCGTCATTATTTTGCGCGCTTCCTTGGTGGATCTGTGCGCATTTCGCTTGCGTGCTGTCATTGGAGCTTGGCGCGGCGGAAGTCACGGAATTCCTTCGCGCCGTCGAGCCCCGTGCGTTCGAGTTTCCTCGCGACTACGGCAGCCACCCCGAGTACCAGACCGAATGGTGGTATCTGACCGGTTCCTTGGAGGACGAGCGCGGAGCGGTCTTCGGATTTCAAGCGACGTGGTTCCGCCGCGGCCTGAGCCGGACCGCGAGAATGCGCGCGAGCACGCTGGCGGCACGCGACGCGATTCTCTTCCACGGCGCGTTGACCGACGTAAACGGCAAGCGCTTTGCCCATGAGCACGCGACCTCCCGCGCCGCCAGCACCTGGGCCGGGTCCAATACCGATAGCCTGAACGTCTGGCTTTTCGAACACGTTTTGCGCAGCGAAGCGGACGGAACGTGGTCGCTGAACATCACCGTGCAAGGCCGGCGTGTGGAGTTGAAGCTGCGGCCGCGTCGCCCGCCGCTGCTGCACGGTTCGACACCGGGCTTGAGCATCAAAGGTTCCGAGCCCGGTCAAGCGTCCTACTACGTGTCGCTCACACGCATGGAAGCGAGCGGCACGCTGCAAGCCACGCCCGGCGAAACGCCGCGCGCCGTGCGCGGCACGGTTTGGTACGACCAGGAGTTCGGCAGCAACCAGCTCTCCGCCGATCAGATCGGCTGGGACTGGTTCAGCGTGCCGCTTGACGAAGGCACCGATCTGATGCTCTACCGGCTGCGCCGCTCGGACGGCTCGGCGGACCCGGCTAGCAGCGGGACACTGCGCTTCGCCGATGGCCGGCGCGTGCATCTATCCCGCGAAGCCGCAACGCTCGAGGTCCGTAAGCACTGGACCAGTCCCCACACCGGCGCGAAGTATCCCGCCGGTTGGACCTTAACGATTCCCCAGGAGCGCCTGGTACTCTCCGTGACGCCGCTGCTCGACGATCAGGAACTGCGCACCGAAGGTTCTACCAACGTGAACTATTGGGAAGGGCTATGCAGTTTCGAGGGCCGCGTTCTGGACCAACCCGCCACCGGCCGCGGCTACGTCGAACTGGTCGGCTACGCAGGGGCCTTTAAAGGCCGCTTGTAGCGATGGCCTAAGTCCAACCCTCGGGCTCTTGGATCTCCCCGGCGAGGTCGTCAAGCTTGTCGAACATGAATTTGCGTGCGTCCTGGACGCCTTGGTTGTAAACCGGCGGTCCGAGGTGCTTCAGAAAAAACTCCAGCAGCCGTTCCGCGCGGTAGGTGCTCAATTCTTCTTCGAAGTTGCTCTGAAATTCGCGCTTCAGGTTCACGATCAGTCCGGCGCGGCGTTCGGGCGACAGGCGCATGGGCATGGCTTAGGCTCCAACGAGTCCTGGATGCCGCTATTCTAGCCTTAGTTCTCAATGCGTGAGCCGTATTTGTAACCCATTGATTTGAAGCAGGTTAAATCTATTTACGAAGCCGTTACACCGTTACGGGAGGACGTTCCCTTATATAGGCGCCACGGGATTGCTTGGGGAGCTTCGAGGAGGCGTTATAATGCCAGCTACGATCGGGAGTGCGACGATGCGCATTTTGGTAGTGGAGGACGAACCGGTTTTGCGCGACGGCATCGTCGATTTGCTCCGCGCGTCGGGATACGAAGTCGAGGCCGTCGGAGATGGCGCGGCCGCGGCGAAGCTGGGCGTGGACGAACCGTTCGATATGGTTTTGCTGGACCTGATGCTTCCGAAGCTCGACGGGCTGGAAGTTTGCCGGCGGCTCAAGACCGCGCGCCCGGCGCTGCCGGTGATCATGCTGACGGCGCGTGGCGCGGAAGAAGATAAAGTCCGCGGGCTCCGTTCGGGCGCGGACGACTACGTCACCAAGCCTTTTGGCGTGAAGGAACTGCTTGCGCGGGTGCAGGCGCTGGCGCGGCGATGCCAGATCGGTCAGGCCGAGCCCGAACGCCTGGAGGTGGATGGCTGCATGCTGGACTTGGGCCGCTGCGAAGTGCTGCGCGACGGGAAGGCGACGGTTTTGACGGCTCGGGAAGTGGGCATCCTGCGCTGGCTGCACCGGCACCGCGCGCGCGCCGTCAGCCGCGCCGAACTGCTGGAACACGTCTGGTGCGTGCCGGGCACGCTCGAGACGCGCACGGTGGATATGGCCGTCGCGAATCTGCGCCAGAAGATCGAGCGCGATCTGGCGCAGCCGCGCATCGTCGTGAGCGTGAAGGGCATCGGCTACGCCTGGGGCGTGAAGGACGCATGACGATCATGACCTGGCAGCCCAGCCGAACGCTGGTCGCTTCTTTGCTGACCGCCGCGGCCTTAGGGCTGCCGATCGCGGCGTGGTACATCACCGGCCGGCACGACCTGATCGAACGGACCCAGCGCCTGACGCAGGAACAGCCGCGCCGGCTCGCGCGCCAGAAGGCGGTGGTGCTGGCCGAACGAATCGCCACGCGCTTGCAGGCCCTGGTCGAGAACGAAGTCAAGCGCCCCTTTTACTACTACAACAATCTGTACCACGATCCCAAGGGGGCGAGCGAAGGGCCTTCGGTGCAGCTTTCGCCGCTGGCGCAGGGCCCCAGCGAACCGCTGATCGAAGCGTATTTCCAGATCGATCCGCAGAACCGCGTCTCGCTGCCCACTTTGAATCCGGTCGTGCCCGAAGGCAACGTCGCCGTCGATCTGCCGCGCCAGCGCGCATTGCTGAGCGTGCTGGAGCCCGCCGCGGTTTCGTGCGTGGTCGCGCTGAACGGCAACCCGACGGGGTCGCCTTGGACGAGTGCGCCTTACCCATCCGCCGGACAAACCAGCGTCGCGCCGCAGCAGACTGAGAGCCAGCAGGACATGCAAGGATTGGAGCAGGTCAAGCAGGTTCAAGTCGAAAGCGCGGCTCCGCAACAGTCGGCGAGTTCGACTTCGTCTGCGCCGCAGCCGTCCCAAGAGCAGCAACAAGCGATGCAGCAGCCGAACCCCTGGAACGGCAACCGCTACGAGCAGAAGCTCGACAACGAGGCCTGGGTCCAGATTCTGAATTCCAACTCGACCTACATCGATATTCAGTCGCGCAAGAACAAGCGCACCGGCGGCAAAGGCGATCCGGCGGAGGCGCACGCGGAGCCTCAAACCGCAATGCAGGGCGGGGAAGAGGTGGTGATTTACGAAAGCGATTTCGTGTGGCGGACGGTCCCGATCGAAGCCCGCGCGCGGCTGGTCGCGTTGCGCCAAGTCACCACGCCGCTGGGCGCGCTGACGCAGGGCATCCTGCTCTCCGAGGCCGAGGTGGACCGGCTGCTGAAGCTGCCCGATCTGGCTTCGCGGGGTTCGGCCGTTATGGCGGCATCGCTGCAAGCGGGACTCAGCCGGCTGCCGCATCACGCGCCGTTGCCGATCGACGGCGCGCACTGGCACGTCGCGGTCGATCCGGCGCCCGCGCTGGCTGCCGGCGAACAGTACGCGTCGGAACTGGAATCCGAGTTCCTGTGGACCTTCTGGTCGGGCGCGCTGATCGCGGTGCTTGCGGGCTGCTGCGTGGTGCTGCTGGTCAGCCAGTCCGAGCACTTGGCGCGGCAGCGCGCGCAATTCGCGGCCAGCGCCGCGCACGAATTGCGAACGCCGCTGGCCGGCATGCGCATGTACGGCGAGATGCTGGCCGAAGGCTTGGGCGATCCGGACAAGACGCGCGACTACGCGCGCCGCGTCGCGGACGAAGCCGAGCGCCTCGGGCGCGTGGTCGGCAACGTGCTGAACTTTTCGCGCCTCGAGCGCGGAGTGCTGGAGGTCGCGGCCGAACCCGGCGACCTGGTGGCCGCGGTGCAGGCCAGCGTCGAGCGGATGCGCCCGGCGCTCGAACACTTGGGCGCTAAGGTGGAGGTGCAGACCAACGCCACCACGCGAACCGCGCGCTTCGATCCGGAGGCGCTGCACCAGATTCTTCAAAATCTGATCGACAACGCCGAGAAGTACAGCCGCGCGTCGAGCGACCGTTCGATCGGCATCAAGATCACGCCGGACGCGCACGGCGGCTTGGAGTTGGCGGTGGCCGATCGCGGTCCGGGCATCGATAAGGCGCTGCGCAAACGGCTCTTCCAGCCCTTCTCTCGCGGCTGCGGGTCCGACGCGCCGGCCGGTCTGGGGCTGGGACTGGCGCTGACCCAAGCGCTGGTGCACGCGCAAGGCGCCGGCATTTCCTACCGCGAAGCGCCCGGCGGCGGCGCTTGCTTCGCCGTACGGTTCCCGGCGGTGAAGTAGGCGGCAACCGGCGTATTGATCGTTTCCACCTCCGGCAGATGGTCGTGGCTGCCTTAACACCCACGCAGGACTGTTATAGCAATGTAATAACGGCAAGAAGGGGTGCTTTATGGTTAAGCAACTCAAGAAGGTCGGCAACAGCAGTTCGCTGACGTTGGATAAGGCTTTAATGGAATTAGTGGGATTGAAAGAAGGCGGACGCGTTCAGATTACCGTCCGCGACGGCTCCATCATCCTCACTCCCGTCGAACCGCAGCTCGTGGATCAAGCACGCTTTGAGGCCTGCCTAGAGCGGGTCGTAAGCGAGCGGCGTGAAGTGTTGCGCCGGCTGGCCCAGTGAACTCCGAGCCCTGCTTTTTAAGCATCGCCCAAGTCCGTGCTGTCCATGCCAGGGTCATTAAGGAATTTGGCGGTTCGCCGGAACTTCGCGACCAAGGCTTGCTCGAGTCTGCCGTATGCATGCCCAAGCAGCGATTTGGCGGAGCGTTATTGCATGCGGATATGGCCGCCATGGCGGCGGCCTATCTGTTCCATCTTTGCAAGAATCACCCCTTCGTGGATGGGTACAAAAGGGTCGCCTTGACGGTAGTGGACGTATTCTTGCGCTTGAATGGCTACAAGCTTCGGGGCACCGATGACGAACTGGAAAATCTAACGCTCCGGGTTGCGGACGGCAGCATATCGAAGGAAGCATTGACAAATTATATGCGCAAGCACCTGAAGCGCGAAGCGAAGGGGAAATAAGTTCAAGTCTTGGTTTTCGAACAACGAAACGGTCATGGCTCCCCGGGAAGGATTCGAACCTTCAACCCTGCGGTTAACAGCCGCATGCTCTACCATTGAGCTACCGGGGAACCGGCACGGACGGCCAGGACGGCCGCCGCTCATGGCGTGAAGCGTCCTATTTAGGACATGAGCCGACGATGTCAAGCGCAAGGGAACGAGTTCGCGCCCATTCAGGGCGCGAACTCGTTTCGAGGAATAGAATACTCGGTGTCGGCGCTTACTTGGCCGGGGCCGGGACCTGCTTAGCCTTTTCCTGGAACTGCTTGGCGCGCTCCTGGCGCGGCGCGGCTTTGACTTCGTTCCAGGGAAAACGCCGCGGCGTCTCGCGCTTCTTCGCATCCAGGCCGAAGCCCAGAATCAGTGCGCGGCGCGGCTGGTTCGTGCGGTTGGGACCGGCGTAGTGCAGCGTGCCGTTGAGATGGAACGTGGCGCCGCCGGCGGGAATCGGGCAGGCCACCGCGTTGCGCGTATGCTGCTCCGCGTCGATCAGTTCCAGCCCGTGGATGCGCGTGTCTCCGCCGATGCAGCGGTGGGGCAGGATCTCCAGTTTGTGGCTGCCCGGCACGAACCAGAGGCACCCGTTCTCCACGGTCGCGTCCTGCAACGGAATCCAGACGCTCAGCGAGCGGTACACCAAGTCCGGGCCCCAGTACGCTTCGTCCTGGTGCCAGGGCGTGGGAACCCCGTGTCCGGCGGGCTTCAGGATGGCGTGGCTGCCGCGATCCATGCAGCCTTCGCCCAGAAGCTGTTGCGCCACCGCGCGCGCGTTCACGCGCGCCAGCATGTCGGCCAGTTCCGGCGCGTACTTCATGGGGTTCAGAATCTGCGGGAGGCCTTCCTGCTTGCCGTCCTCGTCGCTTCCGCCCAGATCGAACTGATTGCCTTCCTCGCGTCCGGCCTTTTGCGCGAAGATGCGGTCGTAGGTCGATTGAAGCCGTTCGACGTCCGCCCGCGTCGTGATCGCATCCAGCGCCAGGAATCCGTTGGTGTGGAAGAAGTCGATCTGCGCTTGAGTGACCGTCACGGTGGGTTTGACCTCGAGCACGGCGTTCATCGGGTTCTCCTCGCGGGTACCGGCGGCCAGCCTGTACGCACCATCAAGATACAATCGCCTGGCCCGTGCGGCGTGCACGGCCCGCCATCATAGGATTATGTACATCGTGTTCGGAGCGCTGTGTACGGCGATAATGGACGTTACTCGAATACGGTGATGGTCACCGTCACGAAGCCCAAGTTGTCTTTGTGAGCCGTGTCGTTGGCTTGAATGAAGAGCTTTCCGCCTTCCTCGAAGGTGCCGTTCCACTTCTTGCCCACCAGGGTGATGCCGCCTTCGCCGCCCCCGCGCTTGACCAGCAGCGACATGGCCGGCCATTCGCCCAGCGGTTCCTTGGCGCCGTCGGGGCCGACGGGCGGGTTGCGCGGCCCTTGGCTCCACTGGCCTTCGGCCACGATCTCGACCTGTTGGCCGGCGTTTACGACCACCTTGGTGTCCTGCCAGCGCAGATTGCCGTGGGCGTAAAGCTGCACGCGCTGCTTGATCTTCCGTTCGGCCGGCGGTGGAGCCGGCGCGGCCACCGGCGTATCCGGAGCGGGCGGGGGATTGGGCCCGGGCGGCGGCGCTGCAACGGCCACGTGCGCCGGAACCGTGCGGACGCTGGCCGGATCCTTCAGCGCCTGCGCCACCCATTCGGCCTGCAGCTTGCCCGAAATCGTGACCTTGCCGTACGACGCGTCCAGCGTGCACATCAGCCCCCAGCGGTTGTGCGTAGCCGCGCCGGGAGGCTGCTGGTCGGGGTAGCGGATCAATTCCTGCCCTTGGCAGGCCAGCAGCGTGTCTTTGCCGTCGAAGCCGATCTCCACCTGAACCGGTTCGCGGTTGGGCGGCAGCACGAACGGCTTGCGGTACACTTCCGTGCCGAGGCGGAAAATCCGGGCCAGTTCCTTGGAACCGACGTCGATGTACAGCCCCTGCTTCCAGCATTCCTTCGCGTCCACGGTCTGGACCTGGTGATTCAGCATCGCGCCGACGCGCTGAATCGACCGGCCCGTGAAGGCGAGCTTGATGGACGGCTGCCAGCAGGCCATGTGGTACACCGCGCCCAGGTTATCCTCGCGGCCGGTGAAGAATTGCAGCTCGTTGGCTAACACGCGCACGCCGCCAAAGCGGTAAGGAAAGTCTTCGAGCTGCGCGGCGTCGGTCCAGTCGTATTCCAGTTGCACGCGGCCATCGCCCAGATCGGTGAACTTGCCCTTAAAGAGTTTGGCCAATTCCGTGAGCGCCGGAGCGGCTGCGGCGGGTATCTTGTCCTTCAAGGCGGCGATCTGTGCGGCTTGCTTGGCCACCACGGGATGGTTCTTCAGGCCCGGGTCTTCGAGCGCCGCGAGCGACTTGGCCGCTTCGTCCCAGCGTTCGTTGGCGACCGATTCCTGAAGCTTCTTGATCGCTTCGGAGGCAAGCTGGGCCTGCGGATCGCGGCTCAACTGCACCAGCACGGGCGTCCAGAGCGCCGCGCGGCGCTTGAGATGTTCGTTGCCCTGTTCTTGCATGCGCTGCAGCAGGAGCAGCGCGTGATCGGGCTCGCCCAGCAGGGCCAGTAATCCCGCCAGCGCTTCGGCCTTCTCGAGCGGCACCGCGCGCAGGCCCGCGACCGCGGCCTCGCCCTGCAAGCCGGCCAAATAGAAGAGATCCGGCCACGGCGCGCGCTCGACGGCCATGTTGGAGACCTGGGGGAATTCGGGATACGGGCGGTAGTGCAGGCGTCCGTTATCGAGCTTGTAGTAGACCGATTTACCGCCGGGCGGCGTCATGCCCTTTTCGCCTGCAGCGTCCAAGCGCTTGCCCGCCAACCCCACCACCACCTCCACGCCTTCCAACGCCGCGGGCAGCGCTTCCACCGCGTCCCGCCGGGCCGCGAGGCTCGAATCCGCCAGGGCGCGCCGCATTTCCGTCTGCGCGGCGTCGAATTCGCGTTTCTCCATCGCTTCGTTCAGCTTGGCTAGCAATTCCCCGAATTTTTCCTGAGCCAGCTTTTCCGCGGCGGCCAAGCGCTCGGCCACCTTCGCCTTGGCTTCGCCCTGCTTGGCCCGCGCTTCTTGTACCGTCGGCTGGTACTTGAAGGCCGCCGCGCGTTCGTAAGCTACGACCGCTTCGTCCCACTTGCCCGCCGCCGCCAGTTCGCCCGCCGCCGCCAGTTCCTTCTGTCCGGCCTGTACGGCCTGTGCGACGATCTCCTGCCGTGCGCGCTCCAGGATCGCTTGCGCGGGTTCGAGCTGCAGTTTGGAGTCGAGCGTGCCCAAGTGAGCCAGCGCGGCGTCGAAATCGGATCCCGCCGCGCGTGCGCGCGCTTCGGTGGCGATGCCTTCGGCCGCTTGCACTGCGAAGGCCGCGCGCTGTTCGCCCAGGGACTTGAGCTTTTGTTCGGCCATCTGTCCCAGCGTGTGATCGCCGCCGGCGGCGATCTTCAGATCCAGCCAAGCCCGTTCGCGCGCGGTGAAATCCTGAGCCGCGCCTTGGTCGAGCTTCAGCGCGGCTTCCTTCTGCGCGTCCAGCCGCGCCAGCCGCTCCACTTCAGCCTGTTTGGTCTCTTCCTGCGCCTTTAACCGGGCGATCTCTTCCGTCGACGGACCCTTCTGGGACGGTTGCTCCGGCACAGTCTGAGTCTTGTTCGCCTCGGGATTCGCCTGCTTCGCGGTTGTCGTATTCGCCGGAGCCCCCGACCCGCCCGAGAACAATGCGGCCAGGCCGCCCAGCAGCACCACCCCGGCAATCGCCATCGGGATCATGGGCAGGCGCTTGGGCGCAGCCTTGCCTTCATCGGACTCGCGCCGCGCTCCGATCGCTCCGGCCGGTTTGGTCGTGACTTTTCCGCGTGGGCCGGTCGTACCCAGCTTGGACGTGATCGGCCCCACCGGCCCGGTGCTCTTGCCGCGCGCGCCTTTCAGCTTGATCAGCTTGGGATTGTTCCCCGCCAACACGGCGCTCAAGTCGTCGGCCAGCGCTTCCCCGTTCGGGTAGCGTTCCTCGGGCTTCTTGGCCATCAGCTTCTTGACGATCTCGCTCACTTCGTAAGGCAGATCCGGCTCCAGCGCCTGCGGATCGGGCACCGGCTGCGTCAGATGCTTGCTCATGATCACCGCCGAGCTCTCGCCCTCGTACGGCGGTTTGCCGGTCAGCAGGTGATAAAGCGTGCCGCCCAGACAGTAGAGGTCGCACGCGCCGGTGAGGTTCTGTTCGCCACGCGCCTGTTCGGGCGAAAGGTAGTACGGCGTGCCCAGCGCGGAACCGACCTCGGTGCGGTGCCCTTCTTCGTCTTCCAGCGCCCGCGCCAAGCCCAGGTCCATCACCTTGACGGTGAGCCCCTGGCGGGCGCTCGCGGGCTTGACCAGCATCAGGTTCGCCGGCTTGATGTCGCGGTGGATTACGTTGCGGTGATGCGCATGCGCCAAGGCCAGCGAAGTCTGCCGGCCGATTTCCAGGACGTCCTGCAGCGGCAGCTTGCCTTCGCGCTTGAGCCGGTCCTGGACCGTCTCGCCGTCGATGAACTCCATGGCGAAGTAGTTGATGCCCTGATCTTCGCCGACGTCGATACCCTGGACGATGTTGGGATGGTTCAGTGCCGCGCTGGCCCGCGCCTCGCGCACGAAACGCTCGACGAACTGCTTGTTCTTGGCCAGCTTGGGCGGGAGGATCTTCAAGGCCACGATGCGGTCGAGCGACTTCTGGCGCACCTTGAAGACCGCGCCCATCGCGCCCTGGCCGACCTTCTCGATGATCTCGAATCCGGCCAGTTCCTTGAGCTTCGGTTTCGCGCCTTCGGCCGCCGGAGCCTCGGTGTTGCTGCGCTTTTTGGCTTCTTCGCGCACCAGCTTCACCTGTTCTGCGGTCAGCGAGCCCTTCTGAACGCAGATCTCCAGGTAATCCTTCTCCAAGCCCGTGGTGGCCGCCACGTGCTCCTGCAACCGGGCCATCTGTTCCGCTTTCGCCTTGGAAAGCAGACCCAGTTGCACGCACAAGGTCTTGTAGGGCTCGGGGCTAACCGTGGACGCCATGGCGAAGAGGTTGGCTCCTTGCGGGTTACGCACCCTGCTTCCACGCCCTGCGGACAGGCATGGAAGGTGTCCGTTAGACGGACGACGCACCTCGTGGACTGCAACATCTGCACGCTGTGTTCCGGCTGGCTAATCTATAGACGCAGCAGGTACCCGACAAGCGCCAGGAAAGCACGAATAAATCCGTTAGATCCCGGTCTGAGAAAACCCCTGTAAGTGCTAACCCATTGAGGATTAACACGTTTGGTTGGTAGTGCCGCTACGCGCCCACGCGCACCGCTTTACCGGTCTGCGCCGAACGCTCCACCGCCGCGCTAAAGTCCATGTACTTCACACCTTCTTCGAACGAAGGCGTCACCGGGGCGCCCGTGCGGATCGCGCTCACGAAGTCGGCTTCCACGGTCCAGTGCCGGGCTTCGGTATCGCCGTAGGCAACTTCCTGCGGCGCTTGGCCGGTGCGCCCCACGTAGATCCGATTGCTGTCCAAGTCGTAGCGGATCATGCCCGCGGTTCCGAACGCTTCGACGACGTTCATGCCGCTGTGCTGCGCCAAACCGCTGAACATGTAGGTCGCCTGCATCCCGTTTTTCATTTCGGCCAGGATACTGATCAGGTCCGGGCGTTCGACCTTCTGAAGTTTCGAGCTACCGGCCTCCACCGGGCGCTTGGGCGTGAGGATCTTCGTCTGCGCCATGACGCGGACGGTCGAACCGAACCAGCGCTCGACGGGCTCGTTGAGCATCCCCAGCGTCAGTGCGTTGATGCCTTGGAATTTGCGGATCTGCCGCCAGTAGATCGGCTTGGAACCGTCCAGCAGCCCGCCGTTCATGTGCCGCACGTAAAGCTGAGTCGGCTTGCCGAGCACGCCTTCCCGGATCAGGCGCTGCATCACGAAATCGCCGCGGAAGCCCGTGGGCGGCGGGCAGAGCATCGTGACGAGCTTCTTGCGCTTGGCGGCCTTGGCCGCGGCGAGCATCGCGTGCGCGTGCTTCTCGTCCCAAGCCATGCGGCTCTCGCAGAGCACGTGCTTGCCGGCCTTCAACGCCGCGACCGTCACGTCGCGGTGCATGTCCGGCCATGTGCCGATCACGATCACGTTCAAGTCGGCGCGCGCGACGAGCTTCTTCCAGTCGGTTTCCACCTCCGGAATGCCGAACTCGGCCGCGACCTTGGCGCCCGATGCGTGCGTGCGGTTGCAGACGGCCACGAATTCGCAGCCGGGGAGTTGCTTGAAGTTCGGGATGTGCTTGCTGCGGCAGATGCCGCCGGCGCCGACGATGCCGATGCGCAGAGTGGGGGACATGGGATCTCCTTTGGCATGAGTTTCCCGTCTCTGGTTTCGGGTTTCCAGCTAAAGGCGAAAAAATCAAAGCAGCGGGCGTTTGGATGCCGCGGGCCGGTTTTGTCGTTCACTGGAAACTGGAAACCAGTCTTTACGTTTTTTCTCCGTCCCGTAACCTCCCCCCATGTCCCGCACGCTTTTTTTTCTCGCCGGCGAAGCCTCGGGCGATCTTCACGGCGGCAAGCTCGTCGCGGCGCTCAAGGCGCTCGATCCGTCCGTGCGTTGCGTGGGGATGGGCGGCCCGCAGATGGCGGCGGCGGGGCTGGAAGTCTTCAAAGACCTCGACGGCATGCAGGTCGTCGGCTTCTGGGAAGTCGCCAAACGCTACGGCTTCTTCAAGCAGGTCTTTTACCAACTGCTCGACCGCGTGAAGCAGGAAAAGCCCGCTGCTCTGATCTGCATCGACTACCCCGGCTTCAACTTGCGCTTCGCGAAGGAAGTGAAGAAGCTCGGCATACCGTGCCTCTACTACATCGTCCCGCAAGTCTGGGCCTGGAAGCCCAAGCGCGCGGCGAAGATGGCGGAGTTCATCGACCGCGCGTACTGCGTCTTCGAATTCGAGCCGCCGTTTTTCGATAAATTCAAGTCGCCGCAGCGGGCGATGAGGACGGAGTGGATGGGGCATCCGATATTAGATTGCGGATTTCGGATTGCGGATTGCGGATTAACCGATTTAGATGGATTAAAGTTGGTGTCGTTTCTTCCTGGATCAAGGTTGGCCGAGTATGTTCAGCATTTTTATCCGCTATTAGGGGCATATAAGAGCATTAGCGCGAAGGCGTCTATTGGTGGCTGCCTCTTTTCCATACCAAACGGAATGAGGGAAATATCCCCTGAATTGGTTTCTATTAATGCAATGGGATATGAAGCACATTTGGGAGGGTATTATGGGATTACGAAAAGTGAGTACGAATATGAAACGAGTGTTCGAGTAACTCCCAAGCCCCATTTTGTAATCGGTGATAAGGGATGCATAGCAGGAGGGCCGGAGGAATTTATATCAAAGAGAATGGAGGAGTTAAAGGCGCTGGCCGATACGCAGGTAGCTCACTCTAGCCTGCTTCCCGCCCTCACCGATTTC